>JAILHK010000018.1 GCA_024695815.1 Prevotella sp.
ATCAGTGACAAGGTGACAGGTAAGAAGACCAAGTCGAAGACCTCAGGTACTGGTCGTGTGGTGAAGAATGCCACCAGCGCTGCCACCCGTACCATCACCAAGGAACTGACACGCGATATCCTTGGCAACCTTGTGAAGTAAGACCTCACCCCTCCCCCGAAGGGACCGGTAACTACCGAAAGGAACAGACCGTATAGATATACCGCTGTCGATCGACAGTGGTATATTTATATCTATCCGTATCAATCACCGACTTCATATCCTTGCTGATACCTGTCCCTACAAGCTTCATCGTTGCCTCTTTCATCGTCCACAAACGGATAAAGGTGGTATCAGGCTGATCGGAAGTCTCTATGTCACGCACTTCCTCGTCGTTCATCGTATAACGACCCAGGCGCTCCTTATAGGCCCTGACAGACTCAACATCAATACCCACTGGCTGGTCGCTGATGGCACAGGCCACGGCTTCCTTGCAGTGACTCAAGTTAAAGAAGATCTCAGGATGACCGACGATGAAGGGTTTCCCATGCTCGTTGTATTCAAAGACAGGATTATCCATGATGCCGTATTCCTCACGCAGTCCCTGCTTCAAAAGCAGGTAGGCAAGCACACAGAGACGGCGCCCTTGTTCATGCTTGAACCTCAACGCCTGCTCCCGTCGCTGCTCCGAGATCTTCCGCAGCGACGACTCGAGATCAAAGTCCCATATATCCTCTCTGACGTATATCATTCCAGTCCTATCTCCGGCATGGGGATCTTACGGTTAGGATTCTCCTTGGCACCAAGGTCCACGAGCTCGCGCCCTTTCTGGGCCACGCTCTGACGTCCCGTGATCAGTTTGTTGTTCGCACTATCATAAGACTCCTGGACCTTACGGATCTTCTCGCCCAACTCATGATAGCGCTGCACAAAGTCGCCCAAGCGGTCGAGCAACTGCTCGGCCAGTCCAAAGACCTTCTGCTGATTCTCTGCCTGCTGGTTCTGTACCCAGGCGATATGAATCATATGAAGGATACCCAGGAGATTCTGCTCTCCCGTCACGAACACCTTCTTCTCAAACGCCTCGCGCCACAGCGTCGGGTCATTGGCTAACGCCAACTGCAACGACGACTCGAACGGCATGAACATGATAACGAAGTCGACCGCGTCGCGCCCATTCTTGATATACTTTGAGTAATCCTTGCGAGCCAGCTCGTTCACATGACTGCGCACACTCTTGATATGCTCCTGCAGATAACGCTCCTTCTCCACGGGTGTTTCGGCATTGACATACTTCTCGTAGGCCACAAGCGACACCTTCGAGTCAACGATAGCGTCCTGTCCCTGCGGATAATGCAGGATCACGTCGGGCTGCATCTCGCGCCCCGTCTCGTCATTCTTCAGCGGGCGGCCCATCTCATCGCGTAACCGGGCCTGCACCTCATAGTGGATACCCTCCGTGAGTCCCTGACTCGCCAGTAAGTCGCCAAGGATGATCTCACCCATGTTACCACTCACCTTATTGTCGCGGCGTAACACATTTGTCAGACTCTCTGCCCGCTCGCCCAACTGCTGGGTCTGTTCCATCATCTGACGGATCTGCTCACGGAACGATGCCGAATGAGCGGCCGACTCCTTCTGGTTGTCGCTGATAGCCTTCTGCATGTTCGTGATCGCCTCCTTCAGCGGTTGGGTGATGCCAGTCATGGTCTCTGTATTCGACTCCTTCAGTTTGGCAGCACTCGTCTCCATCAACTGCTGAGCCATATTCTTAAACCGCTCCTCATGTCGTTTCAGTTCCTCATCCATCTGATGTCTAACCAGCTCCAGTTCCCGTCCTTGCGACTCTGCCTTGGCTGAGAGCATCTTGTTCTCAGCCTCCAGATGGGTCACCCTGCTGGTGGCTGCCCCCAGCTGTTCATTACGCATCGACAGTTCAATATCTTTCTTTCCGCCCTCAATGCGGAGCACGTCCATCTTACGATCCATGAAGAGGTAGAGCACTACTGCGCCTACCACCAGACCTATCAGTATATATAATGCTATCATCATGACACTCACTATTTTGATGGCAAAATTAGCTAAAAATATCCACAAAGGACACAAAGGAATGAAAAACTTAAAGAAAAAAATGCTCATTGCATTCATTATAAAAGAATTTTCGTATATTTGCCGAGTAATATCCTATTTAACAATCAACTAAAAACAATTAGAGTATGGATTACAAGATTATCGACATTGAAGGTGTTGGCGACGTTTACGCAGAGAAACTGGTTGCCGCAGGTATCACCAAGGTCAGTGAGTTGTTGGAGAAGTGTGCCGCTCCTAAGGGACGTAAGGAACTGGCAGAGGCCACAGGCATCAGCGAGAAGCTCATTCTCCGCTGGACGAACCATGCCGACCTGTTCCGCATCAACGGTGTAGGTCCCCAGTTTGCTGAGTTGCTCGAGGCCGCCGGTGTAGACACTGTGAAGGAGTTCCGCCACAGGGTTGCCGAGAACCTGCAGCCCAAGCTCGTTGAGGTGAACGAGGCCAAGAACATCTGTAACCGCGTGCCCGCTGTAAGTGAGGTACAGAAGATGATCGACCAGGCCAAGGAGCTTGAGCCGAAGATGACATATTAACACAATAAAGCCCTGACAATTGTCAGGGCTTTTTAATACTCCTTCATCACATCAACGACCTGGGTACTGGGCCAGTTCACGAGGAAAAGGGTCTCAGTAGCGCGTGTGAAGGCGGTATAGAGCCAGTGGATATAGTCGGGCGTAAGCATCTCGTCGGTCATATAGCCCTGATCAAGATAGACGTGGGCCCACTGACCACCCTGCGCCTTATGGCAGGTGACGGCATATGCGTATTTTACCTGAAGAGAATTATAATACCTGTCGCCCTTTAGTTTTTTGACGCGCTCGCTTCTTAAGGAGACATCAGCATAATCCTCCATCACAGCCCGGTAGAGTTGCTCTTGCTGCTCACGTGTCAAGGCTGGTGTCTCCGACGTGAGAGAATCGAGCACCACAGTAGCCGTCAGTTCATAATCGTCGTAGTCGGGAAACCGCATCGTCACCTCCGCAAACCGGAAGCCATATTGCTCATGTATATTCCTCACCCGTTGCACAGCAGCGATATCTCCATTGGCAATAAAAGAGGGAGCCACCACCTCTGTCCCCTCCCCTGTAGGAGCGGGAGTCGGACTAGTCCAGTAGTAGTTGTTCTTCACGACCATCAGCAGATCGCCACGACAGAGTTCCTCATCACGGTCGAGAACTCTGTTGCGGATGCCCTGATTATAGACATTCGCCCACTTATTACTTCGGGTGATCACAATCGTCTCGTCATGTCCCACCTTACTATAACTATCGGCCAGAGAGTCAATCAGTTCATCACCTGGCACCATCCGGATATCAGCGAACCCCTTGAAACGGATGCGAGGAAGAGCCAGATGGCCTTGGTTCTCCCTGATCCTTGTAGCGTTCCACAGGATACCCGACGTCTCGCTCTGGCGGAGTACCTGGTTCAAGTCGCACTCATAGACCTTCATGCCATAACCACGAAGCACATCGGCCATCAGCGCCGGACTCTCTGTCTCGCCAACCGGCGGCAACTGCGCCCTGTCACCTACCAGTAGCAACCGACAGTTCTGTCCATTATAGACGAACTGCATCAAGTCGTCGAGCAGACAGCCACTACCAAAGTCTATGGCATGACCGGAACTGGAGGAAGGAAGATTATTACCATTGGAGATCATAGAAGCCTCATCGATGATGAACAGGGTGTCACGGTTCAGATTGACATTCAAACCAAACGACGACAGACTATCGGCCGTCTTCTCACGATAGATACGGCGATGGATGGTGAAGGCAGAATGACCAGCATTCAATGAGAACACCTTTGCGGCTCGCCCCGTCGGTGCCAATAGTACCATCTTCTGCCGCAGGGCCATCATTCCCCGGACGATGGCACCAGCCAACGTGGTCTTACCCGTACCTGCCGAACCACGGAGGATCATCACCACCTCCTCTGAGCGGTCGGTCATAAAACAGGAGAACACATCCAAGGCATGCTCTTGCTCAGATGTCGGCACGAAACCGAACGACTGCTTGACACGGTATTTCAACTCGTCTGTGATCATATCAATTGCAAAAGTACATAATAAAAAGCAATTTTCGTTCTTCCATTCTTCCATTTTTTCATTTTAAATTATTAATTTTGCACCCAAATGCGGATTACTGACAAAGAGATCAACATCGTACTGACACTGACTGCACTCGGGCTACTTGCCATCTGTGTAGCCAGCATTATCCACGGATAGAGAATGGACAAGAGAAAGATGACCATACGCATCGGGAGAAACAGTCTCTCGTTTACCATGCTCGACGCTACGGACACGGAGCGGCCGATCATCTATGAGCCCTATATCGTGAAAGGCGGGATCTCCATGGCCGCAAACCTACGTGAGGCCTTCAAGACCGCCAGTCTGACAGCCACAGACGTACAGAGAGTCCAAGTGCTGCTCGACACACCATCGATGCTGGTACCTATTGAGCAGTTTGAGGAAGAGGAGATGGAGATGCTTTTCAATCACGCCTTCCCTGCCGGGCAGGAGCCAAGGGTTATGCTGCACAATGTGCTGCCAGACCTGAAAGCCGTCTGTCTCTTCGCCATCAACAAAGACCTGCGCGGTGTGATCTGCGACCGGTACGATGACGTGCAGTTCATCCATGCCATGACTCCTGTCTGGCACCATCTGCACCAACGGAGTTTTACCGGCCATCGCAATAAGTTATACGGCTGTTTCCACGATAAACACCTTGACGTGTTCTGTTTCCAACAGAACCGATTCAAGTTCTGCAATAGCTTCGAGACAAGTCATGCCCATGATGCCGTCTATTTTATACTCAACGTCTGGAAACAACTTCGTCTTGAGGCTGAGCACGACGAGCTGCATATCGTCGGTGATATTCCCGAACAGGAATGGATGATAACAGAGTTGAAAAAATACCTGCATAAGACCTACGTGATCAATCCTGCGGCAGACTTCCTTCAGGCACCTGCCACAAAGATCAAAGACATGCCTTATGACCTGATGACACTGATCGTCAGAGGAAGATAAAAGGAGGAAAAGGATACATGAGAATCATCACAGGGAAATATAAAGGCAGACACTTCGACATCCCAAGGAACTTTAAGGCAAGGCCTACAACAGACTTTGCCAAAGAGAATATCTTCAACGTTCTGACAGGCTATATCGACCTTGAGGGGGCAACAGCCCTTGACCTGTTCTCAGGTACAGGAAGCATCTCCTTAGAACTGCTTTCACGTGGCTGTAGTCATATCATCAGCGTAGAAGCCGACCGCGACCATCACCGTTTCATCATGGACTGCCTGAGGAAACTTGATCCATACCAAAAGAGAGATGACCGCCACGCACAGTCTGCCCTTCCTCTTGGAGAGGTAGGAAGAGTCCTTGTTCCTCTGCGCGGTGATGTCTTCCGTTTCATCAAGTCGTGCAAACAGCAGTTCGACTTTATTTTCGCCGATCCGCCTTATGCATTGAAGGAACTGCCGACAATACCTGGGCTGATCTTTGAGAAAGGTTTATTGAAAGACGATGGCATCTTCGTGTTTGAGCACGGTAAGGATCAAGATTTCTCCGATGATCCGCACTTCGTGGAACATCGGAGTTATGGCAGTGTCAATTTTTCGTTGTTCAGAACAAGGGGGAGAGCATCCGAGTAACACTTTCCCATAGTCTGACGAGAAATCCCCCGTTCATCCGTCCTGGAAGATTGGACAAAAGCACAGAGCGTTCCTCGTCGCGGAGGAAGACCTTCTTCATACGCAGGGCTATACCCTCGTCGTAGAAAAAGATATTCGCCTCAAAGTTATTCTCGAAACTACGGAAATCCAGATTGGTCGATCCACAAGTGGTAATGGCATCATCACAGACCATCAGCTTAGAATGAAGGAACCCCTCCTCATACAAGCTCACCTTGATACCGGCAGCCATCACCTCCCTCAGATACGAGCGACTGGCCCATTCCACAAAACGGGCATCGCTATATCGAGGACATAGCACCCTCACATCGACACCAGCCAATGCAGCCGTCTTTAACGCAAAGAGGACGGATTCGTTAGGAAGGAAATAAGGTGTCTCCAGATACAGATAGCGACGAGCCCCCAAGATGACACGTACAAAACCTTGCATGATTTCGGGGTATGGAGTCACCGGCGTACTTGTCACCACCTGTGCCAGACAGTTGTTTACAAGCACACCACGATCTGCCGACAGTTGAGGATAATACTTGCGATCAGAGAGCAGGGTTCTGTCCACGAAGTACCAATCGACGAGAAAAGCCCGCTGGAGTGCATAGACAGCGCCACCCGTCACCTGTATCATCGTGTCGCGCCAAGGCTGACTACCCGTACCCTTCACATAACGCAAAGCGATGTTCATTCCACCGATAAAACCTATACTGCCATCGATAACGATAATCTTACGGTGGTTACGGTAGTTGACCTTACTTGTGAACGAAGGAAACCTAACGGGCAGGAACGACACGACCTCAATACCCTCCTCACGCATCCGCTCAAAGAAACGATGTCTGACATTCCAACAGCCCACATCATCGTAAATCAGACGTACCTCCACTCCTTCATGTGCCTTGGCTATCAGCGCATCAGCAACCAGACAACCCAAAGCATCCTCAGCAAAGATATACATATCGATATGGATATGACTCTTTGCGTTATGGATGGCCGCCAATAAGGCTGGAAAGAACTGATAACCATCGGCAAATATCTCCACCTTGTTGTCCTTGAAGGGCAGCGCAAGATTCTGATTGATGAACAGGTCAATCAAAGGTCTATGTCTGTCAGGCAGACGAAGGTTCTGCTGTTCGGCGAATTCCAGCATCGAGCGTTTCGTCAGCTGACTCATGCTGCGCTCACTGATGTGGCGTTCCTTCCGGGTGTTGAGACCAAAGAACAGATAGAACACAATACCCACCACCGGAACGAACCAGATGACGAGGACCCACGCCATCGTCTTGGCTGGTTGTCGATTATCCATGATCACATGGATCACTGCCATAATAGCAATGATCTGATAGATCAAGAATATGACATTTACCCAACTCATTTCATCTCACCAAATCATTTCCCAGCTGCTTAGCCAGAGCATCGCGCAACTGCTGCGTATCTCTATATTCCTCTAAGAGAGACTTGGCTCGTTCCATATCGCTGCCGACATTTTTCAACTGGAGCTGAATATCCTTCAACCTTTTCTCTATAATGTCAAGTCGCAAGTCAAGTACCAGATGGAGCACATGCTGTCGCAAGGTTCCCTTCTGTTCCTTGGGCTGGAAGCCTTTACCTAACTGATGACGGTCGATAGCGAGTCGGGCAGCCAGTGAACTGAGCTCGACATCAGAATGCTGCATGAAATATGCCTCTGCCTTGAAATCAGGATCTCCACTATGCGCCATCGCCTCGTCCAAGATCCGGTTATAACGCTCGTCATGGAATCTCAGCCCATCCTGTCCCAAATCATAACCGATATATTGGGCTACCGTCAGGCTCGTTGTCCCGCCGTCTTCCGTCTCTACATCCTCAAAGATTACCTTTTCGCCATCACGGATAATGCTTCTCACAAGCAGACGTTCCACTTCATGCGTCTGTTCATCGACAGAATGCAGACCGATGAACTCCTGAGAAGCGGAATTTGTTTGGAGAGAATTCAGGTTCCCCTGTTCCTGAGACAAGGATTGTGAGACTCCATCAACAGTCCTGCCCCGTTCACGTTCCTTTTCCTTCTCCTCGATATCCTTTCGAATATAACCGTTCATCGAGTTGAGAAGGGTCTGCTCCTTGATACCCATCCGCTGGGATAGTTCGCTTAGATAAGTGGAACGTAATATCTGGTCGGGGATGACAGAGATACTCTTCACGATTCCACCGATTGCCTCAGAGCGTTTCACCGGATCGGACACGTTCTCCACCGTCAGTTGCGTCTTAAACGTAATAAAGTCCGTCTGGTGCGCCTCGATATAATCCTTGAACTCCTGCGTCGTATGCTTCCGGGCAAAGGAATCAGGATCATCGCCATCAGGTAATAACAGTACTTTAATATTCATGCCCTCTGCCAACAGCATATCGGTACCACGCATAGCTGCATGGATACCAGCCTCATCGCCGTCGTACAAGAGAGTGATATTCTGTGTAAAGCGTCGGAGCAGTCGGATCTGGAAGTTAGAGAGAGCTGTTCCGGAGTTAGCCACTACATTCTCAATACCACACTGATGCATGGCAATCACATCGGTATAGCCCTCTACCATATACACGCGATCTTCCTTCGCGATTGCCTTCTTTGCCTGGAACAGTCCATATAGCTCACGTTCCTTATGATAGATCTCCGAATCGGGCGAATTCACATATTTCTGTTGTACCCCTTTCGTACGAGCATCAAGCAGACGACCACCGAACGCCACGACCTTACCACTGACATTCAGCCAAGGGAAGATCACGCGCCCCGCATAACGGTCGACAAGCAGGTCTCCTTTCATATAACAAAGTCCTGTCTTGATAAGGAACTCCGGTTGATAGCCTGCCTTTTGTGCTGCCAAGGCCAGGGCATCTCGTTTTGTTAGCGCATAGCCAAGACTGAATTTCTCGATAATATCATCACGGATACCACGGCTACGGAAATACTGTTTACCAATGGCGATACCATCGGGGTCATTCTTCAGCACATCCTGGAAATATCCCATAGCCCACTCGTTGACGATAAACATCGACTCACGGTCACTCTGTTCCTTCTTCTCCTCGTCGGTCAGTTCCTTTTCCTGAATCTCTATGTTATACTTCTTCGCCAGCCAACGCAAGGCCTCCGGATAGGTGATCTGTTCATGCTTCATGAGGAAGTTCACTGCATTACCGCCTTCGCCACATGCGAAACAGTGACAGATCTGCTTCGACGGAGAAACCATAAACGACGGGGTTTTGTCGTCGTGAAACGGGCATAGTCCTTTGTAGTTCACGCCGGCCTTACGGAGCGTGACGAACTCGCCGACCACATCCACGATGTTGACGGCATCCATAATCTTATCTATCGTCGCCCTGTCTATCATATCTGCCGACAAAGTTACGAATTTTTCTTAAAGTGCCACTCACTTTAAGGGAAAATATGTATCTTTGCAACATAAACATTAAAATAATTAATGATGAGGAACCTATCAATACTTATAATACTCCTGACGTTTACTCTACCACTGGCAGCACAAGATTTTGATGATCTCCCTACCCCTGGTGGCGAAGAGAAAGTCATCGACAACACTCCCGACTCTATTGCTAAGGCACTGACGAATCGTCCTGCCCCCGGCTCCACGCGTCAGGGTACGAACCCAGTGCTATTCCTGATTGGTAATTCGACGATGCGCAACGGCACCTTAGGTAATGGAAACAACGGCCAATGGGGATGGGGTTTTTTCGCCAGTCAATATTTCGACGGGCGACGTATCACGGTCGAAAACCAAGCCCTCGGTGGCATGTCTACTCGCACCTTCTATACAGATCTGTGGCCTGCAGTTCGAGAGGCTCTGAAACCCGGTGATTGGGTGATCGTATCCATCGGCCATAACGACACGGCCGATTTCTTCGATGCCAAACGGGCGCGAGGAGTTATTCCCGGCGTAGACCCCGACACGTTGGTCGTCGGTTTCAACGAACGCCGACAACAGAATGACACGGTATACAGCTACGGGACCTATCTGCGTCGTTATATCTCGGAAATCCGGGCAAAAGGTGCCAACCCCATCCTGATGTCACTAACTCCACGCGATGCTTACGAGGGAGGAAAGATTGTCAGAAAGCCACAGACACAATGGGCTGCCTACGTCGCTGCAGTAGAAGGGGTACCCTTCGTTGATCTGAACGAGATATCTGGCGCCAAACTTGATCGTTTCACTCCATGGAAGGAGAAATACCATTTCTTCGGTGATCATATCCACACTTCTGCTTTTGGTGCAGAATTGAATGCCCGGTCGGCTGCCGAAGGAATCTGGTACTCACAGAACCCGCTGCTGAAGCCTTTACAGGAGATGATGCAGAATATAGAACTGCCAACCTATGGAGAGAATCGCGAGGATGGCAAGCCGATGGTCTTTATCACGGGTGACTCAACGGTGAAGAATGCCGACAAAGACAAGAACGGTATGTGGGGCTGGGGTTCACAGGCCGGCCTCATCTTCGATCCAGACAAGATTACGTGGGAGAACGTGGCGATGGCGGGTCGATCGACGCGAAGCTATCTGCGCGAAGGACGTTGGGATAAAGTATACAATGCCTTACAGCCAGGAGACTTCGTATTGATCCAGTTCGGTCATAACGATATCTGTCCGATTACCGACAAGAAAGAGCGTGGGGTCATTCCCGGTACAGCGGATACCTGTCATGTGTACCAAATGGAAACAGATGGGCGCTATGAAGTGGTCTACTCCTTTGGATGGTATCTCCGTAAGTTCATCGATGATGTTCGGGAGAAGGGTGCCACCCCTATCCTTCTCTCCCTCACGCCACGCAATGAGTGGCCCACCGGAAAGATTGAGCGGCGTAACGACACCTACGGTCGATGGTATCGCGAGGTGGTTAGTGAGACTGGTGTTGATTTTGTCGACATCCACAACATCTCGGCAGATTTCCTCGACAAGAAGTTCGCTGGCAAAAACCCAGAGAAGTGCAAGCAGAAAGCTTCAATCTACTTCAACAACGACCATACCCACACTTCCCTCATAGGAGCCCAGATGAACGCTAAGAGCCTCGCCAAAGGCCTCAAACAACTTCACCATCCTCTAGCAAACTATCTCAAGAAATAATCATCATTCATTATGAAGAAACTGTTATCAACTATTCTGTTGGCCGTCATCGTCGGAGCGGTACAAGCAAAAACCTACAGAATCATCAAAGCCCCAGAAGTAACAGGCTGCGTGAATATCAGTCAAGGTGAATTAAAAGTCCGGGAGGTGATTATGAGAGATACGGCCACTACAGTGCTCTTCACAATGGAATATCCTAAGGGTATGAACTTTGTTCTTTCAAAGAACGGCTACTTGATGGACGAAGAAGGCAACCAATACTTTCTGCACTCAGCCGAAGGGGTAGCTCTCGACGTAGGAATACTTTCTCCCGAAAATGGTCAAACAGACTTCACAATGCACTTCGACCCGATGCCCAAGAAGGTTCAAGTGTTTGATTTCATAGAGGGCGATGTATCTGGAGCTTTTATGGCCCTCGGCATACACGACAAAAACGCTAAAATGCCAGCACCAAAAGGAAATGCCATATACGAAGAACTGGTAAAAACATACCCATATGCTCTGCCCGAAGATTGGTTCAAGACCGATTCCGTAACCGTAAGAGGTCGTATAGAGAATTATGACCCAGAACAATCCGGCTTTACTCAGATGACTCTTTTTGATTGGGACATATTCATGAAACACCCCGAGAGAAAGGTCATCAACATCACTCCTAATGGCTCGTTTGAGAAGACATTCATGATCAACTATCCGAGACTCTTGACGATTCAAAATGCGAAAATCAATATCGACGAATTGATACCCTACTATGCCATTCCAAACGATGTGAATGACATTACCGTGAAAAAGAATGAGCAAGGAGAATACGAATATATCTATAACAACGGCAGCAGCAAGGATGTAGAGCGTTGGCTGAAATTGACCTACATGTTCTATCCTTTTTCTTTGAGTAACGGCAATGTCGCTCAAGCCAATATCCTAACAGAACGCCTGTGGCAGAATATGATGCTCCGCCTGCGAACAGCCATCCGTCACAATCAGTTTACACCATTGGAGGTAAATCTGGCTCTTTGCAACGCACAGGTGAATATTGCCTTCAGTTTCTTGGATTACATCATGATCCACAAATTCGATGTAGTCAAACAAGAGGAACGTGACGGCCGGCGCTACACGGTCATTCTCGACAGTGCAGAATGGGCAGCGATAAACGAGCCGAAAAGCTACCCCATACTACAGCGTATTAATTTCGACAATCCTATGCTGATGGCTGCAGGTTATTATCCCATACTTGTGAATCGCATCCAATATGCAGATTATGTTCGTAGCCGCCAGATTCCCATGAACGCCCAACTGAATGTGAGTGTCAAAGACGCAAACGATTTCCTCATGAACGGCTATGCAGCCATGCGTGAACTGATGGGCACCGATCATGATAACTTGATGGCGCAAATATGCACCTATCAAAACATGCTCAACTTCTTCGATAGTTGGCGAGAGTATGAAGGTTATCTTTCAGACATCATTCCCTTATATCAGGCCTCGTTTACACATCCTTATGTGCGCCTGAAGGCAGAGCAGTTCTATGCCGATAAGATGGCTCAACAGGCATTCTCGTCACCATTGCCAGATACGCCTGCAGCCCAACTTATACGTTCACTTTCAGAACGCTATCCAGGTCGGATGCTCTTTATAGACTTCTGGGGAACAGGCTGTGGCCCTTGTCGTGCAGCTATACAAGACAGCAAGAATCTACGGGCAGAAATAGCCAAACGTGACGATGTGAAGTTGATTTTTATTGCAGGCGAACGTACAGAAGAAGGCAGCAATGCCTACAAAAAGTATGTGGATGAATGGTTGGCTGACGAAGAGACCATCTGTCTAACCAACGAGGAGTTTGCCCGGATGCAAGAACTTTTCGGTTTTAGCGGTATCCCATTCTATGTTACCATCACTCCCGACTGTCATCTAGTGCGCGACGACCTGAAGATCCGCTCTTATAATTCCTTTAACGAAGATATTCAGCGGTTAAAGGAGAAGTTAAAGTAAAAAGACTACAGCGTGTGCATAATCCCTATAGCAGTAAAATGTCGTTATGGCTTCATAAAGACGAAATAGACCGCCGCCACTAAGCAGAGAGCGGCCGCAGCATGATTCCAGCGTAGCTCTTCGTGCTGAAAAAACAAGTTGGCGATAACCGCAAACACCACCAATGAGATACATTCTTGTATAACCTTCAACTGTACCAGTGAGAACGGGCCGCCATTGTCAACAAAGCCAATTCTGTTGGCTGGAACCTGACAGCAGTATTCGAAAAAAGCAATCATCCACGAGAAGGCAATCACCAGATAAAGTGGCCAATTGGTCGAGACACCCGACTGCTGTAGGCGGAGATGTCCGTACCATGCGAAAGTCATAAATACATTGCTCATAATGAGCAACAGAACCGTATAAATTCCGTTTTGCATAATGCGAGTTTTTTAATCGCTTGCAAAGGTACACTTTTTCAGCGAACCACAATCATCTCGTCTGAAGAAATTCGATAGACATACGGATATTAGAGGAAGAAACGCCGGTTGCGAGGTGGATAAAGAGGAGAACCGTGACAACTGGTCGTTTATTTGTATTGACAGAAATTGCACAAATTGACCAAAATGTGCACAAACCCGTCAATTTTGTGCATTTTTTTTGGCTGTATGCACAAAAAACAGTACCTTTGCGAGCGATTTCAGGAAATCGCCAGCAAAAACAGACCGTAACCAAGCATAGTACTACTACCTTGCATTCGTTCTGCACTGTTCTTTGCAGCACTTTTTGAATATCAAGAACATACATTATTAATAACATATTATGGCTTTAAAGATTGTTGTGCTGGCCAAGCAAGTGCCAGACACCCGTAACGTGGGTAAGGACGCCATGACCGCTGAAGGGACAGTGAACCGTGCAGCCCTACCCGCTATCTTCAATCCAGAAGATTTGAATGCCCTAGAACAGGCCCTTCGTCTGAAGGAGCAGAATCCGGGCTCCACAGTAGGAATCCTCACGATGGGGCCTCCACGTGCAGGTGAGATTATCCGTCAGGGACTTTATCGTGGTGCAGATACCGGTTGGCTGTTGACCGACCGTCTGTTTGCAGGTGCTGATACCCTCGCCACCTCTTACGCTCTTGCCACTGCCATTAAAAAGATCGGTGACGTAGACATCGTTATCGGTGGTCGTCAGGCTATCGATGGTGATACCGCTCAGGTAGGCCCCCAGGTGGCTCAGAAGCTAGGACTGAATCAGGTGACCTACGCAGAGGAAGTCTTAAGTGTAAAGGATGGTAAGGCAACTATCAAGCGTGTGATTGATGGTGGTGTGGAGACCGTAGAGGCTCCTCTGCCTGTTGTTATCACCGTTAACGGAAGTGCTGCCCCCTGTCGTCCCCAGAATGCCAAGCTAGTGATGAAGTACAAGCGTGCGACATGCCCCATGGAGCGTCCTGCCGAGGGTACACCGTACGACTATCTATATGAGGAGCGCCCTGAACTGAATCTGAATCAGTGGAGCGTCGCCGATGTTGACGGTGACGTCAATCAGTGTGGTCTGAATGGCTCACCTACCAAGGTGAAAGCCATCAAGAACATCGTGTTCCAGGCTAAGGAGTCGAAGACTTTGACGGCTTCTGATGCTGATATCGAGGGAATGATCAAAGAATTGTTGGACGAGAAGATTATTGGCTAATTTGAGATATGAACAACGTATTTGTATATTGCGAAATTGAAGGTACTCAAGTACAGGAAGTATCTCAAGAGTTATTGACCAAGGGTCGTAAACTCGCCAATGAGTTGGGTGTTGAGCTTCACGCTATTGTTGCCGGTACAGACATCAAAGGCAAAGTGGAGGATCAGATTCTGCCTTACGGTGTTGACAAGTTGTTTGTGTTCGATGCCAAGGACCTGTTCCCTTACACCTCAGCTCCACACACTGATATTCTCGTAAACCTCTTCAAAGAAGAGCAGCCGCAGATCTGCCTAATGGGTGCAACCGTGATTGGACGTGACCTAGGTCCTCGTGTCAGTTCGTCATTGACCTCTGGTCTGACAGCAGACTGCACAGAGTTGGAGATTGGTCCTTTCGAGGATAAAAAGAATAATAAGGTATATGAAAACCTACTCTATCAGATTCGACCTGCCTTTGGTGGTAACATCGTAGCAACAATCGTAAACCCGGACCACCGTCCCCAAATGGCTACCGTCCGTTCAGGCGTGATGCAGAAAGCCATCTATGAGGGTGAGTGCAAAAAGGAGGTTGTATATCCTGAAGTTTCTAAGTACGTTAGTCCTGAGGCTTTCGTTGTTAAGGTTCTTGATCACCATGTTGAGGCAGCCAAGCACAACCTGAAGGGGGCTCCCATTGTTGTAGCTGGTGGCTATGGTATGGGCTCTAAGGAGAACTTCGACTTGCTGTTCGATCTTGCCAAGGTGCTTCATGGTGAGGTTGGAGGTTCGCGTGCGGCCGTTGATGCTGGTTGGTTGGATCACGACCGTCAGATTGGTCAGACAGGTGTCACTGTTCACCCCAAGGTATACATCGCCTGTGGAATCTCCGGACAGATTCAGCACATCGCTGGTATGCAGGACTCTGGTATCATCATCTCTGTCAACAATGATCCCGATGCTCCAATCAACAAGATTGCTGACTACGTGATTGTTGGAACTGTCGAGGAAGTTGTACCAAAGTTGATTAAGTACTACAAGCAGAACTCGAAGTAATATGAAAGCTTTAGATTGTTTCCTCATTGTCTGTGTCATAGTACTGCTCGGTGTAGCCTATTATGTTAATACGGTTGGCAATGCAGAACTCGCAGTTTTAATAAACTTCTGTGCTATTGTATGCGGCGTTGCTTTTGGCTCAAGACTTGGAGGCAGACAATATAAGAAAAATCAAGAAAACAAATAAGAAGATTATGGCAAATTATTATAGCGATCATCCTGAGATCGGGTTCTACTTGAACCACCCCCTGATGGCTCGTATCGTTGAGTTGAAAGAAAAGGGGTTCGCTGATGCGAAAGAATATGACTACGCCCCCGTCGATCTGGGCGATGCCATCGAGAACTACAAGCAGATTCTCGACATCACAGGCGACGTGGCTGCCAATATCATCGAGCCAAACTCTGAGAGTGTCGACCTGGAAGGTCCTCATCTCGAGAACGGCCGTATGATCTACGCCTCTAAGACTTACGAGAACCTCGACGCCACCCGTAAGGCAGGTCTGTGGGGTGTTTCTATGCCTCGTCGCTACGGTGGTTTGAACCTGCCTAACGCTGTGTTCTCAATGCTCTCTGAGATGATTTCGGCCGCTGATGCCGGTTTCCAGAACATCTGGAGCCTGCAGAGCTGTATCGACACTCTGTATGAGTTCGGTTCAGAGGAGCAGCGCCAGAAGTATATCCCCCGCGTTTGCGCTGGTGAGGGTATGTCTATGGACCTGACTGAACCTGATGCCGGTTCTGACCTGCAGCGCGTGATGCTGAAGGCTACCTTCGATGAGAAGGAGAACTGCTGGCGTCTGAACGGTGTGAAGCGTTTCATCACCAATGGCGATAGCGACATCCACCTCGTGCTGGCTCGTTCTGAGGAAGGCACTAAGGACGGACGCGGTCTGTCTATGTTCATCTACGACAAGCGCCAGGGCGGTGTTGACGTTCGTCACATCGAGCACAAGCTGGGTATCCATGGTTCACCCACCTGTGAGCTGACGTATAAGAATGCTAAGGCAGAGCTCTGCGGTAGCACTCGTCTGGGTCTGATCAAGTACGTGATGGCTCTGATGAACGGTGCCCGTCTGGGTATCGCCGCACAGAGCGTAGGTGTAGAGCAGGAGGCTTACAACGAGGGATTGGCTTACGCCAAGGAGCGTCAGCAGTTTGGTGACAAGATTATCAACTTCCCCGCTGTCTATGACATGCTCTCTCGCATGAAGGCCAAGCTCGATGCCGGTCGTGCATTGCTCTATGAGACAGCCGCTTATGTAGATATCTACAAGTGTCTGGAGGATATCGAGCGCGACCGCAAACTTACGCCCGAGGAGAAGCAGGAGTTGAAGAAATATCAGCGTTTGGCTGACGCTTTCACGCCACTGGCCAAGGGTATGAACTCTGAGTATGCCAACCAGAACGCATATGATGCTATCAGCATCCACGGTGGTTCGGGCTTCATCATGGAGTACAAGAGCCAGCGCCTGTTCCGCGACGCACGTATCTTCTCTATCTACGAGGGTACCACTCAGTTGCAGGTTGTAGCTGCTATCCGTTACATCACTAACGGCACCATGATGAACAACATCAAGGAGATGCTGGCAGGTCTTGAGGTGAGCGACAGTCTGAAGAACCTGAAGGCTCGCGTAGAAAAGCTCGTTCCTGTTTACGAGGAGGCTCTGAACACTGTGAAAGCTCTCGACAATCAGGATGCTCACGACTTCTTGGCTCGCCGTCTGTACGACATGACTGCCGAGATCGTGATGAGTCTGCTCATCCTCCGCGATGCCACCAAGGCACCAGAGCTTTTCGAGAAGAGTGCCAACGTATATGTTCGCATGACCGAGGAAGATGTTTGCGGTAAGGCTGCATACATCAAGAACTTCCAGGTAGAAGACCTCAAGAACTTCCGCGCTGTAGAGAAAGAAGTAGCTGAGTAAGCTATTCCCATATACACAAAAGAATAGGAGCATCCTGCATATCAGGATGCTCCTATTTTATTATTTATCGAGCTATCGTAGTGATCTTAATTGTAGGCTAAAGCACCTTGGGCTCTGCCACCTCACGACCGCGACAGAAGCGGTGGAGAATCTGCCGGTCGTCGCCTACATAGATGAAACGCTCGAGGCGATGAGGTAATGAATACTCGTCTGGATAAAGCACGCTGTCGTCTATGACCAAAGCATCGAACTCGTAGCCGGGCTCAAAGCTGCCCACCTTACCAAAGAACGAGCCAGCCGACTTAGTGGCAATCCAGAATACCTCGGGCAGCGTGAGGAATGCCTTGCTGTGGTCTTGCTGATAGTGCATCTTGCTGACCTGGATAGCATAGACCAACATGCGGAACATGTTGAGATCGTGTCCGCCACTGATGTCACTGCCAAGGCCTATACGAAGACCTTCGTCGAGTAACGAACGGATGGGCGCCAAGCCCGACGAGAGGTTGAAGTTGGACGTGGGACAATGGGCCACCATCACTTTGTTTTTCTTCATCAGTTCCAACTCTTTTCCATGTGTCCACACGCAATGGGCCATGATGGTGGGCGTCTGTCCGAAAAGGCCATAGCGATTGTAGGCATCACCATAGCTCTCGCTTTCCGGCTCCAGTTCTTGTACCCATGCTATCTCAGAAGTATTCTCAGACAGGTGCGACTGTACGGGCAAATGGTATTTCTCGGCCAACATGCCGCAAGCCTTCAGGAGCTCGGGGGTGCAAGAAGGAACAAAGCGAGGCGTGATGATGGGACGGACGAGAGGAGGACAGGCCTCACTAACATCCCCTCTCCCAGAGGCAAGAGGATAAAAATCCTTAATGAGCTGCTCTTGACCTTGCATGTAGGCATCGACATCCTCAGAGAGGTTGTCCGGACAGTTGCGGTTCATAGCCACCTTGCCGACCATGGCGCCCAGACCTGCCTCCTGATAGAGTTGCATCAGACGACGAGTGCTGTCGGTATGCACCGTGCCGAAGACCACGCTACGCATGGTACCAAAGAGCCACTGCGTGTGGAGGAAACGGCGATACATACGTTCGGCATATTCCACATCGGCATACTTGGCTTCTTCGGGGAAGGTGTAGTTCTGCAGCCACGGCAACAGCTCCAGATCCATAGCAACGCCTTGGTTGTGGACCTGGGGGGCATGGACATGCATATCGTTCATAGCGGGTATCAGCAAGCGATTGCCGAAGTCAACGACCTCAGCACCGTCTGCGTCTAAATCTGACAAGCTTGAAGCCACACCTGTCACAATACCGCCGTCAACAGCAATATATCCGTTTTCGAAGACTTCGAAACAATCTTTTTCTTTCGTAAAGAGAATATGTGCCTTATATACTTTTTTCATAGCGTAAAGATATGATGATTCATTAGTTCTCGGTTGCAAAGATACGAAAAAAAAGGAATAATAACACGGATAGTCGAAAAAAAGTAGTATCTTTGCAGCCTACACAACTAATCATATTACAAGCTACAATGACAAAGAAACTACTTTCTACTGTGACGGCCTTGATGCTAGGACTGACTGCCTCTGCACAAGGCTTCGACAACCTGCCAGACCCTATCGAAGATGTCAACAAGGTGGTGGACAACACACCCGACTCTATTGCCAAGGCTCTGATGTCGCGCCCAGCGCCCGGCAGCAGTCGCAAAGGCCATAACCCCGTATTGTATCTTATTGGCAATTCAACGATGCGTAACGGCACTAAGGGCAACGGATCCAATGGTCAATGGGGCTGGGGCTACTTTGCCAACAAATACTTTGACGAATCAAAGATTACGGTAGAGAATCAGGCTCTGGGCGGCATGTCAACACGTACGTTCTATACCGACCTGTGGCCTGCTGTCCGCGAGGCACTGCAACCCGGCGACTGGGTCATCGTGTCGATTGGACATAACGACAATGGCGAATTCTTTGACCAAAAGCGCGCACGTGCCGTGATTCCCGGTGTTGACCCCGACACCATGTATGTTGGTTTCAACCAGCGCACACAGAAGACGGATACAGTCTATTCATACGGTGCCTATCTGCATCGCTACATCTCGGAAATCAGAGCCAAAGGTGCTAACCCCATTCTGATGTCGCTGACACCACGCGATGCGTACAACGACAAAGGTAAGATTGTACGCAAGCCCCACTCTATGTGGGCAGCATACATGGCTGCCGTAGAAGGGGTACCATACGTTGACCTGAACGAACGAAGTGGTCAGAAGCTGGACAGCTATAGTCATTGGAAAGAGCAGTATCACTTCTTGGGCGACAAGATACACACGTCGAAGTTTGGTGCAGAGATGAATGCCCGCTCTGCAGCCGAGGGGCTGTGGGAGAGCCAGAACCCACAGTTGAAGTCACTGCAAGCCATGATGAAGAACGTAGAGCCTGAGGTCTATCGCGTAGATCGCAGCAGCGGCAAACCTGCAGTCTTCTTTACTGGCGACTCTACCGTGAAGAATGCCGACAAGGAAGAAGACGGCATGTGGGGATGGGCCGCACAGGCCGCCACCGTGTTCGACGAGTCAAAGATTACGCTTGTCAACGCTGCACGTGCCGGACGCTCCACCCGTTCGTTCATTCGCGAAGGTCTGTGGGATAAGGTTTACAATTCGCTGCAGCCAGGCGACTTCGTGACCATCCAGTTTGGCCACAACGACATCTGTCCTATCACCGATGCTAAAGCTCGCGGCGTGATTCCCGGCACGAAAGACACACTGCACGTCTATCACCTGGACAACGACACCTACGAGGTGGTTTACTCGTTTGGCTGGTATCTGAAAAAGATGATTGACGACGTACGCGAGAAGGGTGCCACACCCATTCTGGTGTCGCTGACGCCACGCAACGAGTGGCCCGGTGGAAAGGTGGAGCGTCGCGACGACTCCTATGGTAAATGGTATCGCGAGGTGGTGGCTGAAACCGGCGTAGAGTTTGTGGATATGCACAACATCTCGGCCAACTTCCTCGACAAGAAGTTCAGTGTGAAGAAGTTGCCTGCCGACAAGGCAAAAGCGCAAGCTAAAATAGCACAGATCAAAGAGAAGGCCGGTGCCAAATACTTCAAGAAAGACCATACGCACGCCTCGAAGCTGGGAGCACAGATGAACGCCCAGTCGATGGCTAAGGGACTGCGTGCCAACGGATCTGAGCTAGCTAAATACCTGAAGAAAAAGTAGGGTTACGGCAAACCGTTAGTTTGGTTACGGCAAACCATAACTTTGACTACGGGAAACCATAGGTTTCGTTACGGCAAAGCAGAGGTTTGGCGATACTATACAAATCGCAGCATACTGAGTGGGGAAAAAACCAAGAATACTTTTGGTTTTTTTCCCACTTATTATTAACTTTGCAGCATGATTGACAGAGCGACCGTCGAGAAGATTGTAGACGCAGCAAGAATCGTTGATGTGGTTGGAGAGTTCGTAACGCTGAAGAAAAGCGGTGTGAACTATAAGGGACTTTGTCCTTTCCATGACGACCGTAACCCTTCGTTCATGGTGTCACCATCAAAAAACATCTGTCATTGTTTCGTGTGTGGTAAGGGTGGTACGCCTGCCAACTTCTTGATGGAACACGAGCAGATTACCTACCCCGAAGCCCTGCGCTGGTTGGCTAAGAAGTACAACATTGAAATCGTTGAAAAAGAGCTGACCGACGAAGAGCGACAGGAACAGAATGACCGCGAGTCGATGTTCATTGTCAACGAGTGGGCCAAGGACTATTTCCACAACATTCTTCTGAACGATCCCGACGGACTGGCCATCGGCAAACAGTATTTCCGCAGCCGTGGCATCCGCGATGACATCATAGAGAAATTCCAGTTGGGCTACTCGCCCCAGAAGCGCGATGCCCTTTTGCTGGCATCCAAGGAGAAAGGCTACAAGCAGGAATTCCTCTTTAAAACCGGCTTATGCATAGAGAACGAACGCGGCGCCTACGACCGTTATAGCGGGCGCGCCATCTTCCCGTGGTTCAACATCAGTGGCAAGGTGGTGGCCTTCGGCGGACGTGTGCTGGACTCACGCACCAAGGGCGTTGCACAGAAATATGTCAACTCGCCCGACTCAGACATCTATCACAAGGAGCGCGAACTCTATGGTCTCTACCAGGCCAAGCGCGCCATTGTGAAGGAAGATATGGTGTTCATGGTGGAAGGCTACACCGATGTCATCGCCATGCATCAGGCTGGCATAGAGAACGTGGTGGCCAACAGTGGCACAGCGCTTTCTACCCACCAGATTCACATGCTGCACCGCTTCACCAACAACATCACGCTGCTCTACGACGGTGACGAAGCTGGTATCCATGCTGCCATGCGTGGTACCGACATGCTGTTGGCTCAAGGCATGAACATACGTGTACTGCTGTTGCCCGACGGCGACGACCCCGACTCGTTTGCCCGCAAGCACTCTACCGAAGAGCTGAAGAAATACATCAACGAGAACCAAACGGACTTCATCACCTTCAAGAGCCGGCTGACCGTCGAGAATGTGACGGATCCCATCAAGCGTTCGGAAGCTATCGTTGGCATACTTAAAAGCATCTCGGTGATTCCCGACAACATTCTGCGCAATGAGTACACCAGCAACCTGTCGCACCGCCTCAACATCAAGGAGGAAACGCTCATTGCTGAGATGAACAAATGCATCAGCAAGAATGTAGAGGAGAAGAAGAAAGAGCAAGAACGCGAGGAACAGAAAGAGGAGAATAGTGCCGACAACGACATACAGCCTCTCACCCTTCACACCGCCGCAGAACAATCCACGCAGGTGGAACTGATGTTGGTTAGGGAGATTGTGCGACATGGCAGCGACATCATATATAAAGATGTGGCGACAGAAGACGGACAGACCATATCGCTCACCGTAGCACAATATATCCAATACGACCTCAGTCAGGATGGTATCACCTTTGTGAACCCAATCTACAACAAGATTTTAGAGGAAGCTGTGGTACAATGCGAGAAACCCGACTTCAAATCGCAAATCTACTTCTGCAGCCATCCCGACATACAAATCAGTAAGTTGGCCACCCAGTTGGCTATCGACCGACATCAGCTGGGCGGACGTTTCTCTATTGAGGACGACGAGCAGAACTTACGCCAGCGCGTGCTGCACCTCATCATGGACTACCGCATGAACATCATGGAAAACAAGCTGAAGGAGATTAATCAGCAACTGAAACAGGTGAACGGTGATATGCAGCGCACCATGGAACTGCTCAAGGAGCACGTGAAGATTAAAGAGCTGCGCGACGCATTGGCCAAGAACCTGGGCAGCGATCTGATTCTGAAATAACTGCCTATAACACTAACAGCCTATGTCAATCTATAGTATTATCATCCTCTTATACCAAGCCATTATCATCATCACCATCCTACACGTGTTGATGGACAACCGACAACCATCGAAGACGATGGCTTGGGCACTGGTGATATACTTCATCCCACTGGTAGGACTGCTAGCCTACATCATCTTTGGCGTCAACACCCGCAAGGAGCGGATGGCCAGTCGACACACCATGGACCAGCTCACCAAACGCACCATGATAGAGTTTGTGGAGCAAGAGCACCTGCAGTTGCCTGAGTCTGAGACGCCACTCATAAACCTTTTCGTGAACCAAAGTTTTTCGTTGCCCTTCAACCACAACAAAATAGATATCTTGACCGACGGCTATGCTTTCTTTCTGTCTTTATTGCACGACATTGCCGCTGCCAAGGACCATATCCACATCGATGTCTATATCTTCGAAGACGACGCCTTGGGCCATCTGCTCACCGATGCACTGATAGACAAGGCACGACAGGGGGTAAAGGTAAGAATACTGTATGACGATGTGGGATGTTGGAGCGTGAAGACCAACTTCTACGAACGACTACGAATGGAGGGTATCGAGGCAGAACCATTCATGCCCGTACGTATTCCTTCGTTTGCAAACAAGGTGAACTACCGCAACCACCGCAAGATATTTGTGGTCGATGGCAAAGTGGGATACATCGGCGGCATGAACATTGCCCTACGTTATGTGAAAGGACGTAAACATAGACCTTGGCGCGACACCATGTTGCGCATAGAGGGCAACGGTGTCTATTCGCTGCAGCGCACATTCCTCATCGATTGGTATTTTGTGGACAGAACGGTGCTGACCGACCGACGCTACTATCCCGAAGTCAACAAAGACCTGTCGGCAGACTGCATCGTACAAACGGTGACTAGCGAGCCATTAGCTGCCTATCCCGAAATCATGCAGGGTTACATGCACATCATCTCGTCTGCCCGGAAGTATCTATATATCGAGACACCTTACTTCCTGCCACCTGATGCCATTCTCTTTGCACTGAAGACGGCCGCTGCTGCCGGTGTTGACGTCAGGTTGATGACGCCCAGACATAGCGACGGACGACTGGTTGAATGGGGAAGCCGTTCTTTCCTGAAAGACATGGTAGATGCCGGCGTCAAAGTGTTACTCTATGAGAAAGGATTTCTGCACTCTAAATTCATGGTGTGCGACGACCGCATCGCCACCTGCGGCTCTACAAATGTAGATTTCCGCAGTCTGGAAAACAACTTCGAGGCAAACATGTTTGTCTATAACCAAGAGGTAGCCCACCGCATGAAACAAGTGTTTCTGGAAGACGAGAAGCAGACCATCGAACTGCGTACACTTCCTAAACGCATGCGTCCCAGTTTCCTGGCACGTTTAGGAGAGTCTATCGGCAGACTTATTTCTCCGGTGCTTTAAACAGCGAGAAGTTCACACTTCCATAGCTGCGATGCTCAACAAAATAGGGATGACCGGTAAAGTCGTTGTCTTTACCGTGTTCCAATACAAAGATGCCCTCGGGTTTCAAGATATCTTTCTCGAACACCAAATCTGGAATGGAAGCCAGTTCCTTAAGGGCATAGGGAGGATCGGCAAAGATGAAATCAAACTGCTGATGACATGATTTCAGGAAGCGGAACACATCGCCGCGCAGAGGAATACAGACGTCTGTTCCCAGTTTTTTCAGACAATCCGTAATGAAACGATGATGGTCACGATCCATCTCGACGCTGACCACCTGACTGCAGCCGCGTGAAATCAGCTCCAGAGTGATACTGCCTGTTCCCGAAAAGAGGTCCAAAGCCACAGCCTCATCGAAGTCAACATACTGAATCAGCACGTTGAAGATGTTCTCCTTAGCAAAATCAGTCGTCGGACGAGCCTTGAACGTGCGTGGAATCTCGAAATGGCGTCCCTTGTATTTACCTGTTATTATCCTCATCTAAATATACATTCTTTACGTACTTTTTCAGCTCACTGACCAACTTCTCGGCCTCGGGCACATGACCACTCAGGTGTAGTTCGTCGGTCTCAGAAGCCAATTGCAGCTGTTTCCACACATACAGCAGGAAATAGAGCGAGTCGTTCAGACGCGAAGCATCAAAAACATTGCAGTATTTAAACCTGTTCTGCTGAAAGCTGAAGACATCCATCTTCTTCTCGTGGAAATAGCCATACAGCTTATGACGCGGACCCGTATAGCTGCGTTGGTGCAACTGTCGCCATACGGGCAGCATAGCCACCAGCAACGTCACATCGCTGAAATGGTCGTCGATGACCAGTCGTAGGTCGCGGTTCATCGAGAACACCGCCACGGCATTTAGGTCAGGCAGCACGTTGAAGTAAACAAGTTCCTGGTTTCTGGAAGGAAAAGCCTGATAGAACATATCCTCTTTCGTAGCCTCTTCAAACAGTTCGATGGGCACCATCAGCACATCGGTGTCTATCAGCACACGTACCTTGCCCTGAGCCTCGGCCAGCAACTCTGACGATTTGAAGGCCTCGCGCAGGTTGGCAGCCATAGACACACCGCTCTTCACAATGAAGGGTTCATTGACAACGCTCTCGTCTTCAAGGTGTTTTGAAAACGAAAGGGTATCGCGCCCAATGCGCATGGTGATAACCTGTTTGCTGTTATTATTCTCTGCCATGTTCCGTCAGATGTTGTCTTTTGTCCACAGACTGTTGCTCGTTTACGACGCTCATCACACACAAGCCCAACAAGACAGCTGCCATGAGTGCCAAAAAAAGATTGATAAGCTTATCAGATTTAAACATTCTGCTTCCTATTTTCGTGCAAAGGTACAAAATAATGACTAAAACTAAAAGAATTCTGGCCAAAATTAAAAAATAATGACCAGAATTCTCATCTTATAAAAAAGTCATTCTGCTGCAGAAAGAAGGATTTCGCTGAGTGATGGGTGCACATGAACCATGTCGCGCAACTGCTTGACGGTGGTATCGCGGCACATCAGCACGCTCACCTCCTGAATAAGGTCGGAGCTATGTGCTCCAAAGGCATGACAACCCAGAATGCGTCCGGCATCAGGTTCGCAGAAGAGCTTTAGCATACCATCGGGTTCGTTCATGGTGAGCGCTTTGCCGTTGGCACGATGGAAAGCCTTTCTGCACTCATAGGCCACAGCTTGCTCCTTGAGTTGGTCTTCGGTAGGTCCCACGCAGGCTGCTTCTGGCGTCGTGAAGATAGCTGCCGGCATAATATCAAAGCGGATGCCATCGGCACGACCGATAATTTGGTTCACCGCATGCACGGCCTGCATCTCGGCAGCGTGGGCCAACATCTGCCTACCATTCACATCGCCAATGGCAAAGATACCACCATCTACACTCTGAGAGGCAAGATTAGCGATGCGAAAATCACTATCCACCGGTATTGAACCATTTGGAGCTAGGGTGATGCCCGCCGCCTCGAGGTTAAGCCCCGCCGTACGAGGCTTACGCCCCGTAGCCATCAGGACCACATCGGCATCGATGTCAGCAATATGCTCCACGGCAGTCTTCATCTTGAACGCAACGCCCTGCTTCCCTAATGTTTTACGCAGGCGCTTGGCAATATCACTGTCAAGTGCGGGCAAACATTCTTTCAGAAACTCAATGACCGTCACCTCAGTGCCAAAACGATTGAATACCGAAGCGAACTCCATGCCAATAACACCTGCACCGATGATTGCAAGTCGCTTAGGACAGGTCTCAAGTTGAAGCAGTCCTGTAGAATCGACCACGCGCGGATCATCAAGTCCGTTAATGGGAAGCCACTTCGTTTCGGAACCGGTGGCAATGATGATATGCTTTGCAGCATAGTTGTTGACGGTATGAGCATCGACAAAGGCACCCTTTTCGCGCACCAAAGTAATGTTGGGATGCGAAAGGATACCCTCTACCCCACTCCGCAACTGCGACACCACCTGCGGCATACGTTCGCGAGCCTCATCGAAAGAGGCACTGTGCACGTAAGCCTTCGTTGGAATACAGCCCACGTTAAGGCAGGTACCTCCCACCTCTTCACCCTCGAAGACAACGACCTTCAGTCCTTGTTTAGCAGCATATTCAGCAGCGCGGTAGCCACCCGGTCCCGCACCGATAATTATCAAATCATTCTCTTTATTGACCATTGCACGTTGACTATTGACGATTGGACATTAACTATTGTGCATTGCCTGTTGTCCCTCTTGCCTACTGTGCCTGATCGGCCAGGAGTTGGCGATAAGTCGTGATGGGATGCTTGGCTGCCAGCACATCATCCACACGTCCGATAGGTGTGTTGTGAGGTGCCGACTTTACCAGTTCCGGATTCGTCTTGGCCTCGTCGGCAATCTGCCGCATCACCTGGATGAAACCATCGATGGTCTCCTTCGATTCGTTCTCGGTAGGCTCTATCATCAGACTCTCATGGAACAACAATGGGAAATAGATGGTTGGCGCATGATAGCCATAGTCCAACAGGCGCTTGGCCACATCCATTGTGGTGACACCTATTGACTTGTCCTTCAAGCCATCGAACACAAACTCGTGTTTGCACAGTCCATCAACAGGCAGTTCATAGACATCCTTCAGGCACTCCTTGATATAGTTGGCATTGAGCGTAGCCAAAGGTCCAACCAACTTAACATTCTCGCGTCCAAGCGAAAGGATATAGGCATAGGCACGTATAGCCACAGCAAAGTTGCCATGATAGGGCGACACATGGGGGAAGAATGTTTCCAGTCCTTTTCGCACACCCACGGGTCCTGCACCAGGACCGCCTCCGCCATGAGGCGTTGAGAACGTCTTATGCAGATTGATGTGCATCACGTCGAAACCCATATCACCAGGACGGGCAGCACCCAACATAGGATTAAGGTTGGCACCGTCATAGTACATCAGTCCGCCAACCTCATGAACCATCTTTTGGATGACGGGAATCTGACGCTCAAAAAGTCCCAGTGTGTTGGGGTTGGTCATCATCATGGCAGCCACCTGCGCCCCATATTCAGCCAACAACGTTTTCAGGGCTTCCACATCGACGGTTCCGTCAGGAAGCGACTTCACCTCGACAATTTCCAAGCCACAAACAGCAGCACTGGCAGGATTGGTGCCATGAGCCGAGTCGGGCACAATGACCAGTCGTCGACTCTCGTCTCCACGACTCTCATGGTATTTCTTAATCACCATCAGTCCGGTCAGTTCACCATGAGCACCAGCAAAAGGCTTCAGTGTGAAAGCATGCAATCCCGTCAACTCGCAGAGCGACTTGCAAAGCAAGGTGCATATAGCCTCAGCGCCACGTGTGGTCTCTGTTGGCTGCAATGGATGCAACCCCGAGAACTGTGGCAGAGCTGCCATCTCCTCGTTAATCTTTGGATTGTATTTCATCGTACAAGAGCCTAGCGGATAGAAGCCATTGTCCACGCCAAAGTTGTTTGCCGACAGATTGGTATAGTGGCGCACCACCGTCATCTCGTCGCATTCTGGCAACAGAGCATCCTCAGCGCGTCTCATAGAAGCAGGCAGTTCATAATTGCCAAAACGATTCTTCGGAAGAGAATAGCCACGGCGCCCCTCTTGTGAAAGTTCGAAAATCAAGTTTCCGTATAATCGATTATTCATAACAGTTCTATCAGTTTATCAATCTCTTCCTTTGTTCTCTTTTCAGTAACGGCAAACATCAACTGATGGTCGTCCACTTTGACGCCGCCGAAGATGCCGTGTTCCAACAATCGGTGCTGTAAAGCGTCCACATCACCATCGTAGCGCACAACGAACTCGTTGAAGAATGGTTGCTGGTAGGCCAGCGTAAAACGCCTCGTCTTCAGCAGCTCATCGCACAAATAGTGAGCACCCGCATAGCTCAGCTCTGCCGCCTCCTTCAATCCCTGTTTGCCCATGAGCGAGCAATAGACCGTGACAAAGAGCGCCATCAGCGACTGATTTGAGCAGATGTTCGACGTCGCCTTCTGACGACGGATATGCTGTTCGCGAGCCTGCAGCGTCAATACGAAAGCACGTTGTCCACGGTTGTCGAGCGTCTTTCCGACGATACGTCCGGGCATCTTACGGATCAGTTTCTCTGTGCAACACATATAGCCAACGTACGGGCCTCCCCACTGCATGGGAATGCCCAGCGACTGCCCGTCGCCCACAGCAATGTCTGCCCCCCACTCACTCGGCGTTTTCAGTAGGGCCAAGTCGGCAATGACACTATTCATGATAAAAAGAGCCTTTTGCTCATGAACAGCATCGGCAACGCCGGTATAGTCTTCGATGATGCCATAATAGTTTGGTTGCTGAACCACCACGCCTGCCACATCAGCCAACGACAACTGCGAGCGCATGGCAGAAAGGTCGGTGACACCCTCCCGCGCAGGAATCATCTCGATGTCGATGCCATGAAAGTGGGCATACGTCTTCACTACATCAACAGTCTTCGGATCAACGGTCTCGCTGAGTAGCACCTTATGTTGTTTCTTGCCTGCAGCCACAGCCATCATCACCGCCTCGGCCGTAGCCGTCGTTCCGTCATACATCGAAGCATTTGAAATGTCCATACCGGTCAGCTCGGCCATCATAGACTGATATTCAAAGATATAGTGAAGCGTGCCTTGCGATATCTCCGCCTGATAAGGTGTGTAACTGGTCAGGAACTCAGAGCGCTGCAACAGGTTTGGAATCACCGATGGTGTGTAGTGGTCATAGACTCCTGCACCGGCAAAACATACCAACTGTTTGTTTTGCGATCCCAGTCGTTCGAACAACTGCCTGACTTCCAGTTCACTCATCTCCGAGGGCAACTGATAGTCACCCTGGAAACGAATCTCCTGAGGCACCTCTGCATAGAGGTCCTGAAGAGAAGACACGCCCACCTTGGCGAGCATGTCTTTCAGGTCGTTTTCCGTATGGGGAAAATACTTATGCATAGTTCTTTCAGTATATATTATTTCTCACAGAACGCAACATAAGCCTTCGCATCCATCAGGTTGTCGAGCTCAGTCTTATCCGACAGTTCCACCTTGATAATCCAGTTCTGGTAGGGATCCTGATTAATCAGTTCTGGCTGATCATCGAGAGCCTCGTTCTTCTCTACTACAACGCCCGTCACTGGAGCGATGAGATCGCTGGCAGCCTTAACGCTTTCAACTGCACCAAATTCAGAACCAGCTTCCACTTCGTCGTCCACGTCGGGCATATCTACATATACCACGTTGCCCAGCGCATGCTGAGCATAGTCGCTGATACCGATATAACCAAACTCGCCTTCAATTTTTACATACTCGTGCGACTCGCTATAGTAGAGTCCTTCAATCACTTTTGCCATAATCGTTTTTAGTTTTAAGGTTTTTACTTTTTATAATGCTTCTCATAGAAACGTTTCTTCACAACCACGCCGAGGAAGGTCTTCTTACGGATTTGTATCTCTACCTCGGTTCCCAGCGCAGCAAAGCGACTGTCGATCAAGGCCATACAGATGCTCTTATCCACGGAGATACCATGATAGCCCGTTGTCACTTCGCCTATTGTCTCGCCATCCTTCAGCACCGGATAGCCGTGACGAGGAATGGCTTTGTCTTTCAGCTCGATGCCTACCAGTTTGCGTGCCACACCTTCTGTTTTCTGTTTCAGTAGCGCACTACGTCCGATAAACTCAGGTTTATCAAATTTCACAAACATCGTGAGTCCTGCCATCACGGGTGAGATGTCTTCCGACAATTCATCGCCATAAAGCGGAAGTCCCACTTCAAAGCGCAATGTGTCGCGACAGCCCAATCCGCAAGCCTGGACCCCTGCTGCTATCAACTTATCCCAACACTCCTGAATATAGGCATGGGGTGCATAGACCTCGAAACCATCCTCGCCGGTATAGCCAGTGCGCGAGATGATGACATCGCCAATTGTCTTTGCCGTATAGAAAACCAGCTCACTGCAAGAAATGTTCAGCACCGTCTCCATCACGTGCTCGGACTCAGGTCCCTGCAGAGCAATCTGACCGTAATAGTCAGACTTGTTGGCCAGTTCCACATCGAAACCAGCAGCCTGTTGCTGAATCCACGCCCAGTCCTTATCGATATTAGCGGCGTTGATAACCAGGAAGAAATTGTTCTCGCCCATCTTATAGACCAGCAAGTCATCCACCGTACCGCCATTCTCGTAGCACATCATGCCATAGAAAATTTTTCCTATTGGTGCTCCTGCCACATCGTTAGTGAAGATATGCTGCACGAAAGCCTCTGCCTGTCGTCCCTTCACCGTGACCTCGCCCATATGACTGACGTCGAAGAGTCCGCACTGATTTCGCACGGCCTTGTGCTCCAATTGTATATCTTTATAGTGAATAGGCATGATAAAGCCTGCAAAAGGAGTCATATAAGCGCCCTCCGCCACATGACGTTTGTAGAGGCACGTCTTTTTCTCCTGTTCTTCTGTTTCTTGTCTAATAGCCATTGTTTTAAGTTTAAGTAAATTGTTGTTATTAAAGTATTCGGTTGATAAACTCTTCTCTCAGATACCCCTCTTCTATTTGCTCAATCCGGCGGATGTCATCAGGCGAAAGACAACAATCCTCCGAGCAAAGCGTCGCTTTGATAAAGTCGAACAGTTCGTTGCCCGTCAGCGAAGTATAGTCCTTCAGCAGCGTGATGCGTTGCCGCACGCTCTCGATGCCTTTCTTCTTCAACTTGTCGGCACTAGGGGTAATAGCGTTGAGCATATGGTCCATGTTAGTGTCGTAGAGCAAAGTGGCATGAGCGATACAACGTCCGGGCAACTGATAGAAAGCGGTTCCGCTCACCTTCCTGTCACCTATCATCACATCGTTGTGTACCGTACTGGTGGCCTGGATGCCCAGTTTTCTGAGCACCAGCAAGATCATCTCCATAAAACGATGGTAGTTGAAAGGCACGTTGTCGCCCGAAGTAACGAACGACAACATCAGATTATCGCGGTCGGCATACACGCAGCCACCCCCACTCTTGCGTCTGTATATATGAATATGGTGTTTCCGACAGTAGTCCATATTCACCTCGTTTTGCATCACCTGATTACGACCGAAAATCACACTTGGCGCCACACGCCACATGAAGAACATATCATCGTCCTGGAAGTGGCGAGCCACATACTCTTCCATGGCCAGGTAGAACGACAATCGTCTTTCTTCATTGGTTGACAGTGAAATGTACTTCATACTTCAGTTTCAGGTTAGCTTTAACTGCCTGCAAATATAGAAAAATTAAACGAACCCGCCAAGAATATCCCTTACTTTTATTGTCACACAGAGAAAAAAAAGTACCTTTAATTTTGATATATGCCTGAATGTTTGTAACTTTGCAGCATAAAAGGATTACACTTAAATCGTGGAACAAAATAAACTTGAAATACTTAGCACAATAGACACCCCAAGTCAACTGCGTTTACTCGACACCGACAAATTGCAACAGCTCTGTTCGGAGCTACGACAAGACATTGTCAACGAACTATCGGTGAACCCAGGACATTTGGCTTCTAGTCTGGGAGTAGTAGAGTTGACAGTCGCACTCCATTATGTGTTCAATACGCCCGAGGACCGCATCGTTTGGGACGTAGGTCATCAGGCTTATGGACATAAAATACTGACCGGTCGTCGCGACCAGTTCTCTACCAACCGCAAACTAGGGGGTATCAAGCCATTCCCCTCGCCCGAGGAGAGTGAATACGACTCGTTTATCTGTGGTCACGCTTCAAATTCTATCTCTGCAGCCCTTGGTATGGCTGTGGCTTCGCAGAACAACCGACACGTTGTGGCGGTGATTGGCGATGGTGCCATGAGTGGCGGTCTGGCTTTCGAAGGCCTGAACAATGTATCTTCGATTCCCAACGACCTGCTGATTATTCTCAACGACAACGACATGTCTATCGACCGTTCAGTGGGTGGCATGAAGGAGTACCTGTTGAGCCTCAGCACCAACGAGACCTATAATGCACTACGTTTCAGGGCAGCCCGTTGGCTGGCCAGCAACGGACTGCTTAGCGAAGCCCGCAAGCAAGGACTTATCCGCCTTTCGAATGCTGTGAAGAGCGTCATCTCTGAGCAGCAGAACATCTTCGAAGGCATGAACATCCGCTACTTTGGTCCTTTCGATGGTCATAATGTGAAAGAGTTGGTACGTATCTTGCGCCAACTGAAAGACATGAAGGGTCCAAAGCTGCTCCATCTGCATACTAAGAAAGGTCACGGCTACGCACCTGCCGAGAACTATAAGCCCGTGTGGCACGCACCTGGCAAGTTCGACCCAGAGACAGGCGAACTGATTACTGGCGACACCAAGAACATGCCGCCAAAGTTCCAGGATGTCTTCGGACACACCCTGCTGGAGTTGGCAAAGCAGAACGATAAGATTATCGGTGTCACGCCAGCCATGCCCACAGGTTGTTCAATGAACATCGCCATGAAGGAGCTGCCCGAACGCATGTTCGACGTAGGCATTGCCGAAGGCCACGCCGTCACATTCTCTGCCGGTATGGCCAAAGAGGGCAAGGTACCCTTCTGCAACATCTATAGTGCGTTTGCACAGCGAGCCTACGACAACATCATTCACGACGTAGCCATCCTGAAGTTGCCCGTCGTGCTCTGTCTTGACCGTGCCGGTCTGGTGGGAGAAGACGGTCCTACGCACCATGGTGCCTTCGATCTGGCCTTCCTTCGTCCCATCCCCAACCTCACCATCTGTTCGCCCATGAACGAGCACGAGTTGCGCAAGATGATGTACACGGCACAGCTGCCCGACAAAGGTCCCTTCATCATCCGCTATCCACGCGGTCGCGGTGTCATCGTTGATTGGCGTTGCCCATTGGAAGAGATTCCCGTTGGCACAGGTCGCAAGCTGCGCGATGGTAGCGATGTGGCTGTGCTTACCATCGGTCCGATAGGTAATGATGCAGCAAAGGTCATCGACACGATTACCACAAAGTCGGTAGCCCACTACGACATGCGTTTTCTGAAACCACTCGACGAGAAGTTGCTTCACGAAGTGGGACAGAAGTTCAAGCGCATCATCACCATCGAAGACGGTGTGCGCAACGGCGGACTTGGCAGTGCCGTGTTGGAATGGATGAGCGATCACGGTTATGCACCACAGATCACCCGCATGGGTCTTCCCGATGCTTTCGTAGAGCACGGCACCATCCAGCAGTTGCGAGAGATTGTGGGCATCGACAACGAAAGTATTAAGAAAGAGATATTAAAATGAAAGTAGTCATTGCTGGAGCAGGTGCTGTAGGCAAGCATCTCTCAAGATTACTCTCTACGGAGAATCACGACTGCGTACTCATTGACGATGATGAGGAACGCCTGGGAGGTATTGATTCCACCTATGACATCATGGCTGTCTGCGCCTCGCCGACCAGTATCAAGACCTTGAAGGATGCTGGTGTTGGCAGTGCCGATCTCTTTGTTGGCGTCACCCGCTATGAGAGTCGCAACATCAACGCATGTATGCTGGCTCATGCCTTGGGTGCCAAGAAGACAGTGGCACGTATCGACAACTATGAATACCTGCTTCCACAAAACCAACCATTCTTCCGCGACCATGGTATTGACTCGCTGGTCTATCCCGAGGTACTGGCTGCACGCGACATCATTACAGGTTTGAAGATGTCGTGGGTGCGTCAGCGATGGGACGTTCACGACGGTGCATTGGTGATGCTCGGCATCAAGTTGCGCGAAGGTTGCGAGATATTAAACCAGCCATTGAAAGACCTTTGCGGTCCTGACGACCCCTATCATATCGTTGCCATTAAGCGAGGCGATGAGACCATCATCCCCGGTGGTTTCGACGAGCTCCAGCTTTACGACCTGGCTTACTTCATGACCACGCAGGACTATTTACCTTACATCCGAAAAATTGTAGGCAAGGAACACTATGAAGATGTTCATAATGTCATCATCATGGGCGGTGGAAAGACTGCCGTCAGAGCCGCTTTGGCCATGCCTGATAATATGAACGTCAAGATTATCGAGAATTCTGCCGAACGTTGCGAGCGACTGAACACGCTGCTGAGCGAGTCTGACGCAATGGTCATCCACGGCGATGGTCGCGACCTGAGTCTTCTGAACGAAGAAGGCATCAAGCATACCCAGGCCTTTGTAGCACTGACGGGCAATGCCGAGACCAACATCCTGGCCTGTCTGGCAGCCAAGAAATTAGGCGTTCGCAAGACCGTTGCAATGGTCGAAAACCTGGACTATGTCTCCATGGCCGAAAGCCTGGACATCGGTACCATTATCAACAAGAAGACCGTTGCAGCCAGCCATATCTTCCAGATGATGCTGAAGGCCGACGTCAGAAATATGCGTTCGCTCATGATGGTCGAAGCCGATGTTGCCGAGTTCATTGCTTCTGAGGGTTCTAAGGTGACCCGTCACACGGTGAAAGAGCTCGGTCTGCCATTCGGTGTTACCATTGGTGGTCTTGTGCGCGAAGGCAAAGGCATGTTGGTGAATGGTAACACGCAGATTATGCCTGGCGACTCCGTCATGGTGTTCTGCCACGAACAGAAACTGAACAAAATAGAAAAGTACTTCAAGAACAACTCGATATGGTAAACTTCCGTATCATCAGCAAGATTATAGGCTCACTGCTGTTCATAGAGTCGCTGTTCATGTCGCTCTGTGCACTCATCTCGTTCTGCTATCATGAGGACGACCTGATGGCGTTCCTGCTCTCCATGCTGATCACTTTTGCCAGCGGATTCGTCTTTCTATATTTTGGCAGCAATGCAGACAACAGTTTGAGCCGACGCGATGCCTACCTTGTTGTCACGGCTGCATGGGTTGTTTTCTCTATCTTTGGCATCCTACCTTTCCTGATACACGGTTGTATTCCTAATGTGACAGATGCTTTCTTTGAGTCCACATCAGGCTTTACCACCACTGGCGCTTCCATCATAGACAATGTGGAAGTGCTGCCCCATGCCATTCTTTTCTGGCGCTCCCTGACGCAATGGATTGGCGGATTGGGAATCGTGTTCTTCACCATTGCCATTCTGCCGTCGCTGGTTGGCGGTAGTGTCAAGGTGTTTGCCGCCGAGGCCACCGGCCCTATCAAGGCCAAGATGCACCCGCGACTCACCACCTCAGCCAAATGGATTTGGAGCATCTACCTCATCCTCACCTTCGGTTGCGGACTGTCTTATTGGGCAGCAGGCATGAACTGGTTTGAGGCGCTGAACTACTCCATGACGACAACCGCTACGGGTGGATTTGCCATCCACAACGATAGTACGGAGTTTTTCCACTCACCCACCATCGACTATATCTCCATCGCGTTCCAATTCCTGTCGGGTATCAACTTCACCCTGCTGTACATCAGCCTTATCAAGATGAAAGTGAAGGCCCTATTTACGAATTCCGAGTTCAGGCTATATATCAGTGTCGTGGTTGGTGCCACGCTATGGATCATGTATCTGCTTCTGACACGCATGGGCTATGACCTTGAACATGCTTTCCGCAGTGCCTTGTTCCAGGTGGTTTCGTTCATCACGACCACGGGTATGTTCAACGACGATGCTGGTGCATGGCCACACATCACGTGGGTAATTCTGGGCGTCGTCATGTATCTTGGTGCCTGTGCCGGCAGCACCAGCGGAGGCTTTAAGTGTATCCGAGGTGTGATGCTGCTCAAGGTGATACGCAACAACTTCCGTCAGAGTCTGCATCCCAATGCCGTTCTTCCGGTCAAGGTCAACGGCACCAGCATTCCTCAATCGAAACTTGTAGCACTCTTTGCATTCTTCACGCTCACCATACTAATGACGCTGGTCACCGCCACCATCATGATTGTGGCGGGCATCGACAATACCAACGCCATCACCATAGCTCTGAGCTGTGTCAGCAACGTAGGTCCTACGCTGGGCACACAGATAGGTCCTGTGATGTCATGGTCAATTCTTCCCGACTATATCAAGTGGCTCTTATGTCCGCTGATGCTGATGGGACGTCTGGAGATTATGACCGTGCTGCTGCTCTTCACCAGAAGCTTTTGGAAAGAGAATTAATCATTAATTAAAAACTCAATAGTAAAGTAACAATGGATTTATTGAAATTTGAGCCCCTCTTGAAGCAAACACTTTGGGGAGGTGAAAAGATTACAGCTTTCAAGCATTTGGATTCCGACCTCGAGAATGTCGGTGAAAGCTGGGAGATTTCAGGAGTAAAAAACAACGAGACCATCGTAGCCAACGGCACTGAGAAAGGCAAGAGCCTGAACCAACTGGTTCGCGAGCAGAAGGGTGCGTTGGTAGGACAGGAGAACTACGAGCGCTTTGGCGACGAGTTCCCACTGCTTATCAAGTTCATCGATGCCCGTCAGGACCTCTCTATCCAGGTGCATCCCACCGACGAGATAGCACATCGTCAGGGCAAGTCTCGCGGAAAGACAGAGATGTGGGTAGCCCTCGAGTCAGACAAGGGTGCTCAGCTCTACAACGGACTGAAGCAGCAGATCACCCCCGAGCAGTATAAAGAGATGGTTGAGAACGACACCATCACCGATGCTCTGGCCCGTTACGAAGTAAACGAAGGCGATGTGTTCTTCATTCCTGCCGGTCGTATCCACGCCATTGGTGCCGGTTGCTTCGTTGCCGAGATACAGCAGACCAGCGATGTCACCTACCGCATCTACGACTTCAAGCGTAAGGACAAGAACGGCAACTATCGCGAGCTGCACACCAAGGAGGCTGCTGAGAGTATCGACTACACCGTATTGCCCAACTATCGCACAGAATACAAGTTGGAGAAGAACGTGCCTCAGCAGGTGGCACAGTGCCCCTACTTCACCACCGCCATCTACGACCTCGACGAGCCTATGATGCTTGACTATAGCGAGCTCGACTCTTTTGTTATCCTCATTGGCTTGAAGGGCGAAGGCACACTGACCGCAGACGGCAAGTCTGTCAGTCTGAATGCCGGCGAGACCGTGCTGATTCCAGCCACGGCAAAAGAAGTAAAGGTTGAGGGTACCGTTAAATTCCTGGAGACCTACGTCTGATTGAGGAAGCGTTCCACGTTTTCCTGCAATTGCAGAAAACGCTCACACTGCTGATAAGCAGTATTTTTCTTTAGCATTACCTTAATGTCCTGCAACGAGTTTTCGTAGCAGGACATTTCGTTTCTCTTCTGTGTCCTGTGAGCCTGTGCATGGTATATCTCATTCTGGCGTTCCTGTCGGAGCAGGTTGCACACCTTACTAATGATGGGAGCCACCACATTGTCAAACAGGTGGTGCCCCTGCATATAGAGATAGGTGGTCTGCGGTGTCACGCCCAGTTGCAGGATATCGTTCTTTACCTTCAGATAAGCCTCTTTGTTGTTGGGATACTGTCGCTGCAGTTCGCGCACTTTCTGGCGTACTTTACGCTGCACATTGCCGATAGACTTCTCTGGATATTGCACTGCGAAGCCCCCCGGATCTACCACGCGGTTGAACTCCGTGAGCGAGAACTTAGGATAGTGTCCCGACCTGTAGGCCCATACAGACCATACGAACAAAGGGAAACATGCTTCGCTGTACTGACGGAAGTACTCGTTGAAGTCGAAGATGCGATGATCGTTGAGCGTCACAGCCACACACACGTCGTGCAGCGACGGAGCATAGCACTGGAAGTTCTCGATGGCATACACATAGGTATGAAACACATAAGGACAGTTCAGCACCCTACGCGACTGTTCCGTGATGCCCTGCAGCAAATAGTCGTAGTCGGCATCCACACAGGCAATCATGTCGGGCCCCACATGTTCACCAATGAAATTCATCAGCACCGACTTCTTCCCTCGTGTCAGGTTGACCTTCGATGGCAGCATCACCTCGAAGTAGCGTGTCTCGTTTTCAAACCTCGACAGTACCGTTCGCCAGAAATAAATATCGTCATAGCTCTCCACGTAGGCCACAATCCTACGTCGTGCGTGCTTCGACATCAGCGCGTTGGCCGCCTCGAAGTACTGACTGCTAAGATTATCTTTCAAACGAGTAGCCATAGTTTTCAACGCTCCGCTCCAACCGTAATATCACTGACCTCCGTCACCTTGTCCATCCATCCGTTCATCACCACGGCCGGACTGTGCGTCGTCAGCAGTATCTGTACGTTTGGATTCAATTCCACAATCAGGTCTATCAGCCTTTTCTGCCATTCCATGTGCAGGCTCACCTCGGGCTCGTCCATAAACAGCACGTAGGGTTTCTGGTCTTCCACCAGCACCGTCAGCAGGATGGCCAGCATCTGCTTCTCGCCGCTACTCAACTGATAGGGCACCAGCGTCTCGCCTATTTGCGAGAACCTGATCTCGTTTTCCGTGCGGATAATCTTCTTGCCCGTCTCGGAAAACAAGTCGTCAACGATATCCTGGAAGCGCTTCTTGGCCTGCGACAGTTGTTGAGCGGCATCGGCATTGCCCTGCTGCAGTTCAGCGATAATACGATTGCCAATGTTCACCTGATAATCCAGGAACTTACGCTGCAGATGGTAAAGTTGGAAATCGAGTGCCGACGTGATACGCGAGTCCACCAGATTCATGGTTTCCATATCCAGCACCGGACTGTCTAACGACTTGATGATGTCGAACCTCACGTGCGTGGCGTCGCTGGGTTCCACATCGATATGCACGCCCTTCAACAGGTTGTTCACCACGTCGCCATTCGTATTCACGCTGCGGAACACCTTGTTCAGGATGGTGCTCTTTCCCACGCCGTTAATACCACTCAGCACATTGACGTGCGGATCCAGTTCCCACACGATGTGTTTCTTACCGCTCCACAGGGCATCAATCTCGATGCGTCGGATATAATCTGCAAATTTTGGCATAAGTTTCAGATTTCTATTTATGACGCAAATATACAACTTTTTTCTATTGTGCAAAAGAAAACGACCAAAAAGATGCCGCGCAGACCCTAAAAAACAAGAAAAGGCACCACCTTGCGGCGATGCCTTTAGCATGGTAACAACAATTGTTTATTCGCTCTTGAACAGATCCTTAATACCACCAATAGAGCCCATCAGGTTGGTAGCCTCGTAAGGCAGATAAACCGTCTTCGTCTTGTCGCCGGTGGCCAGTTCCTGCAGCATCTGGATGTACTTCTGAGCCAGCAGATAGTTGGCAGGATTACTGCTCTTGCCCACAGCCTGAGTAATCAGTTCGATAGCCTGAGCCTCGGCCTCAGCCTTGCGGATACGAGCCTGTGCCTCACCTTCAGCAGTCAGGATGGCCTGCTGCTTGGCAGCCTCAGCGCGGTTGATCATAGCCGTCTTCTCACCTTCAGATGCCAGAATATCTGCAGCCTTCTCACCTTCAGAAGTCAGAATCTGTGCACGCTTGTTACGCTCGGCCTGCATCTGTTTCTCCATGGCAGACAGTACAGAAGCTGGAGGTGTGATATCCTGCAGTTCTACACGGTTCACCTTTACACCCCACTTGTCGGTAGCATCGTCCAGCACCAGACGCAGCTTGGTATTGATCGTATCGCGTGAGGTCAGCGTCTCGTCCAGTTCCAGTTCACCAATGATATTACGCAGTGTGGTCTGTGTCAACTTCTCTATAGCGTTGGGCAGATTGGTAATTTCGTAGGTAGCCTTGAAAGGATCCACAATCTGGAAATACAGCAGCGCATTGATCTCCATCTGGATATTATCCTTCGTGATCACGTTCTGTGAAGGGAAGTCGTACACCTGTTCACGCAGGTCGATGGTCGAAGAGTATGAGTAGCGTCCGTGATTCAGCACCACAATGTTCTTCGCACTGTCTATGAAGGGGATGATGAAGTTTACACCTGCCTCCAGTGTGGCATGATAGCGGCCCAGTCGCTCAATGATTTTTGTTTCAGACTGTGGGATGATTACCAGCGCTTTCTTCACAATCATGATGGCAACGATAGCCAAGGCAATGAAAAAATAAAGAGTAATGTCCATAATTTATAAAGTTTTTAAAGTTGATAGATTTTATAATTTCTCTACAGTAATGATGGTGCTCTCGCGACCTACCACCTTGACACGGGTATCAACGGGAATCTCCGCATCGCCCTGGGCCACAGCTTTCCATAGGTCGCCATCGATAGCCACATAGCCGAAGCCATTAGACTGGATAGCCTCTGTGACGCGTCCCTGACGCCCCATCAAAGCATCGGCATTGCTCACGCGCTGCGTGTCGTGTCTGTGCAGATAGCGCAGCACTAAGGGGCGCACCTGAAACAGGCTGATCAGTGTGACCACACCAAAGACAGCCAACTGTGCATAGATATTGGCGAAGGGTGCCGTGATGGCAGCACCTGCCGCACCTATTGCGATACACATAAGGAAGAAGTCGCCCGATGTCAATTCCAGTATCAGGCCTACAACTGTTAGTACAGCCCATAATTGCCACATATTGGCCAACAGATAATCGATCATAGCTTTCTACTTTTAATGATGGTTATACATTATTTATATTATAGCGACAGCAGGAAGTCGTCCCAGTCCTTGGCCGATCCTTTCTTACCGAACACTTTCTGATAGAGGCGACTGCGACTGGTAGATACACTCTCTTTCGAGTGTGACGTCAGCAGGGCGATGTCTTTGGGCAGGATGTGCACCTTCACGAGCAGACATACGCGGTAGTCGTAAACCGACAGTTTGTAGAGGCTGTAGAGCTTCTCCGAGAAACCCGTATATACGCCGTCCACCAGCATGGCCAACTGTTGCCAGTCTTCTTCGCCCATGGCTTTTCCTTCGGCAGCCAGTCGCTGAATCTTCAGATAGATTGCTGAACCAAAGATATCGCCTTCGGCGCGCTCGCGTTTCTCGCTCTCAATGCGTGCCATAGTGTTGACGTAGTCCAGCTTTGCCTTTTTCTCCTCGAGTTCCAGGCGCAGCATGGTGTTCTCCGAGCCCAACTTCGATATCAGCTGTTCCAGTTCCTCTATCTTCTGTCGGTTAGCCTCCACATCGGCCACCTCCTGCATGGCGCGTACCTTATTCAGTCGTTCCTGCAGCATCAGCACCTTGCGTCGGCTGTTCTGCCAGGTCACCACAAACAGGGCTACATAGGTCACTGCACCTATTATTACTAGGAACAGTTCTCGCTGTGGAAGTATCGTCATCATCTGATTCATGTCGCAAAGGTACACGAAAAATGCGAACTATCCAAACATTTTCGTTTGCAATAGTTCGCAATTCAAAACCTTGTTTGCAAAAATTTGCAACTATTCAGCCAACACATTCATTTACAGATATTTATAAAAAAACGCAGAAAAGCACCGCTTTACTCTTAGAAAAGTGCCACCTTACGCAGCGTAAAGTGGCACTTTAGTATGTGAATAGTGATGTTTAGAAAAGCACGGTGGTCTTGGTGACTCCGACCTTGATAGTGGCATCGGCGCTGAACTCGAAGCTGCGACCAAATGTGTACTCACCAGTATCTTCGTCCGCCTGAGCTTCGAAATACTGCACGCTGTCGCCTATCTTCACACCTACCCAGAAAGCCTCACCGTAGTTATCGACCACACTGATATAGAGTGTGGTGCCTGCTGCGACCTGAATACCATCGCCATCAATGGCACCATAGTAAGCGGTGCTCTGCGAAGTCACACTGTATTGATCCTCGTCATAGAGCGCCTTAATGGTGACGTTGCCCTCCTGCCCCACATTCTCGAAGGTGACAGTCACCGTCACATCGCCATTAGGCATCACGAAAGAGCCATAGGCGCCGTTCATCGTCAGTGTCACAGCATGACTATTGGCATCGGCAGCACTGATGCTCTTGATTTTCTTTCCCGAGGGAACGACCACTGTAAAGTTGACCGTCTCGCCTGCGGCATAAAGGTGACCGCCGTCAAACGAGATATTGTCGCCGCTCACCTGGTGGGCTGCCACCGCCTCAGCATTGACCGTCAGCTTGGTAGCATCGTCGGGCACATGCACCTGGGCATAGTAAGCATAGCGGTCGAGTCCTTCGCCATAGATCACAAAGTCTGCCTTCTCACCCTTGTTATTGATGGCTGTGGCAGGCTTATAGCCATTATCGGCATTGGCAAACAGATAGACATAGTCGCCAGGGATAGCCTTTGTCACGGGCACACCATAGTAGATATCTTTGTCACTATAGAACTGAGCATTCTTGAAATGTGTGCCCAGCACATACTCCACGTCAATCTTCTCCTTGAAGTCGAGTGTTATTTCAACATTCTCTTCGGGCATGGTGAAGACCACATAGGCACGATGCAAGCACTCGGGAGTCACGTTGTCGATGCTGGCAGTGGCTCCCGCCAGATAGTAATCGTCTTTGGTATAGAACGAAGCCACCACCCGATCGCCTCCAATAGCACTCTCTGGCAGCACGTTGGGCTCATAGCCCTCGGGTACTTCCGTGTTGATAAAGTCGGTATTCTTCCACGTAATCTTGCTGCGCTTGTGCTGCGTACCGTTGACACGCAGTGTCACATCGGCCGTCACGTTCTGATAGTCGGGGCGCACCGTCACCTGATAGACACGGTCGATGGCTGTACGCTGGAAGCTGCATCCCACACTGGTCGTCAGGTCTTGCCATTCGCCGTCGCCCATCTTATACTCCACCTTGTCGATGGTGTAGGCCTCTGGTGTACGAAGGTAACAGTCGAAATACTTATACTTTTTCTCCTGACTGACGCCGAACAGCTCAATGCCGTCCTTGTTGTCTTCGAGAGATAGCGTATGTCCGTCGTCTGCAAACTGTTGTTGTACGGCATAGGCAACCACCACTGAGAATGGTTTGCGAGGCACTGTCACCTCTATTTTCACCTCATCAGCGTTGCCTTCGGCTTGGTCCGGGAACTCTGGGATGTAAACTTGGTCGCCCACATGCACATGGATATGCTCCATGTGATAATCGGCAAAGCCCGTCATCAGTATCTCGCCAGGGGTCAGTGTGAGGGTGACGGTCTCGCCGCCCTCGAACTTTTGTCCCGTCTCAATGCCACTGATGGTGCCAATGAAGTCTGGTGTAAGGTTTGTTACTTCCGTGGCCGTGATATCGACCACTTCGGGTTCACGACTGTCGTCTGAATCCGAGCATGCGACAAGCGTGGTGCACAATACGACCACTACTGCCATCAAAGCTTTTAGTTTCATCATTTAATTTTTTGATTTGTTTGATAGAATCTTTTTACCTAATTCGTCGGCAAAATTACAAATAAACTATCAAACTCACAAGAAAAAGTTACTGTTTAAAACAATTCACGCCACTTTTCTACTAAAATGACCATCAAGAACCGTCTAGCTATGCCATGATAATCGTGCATAGCCTGACGGCGAACGTCCACTTGCCGGAGGGTTATTTGTTGGGTGTGTATTTTCTGTTTCCGATTATAATGGGGAGATAGCGCGACACCACATAATTAATAGGGTTTACTATACTTGTCGTATATATGAACATCAAAACTTAAACCGAAACCTGCACAGATGGAATCCATATACTTCTTTTTTATCGAAAGTGTGAGATGGATATGCCACTTTAGTCATGTTTTTGCCCAAAAAAAACTTATTCTGCACGAAAAAATGCATTTTTTTATCAAAAAAGGGGGAGTTTATAAAAGTTTTATATATATTTGCAATTGGAATCGGGGAGAAATTCGGTTTCAATGATGCATTAGCTTATTATTTCGCGCTTTACCTAAGACGTCTAGGAAACCTCTTCTGGAATAGTTCGAATTAAGAAGCAGAGGGATAAACCACGAAAAGCGGTTTCCCACCTAACGCAATAGCTATGCACACGCCATATGGCGTGGTAGCATTCTTATATGTTAGGTAGGGGTTCCAATTTTCCTAGGCGCGCCCCTCAGGTAAAGTGCATAAGGATGGCCACGCCATTATTGTATTCTTGTGATAGCATGTGGCAAGCCAATCACTTTGTGACTATACCTTTTGTATTATCTAATGTGAAGAATGGAAAATGAGCCCTATTACTTTTTGAATAATGTTGAACCCTTTAAAACTTTGCCTATGATATATATAGAATAAAAGACATATAGAAGATTAGAAACGCTATTTGTAGTCCTCGTTTCTTTTGTCTATAACTATGCGACTACTACATATCATTATCTACAAATCTATTAAACTAAAAAAAATGAAAAAAGAATTTTATTGGATATTTACAGCTATAATGGCTTTAATGCTAAGTTTTGGATTCGCATCTTGTAGCGAAGATGATGAAGAAGACGACAATCCCATTGTTGGTACATGGATCATGCAACACCAGCCCAATACGGACTATGATTCATATGTATTCCAAAGAGATGGTACAGGCTCCATGACTATTTACAGAGTCTCATCAGGCAACAACTCTACATATCCATTCACCTACTCGTATGGCGATAATATCCTTTCGATTGTGTATAATGACGGTGATAGAGAAATGTGGCGAGTTACATTAACAGGCAAAACTATGACGATGACTGATGGCGAGTATCTATACTCCTATCAGAAACAATAAGCCATAGGAACGTCTGGGAGCGTTTTTTTGATTTGTTTTTTTGCTTAAGTAAATGAATTGAAGAATCTCCTCTGTTTCAAGAATGCTCACATGGGAAATTCCCCGTGTGAGCATTCTTTTTCCATAATATCAGAGTAGTCCTATCGTTTGTCGGGCACACCATAGTCTGCCCAGCACTCCTGCGGGTAATATCCCTTTATGGCTTTCTTGGCTTCGGCATAGGTGGTCTTGACGGTGGACAACACCTCATTCATGTGTTTCACCTTGGGCTGCAATAACGGCACCACAAACAGGGCTATGTAGGTCACTGCACCTATTATTACTAGGAACAGTTCTCGCTGTGGAAGTATCGTCATCATCTGATTCATGTCGCAAAGGTACACGAAAAATGCGAACTATCCAAACATTTTCGTTTGCAATAGTTCGCATTTTTATTGGCTGTTTGCAAAAATTTGCAACTTATTTACTAAAGTCCTAATATCCAGGATTTTGCGTTATTTGTGGATTTCTTTGTAATTCACTGATAGGAATAGGGAAAAGCAATTGGTATTCCTCGATGTTCAGCATGGTTTGTGCCAATCCCGTGCGTTTCAAGAACGCGAAGTAGCCAGCAAAGTCTGTCTGGATTTTACTTCTTATCTCGGCAATAGCCGCGATAGTTTCCGTCGATGTGGATGCGATGTTCTTCGTTGTGGCAACCTGACTCACATACGTCTTAGCCTGCTGATCGTTGCCCAGTTTGGTCTCACACTCTGCCAACGACAAGAGCACATCGCTATAGGATTGCAGAATATACAAATCATCATTATAGTAAGAGACGCCTATCTCCTGAGAGGCCCTTGCTCTGGTTGACACGGGCGTAGGCAAACTCCATATTGCTTCCGAGCAGTCTGGTTCCAAATTGTTGACTCTATCCACTAGCGCATAGCGTCCACCATTCACAATGGCAGTCAGCAGTTCTTTTGCCTGCGCATAGCGTCCCTGATACATATAGATGTCGGCTAGGACGACACGAGCCACATCCTTCGATGGGAATGCCAGTTTGTCGGCACTGTCCACGTAGCCCGTCACCCGTTCGTCCATATCGCTGACCACCTGAGTTAACTGCTCTTCAAGTTTACTAAAGATTTCTGATGGAGCCATTCTTGTCATGCGGCCATAGTTGTCTGCGTCAATCACGGTGTAGTAAGGCACAGCCCCAAACAGCGTCACTAAATTGTAATAGGTCTTAGCATTCAGCACCACACACATGGGAAACAACGGCACTACGTTATTCTGAATCAGCGGACTATTGCGAGCTATCACCTGCCATTGGGCGTTCCACAGTTCGTTGACCACATAGTTGTTTGAAGACAAGGGAGCCTCAACATTGGCAGCATGCCAAAGTCCCGTATAGCTCACGTCGGCAGACCTGTAGTAGGCATGACTCGACCTTAAACACATCGCAACAGACGACAGATAGCTCTGGCCTGTTTCGCTGAAAAGCGAAGCCGTAGGGTTGCCATCCTGAGACACGGGAATAGAGAAAGCCTCAGTTCCCTCATCGTCATACAGCGACACCTTGCCATCAGTCACTGTTCTGCTGGTGGCAGGATTCACGGTAATGGTCAGCAACCCATCGGCATAACTACTTGTCAGGTTCACTGCAGCCTGATTGAAAAAGCTGCCAAAGAGAGTTACTGGGTCAATATTGTTGGCCTGTCCACTCTCTGTCGTCAGTGGAACACTACAAGTGACGTGAACCTGATACGTCCCACCCTCTTTAGGCGCATGGATGGCGGTCACGTCTGCCTTTACGGGGTCTGACGGGTCATAAGGTTGCGAAGCAGTAAATAGCACCTCTTTGACGTCTTTTGTTTTCACCGTATAAGTTGACCCGTCGTTCAACTTAATGTGCATCATATACGTCTTGTTCTGGGCCATCATTGGCTGTCCTGCCAACAGCAGTCCTGCGAACAAAGAAAAGAATCTTGTCTTCATATGCCTCATGAATTATTTTACTTGTTTTCTGTTGCCGATAATAAAAGGAAGAAAGCGGGATATCACATAGTTGATAGGTATGAATGCCAATAATGTGACGACGCTACACATCATCGTTGCCGCATCCTCGAGCAAGGGAGACCACTCTTGCTGACGAATCAGCTTCAGCAAGGGATGATTGATGTCTTGATGATAGGCCAGGATGACCACCGTACCGATGGACAACAGACTGAGGGCTGCGCCTCTGTAGTTGCTGAGCATATCGGAGATGACGCGAATAGCCAGGATGCCAATGGCACCACCCAACAGAAACAAGAAGATATTCTCGCCGTAGCCTGCTTCGTACATGCGTACCCTGCCATTGAGAAGGCTGACACCATAGAGCGATATCATCAATAAGAGGGTAAGCATACCTTTGAGCCAGACGGATTTTTCCTGAAGAGCGTCTGTCAGCTTCGTGTCCCACTGCAAACACTTGTATTCGTAGCCAAGCAAGAACCACGGCAACGACAGGAACGTATTCGCGACAGCCCACGACATACCATCTGGGTAATAGCTCTGGCACACCATACCCACCACCAAGGATACCACAAAAAGCACATACCGCGAATTGCGCGAATACCTCGTAAGTTGCGTTATCACCTTGATGATGATCAGCGTATAGACAAACCAAAGTTTTCCGCAACCCATCACGTCGTGAAGCGTATGGAATCCTGTCATGATGGCGAGCAACGACCAAGGGGCATCCTCGCTGAAAAGATGGGGAGCGGCTTTCAGTACACTCAATATCAGATAGGGCACCAGCAGTCTTTGAAATATCTTTTTCCAAAAGGCCCCTTTGTCTGGTTCATATCTTGACAAATAGCCCGAGATAAAGAAAAACAGCGGTACACTGAAAGCATATAGGAAATCAGAGAAAAGCACAGGAAAGCAATGTCCCCAAATAATGGTGAACATCCCGATAACTTTCATCCAGTCAATCCAGTTTTTTATCATATCGTTGTGCTGTTAGATGACCATGAGTTCTTATTGTCCTTGCAAAGATAATCATTTTTATTGAAACCGACACATTTATTGCCAATGTCGCCCTTCATTTCCAATAATATTATTTAAAAACCGTATTATCTATCCCCGACTTTAACGATTTTCCAAATACCCATCGAAGAAGGTCTTCAAGTCTGCTACAAAACGATCCTTGTCAAATGACTTCCTAATCTTAACAGGGAGATTTACTTCTGTGAAATACTTAACCATCGTATCTCCAATCATCGCGACAGCGTTATCCACAGAACAAGTAGCAAATTCGTCTGGCAAAGGAATATCTACAAAAAGCAAATGATACATATGAAATGTTGCATCACTTTTCTTGTCCCGTGGAAATACCTTTGATGTTTTATCTTCATGGTATACAGGCCTGCTATGATGTTTTAGCCTAAATGGCGTATTGAAGCAATAAAGATCAATGTTTATTTCTTCTACCATAGATGAGTATGTTCTCTCTGAGAAAAAAGATGAGAGTTCTTTGTCTAAATTAGACACCAGCTCATCTTTCTGACTTGCTTGAATATCAAAAACGGTTTTCTGTATAAATTCCATAATAATATTGCACTAGTGTTAATCATAAGCTGCATAGACGCCAGCACTTTTACCCATTTTCATTCTATAGATAATCCTTTCTGGCTGAAAGACCAGACCCAAAAATGCCTGTTTAAAGGCACTGTCTTGAATTCTTATCCGTAATGGTTCTTCATTGACATTCCAGATCTCCCAATCATTTTGATTAACAGAATCCATAAAATCTTTTTTTATCTTGAAGAGAATGTGTTTTATATCACCTACATCTTTAACATTTCCGACTTTCTCCCACAGATTTCTCTTTACACCAGCACTCGTAACACAATGAGCATAGAAATCAACCTCTCCCTTTACTACCTCTGTCAATTCGGGTTCATTTTCAATGGGATATAACTCTTTAAACACTCTCACAACGTCAC
>JAILHK010000009.1 GCA_024695815.1 Prevotella sp.
GAAGGCTGGTAAAACAGGTGCCTGGCGCAAACAGGCTGCCACCCTGTTAACGGGACTTGTGGTAATGGATATCGATCACGTGGACAATCCTCGAGAAGTGTTTAATTCATGGCACGAATCACACGAATTTCACGAATTAGGAATTCTACTGGTTTACGTTACACCTAGTGGAAAGGGGCTGAAGGTGGTGTTTAAGGCTAATGCTAATGTAGGAAACCTGATAGACAATCAGCATGCCATGGCCCGTGTACTTGGTGTTGAGGTCGACGAAAGTTGCAAGGACGCATCACGCATGTCGTTCATCTGCAAGGAATCGGATATATTATACATTGATAAAGAACTGTTTACGTATGAGAACAAAGAATTTAGTGAGCGATATACTGCTCTATATCGAGACGGTCACTCACAGGCTACGAGAGAGAATGATAAAGGCACGAATTTCGCGAATTATCGCGAATTAAATAATAACGAAATTCGTGAAAATTCGTGTAATTCGTGCCCCCATATAATTAAGTGGCGAGATTATGATATACAGTGTATTATTGATAAGCGCTATGGCGCAAAGCTGCCCTGCGCAGCCGATAGTAACCGACACAACGAGAGTCTTAAACTGGCAAGCGACCTGCTGGTGCTGTTTGATGGCGACCGAAAGCTGGTGCAGCGGATACTTGAACGTCAACCCTGGGTGCAGGAGATTATCGAGGAACGCGACGAGAACGTGGCACAGACGGTGGCATCGGCAGCAGAGCGCATGGCGGACCGCGAAAAGAAGTACCTTACCCAATGTCCTTCAAAGGCTATGCAGGAGGCAATTTGCCAAGCGTGCGGCCTGTCATGGAAACAGATCACGCAGGGCGAAGAGGCAGACGCCGCCACCATAGGCGAGGAGGAGATAGACCGCTGGCTGCAGGACTGGGGTGAGAAGATTGAGGCGCTGTTTCCTTATTATCCTGCGCTGCAGGATGCCTGTAAGGGATTGAAGCGCAGCCAGTATCCTGCCGCATTGATAGTCTCGGGAGCCCTGATGATGACGCTGATGACACGTTGCACGTACCGATTCTACCATCGACCCTCGAAGTTGCGCCGACTGAATGCCTCGGCTCTGATTATCGGCGATCCTGCCAGTGGTAAGAGCTTCGCCACCCGTCTGTACGAGTTCTTAGCAGCGCCCATCGTGGCAGCTGACAAACTGGGCAAGGACACCATCAATCGCTACCGTGAGGAGATGAAGACCAAGGGTGCCAACAAGGAGAAGCCTAAGAAGCCCAAGGTAGTGGTGCGTGTGCACCCCTCAAGAACTTCGAACGCCCAGTTTATACAGGACATGGTGAATGCTGTGGAGAATGTGGACGGACAGGACATGCAGCTGCACATGCTCACCTTCGATACCGAGCTCGACAACACCCTCGCCGTGCAGAAAGGTGGAAGCTGGATCGACAAGCAGAACCTGGAGCTGAAAGCATTCCACAACGAGGAGGACGGACAGGCTTACTCGAACATGGACTCGATTATGCAGGACTTCAACGTGACGTGGAACTATATCTATACCGGCACGCCCATCGCCCTGAAGAAGAAGGTGAACGAGCAGAACTTCGGAAGTGGACTTGCCACCCGCTTGACCTGTATCCCTCTGCCCACGACGCACTTTGAGATGATGGACCTGGACGAGGAGGTGGATGAAGACAGCGACAACCGCCTGTTAGAGTGGGCCAAGAAACTGGACAAGACCAAGGGCGAACTAAGCATCAAGCGCATTGTGCGAACGATGTACGACTGGACTGCACGTCGTATGGCCGACGCCAAGGACAACGAGAGCAAGGCCGACGAGATGCTGCTGAAGCGTTGCGCCTACCACGGCATTAACTACTCGGCACCCTTTATCGTGATGCGCCACTGGGGCGAGCTGCACCAAGAGGGTGAGTACTGGTGCGGTGAGTTTAAGACGGACGAGATCGACGACCAGTTGGCTGAGTTAATCGTAAACATCCAGTTTGCCTGTCAGCGCCACTACTTCGGTGCTCTGGCTGAGAAGTACTTCGACGATAAGCTACGTGATGCCGCCTCCAATCGTCGCCATCATCAGCGAACGATTGAGGACTTTAACAGACTGCCCGAGGAATTCTCAATCGATGATGTGATCAAGGGCCTCCGCATGAATGTGAATACGGCTCGCTCGAAAGTAAAGCGTTTGTTGAAAGACGGTGCTGTAGAGAAGTGTGGTGAGTATGTGGAGAATGGTGTTTGTAAGCATCGCTACAAGAAAAGGGCCGTGCTTGTGTTCTAACGGTGGTGCAATGGTGCAATAGTGCATTTTGAAAAATTAAAGAATTAAAATAATTAAAAATTAAAAAATGGAAACGAAAGTTCAGTTGAATAGCGAGGCGCAGCTTTCTCCTCATTTTGTGCTCGGGGAGTTCACCAGGAGCAAGTATCCTGAGGTGTATAACATTCCTAGTCATGAAGCGATTGCAAACCTAAAGCGATTGTGTGAGTGGTTGGAAGTATTGAGGGAGAAAGTCTCACATCCTATTATCATCAACTCTGGTTATCGATCACCGCAGTTAAATCGTAAGGTTGGTGGAGCTCCCACCAGTAATCACTTAACAGGCTGTGCCGTAGATATCCGCACTAATGGTATGGAACAGGCAATAGAATACGCAGCTATATTGATAGCCTATGCTAAAGAAAGTAATCAGGATTATGATGAGCTGCTAATAGAGAAGAACCGTTATGGTGCCGTGTGGTTGCATTTTGCTGTAAAACCCAAGGATAATCGACGTAAGGTTGCATTTATTATTGTTTGAAACAATAATCCCCGCTCAGTGATGGGCGGGGATTGGTTTGTATAGAGGTATATGTAATCCTGATTACATCGTAACCTCTACTACGTGCTTGCCGGGAGCGTAGGGGATAACGGTGCCATCGACGGGCTGGCCATCGAGGGTGATGGTCTTCACACCCTTCTGGGCGCCGTTGGGATGGATGGTAATCTCGTATTCTGCTTCACGGAACTTGCGGCTTACGGTGTAGTCGCTGGCTGTCTCTGGCAGACAGGGATCGATGCGGAGGCCGTCGTAGTCGGGCTTGATGCCCAGGATAAACTCGCTGACGGTGTACCACATCCAGGCGGCGGTACCTGTGAGCCATGAGTTCTTGCCCTCGCCGGGCTTGAAGGCGTCCTTACCGGCCACCATCTGACAGTTGACGTAAGGCTCCACCTTGTGCAGGGTCTGATATTTCTCCTCTACGTATGAGGGCAGAATCTTAGCGTAGTGGCTCCAGGCATCGTTGCCACGGCCTGCGAGACACTCACCGATGATGACCCAGGGATTGTTGTGGCAGAAGATGCCGGCATTCTCCTTGTAGCCCTCGGGGTATGAGGAGATTTCGCCATACTCGTAGATATACTTGGTGAAGGCGGGGTTGTTGAGCACCATGCCGTGCTCGCACTCGAGGTACTGCTTGCAGGCGTCGAGCGATTTGGCCACCATGCCTTCCTCGGCACCAATCTCTGCCATGGTGCACCAGCCCTGGCTCTCGATGAAGATCTTGCCTTCCTCGCACTCGTTGGAGCCGATCTTGCGGCCATAGAAGTCGTAGGCGCGCAGATACCACTCGCCATCCCAGCCGTGTTTCTTCACGGCCTCGATCATGGCGTTGATGGCCTGCTGCATGCGAGCTGCCTCGTCGGTCTTGCCCAGATGCTGGCAGAGGGCCACATAGTCCTTACCTGTTACAACGAACAGACCGGCTATCATGAGGCTCTCGGCCTTGGTGCCCTCGCTCACGTTCTCGGTGGTCTGGAAGCTCTCGTTGGGATCCCATGAGAAGCAGTTCAGGTTCAGACAGTCGTTCCAGTCGGCACGACCGATGAGTGGCAGCATGTGCGGACCCAGGTTGTTGATCACGTGGTTCATCGAGATCTTGAGGTGCTCGAAGAGGGTGACCTCAGAGCCTGGCTGATTGTCGAAAGGCACCAGCTCATCGAGGATGGAGAAGTCGCCTGTCTCCTTGATATATGCCACTGTTCCGAAGATGAGCCAGCAGGGGTCGTCGTTGAATCCGCCGCCGATATCGTTGTTGCCCCGCTTGGTGAGTGGCTGGTACTGGTGGTAGCAGCCGCCATCGGGGAACTGTGTCGAGGCGATGTCGATGATGCGCTGACGGGCGCGTGAGGGTATCTGGTGAACGAAACCCACGAGGTCCTGGTTGGAGTCGCGGAAGCCCATGCCACGACCGATGCCGCTCTCGAAGAACGAGGCAGAGCGTGAGAAATTGAAGGTGACCATGCACTGGTACTGGTTCCAGATGTTCACCATGCGGTCGAGCTTGTCG
>JAILHK010000049.1 GCA_024695815.1 Prevotella sp.
CCTAAATGCAACCTGTGAGAGACCGAACTGACTGATTCACCTTGGAATACGAATCCAATTGCACATAACTTTTCTTCTAGACTGTAACTACGTTTCATTTTGAACCATTAAGTTGTGTCCAACTTTCTGGGTTCACTTCACATTCTAGCCCCTAGAAAAGACTCGTCTAGCCCCTAGAAACAACCTATCTAGCCCCTGGAAACGAGTCGTCTAGCCCCTAGAACGAGAATAAAACAGCAACTATTGCGAGACAAAAGTGGCACTATAAGACAAGGAAAGTGGCACTATTCCATGGGGAAAGTGCCACTTTTATAATATGAAAGTAAAATGCTTTAGAAGTTCTTGGTTTGCTCAGCCACCTCAGCATTGATCTTATCGATGAACTGCTGGATGGTCATGGTAGCCTGTTCGCCACCACCCTGCTGACGCATAGAGACGAGACCTTCGGCAGCCTCTTTCTCGCCAACGATGACCATGTATGGGATACGCTTCAGCTCATTGTCGCGAATCTTGCGACCCAGCTTCTCGTTGCGCAGGTCGATGCTACCGCGAACGCCCTGCTGGTTGAACTGCTCAAGTACTTTCTTGGCGTAATCGTTGTACTTCTCAGAGAGAGGAAGAACAACCACCTGATCGGGAGTCAACCACAAGGGGAAGTGACCGCTGGTGTGCTCGATGAGCACAGCTGTGAAGCGCTCCAGCGAACCGAATGGTGCGCGGTGAATCATCACAGGTGTCTTCTTCTGGTTGTCCTCGTCGGTATACTCCAGCTGGAAGCGCTTAGGCAAGTTGTAGTCCACCTGAATGGTGCCCAGCTGCCAACGACGTCCGATGGCATCCTTGATCATGAAGTCGAGCTTAGGACCATAGAAAGCGGCCTCACCATATTCTACCTTAGCGGGAAGTCCTTTTTCCTCGCATGCTTCCTGAATAGCCTTCTCGGCCAGTGCCCAGTCTTCGTCGCTACCAACGTACTTCTCGTGGTTGTTGGGATCGCGTAGAGAGATCTGTGCTTCGAAATTGAAACCGAAGGCAGAGAGCACTACGTTGATGATGTCCATTACGTTGAGGAACTCCTGCTTTACCTGATCAGGACGACAGAACAGGTGGGCATCGTCCTGAGTGAACGAACGTACACGTGTCAAACCGTGCAGCTCACCACTCTGCTCGTAGCGATATACGGTACCAAACTCGGCAATACGCAGAGGCAGATCCTTGTATGAACGGGGCTTCCATGCGAAGATTTCGCAGTGGTGAGGACAGTTCATAGGCTTCAACAGATATTCCTCGCCCTCCTCTGGTGTGTTGATGGGCTGGAACGAGTCCTTACCATAGTGATCCCAGTGACCCGAGGTGACATAAAGATTCTTAGAACCGATATGCGGAGTGATTACTTCCTGATAGCCGTAGCGCTTCTGCACCTTGCGCAGGTGCTCTTGCAGGCGCAGACGGAGATCGGTGCCCTTTGGCAACCAGATGGGAAGTCCCTTACCTACTTTATCTGAGAACATGAAGAGTTCCATCTCCTTACCAATCTTGCGATGGTCGCGCTTCTTGGCCTCTTCCAGCATCACGAGATACTCGTCGAGCATCTTTTTCTTGGGGAACGAGATTCCATAGAGGCGCTGCATCTGCTCACGAGTAGCATCGCCACGCCAGAAAGCGCCGGCAACAGAGGTCAGCTTGATGGCCTTGATCTCGCCGGTGTCCATCAAGTGAGGACCACGGCAAAGGTCGGTGAAGTTGCCTTGTGTATAGGTGGTGATAGTGCCATCCTCGAGATCCTGTTCAATATGCTCGCACTTGTAGGTCTGGCCATTGGCAGCAAACTCTTTTAGAGCGTCGGCCTTAGCCACCTCTTTGCGAACTACAGGCTCTTTCTTAGAGGCCAGTTCACGCATCTTATTCTCGATGGTAGCGAAATCGCTCTCCTTGATGCTCTCGCCATTGGGCAGCAGCACATCATAGAAGAAGCCACTCTCTACAGCAGGACCAAAGCCGAACTGAATGCCAGGATACAATTCCTGGAGTGCTTCAGCCAGCAGGTGGGCAGAGGTGTGCCAGAAGGTGTGCTTACCCTGCTCGTCATCCCACTTATAGAGTTCAATCTGTGCATCCTCGTTGATAGGACGGTTCAACTCTACCGTTTCACCGTTTACGCCGCAAGCCAGAACGCTGCGTGCCAGAGCCGGTGAGATACTCTCGGCAATCTGTAGTCCGGTTACGCCCTGCTCATACGAGCGAACAGATCCGTCCGGAAAAGTAATGTTGATCATATTTACAATATATGTTTAAGTTTAAATCGCCTGCAAAGATAGCACAATAATTTGAAACAGCCTAATTCTTGCGTACCTTTTTCACGGTATGTCCCTGTTTCACAACATAGATACCAGCCTGCAAGCTCTCTAAGTCGTTACCACAATAGGTTCCTGACAGATTGTAAATACGACATGACGAATCGCAATCCGTGGCTGTTTCTTCGATACCGTTTGGCTTTGGCACGAACACATAGTTCAGACGATCGTCCATCCAGCCAATGCGCTTCATCAGGTACTGACGCACCACATCGACTTCCAAACGATAGCTTCCCCACGCCATCGGATTCTGGTGTACGTACTGATCGAGTATGGGCCAACGCAGGAAGTTCAGCTTCTGCGATGCCTGGAGGACATTTTCCATAGAATCGACAAATGTCACCAAATTCTCTTCGTTGAGTCCTTTCTGACGGGCATCGTCCCACACCTCAACCAATTTACCGATAGATGTGGCATCGTTGATCACTATTTTATCGACAAACGACCTCATACTACCGGCGCAACTGCCCTTGGTACGATAGACGTAGTCAGACAATGAGTTGACGGGGTAAGTACGGTTATCGTTGTCGAAAGCCAAATCGAAATCCCATACCGGTCCTGTATAGAACAAACTCTCGTTGCGGTTCTTATACATATAGACGCTCCAATAGGTGTCGGTATTTCCCGACAGTTCGCCTACCAGGAAATGGCGCAAGAATGATTCTCTGTCAAGATAGCGCGAAGTGTTTGACTCCATCAGATTGAAGCGCTCCTCGATATAGCTACTCTGTTCTGCAGTAATACTATCGGAATCGGGCGATTTGATAGTGACAGGAAGACCTTTTGTGGAGTAGAACCACGAATCTTCATCGCCGGCATAGGCATCAATCTCTACCAGATAGCCACCTGTTAGCGCCGTACCACTATTATCCTGTGGAGTCATCTCGGTGATATTCACACGATTTTTGTTGATTTCTATCTGATCGCACAGATGGTAACAGCCTTTGTATTCACCGTTCAGCAATACATCAACTGGAGTACCGAAGGGGGTATAGCTCATCCCCAGTCGCTTGCTGAGTTCAAAGGCCAGCAGGTTGCGCATCAGCGACTTGTCACCATAGTTGTTGATCAGCGTCCACTTCTTCGCCTTGGCAGGTGCGTCGAGAACGCGCTGCTTCTTATCAAACTTGATGCGATATGGTTTTTTAGGGAAACTTCTCGATGCATTTCCACGTTCGCGGGTGGTGCCGGGTTCAGAAAGAAGCTTGGTGCCATCGTCAGAGATGATGGTCAGCTGCGACACAATCTGGTGTTCCTTATCATAAGGAATCTCATTGTTCTGCGTATGAATACTGACTGTTGGCAGGTTGGTCAGTTGATAGAGATGGCTGTCGTCTCCTACCCCCTTATGTCCGTAGAACTCCAGTTCTGCAATATTACATCTGGCATCCGACGGGCCCACATAGCGCACATAGCGGAAACCGCGACTACAATTCACGTCGGCATAAGAGAAAAGACCGATAGTTCCACGCTCTGATATAATATAAATAGGTAAGGCATCCATAAAGTCGGCACTATTAGCACCCTCAAAGACGCCCAACACCACGCGTCCCTCACCATGACCATCGTTTCGGGGCGACCAGCCAACGCGAGTAATCACATAAGGTTCACCCAAATCTAGTCCTGCCCACGTGTAACTGCGGTCGAAAGATGCGAAATAGGTGTCCAACTTTCCGTCGAACGCCATGGCGTAGTTATTTACAGTCGTTGACTTCTGTCCATTAGAATAATCCACTGAATAAGGCGTACCAATAGGCTGTCCTGTCAGTTTCCCATCGGCTTTCATCAGCGTGAATTGCAACAGGCATAATGAAGCCAAAAAGAGTTTTCTCATAATTACTTTACTACTTACTATATTTTTTAATGATACTATATGCCGTATATAAGCCCAGCTCACCGGCTTTGCTCAAATCGCGTATGCCATCTTCTACGTGTTGGCTGTAGATCAGACAGAGTCCGCGGTTGAAATATGCCTCGGCCAGATTGTTTTCTATGGCTATCGCTGCGCTATAGTCTGCTATAGCCGATTCGTAGGCCTTTCTTTGTGCATGTAAGTTGCCACGATTATACAACAAGTAGGCATTCTGCGGACTGAGGGCCAAAGCATGATTAAGGTCGGCCAGCACATTAGCATTCTTAAGTTCTATGTTCGTACCTTCGGAAGCTTGGAACTGGTTGATACGTGCCTGACAAACAGCGCGTTGCCACAAGGCAAGCACCGACGTGGAATCTATGTGCAGATAGGTAGAAAGGTCTTCGATAGCCCCTTCATAGTTCTGTATAGCAGAATAGGCAACTGCACGCAACAACAAGTTTCTGACTGCCAATTGTGTATCGTGCGACTGGTCTATGGCAATGCTCAAAGAGTCGATGTACGAGAAGTAGGAAGCCGACAGTTGTGCATCCATCGCCTCCTGTCCGTTGTTTACAAAGAGTTGACGCTTGCTCTGCTGGTTGAAGGTCTCCACCATTCTGTCGAAATGCGGAACTGTGTTCACCTCGTTGTGCTGCTCGGCAAAGGAAAGTGCAAACATGGGCTGATACTCCATCTCCACCTTGTGGTTCTGCACCTTGCCACGATAGCTGTTCTGATACTCATGCTCCACCTCCTGGGCATCTTCCACCACCAACTGGTTGTATTTTTCTGGATCCACATCGCTACGCTTGCGCAACTTCTGCGGATCTAACCTCGGTTGCTTGCCATAAAGGTGCTTATAGAGTTGAGCTTTATAGACCGTAAACTCATCCTTCTCAGCTTCTTTTACCATACCGAGCCTTCTGTAGCATGAGGCTCTGAATTCCAGTCCTGTCCAGAAATTAGGATATTCCTCTATCACCTTCGTATAGTCGCGAATAGCTGCTCTCAGATTGCCGGTCTTGTCAAGCAACACGGCTCTGTTGAATAGAGCCATCATATTGTCAGGCTCTAACTTCAGGACAAAGTCGAAGTCAGTAATCGCCCTGTTGTCATCACCAACTTGCGCGCGCAACAGCCCTCGGTTATAATGACCCAAAAAGTTGTTGGGCTCCAGATCGAGCGCCATATCATAATCGGCCATCGCGCCGCGAAGGTTCTTGCGGTTGAAACGAGCCAGGGCGCGGTTGATGTGACAACCGGCATGTTTTGGCATCAGTCGGATGGCTTCATCCAACTGGCCTTCAGCCTTTTTCCAGTCTTCACGCGACAGCGAGATGATGCTCATGGCGGCCCAGGTATGTCCATCGTAGGGATCAATCTCCATACTTTTCTCAAGCGCAACGATGGCCTGCGCCGTGTCTTTCATCTGCATATAGACGTCGGCACGCATGGAATAGGCCTGTGCGTAATTGCTCCATCGGCGCTGAATGGTGTCTAATTCCAGCAACGCCTCGCTGAAATCCTCGTTCTGTATATGACAGAGCACCCTGTTGTGCCATAGGCCTTTATTCTCAGGATTATACTTGAGAGCCTGCGTATAGTCTGCCGCAGCTGCTGCATATTTCTTTTGCTGAATGCGGGTTAATCCGCGCAACTCATAGATGCTGACCACGTAGGGGTTGCGCTGAATAGCCTCCGAGCAGTCGGCTTCGGCTCCACTAAAATCATCGAGATAGTATTTCGCTACGCCACGAAAGAACCATGGTTCGTAGAGATAGGGTTTTGCTATGATAGCCTGGTTGAAATACTGCATTGAAAGCACGTAGTCCTCGTAATAGAGGGCCGATCTTCCAATGGCAATCAAACGGTCTGTATTAAACTGTGCAAAACTCTTTGTTTGACCAAAAAGAGAAAACATAATAACAAGAAAAAGCCACGTAAAGAACCCACGCAGCCCATTTCTCGTTATTTTATTTTCTGCGAAAATCATCTTCTGACAGGCTTTGTCTTGTATCCGCAACGATAGCGGCCTTGTGTCAGCGCCTTCAACTTGCTCTTGATAAGCTGTTTGCGAAGAGGCGATACTCTGTCCACAAACATCTTACCATCCAGGTGGTCGAATTCGTGCTGCATCACACGTGTCAGATAGCCCTCAACCCACTCGTCGTGAGGCTGAAAATCTTCATCCATCCACTGCACACGAATACGTGTGGGGCGAGTCACCTTCTCATGGATGGCAGGCAGCGACAGGCAACCTTCTTCGAGCGACTCTGTCTTTGTCTCATCGTATTCGATAATATGTGGATTGATATACACTCTCTTAAAGTCTTTATACTCGGGCATATCCTCTGACAGTGGGTCCAAGTCGATCACAGCCATACGGATATCCTTTCCCACCTGAGGGGCTGCCAAACCAATACCTTCAGAATCTGCCAGCGTCTCCCACATATCTGCAATCAACTGCTTCAATCCAGGATAGTCTGGGGTAATGTCTTCTGTCACCTTACGCAGTACAGGTTGACCATATATATATATAGGTAGAATCATTCAGATATCATTTAAAATTAATACTTCTTTCTCGAACGCATGTAGTCTTCCAGTATAATCGTGGCCGAGATTTCGTCAACCAACGCCTTGTTTTGGCGTGCTTTCTTTTTCAACCCGCCGACCAACATGGCTTGATGTGCCAACACCGACGTGAATCGCTCGTCGAAATACTCAATGGGCACATGCGGCATGGCTTTCTTCCAACGATTCACAAACTGCTGGATACGTGCCATATTCTCGCTGGCCTGACCATTCATCTGCTTGGGTTCTCCAATCACAATACGCTCGACCTCCTCTTGCGCGATATAGTTTTTCAACCAATCGAACAGTTCAGAAGTAGCGACAGTCGCCAATCCTCCAGCTATCAGCTGCAGAGGATCAGTGACTGCCAGACCTGTTCTCTTTTGACCGTAGTCAATAGAAAGTATTCGAGCCAATGCTTTTTACTTAGTATTGAACAGCAACCAAGCATCGGGATATTTAGCGCGCAGCTGATCGCGGCTTGACACAGCGTCAATCTTGCTATCGAAGGTAGATGCTACCACACGATACATCACGCGACTAGGTGTCTCGTTCTTCACAATCTGTGCTGCATAACCATTGTTCCTCAGGTTCTGCTGCTCTCTCTCGGCGTTAGCCACAACTGTAAACGAACCAACAACAACGCTGAAGTTCTTCAGGCCTGCACCGCTAACCAATGTAACACTCTCCTGACGAACAGCTACATTATCAACATTGTCTACGACCTGAGTCTGTGTAGCAGGACGAGTGACAACAGGAGTAACCACAGGAGTCTCTGTTACCTGCTGCACAGGTGTTACCTGCTGATCCTGCTGCATGGCAGCCTGAGCCTGAGCCTTCTCATAAGCCTTCTTATAAGCACTCTCACTTGACTTACAACTTGTCATCACCATGGCGGCACAAAGGCCAGCACAGAATACGGTATACTTTTTCATAATCTAAAATTAATGTGTTCTTTAAAATATTTTGTGCGAAATTACAAATTATCGGTGAAAAATAAGACAAATCTGTGCATAAACTTTGTTAAATGGGTACAAATATGGCGTTTTTAACAAAAAATCGCACCTATTTCTAGGTTCTTTTGATATTTATTTATATTTTTGCCTTTCAAAGAAGTTTAATATTCACAACAAAACGACAAACATTATGAAAGGATTTGGTTATTTTGGCGCATTCCTTTGTGGAGCAGTTGCCGGCGCAGCCATAGGTATGTTGGTAGCCCCTGCAAAAGGTAGCGAGACACGAGAAAAAATATCTGAGACACTCGACGAGTTTCTGAGCAAACACAACATTAAATTGAATCGCAAAGAGGTCGGCGACCTGGTCAATGATTTGGAGAACGCTACAGAATAGTCATTTACAATTATTCTGAACTTATGTTATCTAGCGACAAGAATGTGGATGCATTGACCCATCTGCTGGATGTCATTGCGCACTATTTGGGACTTCGTGTAGAATATACGAAACTGACTGTTATTGCCAAGAGTGTCAAGCTGATTTCGGCTGCTGTCCTGGCATTAGTCATGTTGCTCTTGACTGCAGGCATCATCCTATGCCTATCCGTTGGCGCAGCCTACTGGATTGCTACCACATTTGGTGTCATCCAGGCCTCGCTGACGCTGGCCGGCATTTACCTGATAGCGATGATCATTGTCTATCTGGGCAGAAAGGTATTCTTCGAACGACCTATTGTTAGATTCCTAACTAAGCTGCTTTTGGAGAAGAATTAAATTAGGAAAGGAACAAACATCATGGCACGAAAAAGACCTATTAGAGAGTTCAACTCGCTTAATGATATTGAATTGCGCAAGGCTCAACTGGCCGACAGCATCAATTCCGACGAGAAAGAAATAAACCTCACCTGGCAATACATCAACCTCAAAGAAGAGAATGCCAGTATCAGCGACCGCATCTCAAGCGCCATCTCTTATGGTTTGATGGCCTACGATGGAGTAATGACCATTCGTAAGCTGAAAAACAGATTTGGCAGTTTGCGCAACATCTTCAGGAACATATAAAAACAAAACTGATGAGCTACTCGAAGTAGCTCATCAGTTTGTTTTTCAACTCTGTAAACTTCACGGAGTCTGGCAGCGTAACCAGCCTACCCTCTGTTTTTATCTCCGTCACCGACATCAACTTGATGACAACAATATGTTGGTTGATCTCATCCACAATCTGGTGTGAATGTGCAAACGAAGCATCCAACAGCACAACACTATAGCCAAAGTCTCGTCCCTTTCCCACTCTGTTCAGCACTTGTTCAGAGGTTTCTGCATAAACCACGCGACACCGGTCCAGCATCAGTTCACGCAACTCATTATAGCGAGCCACATTCTGTGTAGCAAAAAGCAACTTAGGAATTGAGGGATCCGACTCTGCCTTTAGGTTTTGGTCTATATATCTGCGCAACAGACGTTTGGTTTCAGACACATTCTTCACGTTCAAGACCATCTGCGGCTTTCCATCCTTATTGATGTATCGTCCACCGATACATAAATCCAAATCTTCAACGCACTTTGTGTCATCGCCATCATAGATCTCCATACCTACTTCCAAATCATGAATATCATCTCTACGCTCAAACGCTTTTGAAATGACGAAACGCACCGGACAGTTCTTGCACGACATGCCCGAACCGCACGCACCATGATCGCAACCGACCTTGCAGCGCAACACATTACCCAACAGATTGGGCTGGGCTTTCTTAGCACCTGGATTCAATGCATAATAGTTGGTTTCTTCCACCTCGAACTTATCGTTTATCAGGAAGGCATAGCTATTCAAATTATGAACCAACGTACTCATTTTATCCACTTCTGAACGAAGGCGGAAGGTTCTTAATTCCATCCATACCACGATGCCTGCCAATGTCAGCAAAGCAGCAATTAATACATATACAATCATATTCATTCAGTTTTAGGTTAATAATCAATATCTCAGCAGCTCAGACGATGCTTAGTATCTGACCGTCGAAAGCTAATCTAACATCATCAGGTAAGCGCCTGTTCACTTCCTCGTGCAGCCCCACATCATGACACATGTGAATCAGAAATGTTTGCCGGGCACCAACTCGGCGAGCAAAAGCTATGGCATCATCTACTAACTGATGCGAATGGTGAGGCCTGTCGAAACGCAACGCATTGACTGCCAACACCTCTACGCCCTTCAGCAAGGCAGCCTGCTCTGGTTCAATAGTCTTCATATCGGTGATGTAGGCAAACTTGCCAAAGCGATAGCCAAGGATGGGCAACTTTCCATGCATCACCCGTATGGGCAGTATATCGATGTCGCCTATCTTCATGGGCTCGCCCGCCTTTATCTCATGCAGTCCGATGGCAGGAACGCCCGGATAGCGATGCTCTTCAAAGCAGTAGGGCAACATCTGCAACATGTTTTGACGCGAGATACCATCGGCATACACATTCATCTCGCCAAACTGACAATAGGGGCGGATATCGTCCAATCCACCTATATGGTCATAGTGCGAATGGGTAATCAGGATGCCATCAATCTTGCGAAACGATTGAGGCAGAATCTGCATACGGAAGTCGGGACCACAGTCCACCAACAGTCGTGTAGCATCCGTTTCCACCAATATAGAGCAGCGCATACGCTTATCCTTGGGATCGACACTCTGGCAGACCTCACATTGACACCCGATGACCGGCACGCCACACGATGTTCCTGTTCCAAGAAATGTAATCTTCATGCGCTTCTATCTCGTTTTTTTTCTATATGATATTCACTTCGGGCTTAATGCAGATACCAAACTTTGTCATGACATCGCGACAAATGGCATCACACAGGTTCACCACCTCCTGTCCCGTGGCACCACCACGGTTCACCAGCACCAACGCCTGCTTAGCATGCACGCCGGCGCGGCCCACAGTGCGCCCTTTCCATCCACATTGGTCTATCAACCACCCTGCGGGCACCTTCTCATGAGCCTCGTCGATATAATAGTGAGGCATCGAGGGATATTGCTGCTGCAAGGCCTCAAAAACGTCCCTGCCTACCACTGGGTTCATAAAGAAACTGCCAGCATTGCCTTCCACCTTTGGGTCAGGCAATTTTTCCTGGCGGATGGCGATAATCACCTCGCGCAACTGTTTAAGCGTAGGTTCCGCAATTTGCCGTTTATCCAGCTCAGCACGAATGTTTCCATAGACCACATTCAAAGGGGCATCAGCCGTCTTCAGACGATAGGTCACATGCGTCATCAGATAGCGATTCTTCCAGTCGTGTTTAAACTTACTGTCACGATAGCCATAGGCACACGCCTCGTTACTGAACGTACACACGCGACCTGTAGCAATTTCTACAGCTTCGACCTCCGTAATCAAGTCTTTAACCTCTGCACCATAGGCACCAATATTCTGCACAGCAGATGCACCCACCTCGCCCGGTATCAACGACAGGTTCTCGGCACCCTGCCATCCGTTTTCAACGCAGCAGGCCACCACATCATCCCACGTCTCTCCACTACCAGCCTTCAGCAGCACATCGCCACTTGCCGTTTTCGCATGGTCCATTCCCTTGATGGCAGAATGCACCACCGTACCCTGGAAGTCGGCCGTCAAGAGCAGATTGCTCCCCTCGCCCACTATCAGCAGGGGTTCATCAGCAGTCAGCATCTCTGCCACCTGCTGAGCCTCTTCTACCGTTTCGTACTCTACGAAGCGACGACATTTGGCGTCTATTCCGAAGGTGTTATGTTTAAGCAGACTATAGTTTTCCTCTATTCTCATCCCTTGTCCTTAAGTGATTAGTTTGGTCAGTTTCCAACGTCCCTTTATCAGTTTGAACGTCAGTTCCATCTCCATACCGTTAGCAATACCACGCAACACCAGCACTTTCACCGTCGAGGCGGGATTCTGATGTCCATACACAATATTATATTCTATATTGTTTGGCAGTTCGGGGGCAAAAGCATTCCAGAAATCGGGCGTTATCACACCTTCCATCATCGAGAAGTCGTCCTCAGGGTCTGGACCAACAAAGTCTATGGCATCGCTCAAGCTCTCATGTTGATATTGCGAATCGGTTACGAATCTGTGATAAAAAGCCAGAAAAGAGGCATTCGGGTTGTGCTGAAAAGCCTGATTGCGCAGAGCTGTCAGTCGCCATTTTCCACCTTTTCGGCGAAACTGATAACGACTCACATAAGAAGCATTCATAAAGAAATGCTCCACCGTCACATCATTAATCGTTGTATCCTTGATTTGTTCCACCTGATCGTTGTTGTCCAACAAAAGCGTATAGAAGTCCTTCTTCATAAAGAAGTTCTCCATTTTCCATTGCTGTTTGCTTATCTCACCATTTCTCACAACAATACTCTTCACATTGGCAATTGTTGGCTCTGTGCTTACCGGCAGAGGAAACACCGTACGCTCCATTTGCAGTTTGTTGCTTGATGCATAGTTGAAAATAAAGTCATCAAACAATTCTTCGGCCGACTGAGGCATCGGTGTATCCTCAATCTCTTCCTCAAGGCTTTCACTATATAGTGAATCGGCAGCCTCATCATCAAGGCTGTAGTCCTCAGCTACGTGTTTCCCCTTACATCCAGTCAACAGCAGAGCCATAAGAGAAAAGAAAAATAATCTGCCAAGCATACTCTGAACCAATCAACGATATTTTCAGAATGCAAAGTTACTAATTAATTCTTCAAAACCAACAAACTACAATTAAAATTTGTCCATTTCACTTTTTTTCTTTACTTTTGCATCTGTTTTTCAACAACAGGTCCCGTAGCTTAGCTGAATAGAGCGTCAGATTCCGGTTCTGAAGGTCTTGGGTTTGAATCCCAACGGGATCACAGAATATTAAAAAGGTTTCAAAGAATAAATCATGCTTGTAATTCCTTGGAACTTTTTTTTGTAATTACAAAAGAGAACGACACGGGAGAATCAGGGGGACATTGTTTTGAGAAATCACAGAAAAGCATTATCTTTGCAGGCTGAATGTGAAACAAAACAATTGGAAAGAATGAAAACAGTTAATAGTTATCTCTGCCAGCTCACTGCCAAAGGTATTGTGATGCTGCTGTTGTCTTGCGTTTTTACCCTCAACATCCACGCACAGAATGGATTGAAGAAAGTCTATGACGAGGCTGTCAACCCGCTGGAGCAGATTGACAAGGCAGTGACCAAGGCCAAAGCCGAGGGAAAGTATGTGATCTGTCAGGTGGGTGGCAACTGGTGCCCCTGGTGCCTGAAGTTTGCCGACTTCATCACTAAAGATGCGGCTATCAGCGAGGTTATCGGCAAGAACTTCGAGTATATCCACGTGAACTACAACCCACGCCAGTCACAGGGTGCCGACAAGGTGGAACAGGGCAAAGCACTGATGAAGCGCCTGAACAATGCCAGTCGTTTTGGTTTCCCCGTGTTTGTGGTTCTCGACGAGGAAGGCAAGGTCATCCACATCCAGGACTCAAGTTTTCTGGAAGAGGGACAAGGCTACGACCAAAAGAAAGTGCTGCGTTTCTTTGAGGCTTGGACGCCCCAAGCCGTTAACAAATAAAAGCGAGAGGCTGTTGATAAAAACAAGAGGCTCGGTAAAAGCGAGAGACTTTATATAAGCGAGAGGCTGCTGGCAATAAAACCAACAGCCTCTTACTTTATTTCTTAGTGCCAAACACCTGCCGATATACATGGCACGTAAACCAGCAGGAAAGTTTGCGTATTGATTGACAGACACTTTACAACTCCTTCAGCAGCTCGCGAACAGCAGCCTCTAACTGTAGGTCAACACCCTTGACAACGGTCTCGTGGCGGTTCAGCACATGCACGTCGGGCTCCAACTGCGTATTCTCCAGATAGGTGCCATCGGGCAACTGATAGCCAATCACGGGCACACCGAATATCAGTGTGGGATCCTGCAGCGTCTCCCAGTTCACCGAACTCATGGTGCCAGGCACAGGCGCACCTACCAGCTTACCAATCTTCTGATGGCTGTACACCCAAGGTGTGCCATGCGCATTACTGTAGTTACCTTCGGCCTGCAGCATGATACTGGGATGGTTATAGCGGCGACTTGGCATATCGCAAGTCTCACGGCCCCTGATGACCTGTGTGAAGTACTTATGACCAGAGAACAATATCTCGATATCCTCATGCAGACGTCCGCCACCATTGTAGCGTGTATCGATGACGATACCCTCCTTCAGGTTATACTTACCCAGAATGTCGGAATAGACATCGCGGAAGCTGGCATCGTTCATGCCCTCGATGTGCACATAGCCCAGTCGTCCGTTCGACAAGCGCTCCACTTCGGCAGCCCGACTCTTGATCCAGCGTTTGTAGAGCAAGTTCTCCTGTTCCGACAGACTGATAGGCAGCACGACCTCGTCCCAAGTTCCGGCACTGCCCTTTAGGCTCACCAGCGTTTTCTTGCCCCGGCACAGGTTCAGCAATTGAGCCAGGTCGGTATCCTTCGTCACAGGCTGACCGTTGATAGCAGTCAGCACGTCGCCCACCTTCACCTTGCTGTTAGCCTTGCTGAAGGGTCCACCCTCCAGCACAGCCGTAATCTTAAGGCCATCGGTTGCCTCGGTCAGGTCGTAGATCAGTCCCAGCTGAGCCGTAGCATCGCCCTTAGCACCAGGACGGAAGCGTCCGCCCGTATGACTCACGTTCAGTTCGCCCAACAACTCGCTGAGCAATTCAGCAAAGTCGTAATTGTTGGCAATATGAGGCAAGAAGCGCGCATAGTTCTGCACCATCAAGTCCCAGTTGCAACCATTATAGTCGGTACGGAAAATCTTCTTATTGATTTGCTTAGCCACATGGCGCAACAAATATTCGCGCTCGGCAGCAAGGTCCAGCTTCATCTGCGCATCGTATGAGATAGGAGTAATCTTGTCGCCCTTCTCAATCTTCTTCATGCTGCTGCCCAGCGAATAGAGGTTACCATCCTTGTCCATCTGCAGCACCCCACTGCCGCCCTTGCTCAGCAACTTAGTCTCGTGTTTGCGCAGATCCATCTTCCACAGGTCGGGTGCGCCCTCGAAGGCCGAGAAATAGTACAGGCTCTCGCCATCCATGCTCACGATGGCATCACCCAGATGACTGCTGTTGGGAGTCAGACGCACGATACGGTCTTCGATACCCTCAAACTCAATCGAGAGCACCTTGACAGAGTCCGTCTCAGCCTTTTTCTCCTTAGCCTTCTTATCGTTCTTCTTGTCGGCTGCATCCTTCTTCTCAGGCTTAGCCTTTTCCAGTTCCTTCAGCAGTGCATAGTCCTCGGCCGAAAGACGATAGCGATCGTAAGCATCCTGTGTAAGGAAAGCCAGGAACACATCCTCCTGACTGCCCCACGAGGCATGACTGCGCATGCCGTAGCGCTCGCTCTCGAACATGATAGCCTTACCATCCATCACCCAACGCGGGCGACCACTCATGTAGCCACTCTGCGTGATGGGATGAATCTCGCCCCCCTCGGCACTCACAATGCCCTGGTCGGCATAGGGGTCACGCTTGTTGGCAATATAACTCAGCACAAACCACTTGCCGTCGGGACTCCATTCGTAGTCGAACCCGCCGTCCTGGTCGTACCACTTGCTGCCATCGGTGACCTGCGTCACCTTTTTGGTTTTCAGGTCCACCACCTTCAGTTTGATACGATCTTCGATAAAGGCCAACTTCTTGCCATCGGGACTATACTTAGGACTGTGGCGCTCCACCTGCGAGAAGTCGATTTTGCCATTCAGTTGCAGCGCGGGCAGTTCTGGGAACACGCTCTCTTCCTTTATCAAGGTAGCGTTGGCAAAGTTCAGGTCTTCGTCTCTGACGATACGTGCTGTGTAGAGCTGCCAGTTGCCATTACGCTCTGAGGCATAGACGATGGTGCGTCCATCGGGCGCAAAGTCCACGTCAGACTCGGCACCAGCCGTCTGCGTGATGCGACGGGTGGTGGCATATTCTGTGCTGGTCACGAACACCTCACCACGAGCCACAAAGGCCACCTGCTTGCCATCACGGCTCACCACCGACTGGCGGGCGCCACTGGTGAATGCCAGATCAGATATCACCGGCTCGTCGTCGCGCGTCAGCGTGATATTCAGTTTCTGAGGCTTTTCGCCATTCTTCTGCGTATAGATCTCGCCATTATAAGTATAGCACAACAAGCCATTGCGTGCAGCACTCAAGAAGCGCACCGGGTGCGTCTTAAAGCTCGTCACAGCCGTAGGCTTCAGTCCACTGTCAGCCCCAGCCTTCTGGGCATACACATTCATGCTGCCACCATTGCGCTCGCTCAGGAAGTAGAGCGTCTGGCCGTCGGCACTGACCACGGGGTTGCGGTCTTCGCCAGCATGCGCTGTGATGTTGGTATGCTTGCCCGTTTTAGCATCGTAGAACCACACGTCGCGAGTGATCGACGAAGTGTGATGCTTGCGCCATTCGTCCTCGTAGCCCTTACGGTCCTGATAGTAGAAGCTCTTACCATCGGCAGCAAAACTCAGCATCTCGGCCGGTGTGCCTAGCACTTGCAGGGTACGACCACCCTTTGCGGGCACCTTATATAGTTCGGGCAGCGTGTTGTCGGGAAACAAAACACTCTCGGCAGGGTCCTGAATGGCGGCGCCAAAGAGCACCCACTTACCGTCGGGCGAGAAAGCCTGTGGCACCTCTGCCACGCTGTTATAGGTCAGTCGGGTAGCCGAACCTCCTTCTGCAGCCATGGTGAACACGTCCAGATTGCCGTGTCTGTCGCTGGCAAAAGCTATCTGCTTGCCATCGGCACTCCACACGGGCGAGCACTCATAGCTGTCTTGTGTGGTCAACTGCACGGCTGTTCCACCTTTTGTAGAAACTTTGTAGATGTCGCCTTTGTAGCAGAACAACACCTGTTGGCCGTCGGGGCTCACCATCACATCTCTCAACCAAAGAGGCGTAACTGCCTGACTCGCACTGGCTTGAGCCGACGAGCCAGCCCATACTGCCACCATCATGGCAGCACGCATCCATTTTTTCATCGTCTTTTTCATCTTTATGCTATATTTTTCGTTTAGTCTTTTTTCCAAGCTCATCAATTAATGAGCGCACAAAATTACATATATTCTGCGACTTTTCTACATATTTATTCATTTTTTAACACCAATCCCGCCGCCACTTCTGCTGTTGTACACGTCACGGCAACACGCCGACCATCACGAATGATGACTGGTAAGCGTCATAAACTATCTTAATAATCTATACAAAAAAGGCTAAGGAAGCGCAATAATCAGTATCTTTGCACCAAGAAAAATATCTATCCTTATGAAGCACTTGGTCTATTCTATCGTTATTGCGACATTGCTGTTGGGCGCATGTCACCCCAATACTACCAGCAACGCTGTTACTGCAGAGATGGCATACAAAGGCGTTGCCAACTATTGTCAGCATGAGTTCGACTGGACCCCTGCCACCGAAGACAGCATCACGATGTATGTGACTATGGGACAAGAGACCGACTCT
>JAILHK010000002.1 GCA_024695815.1 Prevotella sp.
TGTTGATGTTGCTTGCGATGTGATCTTCGCTATCAACGAGGTTGGGGTTGATACCGGCCTTCTTCAGAACAACCTCTACGTACTTCTCAACCTGCTCCAGCTTGGTCTTCTCAACGGCAGTGTTGTACTCCTCGTCGAGAATCTTTGGATCGATGCTCTGAGCGTCGAGAGCTACTGGCTTCATGGCAGCTACCTGCATAGCAACCAGGTGACCCTGCTCAGCAGCGGGCTTGTTTGTCTGAACCATGGTACAGAAGTTCGTTGATATGAAGCTCAAGAAGGCTGGTTTGAACCCCAACCTCGTTGATTCTGAGGATCATATCGAGTCAAACATGGCTAAGGGCTGGCTGACTCAGGAGCAGGCTGACGAAGCCCGCAAGATCAAGGAAGAGGCTAAGGCTGAAGGTGAGGCTCAGTTGAAGATGCAGATGATCGAGAACATCGCCAAGGGCCGTGTTCAGAAGTTCCTGAAGGAGAACTGCCTGGTTGACCAGGAGTTCCAGTTCGGTGACGGCGACAAGGCTACTGTTGCACAGTGGCTGAAGACTCAGGATAAGGAACTCGAGATTGTTGCTTTCCGTCGCTTCACACTCGTTGCTGAGTAATCAACGACAAATAAATACATGGATAAGGCGGATGTATCGTGCATCCGCCTTTCTTTTTACCTGAAACGTAGTTTGTGGTATTATGAAGATTTTTGGAGTAGGAATGAACTACATCCAGCACAATAAAGAACTGGATGGAACGTTATATAAACCAGAGCATCCTGTGATTTTCACCAAGGCTGATTCTGCTTTACTGAAGGATAGAAAGCCCTTCTTTATTCCAGACTGGTGTCAGCGGGTGGATTACGAGGCCGAGGTGGTGGTGCGCATCTGTAGGCTTGGAAAGGGTATTCCCGCACGTTTTGCCCATCGCTATTATGATGCCGTTACGGTGGGTATCGACTTTACGGCCCGTGATATGCAGGAAGAGGCTCGCAAGATAGGTAACCCGTGGACTATCTGTAAGGGGTTTGATGGCAGTGCAGCTATTGGCGAATGGATCGAGAAAGAGAAGTTCCGCGATGTGCAGGCTCTGGATTTTCATCTGGACATCAACGGACAGACCGTGCAGACTGGAAATACCTGCGAGATGCTCTATAAGATTGACGAGTTGATTGCCTATATCTCGCAGTTCTTTACGCTGAAGACGGGCGACCTGCTCTATACAGGAACTCCTGTAGGTGTGGGGCCTGTAAAGATTGACGATCACCTGGAGGGCTTCCTGGAAGATCGCAAAGTGTTAGACTTTACATGTAAATAAGACATAATGAAGAAACGATTCGTCTTGATGCTATTTTGTATGCTGGCAGGTGTGGTGAACATCTCTGCACAGGATTTCTTTAACCTGACGGCATCGGAAGTCAAGATTGACTCGGTTCTTCCTTTTTTTTCTCGCATCTATAACTTAGATGCTCATTATGCCGATTCTGCCTATAGCGTGACGATAGCCTATCCTGAATTTATCGATATGTCTGAGGCAGATATCGAGCGTTATCATCAGATTACATCATCTCCTCTGCCAGCATTGCCTGTCGTAGAACAGCATATTGGTGTCTCGCGCAAGCAGGCTTCGCTGCATGTAGGTTTTGTACCGCTGGTCTATCGCGACGGGAAATACCAGAAGCTGGTCAGCTTTAAGTTAAAGGTGCAGGCTGTTCCCCTCAGCAAGCGCCAGGCGCTGATGCGCAGGGCTGCTGAAAAGCGCTATGCCGATCATTCTGTCTTGGCGTCAGGTCAGTGGGCTAAGATAAGCATTCCCGAAACGGGTATCTATCAGATCACCGAGGCACTGATTCGTCAGGCCGGCTTCAGTAATATTAATAAGGTTAAGGTCTATGGCTATGGTGGCGCTCTGCAGCCAGATATCTTGACGGGCGATTACCTAGCTTCAACAGATGATTTGAAGGAGGTGCCACAATGTGTGGTGAACGGCAAACGCCTGTTTCATGCGGTAGGACCTGTGGGGTGGGGAAGTGCCACAGCCACCGAGCGCAATCGGAATTTCTATGCCGACTATGGCTGCTATTTTCTGACCGAGACTGACGACGAACCGCTCACCGTGGACAGTCTTGCCTTTGTTTATAGTTTCTATCCCACCAACAACGACTACCACACACTTCACGAGGTTGACGACTTCGCATGGTATCATAGTGGGCGCAACCTGTCTGAAAGTACACTCTTGACAGCTTCTGGTATCAGTTATCGACTGTCATCGCATACCGCTAATGGACAACTGACCGTGAAGCTGACCTCCGACAACAATTTCGAAGTGGAGGTATTGCTAAACGGCACATCACTCGGTACGATGTCAAACATCTCTGGTCTCCCCTCGTATAGTAAGGCCATCGAACGCTCTAAGACGTTTGCCATCGATGGCTTGTTGACGGAGACCAACAACGTCACGCTGCGGCTGAAGTCTGGTTCGGCAGTGCGTCTGGACTATCTCTGTCTGACGCATCCTACGCCAGCGGCGATGCCCAGCCTCAGTCAGACTAGTTTTAAGTCTCCTAATTTTGTTTATCGAATCACGAATCAAGACCACCATGCCGACCAGCCGGCCGATATGGTTATCATCATACCTACCAGTCAGAAAGTCCTGTCACAGGCATTGCGCCTGAAAGAACTGCATGAGAAGAAAGACAGCATGCGTGTCACCATCGTTCCTGCCGACGAGTTGTTTAATGAGTTCTCAAGCGGAACCCCCGACGCCAACGCCTATCGTCGCTATCTGAAGATGTTGTACGACCGTGCGGACAACGAGACAGACGCTCCCCGCTATCTGCTGCTCTTCGGTGATGGCGCTTGGGATAACCGTATGCGCACCCTGGGCTGGCGCACCTATTCTGCCGATGATTTCCTGTTGTGTCATGAGGGCGAGAATTCATTCAGCGAGACCGACAGTTATGTTACGGACGACTATTTCTGTTTGCTCGACGATGGTGAAGGCGCCAAGCTCACCGTGAGCGACAAGGTCGATGTGGGTGTCGGACGCCTAACGGCCCGCACCGAAGAAGAGGCTAAGGTGATGGTCGATAAGATTGTGAGCTATCGCAACAACGAGATGGCTGGCGCCTGGCAGAACACCCTTTGTTTCTTGGGCGACGACGGCAACGACAACGACCATATGAGAGCTGCAGAGACTGCTGCCGCCGCGATTGAAAAATCCTTCCCCAACTACCTGATTAAGCGCATCTATTGGGATGCTTATCCACGTGTGGTGTCATCCACAGGCTATAGTTATCCAGAGGTTGAAAACATTGTGAAGCAGCAGATGAAGGATGGTGCGTTGATCATGGATTATTGCGGACATGGCGCTGCCTATTGCCTTTCCCATGAGATGGTACTGCAACGCACTGATTTCGAGCAGCAGACCTCCATGCGCCTGCCACTCTGGATCACTGCCTCGTGCGATATCATGCCTTACGATTCGCAAGAAGAGAATATCGGTGAGACAGCCATGCTCAATCCGAAAGGTGGTGCCATCGCCTTTTTCGGTACCACGCGCACGGTGTGGTCGTATGCCAACCGAGAGGTGAACAGGGCTTTTCTGAAGAATGTCCTTGCATCAGCCGATGGCAAAAGAAATACCCTTGGCGATGCTGTGCGTCTGACCAAGAATGAGGTGTGGAACAATTCCTACCCTTACAATAAACTGCACTATACGTTGTTGGGCGACCCAGCGTTGAGCCTGGCAACACCCACCGCAGAGATGGTGGTGGATAGCATCAATGGAAAGGCCGTTGCTGAAGGCGTGGTCACGTTGAACGCCGGTGATAGAGTCGTTGTCAAAGGTCATGTGGTGAATGCTGCAACGTCTAATGGTGTGGATGATCAGTTCAATGGTGTGGTCAGCATGACGGTCAAGGATGTCGAAGAAACCATTGTCTGTCGTCAGAACGACGACGTCGAGACGTACTCCGCCTTTGTCTATAAGGACCGTCCTAATGTGCTGTATGTTGGTTCTGATAGTGTTCGTAGCGGACACTTCACGATTTCCTTTGCCATGCCCAGCGATATCAGCTATGGCGATGATAAAGGACTTATCAACCTCTACGCCTATAACGATAGTGGTCTGGAAGCGCAAGGCCGCAACGAGTCGTTTGTGATGAAGGGTAATGCCGACCAGACCAACGATGGTATCGGTCCTTCCATCTACTGCTATCTGAACAATAGCTCGTTTACCAACGGTGATGCCGTTAACTCAACACCTTACTTCTTTGCCGAGATAACAGATAAAGATGGTATCAACGCGTCAGGCAGTGGCTTGGGACATGACCTGGAACTGATTATCGATAACGACCCAATGAAGACCTATCGTCTGAACGACTATTTCCACTATGCCTTTGGAGAGTACACCAGCGGCACCGCTGGTTACAGCATACCTACCCTCAGCGAGGGTCCCCACACACTGCTATTCCGTGCGTGGGATGTACTCAACAATGCCTCAACGGCAGAGTTGAAGTTTAATGTGGTCAAGGGACTGACGCCCCAGTGCTTCAGCGTGATGTGTACCAAGAACCCCGCCACCACCTCTACCTCGTTTATCATCAACCACGATCGCACAGGCAGCAACATGGATGTTGTCGTCGAGGTCTTCGATATGTCAGGCCGTCAGCTGTGGACACACAGCGAGAGCGGTGTTTCTACCGACAATACCTACACCGTCAACTGGAACCTGACGGTGGAAGGCGGCAGCAAGTTGCAGACCGGTGTGTACCTCTATCGTGTGCTTATTGCAAGCGATGGTAGCCGTAAGGCCTCTCAAGCAAATAAATTGATTATACTAAGACAATAATACGCCATGGCCTGCGTTATTATTTATGCAATGAACAAGAATATGAAGAAAACACTGATGACGGTCTTCTGCACACTGATGTCTGCTGTTTCCATGCAAGCAGAAGACTATAAGACCACGACGTTCAACCCCGTTGAACATGCCGTTATCTCGCAGACCATCGCGCCCGATGCTCGTGCTGCAGGTATGGGTGATGTCGGTGCCGCTACCGACCCTGACGTCAACTCCCAGTATTGGAACCTTGCCAAGTATCCGTTCTGTATCAGTCGTTCGGGCATTGCCTTGAACTACACCCCCTGGTTACGCCAGTTGGTCAACGATATCGACCTGGCCTATGTGGCTGGTTACTATCGTGTGGGCGAATATGGTGCCCTGTCGGGCTCGTTGCGCTATTTCTCGCTGGGTGAGGTTTATACCGACTACGACATCGAGAATGCCATGACCGTAAAGCCTTACGAGATGTCGCTCGATGCAGCCTACTCACAGATGCTGAGCGAGACCTTCTCACTCGGTGTCGGTCTGCGCTGGATTTATAGTGACCTGCGCTATGACTATAGCGACGACTCAAAACCAGCGTCAGCCTTTGCAGCCGACATAGCCATGTACTACAACAACTATCTGATGCTGGGCAACCGTGAGTGCCAGTTGGGCTTAGGTCTTGTGGCCAGCAACATTGGTTCCAAGATTTCCTATTATGGTGATGATGAGAGTCAGTTCATACCCGCCAATCTCCGTTTGGGTGCCTCTCTGATGATACCTTTCGACGAGTATAACCGCTTCTCGATTGCTGCCGATGCCAACAAGCTGATGGTTCCCACCGTGCCCCGACAGATGGTTGACGAGGACAACTCCACCTATCAGGACCGTGTGCGTAAGGAGTATTCTGACGTAGGTGCCATCAAGGGCATGTTCCAAAGCTTCAGCGACGCCCCAGGCGGATTCAAGGAAGAGCTGGAAGAGGTGCAGTGGAGCGTCGGTGCCGAGTATGTCTATCACGACCAGTTTGCACTGCGTGCAGGTTATCATCATGAGTCCGAGTCGAAGGGCAACCGCAAGTACTTCACCGTGGGTGGTGGTTTCCGCATGAATGTCTTCTCTCTCGATGTCGGTTACGTCATCTCTACCGCTCAGTCGAATCCCCTCGACCAAACCCTTCGTTTCACCCTGGCCTTCGATATGGATGGCCTAAAAGATCTGTTTAAATGAGTAATATCCGCGTAGGAATGGGCTATGACGTCCATCGTATAGTAGAAGGTAGAGAACTATGGCTTGGTGGTATAAAGATTCCATTCAGTCTCCCCTCCAGTTCGGGAGAGGATGGGCTCACCAGTTATGGTCTGTTAGGTCATAGCGATGCCGATGTGTTGATACATGCCATTTGTGATGCCATCCTTGGTGCAGCCAATTTGCGCGACATAGGCTATCACTTCCCCGACACATCTGCCGAGACTGAGGGCATGGACAGTAAGATTATTCTGAAGAAAAGCATTGAACTGATTACCGCCAATGGTTATCGTCTGGGCAATATCGATGCCACAATCTGTGCCGAGAAACCCAAGATGAATCCACATATCCCTGCCATGCAGCAGTGCATGGCCCAGGTCATTGGCTGCGATCCTGATATGATTTCCATTAAGGCCACGACCACCGAGAAACTTGGTTTTACGGGACGTCAGGAAGGCATCTCCGCTTATGCCGTTGCCCTGATTGAACGTGTGTAACTAAAAAAAAAGTAAAATAGCACCCAATTTCGAATTATTTTTCCTAACTTTGCGCAGTAAATAAACTAACTTATTACTGCAATCAAAAAATCATGAAAAGGAAAAGTATTTCGATATTGGGTCTTTTCTTATGCCTTGCTGTTACCATACAGGCTCAAAAGTGGACTGATGTAACTAGCATTTTCTTGAAGAGCCCGTCGTTCGATAACAATTCTAGTGAGGGATGGGTCGTCAGTCACAACGCACAGTCCTTCAACGTCAGACTGGAGAGTGCCGAGTTCTTCAATGGCACCTTCGATCTCAACCAGACACCAACCCTCCCCCAAGGTCATTATCGCCTGTCAGTGCAGGCTTATTTCCGTATGTCGTCTAATCAGACGACGTGGGACGCGCGCCAGAATAGCAATGAAGCTATTACGGCCGAGTTGTATGCCGGTAATAATGCCACGACCCTGAAAAGCGTTTTCGACTATTCCTTTGATTCTTACAGAAACTACTGTTGGTCGCCCGATGGTTCTACGTACTTTCCCAACGGCATGGAGTCTGCCAATGAGGCTTTCAACAATGGAGGCTATGTCAATCAGTTGGAGTTCGATGCCAACGGCCAGACGCAGCTAGGACTGCGCAATTTTATCCGCGACTATAGTGACAACTGGTGCATGTTTGACAATTTCAAACTCGAGTACCAGGGCGAGTTCAATCAGGTGATGGTCAACCAGATTGAGGTGAGTGTACCGAAGACCACACTTCAGGTAGGCGAGACCATCGACATTTCCGCCCGTGCGCTGCCTACCAACGCCACCAATCCCGAACTGACATGGAGCGTTGACAATCCTTTCATCGTCACTGTAGGCCCCGGTGGCCATTTGATTGCCCGTGGCGAAGGTACAGCCCATGTCACAGTCAGGACCATCGACGGTTCCGACCTGGCTCGCACGCTGACCTTCAAGGTGAACAAAGCAACGGTAACACCCGACGGTCGTCAGTGGGTGGACATCACCTCTTCCTATCTCACCAACCCCGATTTCACCTCCAGCGAACCGTTCGAAGGCTGGGACGTGTCGCGCAACAACGGTACGAACACCGTGCGTGCTGGGTCGATGGAGTTCTGGGATGCCTATATGTTCACTGCTCAGCAACAGATATCTGGTCTGCCCAAGGGTACCTATCGCCTCAGTGTGCAGGGCTTTCATCGTGGCTACGACCTCAATCCCACCTTTACGGCCTATACCAACAGTCAGCAGGACCGCTTCGCCTGTCTTTTTGCGGGCAACGAACGTGTGCTGATGCCTTCTTATTACGACCTGCGCTATCAGACTAATGATAACAATGGCTGGCAACATTATTATATGATGACAGACGACATGGCGTTTCAGAACTATGCTTTCCCTAACACCATGGAGACCACCTCGGTGGTTTATGACGAAGATAACTATAAGACATCGCTTGAATTTACCTTGAACGATGCTTCTAACGACGTAAACATCGGTGTGACACTCGACGACCAGGTCTATCGCTCAGGCAACTGGTGTATCTTCAGCCATTTCCGCTTGGAGTTCTGTGGCGACATGGTGAAGGTGAACAATATCCAACTTTCTACACCTAATACAGAACTGGTGGTCAACGAAACCGCCCAGATTTCGGCCACCGTGCTGCCTGCCAATGCCATGATCAGACAACTCAAATGGTCGTCTAACAACGAGCAAGTGGCTGTGGTCAGTCAGCAAGGTGTTGTCAGGGCTATTGCCCCCGGCACAGCTGTCATCACGGCCCAGGCCACCGATGGCTCAGGCGTCTCTCGCAGTGTGACCATCACGGTGAAAAACAGCGGCGACGTGACAGGCTCTGTGGTCATCAACGAGGTGATGGCAGCCAATGTCGATCAGTTCGTGAGCCCCGCCTTCAACTTCGACGGATGGGTAGAGCTCTATAACACCTCTGGCAAGACACTCGACCTGACCGGCCTCTACTTCAGCGATGATGCCAACAATCTCAAGAAGTGGCGCATGCCTGCCACCGTGGGCACCATCCCCGCTCGCGGCTATAAGGTAGTCTGGTTCGATAGTAATAACATTGCACCGCAGAACGCACCATTCAAACTCGATGTGGATGGTGGCACCATCTACCTCAGCGATGCCACTGGCAAACTGATTGCCAGTCAGACCTACCCACAAGCCCTGGAGCGTGTCAGCTATGCCCGCACCACCGATGGCGGCAGCACCTGGGGACAGACCTCCATGCCTACGCCTGAAGCCTCTAATGCCACGAGCCGCTTTGCCACCGAACAGTTGGCTGCGCCCGCCGTTGATCAGGACTCACGCCTCTTCGATGGTCCTTTCACCGCCACGGTCACCATCCCTGCTGGCACCACCTTGCGCTATACCACCGATGGCTCACTGCCCACGTTAGACAATGGCAGCACTTCTACCAATGGCACCTTCCGCATCTCAGAGACCACCAACCTGCGTCTGCGCCTGTTTGCCAACGACAAGCTTGCTTCGCCCGTGACCACACGCTCTTATATCTATCGCATCCGCGACTTCATGTTGCCCGTAGTCTCTGTTGTTGCCGACGACCGCTTTATCTACAGCAACGAGATGGGCGTCTTTGCCAAGGGTCCCAACGGACGTCCGGGCAATGGTCAGTCTGAGAAGTGCAACTGGAACATGGACTGGGAGCGACCTGTCAACTTCTCGTATCTCTCGGCACAGGGCGACATGGTATTCAACCAGGATGTCGATCTTGAGATGTGTGGCGGATGGAGCCGTGCCTGGGATCCTAAGGCTTTCAAACTGAAAGGTAATAAGGAGATGGGAGGCAATAAGAACCTGCTCTATCCCTTCTTCTCGGCAAAGCCCTACAACCGCAACCGCACCCTGCAAATCCGTAATGGTGGTAACGATAACGTCTGCCGACTGCGCGACCCGGCCCTTCAGATGATAGCCAGCTCTGCCCATCTAAACCTAGATTATCAGGAGTATCAGCCCGTGCACGAGTTCGTGAACGGTCAGTATATGGGCATGCTGAATGTGCGTGAGCCCAACAATAAGCATTTTGTGTATGCTAACTATGGATGGGACGACGACGAGATCGACCAGTTTGAAATGTCGCCCGACTCAGGCTATGTTCAGAAGTGTGGTACGAAAGACGCCTTCCTCGATTTGGTCAGCCTCTCTGAGTCGGCAGCCAATCCCGAGACCTATGCTGAGATTTGCAACCAGCTCGACATCGATGCCTATGCCAACTATATGGCGTTGCAGCTCTATCTGGCCAACTGGGACTGGCCTCAGAACAATGTCAAGGGCTTCCGCCATCAGGACAATGGAAAGTTCCGCTTCGTAGCCTTCGACCTCGATGGCGTGTTCAGCTCTAACGATCCCTTCAATGGCTTCATGGGTAAGGAGTACTACACCTTCGACCAGCTCTATCCTGTTGAGTTGGGACGTATCTCTGATCAGATACGCTTTGTCACGCTTTTCCGAAATATGCTTGCCAACAGCGACTTCCGCCGCCGTTTCACCGATGTCTATTGCATGATGGGCGGTAGCGTGTTCGAGGCTCAGCGCTCTATAGCCATCATCAATAGCATCATCGACATCACCAACCCGGCATTGGCGCTGGAGGGACGCTCTGCCAACAGTACTGCCAATCAGCTGAAAGACAGACTCGGCAATCGTCTGCTGGCGTCCATCCGCGACTTGTGCAATTATCAGCCCATGCAGTTAGACTATGACAATCGTCAGTATGTAACGCTCAGTACCGATGTTGCCAATGCCCAGTTGCTGATAGATGGCCTACAGGTACCCACCAACCGTTTCTCGGGTTACCTCTTTGCTCCAGCCACCCTTCGTGCAGTGGCTCCCAGTGGTTATGTGTTCCAAGGTTGGAAACAGCCGTCGCAGAAGAGCGAGACGATGCTCTTTGACAACGGCACCACCTGGTCTTACTATGACCAAGGCTCGTTAGACAATGCCGACTGGACCTCGCCCACCTATCAGACCACAGAATGGAATACGGGCCGTGCACCTCTGGGCTACGACAATCCCAATGTCTCTACATCTACCCGTCTGGACTACGGCGACAATGCAAACGATAAGCGCCCCACATACTACTTCCGCAAGAATGTGATGCTGTCCGCAGCACCTGCTGCCGATGCCGAGTTCCGTCTCTACTGTACCGTCGACGATGGTGCAGTGGTCTATGTCAACGGTCATGAGGCTGGTCGTTATAACATGCCTTCTGGCAATGTGAACTACAACACGTTTGCCACAACCTATGCTAACGACAATCCCGACCGTGTGTTCTTCACGCTCGACGCCTCTCTGTTCCAGCGTGGCTCCAACGTCATTGCCGTGGAACTGCACAACAATCAGGCCAACTCGTCAGACATCCTTTGGGATGCCTCGCTCGGTATGCTGAGCGAAAACAACAGCTCCCCTGTTTACTATTCTACGAAGGAAGAAATCACCCTGCCCGAGGGCGAGGTAGAACTGGTGGCAAGTTTCCGCCCGATGAACACCATCGAACGAATGGGCTATCGCGTTAATCCTGTTTGCATCAACGAGGTGAGTGGTTCCAACAGCATCTATATCAACGAATATGCCAAGAAGAACGACTGGATGGAACTTTACAACACTACCGATGCCGACATCGATGTGGAGGGTATGTTCCTCACCGACGATATCGACCAGCCCATGAAGTATCAGATTTCGAAGAGCGGTACCAAGGTCAACACCATCATTCCGGCCCACGGTCATCTGCTCATCTGGTGCGACAAGCTCGCCACCACCGACCAGGCCCTTCATGCTTCGTTCAAGATCAGTGGCGAGGGTGGTTATCTGATACTCTCAGACCGTGGCCGCACCTGGACCGACAAGTTCGTCTATAGTGCTCACGACGGCAACACCACGGTGGGTCGCTATCCCGACGGAACTTCGGCTATCTACCAGATGAATGTGCCCACCATTGAGAAGGCCAATATGCTCACCAGTTATCTGGTAAAAGAACCGCAGCACGACATCATCTCGGGCGTTCAGCCAGCTTTGGTTGCTTCGGCCAATGGCTTCCGCATCCGCTATGGAGCACAGACCTTGTTTGTGAAGAGCGATGAGGCTGACAACGCCGTTGTGGATATCTTCACCACCGATGGCCGACTGATAGAGCGCACAGCCGTCAACGTCGTTGGTGGTACCGCTCGCATCAATGTCTCTCATCTGCCTTCTGGCTTCTATGTGGCACGTGCTACCAACAGTCAGAACGCTCGTGTCAGCTGTAAGTTTATGAAGTAAGAGTAATCTCATTGATAAGATATGGCGGCACTATTCGCACGGAATAGTGCCGCCATTCTTTTGCTTTGGCACCGCTATTGTGGCACTTTCGCATTGCAATAGTTTAGGTTTTGGTTCCCATCTAGCCCCTAGACGAGGTCATTCTAGCCCCTGGACGTGGTCATTTGCCCCTGGACGTGGTCAATCTAGCTCCTAGAAATGATGCATCCAGGGGCTAGAAATGACCTTTCTAGGGGCTAAACGTAAAACAGTTGTTTTGGTTTTAGACTTTAAAACAGCCATTTCTAGATTGTAGAACTGCTGCTTTTAATCTATAAAACTGCTGCTTTAAGTCAAATGACGAGATGCCTTTATATATTAAATTGTATTAAATCGTTTGTCTGTTTAGGGAATAATGTTACCTTTGCGTCCCAAAAGACAGAAAAACTAAAATCATCTTATATAAACCCAATAACTATCATGAAATTTTTTTTAAGTATTGTTTTCACTTTAGTAAGTATTGTTGCATTTTCCCAAGAAGAGTGTACGTTGTTTGCACATCAGGATAAGATTGACCAGCAGGTGATACCAGCAGACTCCACTGTGCGCAAGGGCGTGTTGGCAAATGGTATGACCTATTATGTGTGTCGGTGTGATAATCCTGAAAAACGTGTCTATTTCGAATTGCTTGTCAGGGGCGGTTCGATGGTGGAGCAGGACAACGAGCTTGGTATTGCGCACTTCGTAGAGCACATGGCATTTAAGGGAACGAAACATTTCCCCAACAATCGTGTGATTGATTTTATGCGACACAATGGCATTGTGTTCGGACATCACAGTAATGCCTTTACGGAATACAACACGGTGCGCTATTTGCTTCACTATATTCCTTCGGACAACGCTCTGTTGGTGGATTCATGTCTGCTGTTGTTGCGCGATTGGTCTAGTGATATCGTGATGGCAGATGAAGACGTTGAGAGCGAGCGTAACGTCATTGTCGAGGAATGGAGAATGCGCGAAGCAGCGCCTTCTGAAGAACTGGCTTTAAATGAAATGCTGAACCACTCTGCCTATACGAAACGTAGTCCCATTGGCGATATGAATATTATCAAGAACTGTTCGCCACAACAGCTGCGTGACTTCTATCACCGTTGGTACGAACCACAGAACCAAACCGTCATCATTGTGGGCGATCTCAATCCAGACGTGATGGTGGAGAAACTGAAGGCGCGCTTTGGTGACAGGGTGCGTGGCAAGCACGTCGTTGCACCAGCTCCCAAGATTCCCGATGCTGATGGCTTGCGCTTACGTTGCTATCAGAGTAAAGTGCAAAACGCTTTTGATGTGACGTTTCTGATGAAGGTTCCTGATCAAAAAGCCGAATCACGTCATTCAATAGGCGGTCTGCGCACAGACTTCATGCGTGATAAGATTACGGAAATAATGCAATCCAAAATGATGGACTTGCAACAAGAACTTACCGGTTCGCCAGGTCTTGCTTTTGACAAATCTCTTAAGTTCGAGCTGGTTGGCGGGGGAGAGGAGTTTCTCTCTTTCAAACTCTCGAGTGCTCCTGACCAGTGGCAGTCAACGTTGGAAACACTTATGAAGCAGGTGGAATTGATTCGCCGCAAGGGATTCACTCATCAAGAATGGAAGGAGACTTACACTGTCAGTATGCCTGAATTCAATGCTGACACGACAGCCCTCATACTGGTTGACACAACCTTTGTGGAACGCACACCTAAACAACGCACAAACGTAGATTTGATGAAAGCTTGTACAAACGACTTCCTAAAAGGAAAGACAATTAAGCAGCCAATGGCAAGTGAAGTGGCGCATAGTTACATTGTATCCACGATGACACAAGAGCAGATGCACCAAGAATTCCTCAAGCTGACCGACGACCGAAACCTGCTCATCACGATGATGTTTCCCGAAAAGGCGAATGTGCCTACGGAGGAAGAGGCTTTAGCGGTGGTTAAGCGCGTAAAGCAAATGTGCGACGACGAACTTTTGAGCGTTGAAAAGCTAATGAAGAGTGAACAAGATGATAGAGATATTGATAGCACGGATGTCGTCCTCGTTTCTCCATCGTTGAAAAAGTTTAAAGTGCTGAATGATAGTATCAGCGAAGCTTTTTTGCCGAATGGTGTCAAGGTTGTGCTATGGAAGGATAAGGGCAGTGTCTTAACGAAGTTCGTCTTTTATCGTCCGTCAGGTCTCTCTGTGTTAAATAACGAGGAGTATGGCTATCGCAGTTTGCTGGACAAATGTATCGTAAAATATAAAAACGGCCCGATTCTTTCTTTCGATGATTATTCAGATAAGATCGAGGTGGAGATTTTCGAGCAAAGTGCTGTAGAGAATAGTCTAAAGGGATTTTACTTAAACCTGACCTGTACTGATGTGGACTCTGTTAAGTTTTACAAAAGCCTGAAATGGCTTAAGAACAAGACTGTTAATAGAGACAACCCCTTGTTGCACGCAAGAGAGAGAATTGCAAATATGTCATTGGCGTCGCTTGACAGAGTTCATACTCCAACAGCCGAGCAGCTCTCAACTTTCTCATTAGATCGTTTCCGTCAGATTGTGAAAGCATATAAATCTAATTATAACGGCTCTGTGTTGTTGGTTCATGGCGACTATGATTTGGACAGCATCATGCCTTCTATCATGAAATATATCGCCAATCTTCCATCGAAGTCAAAGCCTGTCAAACGAGTGGTGTGGCCTTCAGACCACTTCAAGAGCCATCATTCAACACTGGTGGAGAAAGTGGATATGGATAAGCCTTATTGCGAAACCTTCATCACGTATGCTTGGGAGAAAGGATACAAAAAAACACCGCTGGCAGATGCTCATAACAAGGTGCTGGAGAGTGTTCTTAATAAGCTACTTTTCAACGTGTTGCGTAATCAGCACAGTGACGTTTATAGTCCTTCTTGTTTGATGATTGACAAAACCGAACCTTTCCCCTGTTTGACATGTCTTGTCGTCTATACATGTGCCCCCAGTCAGCGTGAGCGCATAGCTCAAGACGTGATAGACATTGTTCAGAATATGGCTGACGGCGATTTGATTACGCAAGAACTCTTCGATGGTTCGTTGAAGGAAATTGAGACGAGTAATAATCAGCTATTAGATTATAAGCAAGATCCGCTTGATGCTTATCTGGAACGCGAGTTTGGCGGTAAGTCCGTGAAAATAGGCGATCTGACTTACATCAGACAGGTTACGCCCGCCTCGCTAAAAGCACACCTGAAAAAAATGCTTAAGAAAGGCCGCTGTCATATCGGCTACATTACTACGGAATAAGTTTTCGTAATGCTTTCAAAGATAAAAGTCACCGCTACTCACACAGAATAGCGGTGACTTTGTATTTGAAGACTGTTGGCATGTGTAAACGCCGGTCTCGTTTCACTTGCTGAAACACTTGCGGTAGGTGGGCGTGCCGTCAGGACCGGCGATGCTTTCGATGTAGATGCCATGAGCAGGACGAGCATGAAGAGCAGCACCATGCAGGTTGTAGAATCGAGGGGCACCTATGGTCTGCTGCATAGGCGCGATGCCTGCCGTGGGATCGAAAGCAGTGGGCACTATTACCCAGCGCAGACGGGTGCGGTCGGCATGACCATTAAAGAAGTCCAGCGGACCACCTGTGCCATTGGCATCGGCTGTTCCCACGTTCAGACACTTGTTGGAAGTGCTGCTGACATCGATGAAGAAAGCCAGCTTGTCGTTGTCCGTCTTGGCATAGTAGGGACGCACGGAAAGGGGCATGTCGGTGAGGAAACTAGACACCTGAAGGTATTTATGGCAGTCGGCATTCTTGATATACACGTAGCCACTGCCTGCATCGGCAATGGTCCAGACCGAGGCCGACTGCTGAGCCACAGCATCCGGCTGGCCTGCGTTGATGGATGCGTCAGACAGGCCGATGCGATAGACCAGCGAGTCGCGCAGGCCGTTTTTGGTCTTTATGCTTGAAAGATAGCGACGCTTGATGCTCTTGTCGGCATCGGTGGCATTGGCATTGGGTGCCGTGCCATAGCTATAGATGACGTAGTAGGCATTCTTGTCGATGTTGGTGAATGTCATGATGCGCGCTGAAGCACAGTCGCTGACAGCCTTTGCGAGGGCAGCAGTAGTTTGTTCTACCTGCTCTTTGGTGGTCTGTTCGCTGAGCGAGGCAATAAATGCCCGTGCGCTAGTGATAGCTTCTTTTAGTGCTTGAAGCTTTTGCGATGGATAGCCCAGGGTGACGTCGGCTTCGGCATTATCTGCTAGTGCCAGCGCCTCTGCCAGTGCCTTGTCGAGGTCCAGGTATTCCTCGTTCACGGTCACCACGCTGGAGTATTGCGACTCGGCCTCCTGTCCAAAAACCTTCAGACGGAAGTAGTACACCTTGCGGGGTGTCAGACCACCGATGGTGGTTGTGGTAGCATCTTTGCTTAGTCGCTGAATCTCACGAAACGTCTTCCTGTCTTCAGACTGTTCGACGATGATACCCTCTGTCTCCTCGTTGTCGTCGCCATTCTTCCAACTGAGTTCTGCCGTCGTGGCGTCGGTCAGTCTGGCGGTGACAAAGGTGGGCTGGGCGAGGTAGGTGGTCTGCGTGGCAAGGCTGTTGATGTAGTTCTCGATGTTGGTGTAGCCATTACCAGCATTCAAACCGTTGGCATCGTCTTTCTGTGGGTTCAATCCCTGTTCCAATTCCCAACTGTCGGGCATGCCGTCGCGGTCGGTGTCGGTGGGTGCGGTGCCGTTGGCCACTGTGCCGATACCGCCCACACCGTCTTCGTTGGCAATGAAGGCGCCTTTCTTACCCAGCGACGTCAGTTGTTCCAGGATACGCTTGTCGTGCACATCCCTTACCCGCGAGGCACCCACGTGGTTCACAATATGCTGGTAGGCCTGCTCGGCCGTCTCCAGGTTCATTGGTCCGTTGCAGCTGAGCGAGGGTTTCTGCATGACGGTGGCGCCATTATGGTCGGTGATGAGTGTGCCATTGAGCACACCATCGCAGTTGCCGTCGTAGTAGTTGCCCGTGCTATACAAGTGGTCGGTCTCGGTCCACTGGTCGAAGTACTTGTACGACCCCTCAGGTCCCGCAATGAAGTAGTTGTTCATCACGTCTTGATAGTTGTCGGCAGACGAGTGTCCGCCCACGATGCCCATGCCGTAGTTGTAAACCACATTATTATAATATTGCAGATAGCATTTCATCTTGGGGTTGCGACTCTTGTTGTTGGCCCACAGACAGTGATGCACCGTCCAGTTGCGTGTGCCGTCGGTGATAGAGCCAAAGCGTTGAGGCTCGATGCCCTCAGCATTGATGCAATACTGCCAGGTGATGTTGTTGGCATTGGCAATGTGTACATTGTCCCACGGTCCCCACGAGATGCTGCAGTGGTCCAGTATCAAGTTGTCGCACTCGTCGAGTGTCAGCGTGCATTTCTTCTGGTTGATGGCTTTGCCGCCCCTCATGCGGATGTAGCGGATGATGACGTTCTTAGACTTCGAGGCAATAACGCGCCCGCCATAGATGGTGATGCCCTCGCCAGGTGCTGTCTGGCCGGCAATAGTGATGTTGCTGGCAATGGTAATGCTCTTGTTGGTGATGTCGATGACACCGCTCACATCGAACACCACGATGCGGTTGGGCTGGCTGACGGCATCGGCCAGTGAGCCGCTGCCAGAGGCATTGAGGTTGGTGACGTGTACCACTTTGCCGCCGCGTCCGCCTGTGGCATAGGCAGCAAAGCCTTCTGCACCCGGAAACGCCAGTTGTTGCGCCATTGCGCCAGTGATACATAACAGTAATGTAGCTAGTAATGATAGTTTTGATTTCATAATAGTTGATTAGTTTGCAATGCAAAGTTATATAAAACCCGTTTAATGGCAAAGCAAAATGCAGAATAAATTGGCAAAAATGATGAAGTATGACAGCATACCTACTGCCCTCACACCTCACAACTTTCCTCGCACTTGATAATATTTAAGTTGGAAATAGCATGGAATAGGGATAAAAAAAAGTCCGCTGCAACTCTCTCGAGCAACAGCGGAACAAGCCTATGTTTAACTAAAAATCCTTTTTCTCTAAAAGAAATTTTCAATCCACAAAGGACTAAAAATTTGAAAGTTTAAAAGGGAGCTTCACAGCGACCTCCTGTTATCCTACAGTTGAAAACTTTCTCTTTTACCAATAACTAAAAACCTAAAACTATAAATATTACTACTAACCTAAAACAATCTATTAACCTTTTGATGATGCAAAGGTACGCACTTTTTGGCAATCAACAATCAAGTGATGCATTATTTTTCGAAAAAAATGCATTGTTCTTGACGTAAATCAACCAATTGTGTGCGATAACAGCGAAAAATACGTTGTTTTTGAATGAATGTTGCGAAAAAGTAATTACCTTTGTCTTTGCTTATGAAAGTATTGATTGTGAACACGAGCGAGCAGACGGGTGGGGCAGCAGTTGCAGCCAACCGTCTGATGGCTTCTCTTAATAATTATGGTGTAAAGGCAAAGATGCTGGTGCGCGACAAACAGACGCAGGATATCAGCGTGGTCGGACTAGAGGGAAAGCTGTCGAAGCGATGGTATTTCCTCTGGGAACGCTTCGTGGTGTTTTGTAAGTTGCACTTCAAGCGTGACCATCTGTTTGAGATTGACTTGGCCAATGCCGGTACCGATATCACTCGACTGCCTGAGTTTTCCGAGGCTGACATCATTCACCTGCACTGGATTAATCAGGGTTTCCTGTCGCTGAAGACCATCGGCAAGATATTGCGAAGCGGAAAACCAGTGGTGTGGACTATGCACGACATGTGGCCCGCAACGGCCATCTGTCACCTGACGCTGGGATGCACCAACTTCCGCACGGGGTGTAATAACTGTAAATACCTGCCTGGTGGCGGGGGCGAACATGATCTGTCGGCACGCGTGTGGAAACACAAGCAGACCATGCTGGAGCAAGGCAACATCACGTTTGTGGCCTGCAGCAAGTGGTTGGAACAAGAGGCTAAGAGCAGTGCTCTGTTGCAGGGACAGACCATTACCAGCATACCGAACCCCATCGACGTGAACCTGTTCTGTCCCGGTTCGCGCGAGGAGGCATGTCTGGCCGAGGGCTTGCCCACCGACAAACGTCTCATTTTGTTTGTCTGTCAGCGTGCCAATAATCCCAACAAGGGTATGCAGTACCTGATTGATGCCTGTCGGAAACTGGCCGATGAGAAGCCCGAGATGAAGGATAATACGGGTGTTGTCATTCTGGGCGGACATGCCGACGAGGTGGCACAGCAGTTGCCTTTTGCTGCCTATCCCATGGGCTACGTCAGCGATCGCCAGCGCATTGTGCGCCTATATCGCGCGGCTAGTATGTTTGTGCTGCCGTCGCTCAGCGAAAACCTGCCCAACACCATCATGGAGGCCATGGCTTGTGGCGTGCCCTGTCTGGGCTTTCGTGTAGGCGGTATCCCCGAGGAGATAGACCACCTGAAGAATGGCTATGTGGCCGCCTATCGCTCGGTGGAAGACCTGGCCAATGGCATAGATTGGATACTGAACAAAGCCGACCGCGCAGCACTTGGCGCTGAGGCTGTGAAGAAGGTGCGTCATCACTACGCCACCCAGCAGGTAATGGTGCGCTATATCGAGGTTTATCAGCAAGTGCTGGCTCAGAAACACTTAATGATATGATACGTTTCACAGTTGTCACCATCACCTATAATGCCGAGCAGGTGCTGGAGCGAACGCTGCAAAGTGTGCTGCACCAGACCTACGAGGGTGTGGAACATCTTATTGTAGATGGCAAATCCAAGGATGGCACCGTCGGCATGGCGCAGCGCTACAAGGAAGCGAGCGATGCCTCTGGCAATCATCATAAGGTCATTATTCAGTCGGAACCAGACCATGGTATTTATGATGCCATGAACAAGGGACTGACGCAGGCGTCGGGCGACTATATCGTGTTTATGAATGCGGGCGACTTCTTCCCGCAGCCCGACACCATCGAACAGATTGTGCACCGCTGCAGGCTCAGCGAGTGTGCCACTGCCGAACTGCCCGCTGTGCTCTATGGCAACACGGACATTGTGGATAGTGAGGGACACTATCTGCACGCGCGCCGCCTGCAACCGCCTGCACAGTTGTCGTGGCGCTCGTTTCGTCAGGGCATGCTGGTGTGCCATCAGGCTTTTTATGTGCGCACTGACATCGCTAAGAACTTGCAGTACGATACGCACTATCGCTTCTCGGCCGATGTGGACTGGTGCATCCGCGTGATGCGCGAGGCCGAACGCATGGGCTTGCCGCTCTATAATATTAATATGGTGGTGGCAAACTATACCGAGGAGGGCGCCACCACGGCCAACCACCGTGCTTCGCTGAAAGAGCGCTACCATGTGATGGTGAGCCATTATGGCCATGTCAGTACCTTCCTGATGCATTGTTGGTTTGTTGTCAGGGCGATACTAAAAAAGTAGTGATTCGATAGGAATCACTACTTTTTCTTGTTTTACAATTGTTCTATACTACTTTATTTCAAGATAACCTTCTTGCCATTCTGAATAGCTATGCCGCGGAAGTTAGCATTGATGCGCTGACCTGCGAGGTTGTAGATCGCTCCATGCTTTGAAACATTTGTGGCTTTGACTTGTTGAATATCATTTAATACACCATGAATGCCAAAGACGGTGTAGTAACCACCATTCTCAAATGCAAAGTCTGAAGTTTGTGGGTAGCCGTGATTGCTAAATAGAATCTTAGTCGGCATCTTTTCTCCTAACTTCACTTCCCAGCACCATACGTCACGTTTCTGGTCGTCTCGTCCTACTCTGGTCATACGGTCTCCAGGCCAATCAGTATTCGTGCAGAAATTCTTGTCTTCCGACCAAGCCCAAACGTATGGCTCGTCATAGTCCATATTACCGCGGAAGTAAACGTACGTTCTATTGTTGATTACCTTTGCACAACTTGGCAGAACAACAGGCTCTGGCGTGTAGTATTCGCTAGTAATATCTGTATAGTTTGTGTTCTTGTCATCGTTGTCGAGGTCGAAAGTGAAATATTTGTCGTGCTGTAGCACCAGGTCGTTCGTCTGAACAGCGGCTCCATTGTTAAAGATAATATTAACAGGACTTTCTGTAAAGGTGTGCTTCCAGAAAGTTCGACCTTTGACAGTTGTTGTCTCGCTCATCAGAGTGCCGGGCCAACTGGCGTTGATAGGCTGGTTGTTGTTGTCCCATGCATAGAGGTAGGGAGCCTCGTCGCAGGCAACATAGGCTGTGGCAGGACCTGAGACATCCTCACCATTGGAGTCCACTCCAGAACGAAGTCCGTTGACGGTAACATTATTGCTGACATAGAAAGCATAGTTTTCGCCTTTACTAATCAGTTGATAACCGTCGGGAGTACCATAACTGGCAGCTGAACCACAATAGGCTGCAACTGTTCCTACGGAACCTTGTGTTTTCAGAATAACACCACCATCAACAACTTCTAGCTGTTTTATGCCACTTTGGTTTGTTACACCGGCAGCTTTACGAGCAAGAATCATGTTGCCAATAGCAATGGGATAGCGCTTCCAGTGCTTAAGAAAAATACATGGCGTTCCAGGTAATGCCAGAATATATGCATTGGCGGCAATCACGTTTTTACGTAAACGGTTACCATCCTCATCGCGGAATGTGTCATGGTTGTCGATGAAGGATACGCTATAGCGTTTATAACTATCATCTTTAGATAGGGCTGCTTCTTGCAACTTATTCCAATTGCCGTCGCCAAAGGCTTCTTTGATTTGGTATTTTAATGGGAAATCGAATGCTGCCGAGGTCCATCCTGTTTCTGATATCCACCACTTAATGGCGTCAATGCCGTCCCAATATTCACCTACGCAGAACTGAGGCTTGGCATGTTCGTTGTACATCTTGGTATATTGGGGGGCGTAGCCCTTCACCATGTCAAGGCGGAAACCAACATAGCCTAACTCCTTGAGGAGGAAGTCCAGATAGGTTTTACAGTTCTTTTGTACGTTGGCAGACGTGTGGTCCAAGTCTCGACCGCCACTGAAATCTGTACCCGTATCATCAGCACCAGTCACTGGCCATCCCCTCTCTTTGACATACCCTCCGTCATCATTATTACAAATGTCAGCACCGCTCCATGTTAATTTGTAGGTTACGTCAGAATTCACTATTCCCGCTCTTTCCTCATTAACAAAGTCAATCCATGAACCATTTTCTCCTCGGGGTGACTTATGGTTAATGACTACATCACTGATGAAACCTACACCTTTTTCCTTATAGGTGTTAATCATAGTGGTGAGGTATGACTCTTTTGCACCAAAGGAGCTGATGTGGTTGAGCCAATAGATAGGCATGTATCCCATCTTGTTGCCGGAACCGCAGTTGCCGGAATTTGGAATCCAAATCAAGTCTATGTAAGGAGCTATTTGGTCTGCCTGGGCTGTCAAGTTAGTCCATTTTGTATCTTCGTACGAGTCCCAATAGAAACCTTGTAGCATCACACCACCATAGTTATCGGGCCATTGGGCGAAAGAAAACTGTGCAAATAGTAAAGCAACGATAAATGCGTAGAATTTCTTCATGATAAAATTTAATCGTTAGTTGTACCTATAGTTTTATTTAGCAAAAATAGTTTTTTTTTTTGATAGTACATGTGTCGTGTGTGCAAAAAGAGACTAGGATAAAATGAAAACGTTTGCGCGAGTGAGGAATATGAAAGCAACCAGCCTGAATGCAAAATCATTCAGGCTGGTTGCAGTTTTTTATCGTACGAACTTTTTCCCGTTGGTGATAAAGATACCGTGCGGCAGTGTGGATTTGTCGTTTCCCGCATAGCGACCGTCTATGGTATAATATCGTTGCAATCTGTTTTGTTGCTTATTAACGACGTTACCGATACCTGTGACAATGTCGCGTAAGCCATCTTGATTGTAGTATCCTCCGTTCTTGAATGTCAGGTTGTCTGTCTGTGGGTCACCATTGCTACTAAAAATGATAAGAGTAGGTTGGGTGGCATTACCGCTACCCTTGTAATCGGTAGCTTTGAATGTCCACTTCCATACATCCTTCCCGTTGTTCGTTCCTAACTTGGTGCATTCAACGCCTGGCCATGTGCCCCCCGTATAGTTGGCGTTGCTATTGTTGGCGTTCCACGCCCAGCACTTGATGGTATTCGTCCATGTTATAGGAGCTTCGAAGAAGGCGCACACCTCACCATCAGCTACGGTACAGAAACTCGGAATAGAGAAAGGCTCAACATATTCCACTTCATACTCACGTGTGATGATGTCGCCTGTGATGTTTCCATTGACAAGCATGGCAGCCTTCAAGGTTGTTGTGCCAATAGGAATGGTAATCTTCTCACCGCTAGCTACACTAGGACTCGAAGCCGTAGGAGTTGAACCATCTGTAGTATAAACTATGCGGGCATTCTGAGTAGTTATTGCAGCAAGTATTACCTTCTGCTCTCCTTGATACTTGCCTGATGCATGACTGATCCATGCTGTATTTCCAACTGTATTGCGGATGTAATAAGCGTAATGGTAGCCATCCAAAATCTTTACCCATCCATTGTCGGTTGGTGCATAGTTTGATACGTTTCCAAGCACGGCTATCAGACGGTCGTCTGTAGAGAACGCATAACAAGCGGTGCTGTTCTTTAGTCGTGTGATACTACTGGTGTTGCTAATGCCTGCTAGTTTTCTGGCCTCAATCATTGGCTTGATGAATTCCTTGCAGTCAATCCAGTGCTTTAAGAATACACAAGGTGTTCCTGGCATTGCCAGCATGTGTGCGTTACCTGCCAATGTGTCTTTTTTGATGGGATCTTGTGGCGCATTTGCAGAACGGAATTCCGTGTCGTGGTTCTCAATGAAGGTGACACCATATCGTCTGTAGTTGCCATCTGATGCAAGACTACTATTGGCTAGTTTTGCCCAGTTTCCATTATTGCATGCATCACGGACAGTATATCTGAATGGAAAATCGAAAGCTGCACTTTGAATGACATTATCAACCTTAGTGCTGTTAATCCATGATTTTACATTTGACGCATTTCCATCCCAGTATTCTCCCACCGAGTATTTGGGGCTAGAGTCTTTATTATAGAGGCCTGTGAATGTGCCACTATAACCCTTTACCATGTCATAGCGGAAGCCTGCATAGCCTAAATCCTCCAGTAACGCATGGAGATAGGCTTTGACTATATTTTGAACATTCTCGCTCTTGTGATCAAGGTCGCGCATGCCATCCCAACCTTCGCCTGTGTCTGCAGCGCCGAGGGCCACTTTCAGACGTGTGGCTTCTGTTTGTGCCTTGCCGTTGTCATCGTCGCTGCAGACATCTGTCGAGGTCATCGTGTAGGTGATGTTGTTATATGTTTCTGTGGGAAACCCAAACCATCCGCTTCCGCTTTTTCGGTGGTTGATGACTACATCAGCAATTGTTTCTATTTTTTTTTCTCTAAAGGTGCTAATCATTGAGCGTAATTGCTTTTCGCTTCCAAAAGAACTGGTATAGTGGTCAGTACCTGGAAACAAATAGTATGGGTCGTAACCCATGGATTTTCCATTGCAGTTACCGCTCTGTGGTATCCATACCAGTTGGAAATACTGTGATAACTCGTCAACCTGTGCTTGTAGATTTGTCCATTTTGAAGCCTTGTTATAGGAGTCCCAATAAAAGGCTTGCAACATGACTCCCTTGTATTCTGATGGCCAACCCTGTGCCATCATTGGTGAAGATACAAGAAGCGTTAGCAGTGAAAGTAGTAGCTTTTTCATCGTTTTCGCGCTTTATAGTTATTGTCTTGCAAATATACGAATATTAATGATTGGTTATATCTCTTTTAGTGTAAAAACTTAATTGTGTATATGCAATCGGTTGTTCTGTAATATAGAAGAGGCGGACATCTCATCATGGATGTCCGCCTCTTCATGTATTGTTGTAAATCGAGTTGTATCGATTTACGATTATTAGTATATTACTTCATCAGCATCTTACGACCATTCTGGATAGCGATACCGCGGAATGCTTTATTGATGCGCTGACCTTGCATGTTGTAGATAGCATTGTTGGCTTTGATGGTCTTTACAGTGCTAATTCCTGCTGGATCTGGTTCCGTCAATTCAACTGTGAGGAACTTAGAGTCAGGAATGAATGTGAAGATGACGTCATAGGTGCCAGCAAGCTCAACTGTGAAACTCATGTTTTCACCACCATCACCATATGACTCGTCCCAACTATGGTTTGCACATACTTTGAATTGGAATTCTGTTGCATCAAGTTCGATGTTAGGCTTAATCAGTTCGAATGAGCCGTCTTCCAACTTAACCATGTCGTTTTTTGTATTTGTAGGATCCCAAGTTGTACCGAAGATAGGTTCGCTGCTACCTGCAATTGTCCAAGTCTTTTCAGCAATGATAACATCATCTGTCTTTGTGGTTTCCACGGTAAATTCTCTGTTCTCAAGGTCTACGCTAAAGCTAATGGTGTATTTACCATTCTCTGCAACTGCAATCATAATGTTGGGATAATCTTTTCCCACTTCGTCTTTTGAAGCAAATTTGCCTTCGCCAGCATTACCATTCCATTGTCCGTCAACTACAATTTTGAATTCATAATTAACATATGCTTCCAGAATGACATCAGTTTTTTGCAAAGTATAGTGAATACCATCCTTTGTAATCATTGTATTAGCTTCAGCATCTGCTTTCCAGCTTTCACCAAAAATTGCGGTAGCACCAGCGAGGACTACGGTGCTTTCCGTTGGCCCATCGTATTCACCGGTTTTTTCGGCTACTGCATTTAACGCAACTTTCCCCTCAGTAAGATCAAGTGAGAATGTGATTTTGTATGCACCATTTTCTGCAATTTCAATGGGTACGTTCTGAGCGTCATCACCGCTCACTCCATCTTTACCGATAGCATTAGGCCAACCTCCATTGACACAAGCTTTGAAGTAATAGGTGTTTTTCTTCAACATCACGTTCTCCTTGACCAAAGTATAGTGGATGTTGTCAGTCGTGATCATGACGTTAGTCTCTGAAGCAGGATTCCAACCATCACCCATCAAAGCTGCATCACCAGCAATGGTCCATGTGTCTTGTGCCTGCATGCCAAGGGCTGCTGCCAGCATTACTAATAGCGTAAAAATTTTCTTCATAATTGTTTCGTTTTAAAGTTAATAATTATAGTAAGAATTAATGTTCTGTTGTTTTAACGCGTCATGTCCTTTCTGTGGCAAAATTAAATATTTTTTGGAATGTGTGTTCACGTTCTTGAGAAAAAATGTAATTAGCGAGATGCAAACGTTTTCGCGTTTCTAAGGTTGTAAGGAAGTGGGTGGGTTGCATTAACCACACCTCACTTCTTTTAATTGATAATCAGATGATTGCTATTCTACGGGGACAAAGTGGGCTGCACCAGTGATGTCACAGAAGTAAACATCATAGGTACCTGCTGGTACAGTAATGTTCTTCTTGTCCTTTGTGCAAATCTTTGCCCAATCAATACCGGCATTCCATTCCTTGTCGTTTTCGCCATAGCCCCAAACCATGTCATCGCTATGATTAGCACGGAACTTCAGGTCAGTGTCGCTGGCGAATGTATGACGATAGTACCAATTATGCTTGGTAGGATCAACAGCAGTGAGTTCAATCTCGCTGTTGTCGCTGGCAAGTAACATGGCAATACTGGTATAAGTGGTAGGATTCTGGTTCTCAAGTTTTTCCCACTTAAAGGTAAGTGCCTCCAGATCAATGGTGAATGTGTAGTACTCAGCTGTTGGAGCAATGAAGAAGTTATCCTTGTTGCCCTGAACAACATTTCCGTTTATAGACTTGTCGTTTTTGGTTTCAGTTGCATAGACTTTAGAGAAGTCCTTCTTAGGATAGTCGTTCTTCCAGTAGCTGATATTCCATACCAATATGTCACCAGCCGTACGTGCGGTATACTTTGTGGTGTACGAGAATGCCATGTCGTTACCTTCAATAGGAGTCATGACGTACTTGTAAGCATTGTCGGCCGTCACATTTCCTGTTGCCTTACCAAACAGATAGTAGTACGGATCTTCAAGCTTCTCTGGTGTAATCCTGATTGTGAAGGGGTCGGACAGGTAGATTAATTGCGCTTCTTTGTCATGAACTGCATTTGCCAGTACCTGAGCTGTGAATGTACGTTCTGTAGCTTTTTTGCCATAGAAAGCATACACCAGATTAGTAAGCTCCTCCTTAGTGACATTTCCGTCTTCTGTTGCCATAACATCATGAGGCTGTGACTTAGGTTTGTCCACAGGTCTTGCTTCGATGCGTAAATTCTCAAAAGTTATTCCACTGGGTAGAGTTCCTGTGGTAAGGGTAAACATCTTGACAGCATCTTCCGTCATGACACCTAAGTCAATGGGGGTTGTGGCTGCGGCAGAAACTGCGGCCTGGAAACCGTCAACTGTTATTACGGGCTCCTGCGGGTAAACAGGTGGCATCGGATAGTCATTGTGGCTTTCATCACAGGCGGTCAGTGACCAGCCTGCGATGACGAGCATCAATAATGATAATATCTTTTTCATAATCATTTCTATGTTATTATATTACTACTCATTTTTTATCTCACCCGTATCGTCGCAGAAATTCAGATAGATACGCTGTCCTTTGCTTGCGCTGACAAACGGTTTCACCTCATCACCATTACCACGGTACTTAATAACACATGAACTGCTGGTGCGGTCTTTGGGATATGCCATGAACTCTGTTTGCCACCAATCCCACTTGATGCTTACATATGCACGTACACCGCCATCGTCAGCCTCGGTGTCTCCTGGCAGTGGGGGAGATACGAACTGGCCATTCATTGTTGTAGGAACCGTAAACTTAACATAGTCTGTATAGTTGGTTCTCAATGTCTTTTCCACCCAGAAGTCCTTAATGTCATCACCAAGAACATCTTCTAATGCAGGACCGATGAGCCATACATTAGCTTCGTAGAATCTGTAGGTCAGGGTTAACTGACGTTTCTCATTATTGCCGACGCCTTCAACCAGCATAATGTACCAACCTGGAGTATCTGTCGTTACAAGTCCGTCGTTAGATACATAGAAGCCAAGTGTATTACATTTGTAGACTGGAGTGATCATATTGTCGTCAAAGTTTGGCTCTCCCTTAATTGGACTGAGGCGAACACCCCTCTTGTCAAGCCAAACCATACGCCAATGGTTCTGGGTAGAGTTGTTGACCTGTATGGTCTTGACTGCTTTCTCCCAATCGTTATCGTTAAATGTACCAATGACGAATAATGAGTCAGGCATCACAACATCAGGCAGAGCGAAATTAAGTTTGACCTTGTTCAGTTTAACGATGTTTGACGTAGTCTCTGTTTCAGGAGTTCCGGCAATGTAAGCACGGATACGTATGTAAGCTGGTGTCTCAACAGGGAAGTCTTCCTGTTTCAGTCCTTTCTTTTTAATCATCTGCTTGGTGGTTGCCATGGCAATCTCTTTGCCAGGAACAATCATCTTATTCTGATAATAGGTTGTTGTCAGCTCACTGGGATCAGACATGTCGCTATCTATTGATATCTGTATAACATATGTCACCGTTGCTGGAAATCCGTAGCTGGGTGCCGTACAGGTCAACGTCACTGAGTCTGTGTTTGCCAAGTCGTATGTACTATTGGCAAACGTCGGCGTGTTTAATGTAATGGGTTCTTGTGTCTTTGACAGGTCTATGACGGGATTGTCATCGCGATCAGCATCACAAGCTACCATAAAGAAAACACTTACCATCAATGAAAATATAATGCTTAACTTTTTCATATCTGTATAGTATTATTAGGTTTGCTTAATTGTAATTAGGCTTAATGTTGGGGTTCGCATTCAATTCGCTGTCAGGAATGGGGAAGACATTGAAGCGCTTGTCGAACTGTGTTCCGGCCTTTGTTCCGCCCATCCATTCCCAAGTATAGTCGCTCTGACCTGCAAAGCGGTTCCAGCGAACAAGTACCATACGGCGCATTCCTTCAAAGCCAAACTCGCGTGACCATTCCTGGAAGATGTTCTCCAGTGTAACACTGGTTAAAGCCTCCGGGCTTGTTCCATCGTACTTGTTGGAACTCATAACATTGGCACGCTTGCGCAAATCCTTGATACGCTCTATGCCTGCCGATGTACATGTTCCATCATTCAGACGAGCATCGGCTTCAGCAGAAATGAGGTATGCCTCAGCAAGACGCAACATGGGATAGTCGGTGTCGACAAAACGACCGCTGGGGTCGTGTCCCGATGTGCCATCAGCATGGAGGTTGTTGTATTTCATATAGACGAGACCATTGCTTGTAGATGATTCAGTCTCGATACTCATGGTCTGACCAGTGGTGTAGAAAATAGCACGGTCGTCTCCAGCACTCGTTACGATGTCTTTGGGAAGACCACTGGGGGCAGAGGATGATTTGCTGCCAAAGAATACCTGAGAGAACTGTTTGCGTGCGCGTACGCCACGGTCCCATGCCTGATTGGTGCCGTAACCCTTGATGGCATCACCATTTTCATCAGTAGCACCATAAAGATCCATTTCACGCATCTTGTCTGACATGTTGCTTGCTATCATGTAGAGTGAACCACCCCATGTCTGGGTTTTGTCACCATCATGAAGGGCAGGGAGAATGATTTCGTCTTGAGCACCGTTGGTGTCGTTATCGCCCATGAAGAGTAATTGGTAAGCGCTGAAACCATTCTTCGGAGTCGTACAAAGCTTATAGCTGGTGTTTATCGCTTTGTCTGCATAGGTCTTCGCATCGTTCCAACGAGCAGTACCTGTATATACTTCTGCGTTTAGATACATGCGAGCCAGCAGCAGATAGCCTGCAGCCTTGTCGGCACGGCCATAGTCGGTAGCCTTCGCGTCTGCTAATACCTCATTGCCAGAGCCTTCTCCAATAATGTCTAACAGTTCGCCTTCCAAATATTTGAAGAGGTCTGCGCGCTGAATCTGAGGCGCTTTTTCGCTCGACAATTTAGTCAGGAACGGTGGATTGGCATAGAGGTCCATCAGATAGAAATAATGGAATGCGCGCATGAAACGAGCTTCGGCACGCTTCTGAAGAGTCGCTGCGTCAGATCCCGTGGCACTGTCCAGATAGAAATTACATAGTGTCACACCAAACATGAGTCGGTAATATAGTGCCTTAGTCAGCACATTCGAGTTTGTCCATGAGTTATGATTCAACTCAGGAATACCAGGGTCGTTCCACCAGCAGTGTCCTTCGTCTGTAGTGAGCACATTAAGATACCAAATAAGACGTGTCATATTTGAAGTACCTTCATCGATGTCGTCCAAGTCGGAACTACCATTAGGACCTGTCTGTCCAGTGAGAACAAGATTACTATAGATTTTGTTGAAGATATAGTCTTGGTTGAAGTCTGACAGATCTTGGGGATTAATATTTTCAACCTCCAAGTCTTTCACGCATGACGTGAAAAACATTCCGCAGGCAATAGCGACCACAGTTGTTATATATTTCAGTTTCATAACTTTTATTCTTTTTACTGTTTTACCTTAATACTGTGTTAGAAGTTCAAGCTGACACCAAGAATCGTCGTGATAGGACGTGGGTAAATGTCGCCATCAACGCCACTGGCTACCTCAGGATCAATTCCTGTATAGTTGGTAATCGTCATAACATTTTGCACAGTTGCATATGCACGTCCGTTTATCGAAGTACCAAACAGCTTGTTAAAGCTATAACCTAAAGTTATGTTATCCAGCTTCAAGAACGAAGCATTCTCTACAAAGTAGTCTGAAGCATACTGCTGCTGCGAAACATTAGTAAAGCCTCGTTCTACCGCTACAGTGCGCAGGTTGTTCAGGTTACCATTGGTGTAAACTGAACCAGCGCCGACATTGCTGGAACCTGAAGCTGTGCTGTTAAACACGTAGTTGCCCAAGCTTGCACGCATAGAGAAACCAAGGTCCCAATTCTTGTATTGTACTTTTGAAGACAGACCCATCAGCACATCAGCTGCAGGCTTGTAGTAATAGTAGCGGTCGCCACTATCCAGATAGCCATTACCATTGCGGTCAACAAATGCGTTGGGGATGGGCTTGCCATTTTGGTCGTAAACCTGCTGGTAAACGTGGAAGGCACTGACTGGCTTACCTACGGTATGGGCCTGGATGTTACCACCCGTACCAGTCAGTCCACCACCAGTCTCAACGAAGTAATCCGCGCCGACACCATCTATCAACTCGTCAATCTCGTTGTGGTTATAGGTGAAGTTGTAACTAACTTCCCACTGCCAGTCCTTGGTCTGAATAGGGCGTACGGTTGTCATGAACTCGAAACCGGTGTTGTGTAGTGAACCGATATTGCTAGTCACCTTGTTGCGGAAGTTAGAACCGGCTGCTACAAATACGGTGTTAATCAGATCGGTAGTCTTACGGTAGTACCAGTCTAAATTAAATTCAAGTCGGTTGTTCAAGAATGATAAGTCAATACCGGCATTCCATGTTGTTGTTTTCTCCCATGTCAGATGGGCGTTGAAGGCCTCAGGACGGTAAGTCGTACCATTATCCAGTATAGGATATAAGGCATGTGAGTTTGTGTTTGGCTTGAATACAGGAATGTAGGTGTAATCTCCAATACCTTCCTGCTGACCGGTGATACCCCAACCTAAGCGGAGCTTGGCATCGGTGAGCACGTCAATGTTCTTGAGGAAAGACTCTTCCTTCATCTTCCATGCCAAGGCCATGGCAGGGAAGTAACCCCATTGCTGGTTTGGATTTCCCTTCATCCAATTGAAACGTGAAGAACCGTCAGCACGAAGTGTGAAGGTCAGCATGTAGCGGTCCATCAATGAGTAATTCAAACGGCCGAAGAAAGATACAAGGAAGTTCTCGGTCTTATACATTGTAATCTGGTCTGCCTTAGGAGCATCGTAATAAGTACCCTCTGCATATTTTGTGTTGCCAGCAGGGTAGGTTCCATGGCCGAACCAGTCTGTCTGCTTGTGGAAATGCTGCCACTCATAACCGGCCATTGCGTCAAAGTGATGTACATCAGCAAAATCCTTCATGTATTGTGCGTATAATGATAGCTGCAGGTTATACGTGTCCATCGTGCTCCAGTTTGTCCAACCATAGTAGTTGGCAACGGCAGAGTTTGGCTGCCTGTCTGTATCCTGCTTACCAGTTGAAAGATCCATGGCGGCATTCATGTGCAAATGCAGGTCTTCGAAGCCATGAATAGAATAGTCGGCTTCAATATTACCAATCAAAGACTTTGAGGTAGCACGGTCGTTAGTCTGATTTAATGCAGCAACAGGGTTTCCTGTTCCCTTGTTGGTGTATTTCCAGTTTGCTGCGCCATCATAGCTTGCGCCAGTAAAGTTCTGAACATAGCCACCAAAATAGTCACGATAAACAGGATAATCGCTCTTAACGGCCTTCGTAGGATCCATAGCTATAGCTGCTCCTACTACACCAGGCGCATAATGATTTTTTGCTATCATACCCTTACCGTTGATGTTCAATTTCAGATGGTCTTTCAGTAGACTGGGAGAGAGGTTGAAACTACCTGTAAAGCGCTCAAATTTGTCGGTCTTGACTACACCTGATTGATTGGTATAACCTATAGAGACACGATAGGGCATGTTCTTCATGCCACCAGACATCGTTAAGTTGTGGTCTGTAGAGAGAGCTGTCCGGAAAATCTCATCTTGCCAATCTGTGTTGGCATACTGCTTGTTTCCGTTTGCATCATAATAGCCAAGCTCGGCATATGCATCGCTGTCCTCTCCATAGAGTTTTTTGATATAGCTCATCAAACCAGGACCATCAAGGACATCAGTAGTCTTCTTCACGCTAGCGATAGATACGTTGCTGTTATAATTGAACGTGGGCTTCTGTCCAGAGCGTCCTTTCTTGGTAGTAATAATGATGACACCATTTGATGCACGGCTACCATAAATTGCGGTAGCTGAAGCGTCCTTCAGCACGGTGAACGACTCGATATCGTTCGGGTTTACCATAGAGAGGGGGTTGGACAAACCCTGTACACCATAGTTGTCCATGGCCAAACCATCGATAACTATCAAAGGGTCGTTAGAGGCGTTCAGAGAAGAACCGCCACGAATACGAATCTGGGCGCCACCGCCGGGACGACCGTCACCAGAGATGACACTCACACCGGCAATCTTACCACTGATCATGTCTTGTGCATTGACGTTCAGGCCGTGGTTCTTTTCATCAGGTTTGATGGCTGTAACAGAGCCGGTCAGGTCGCTTTTCTTTGCGCGTCCGTAACCAATAACTACGACGTTTTCAAGAACTGCGGTGTCGTCCTTAAGGACTACCTCTAAGTTTGCAGCAGCTTTCACGGTGGCCATCTGATAACCTACATAGGAAATTTGGATGTCGGCTCCCTGCTTGGCTTGCAGCGTGAAGTTACCGTCGAAGTCGGTAATGGTGGCATTCTGTGTACCAGCCACGCGTACTGTTGCACCGATGATAGCTTCACCTGTAGCATCTTTCACATGACCTTTCACAGTAATGTTCTGTGCAAAGGCTCCCATAGCCAGGAAAAGGCCCACGATAAGGGCTAACGTCCTGAATGGTAATTTAATGTTTACCTGCTTCATCATTACATAGTTTAATTAGAGTTAATTGTTAGTATTACTTGGTTTTATCTTATTGCTTTGTAGCTATTTGGCTTGGTTTGAGTAGTCAATTCAGTTGCAAAGATATGTTTTTTTTATTCCCTTTGTACTTTTTTATGAAATAATTCGTTATATACTTAGATGCAAACGTTTGCATTTTCATTCATTAACTAAAATAGTGAGCGTTTGAACAACGAAAATAATAAAACATTAATTTTGCATTGTGCAAACTAAAAACCTATTGTAATAGAATATGCCGTTGACAATGAAGGACATAGCGCGAGAGTTTGGCGTATCGGTCGCCACGGTATCGCGTGCATTGAAAGATTCTCCTCGTATTTCGCAGGCTTTGCGCTCGCGCATTCAGCAGTTTGCGCGTGATCATAACTTCACGCCTAATGTGCTGGCAGAGTCGTTGCGCCTTTCTCGTGTTCGCCCTCAGAAACTGATTGGTGTCATCTTGCCAGAGTTGTTGCATTATTATTTTGCAAGTATTCTGAACGGCATCGAGCAAGAGGCAACAGCCCATGGCTACCACATCGTCGTGGCTGTGAGCAACGAACGCTACGAGACAGAAGTGAAGCTCTGTCAGTCGTTTATCGAGATGAAAGTCTGTGGCGTGATTGTTTCTCAGGCCAAGGATACACATCATTTTGAGCATTTCAATCGATTGATAGAGGCGGGCGTGCCTTTGGTCTTCTATGATAGAATATGTACGGGCGTGAGCGCGAGCCGTGTGGTGGTCGATGACTATATGGGCGCTTTCAATGCCGTGAGCTATCTCATCCGCACGGGTTGTCGTCGCATTGCCTACTTTGGTTCACCACTGAACCTCGAGACATCCAAGAACCGCTTTAATGGTTATAAGGATGCTTTGTTGAAAAATAAGATTCCATTCGACGAGTCCATGACGCGCATCTGCGACACACGTCACGATGCCGAGATGATAACGCCGACACTCTTTGATGGCGACGTCTATCCCGATGCCTTCTTCGCCATCAACGATGATACGGCTTTGGGCATTCTCTACACGGTGAAGCACATGGGCATGCGTGTGCCAGAAGATGTGTCTATCTGCGGATTTACCAATGGTATTCGCGCCATCTCTTGCGACCCTATGCTTACCACCGTGGAGCAACGCGGTGAGATGGTGGGCGAAGAGGCTGCAAACATCCTGATTGGTTATGTGGAAGGCAATATTCCGAAGGATCATGTAGAGAAACGTCTGGTTCGTACCCGCCTGATTATTCGAGGAACGACGCGATGAGATTTATTGAATGTTTGACAAGAAAAAAACTAAAATTATATGATAGAATGAAAGCCTTATGAAACAAAAACCTGATTTAAACTTTTGGAAGCTCTGGAATCTGAGCTTTGGCTTTTTTGGCGTACAAATAGCTTATTCGCTCCAGAGTGCAAACATCTCTCGCATCTTTGCAACACTGGGCGCCGACCCTCATTCACTCAGTTTCTTCTGGGTGCTGCCCCCATTGATGGGTATGCTTGTGCAACCCATTGTCGGAACACTCAGTGACAACACCTGGACACGTTTCGGTCGTCGCATTCCTTATTTGTTTGTTGGCGCAGCAATGGCTGTGCTGGTTATGTTGTTGCTGCCTAATGCAGGCTCTTTCGGCCTTTCGGTGGGCGCCGCATTGTGGTTTGGCGCCTGTGCCCTGATGTTTCTCGATACATCAATCAATATGGCTATGCAACCCTTCAAGATGTTGGTGGGCGATATGGTCAACGAAAAGCAGAAGACCAAGGCTTACTCCATACAGTCGTTCCTGTGTAATGCAGGCGGACTCATAGGCTTTGCCTTCCCTTTTATCTTCACCGCTGTGGGCATAGCCAATACCGCTCCTACGGGTGTGGTGCCCGATTCGGTCATCTATTCATTCTATATCGGTGCACTCATTTTGATTCTTTGCGTGATCTATACCACCATCAAGGTGAAAGAGTGGACACCACAGGAGTATGTGGAGTATAATGCCCCATCCGAACAGGAGAAAGAGAGTGCAAACTGGTTCACTCTGTTGCGCAAGGCGCCTGCCACCTTCTGGCAGGTAGGTCTGGTGCAGTTCTTCTCGTGGGCTGCCTTCCTGTATATGTGGAACTATACCACAGGTGCTATCTCCGATACCGTGTGGAGCACCACAGATGTTGCTTCGGCTGGTTATCAGGAAGCTGGCAACTGGACCGGTATTGTCTTTGGTGTACAAACGTTAGGCGCAGTATTGTGGGCCATGGTGCTGCCTCAGTTCAAGAACGTGAAGCTTGCCTATGCCTTCAGCCTGTTGTTGGGAGGCTTAGGTTTTGCCCTAGTCCCCTTCGTACACGACCAGTATGTACTCTTTGTACCATTCTTGCTTATCGGTTGCGCTTGGGCAGCCATGTTGGCAATGCCGTTTGCATTGGTTACCAATGCCCTTCAGGGCTACGGCCACATGGGCGCCTATCTTGGATTATTCAACTGTACAATCTGTCTGCCTCAGATTGCAGCAGCCCTGCTGGGTGGAGTCGTTCTCTCGTTGGTGGGCAGTCACCAGTACAACATGATGTTTATTGCCGGCGCTATGTTGGCAGTAGGCGCACTCTGTGTGACGATGATCAAAACAAAGCGTTAGGTCCTTTCTGTAGTCAAGTTATCGTTTTCAATAATAATAGTGGCACTTTTCGATGAGTAAAGTGCCACTATTCCTTTCTTATAGTGTCACTTTTTGTATCAAAGAGCATCTTTAGGGTAGGGTAAATGCAAACGTTTGCGTTTTGCAAGAAATAAATTATACGTTTAAACCGTTAAAGGGTATCAATAAAAGCATTATATTTGTAGCAAATAAACTAATAAGCGTATGAAATTACTATTCAACCTTGATTATCAGACATCATTTGGCGAACAATTGGTGATGAATATCATTGTAGACGACAACCAGACGGAAGTTCATACCATGTCAACGTGTGACGGATTGCATTGGACAACAGAAATATCCTGCACAGAGAAAGGTTGTCTGGACTATTACTATAGTGTATGTCGTGGAAGCAAGGTGATGCGCCAAGAATGGCTTGTGGAGCCCCATAGACTTGAGATGACGTCTGTTAAAGGCGCTTGCTACCGAATCTACGACCATTGGATTGACATTCCCGAGGACAGCTATCTCTATTCATCGGCCTTTACCGACTGTGTGATGGCTCGCGAGTGCAAACCGAGTACCAACACCGAGTATGGACGTACGATACGCTTAAAGGTGCGTGCTCCCCAATTGCATAATGGTGCTCGGTTGGCCATTGTGGGCAACGCATCCTATCTGGGCTATTGGGATTGTGCCAAAGCACGTCCTCTGACAGAACATGCCTACCACGAGTGGGTCATCAGTCTGGATGCCGACAGGTTGCCTGAGATGTTCGAGTTTAAGTTCATCATCATGGGCGACTCTGTGGTTTGGGAGAACTGCAGCAATCGTGTACTGCTGAACTCAGGATTGGCTCATGGCGAAGTGGTGGTCTATGAGCTAGACAAAGCCTGGTTCTCTATTCCTTCGTGGAAGGGTGCCGGAACGGTGATTCCCGTTTTCTCTTTACGCTCGGAGGGTAGCTTCGGCGTGGGCGATTTCGGTGATCTGAAGCTGATGGTTGACTGGTGTGCTAAGACGCAGCAGCGCATCTTGCAGGTGTTGCCCATCAACGATACCACGATTTCGCACACATGGCAGGACTCCTATCCCTATAACTCCATCAGTATCTATGCGCTTCATCCACAATACACCGACTTGCGACAACTGCCGGCGTTGAAAGATGAGGCTCAGCGTGCTGCCTTCGAACAACTTCGTCAGGAGCTGAACGCCCTGCCACAGATAGACTATGAACGAGTGAACAAGGCGAAGATGGACTATCTGCAAGCCGTCTTTGTACAAGAGTGGACCGGCATCAAGCGCCGTGCCACCTATAAGACCTTCTTTGAAAACAATAAAGACTGGCTGGAACCCTATGCCAAGTTCTGCTATTATCGCGATAAGTTCGGCACAGCACATTTCTCTGAGTGGCCAGCCAAACTGCCGAAGGCCGACCAAAAGACCTTGGACTTCTGGTACTTTGTTCAGTATAATCTGGACCAACAGATGCGTGCTGCCCATCAGCATGCCCGTCAGCAGAATGTTATCTTGAAAGGCGATATCCCCATCGGTATCTCGCGCTATGGCGTTGAAGCTTGGGTGGAACCACGCTATTTCAACCTGAACGGACAGGCTGGTGCTCCGCCCGATGCCTTCTCTGTCAACGGACAGAACTGGGGCTTCCCCACCTACAACTGGGATGAGATGCTCAGCGACGGCTGCCAGTGGTGGGTGCGCCGTTTCCGCAAGATGCAGGAATATTTCGATGCCTATCGCATAGACCACGTGCTGGGTTTCTTCCGTATCTGGGAGATACCTATTGATGCCGTTCATGGCTTGTTAGGACAGTTCTCGCCAGCACTCGGCATGACGCCCGAGGAGATAGAAGGCTACGGACTTCACTTCCAGGAAGAGCTGTTTACGCGTCCGTTTATTGCCGACTGGACGCTGCAACGCACCTTTGGTGAACGCGCCTCTTACGTGAAAGAGCACTTCCTGAACCACTTGCATGATGATATCTGGGAGATGAAACCTGAGTTCAACACCCAGCGCAAGGTGGAAGCCTGGGCTAAGGATAAGAACGAGGACGCCCTGCGCGACGGACTGTATGCCCTGATTAGCGATGTGCTCTTTGTACGCGACCGCAAGGATGCTCATAAGTTCCATCCCCGTATTGGCGTTCAGAACGATTTCATCTACGAGGCCCTGTGGGACAGCGACAAAGATGCTTTCAACCGTCTCTACAACGACTACTTCTATCGTCGCAACAACCAGTTCTGGTACACCGAGGCTATGAAGAAACTGCCCCTGTTGACCCAAGCCACTCGCATGCTGGTTTGTGCAGAAGACCTGGGCATGGTGCCCGACTGTGTACCCTGGGTGATGGACGAGTTGCGTATTCTCTCGCTCGAGATACAGTCCATGCCAAAGAACCCCACCGTGCGCTTTGGCCATCTGCAGCATAATCCTTATCGCTCGGTGGCCACCATCTCGACACACGACATGGCCACGCTGCGCCAATGGTGGGACGAAGACTACGAGCAGACGCAAGCCTACTATAACCAGATGTTGCACCATGATGGACCGGCACCGCATCCCCTCACAGGCTATCTGGCCGAAGAGATCGTGTCCATGCATCTGATGTCGCCATCCATGCTTTGTCTGTTGTCACTGCAAGACTGGATGAGCATCGACGAGCAGTTGCGCCTGCCCGATGCCGATGCCGAGCGTATCAACATCCCTGCCAATCCCCGTCATTATTGGCGCTATCGCATGCATCTCACCATCGAACAGCTGATGCAGGCCGACACCTTCAATCGTGAGGTGGCTATGTTGATACACCGTGGTGGAAGATAAAGTAACCCTATTAATAATATATCAAAAAAGCTAGATTGTAAGTATGAAAATTAAAGCACTCTTCGCAGTGTTGGCTGTGCCCGTGATGGCGATGGCCGCTGAGGTAAAATCGCCTAACGGCAATGTGGTAGTGAACTTCTCTGTAGATGCCAATGGCCGTCCTGTCTATGAGATGAGTTACAAGGGAAAGACTGTTGTAGCTCCCTCGCACCTGGGACTTGAACTGGCCAAAGATAAGCATGCATCTAAAGGCATGAACGAGACCAACCTCCTGGATGGTTTCCAGATTAAAAAAGAGGAGACCTCTGAATTTAAAGAGACTTGGCGCCCGGTATGGGGCGAGACCAGCGCCATTCTGAACCACTATAACGAATATGCTGCAACGCTTAAGCAGGAAAAGGAACAGCGCGAGATCGTGGTTCGTTTCCGTGTTTATAACGACGGTATCGGTTTCCGTTATGAGTTCCCGCAGCAAAAGAACCTGAACTATTTCTTGATTCAGGAAGAAAAGACCGAGTTTGCCATGACCGGCGACCACACCGCCTGGTGGTTGCCAGGCGACTATGACACTCAGGAGCAAGAGACTCAGGAGACAAAGCTCTCAGAGATTAGAGGTCGTCTGAGGCAGGCCGTGAACTGGGGCAACTCGTCGGTAGCTGTATTCTCGGAGACTGGTGTGCAGACTTCCCTGCAGATGAAGTCGGCCGATGGCTTGTATATCAACATCCACGAGGCTGCCTGTGTGAACTATGCCACCATGCACCTGGAGCTGATCGATGAGCAGACCAAAGCATTCTCTACCAAGCTCGAAGGCAACAGTAACGACTACACCCCTTGGCCCAAGCCATCTGTTTGTCCGTTGCCAAAGCCCTTTACCTTTGTGAGTCACCTGACCCCCGATGCCACTGGCCTGAAGGGTTGTATGCAGACTCCCTGTCAGTCGCCTTGGCGTACGGTGATGGTGAGCGATGATGCCCGCGATATGCTGTCGTCAAATCTCATTCTGAACCTCAACGAGCCTTGCGCCCTCGATGATACATCGTGGATTCATCCTACGAAGTACTGTGGCGTATGGTGGGAGATGATTGTGGGCAAGAGCTCATGGAACTACACCGACGACTATCCCTCAGTATATATTGACAAGGTTGATTGGAACAGCGTGAAGCCAAACGGTCGTCACGGTGCCAACAACGAGAAGGTGAAGCGCTACATCGACTTCGCTGCCGAGAACGGACTCGACCAGGTGCTGGTAGAAGGTTGGAACATCGGTTGGGAAGACTGGGCCAACATGTGGAAACGTGACGTGTTCGATTTCGTTACACCATATCCCGATTTTGACATCAAGATGCTGAACGACTATGCGCATTCAAAGGGTGTGAAGCTGATGATGCACCACGAGACCTCTTCGTCAACGCAGAACTACGAGCGCCACATGGAAAAGGCCTACAGCCTGATGAACAAATACGGCTACGATGCCGTGAAGAGTGGTTATGTCGGCGATATCATTCCACGAGGCGACCACCACTATAGTCAGTCAATGAACGACCACTACCTGTTGTGTATCAAGGAAGCAGCCAAGCATCATGTCATGGTGAATGCCCACGAGGCTGTACGTCCTACTGGCCTGTGCCGCACCTATCCCAATCTGGTGGGCAACGAGGCTGCCCGTGGTACCGAGTATGAGGCCTTCGGTGGTTCTCGTCCCGACCATACTGTCATCCTGCCATTTACCCGTCTGCAGGGTGGCCCGATGGACTACACCCCTGGTGTGCTCGAGACACAGCTGAACACCTGGAGCGATAATCGCAACCATATTCACACCACGCTGGTAGGTCAGCTGGCACTCTACGTCACCTTCTACAGTCCGCTGCAGATGGCTGCCGACCTGCCCGAGAACTATGCCAAGTTCATGGATGCTTTCCAGTTTATCAAGGACGTGGCCGTTGACTGGGACGAGTCGAAATATCTCGAGGCAGAACCTGCCGACTATATCACAGTGGCTCGTAAGGCAAAAGGCACCAACAACTGGTTCGTTGGTGGCAAGTGCGACGAGAACGGACATAAGTCAGTCATCAAGCTCGACTTCCTCGACAAGGGACGCAAGTACGACTGCACCATCTATGCCGACGCCAAGAATGCCCATTACGAGACAAATCCAAAAGCATATGTGATTACCAAGAAAGTTGTTAAACAGGGTGATGTGCTGAAGCTCACTGAGGCTCCTGGAGGTGGCTTCGCCGTGTCGCTCATAGCCAGATAAGCCTATGAATAAAGCAGTATTAGCAGGAATGGCAGCTTTAATTGTTGCATGTGATCCCGTCAAGGAGAGTTTCAATTTTGATGAGGTGACCTATACGCCTTGTCAAACAGTATTTAAACTTTTTGCGCCTTCAGATGCCACATGTATGGTGGTAGTAGGGGAAGATACCCTCCAGATGGAGCAATTGGCTGATACCATTTGGACTGCTACTGCTAAGGGCAATCATAAAGGAAAGACGTACGAATTTCTGGTTAATGGCCAGTCATCGCCTGGCGTTTTTGCCAAGGCGGTGACGGTCAACGGCCAGAAGGGTGTCGTGGTCGATATGGCAGAGACCAATCCCAAGGATTGGGAGACCGACGTGCCTGTGCGTCATATCCCGAAGAACATGTATATCTACGAGATGCACCATCGTGACTTCTCGATAGCCAATCCATTGGCAAAATATCCAGGCAAGTACCTGGCGCTGACCGAACTATGGGCCATTGACCACCTGAAAGAGTTGGGCATCAATGCGGTGCATCTTCTGCCTTCTTATGACTATGGCTCGGTGGACGAGACGCGTCTGGACCAGCCTCAATACAACTGGGGCTATGATCCGGTGAACTACAACGTGCCCGAGGGTGGCTATTCCACCGATCCCTTTAACCCCACTGCTCGCATCACGGAGTTCAAACAGATGGTGCAAGCATTGCATCAGGCAGGTATCGCCGTGATACTGGATGTGGTGTATAACCATACGTACAACATCGACAACAGTAATTTTCAGAAAACCTATCCAGACTATTTCTACCGCAAGACGGCCGATGGCACCTATTCCAATGGCTCGGGTTGTGGCAACGAGACGGCCAGCGAACGCCCCATGATGCGTAAGTTCATGATTGAGAGTGTGAAGTACTGGATCAACGAGTACCATATTGATGGCTTCCGCTTCGACCTGATGGGTGTTCACGACATCGAGACCATGAACGAGATTCGAAAAGAGGTGGATAAGATAGACCCCTCTGTAATAATATATGGTGAAGGATGGAGTGCCGGTGCCTGTGCCCTTCCCAACGAAGTGCTGGGCATGAAGGCAAACATCAGCAAGATGCCTGGCATTGCTGCTTTCTCCGACGATATGCGCGATGCATTGCGCGGCCCCTTCTCTGACGATACCAAAGGAGCCTTCCTGGCTGGTATTCCTGGTATGGAGGAAAGTTTGAAGGCAGGCATTGCCGGCATGACCGAACATCCGCAGGTGGACTACACCAAGGTGAACTATTCTGATAAGCCCTATGCTAAAGAGCCTACACAGATGATAGCCTATGTGAGCTGTCACGACGATATGTGTCTGACTGACCGCTTGCGTTCAAGCATTCCCGGCATCAAGGAAGACGAGCTGATACGCCTGGACCTGTTGGCACAGACAGCCGTGTTCACCTCACAGGGTATTCCCTTTATGTTGAGTGGCGAGGAACTGTTGCGCGACAAGAAGGGCGTGCACAACTCTTTTGAGTCGCCCGACAGCATCAACCAATTGGACTGGAGCCACAAAGACAAGTATCCGCAGGTGTTCAATTACTATAAGCGTTTGATTGCTTTGCGCCGTAACCATCCGGCTTTCCGCCTGGGTGAGACGTCGTTGGTGAAAAAACATCTGGAGTTCCTTGATACCGATACCGACTGCGTGGTGGCATTTATGTTGAAGAATCATGCCGGTGGCGACAGTTGGAACGATATCATCGTCATACTGAACGGCAATCGCAGTGCCAAGCTGGTTAAGATACCCAAAGACCGCTACCAAGTGGTATGTTGCGATGGCGAAATCAACGAAGACGGACTGGGCGAGGTCAACAGCGACCGCGTGGTAGTCAAACCTCAATCTGCATTAATCATTCATAACTAAAACAATGAAACGAGTCATATTATTGCTGGCCCTCATGGGGCAGATGGCTGCTATGCATGCAGCAAAGGTAACGGTCGATAGGGTAGAGCCTACCGACTGGTATGTGGGACTGAAGAACCCGCAGGTGCAGTTGATGGTTTATGGTAAGGGCATCCGTGATGTGGCCTCCGTCACCACCGACTATGCAGGCGTACGTATTGATAGTTTGGTGCGACTGGATTCGCCCAACTATTTGTTGGTGTATATGAATGTGAAGGATGCACAGCCTGGCACAATGACGCTGAACTTCGACAAGAAGAAAGTACAATATCAGTTGAAAGCTCGCAAGATGAAAGGTGAAGACCACCGTGGCTTTGATATCAGCGATGTGCTCTATTTGTTGATGCCCGACCGTTTTGCTCAGGGCGCTCACCATCAATCGCAGGCGAAAGGCCTGCGTCAGTATCGTGAAGACCGCCAGGCACCATCACTGCGTCATGGTGGCGACTTGGAAGGCTTGCGTGAACACCTTGACTATTTCAACGAACTGGGTGTCACTGCCCTTTGGTTTACGCCCATTCTGGAGAACGACTCACCCGACATGATGGAGACGTGGTCAACCTATCATGGCTATGCCTGTACCAACTACTACCGTGTGGATCCTCGCTTTGGCACCAACGACGACTATTGTCGTCTGATTGCCGATTGCCATCAGCGCGGCTTGAAGGTGGTGATGGACATGATTTTCAATCACTGCGGCTTTGAGCATCCTTGGGTCAGCGACATGCCTTCGAAAGATTGGTTCAACCAGTCAGAATGGTTGAAGGAGTCGGGAGGCACCAGTGATTCTCGTGGCACCAGTTTCCAGCAGACCAGTTATAAGCTGACACCCGTGGTCGATCCTTATGCTGCCGAGGTTGATAAGCAGGAGACGCAGAACGCATGGTTCGTCTCTACGATGCCCGACCTGAATCAGCACAACCCCCATCTGATGCGCTATCTCATCCAGAACTCCATCTGGTGGATAGAGACAGCCGACATCGACGGCATCCGCATGGATACCTATCCCTATGCCTTCCGCGAGCCCATGGCGCAGTGGATGAAAGAGCTCGACGAGGAATATCCTAATTTCAACACCGTCGGCGAGACGTGGGTCACTAAGCCAGCCTATACCGCCTCATGGCAAAAAGACTCAAAGTTGTCCGATACCAATAGCTATCTGAAAACCGTGATGGATTTCTCGTTCCAGGAGGCTATGGACTCTGCCAAGCGTGAGGAGACCGATGGCTGGTGGCGCGGCATGAACCGCCTGTACAACTCGTTTGCCTACGACTATCTGTATCCCAACCCTTCGTCGGTGATGGCTTTCCTTGATAATCACGACACTGATCGCTTCCTGGGCAATGGCGAGGACTCGCTGGCTATGAAGCAGGCTCTGGCATTGTTGCTCACGGTTCGTCGAATTCCTCAGCTTTATTATGGCACGGAGATTATGATGAACGGCACGAAGGAGAAGAGTGATGGCTATGTACGCAAGGACTTCACCGGTGGTTTCCCTGGCGACCAGCACAACGCATTCACCAAGGAAGGGCGCACGGCCAAAGAGAATCAGATGTTCTCATGGTTGAGCAACCTGTTGCATTGGCGCAATGGCAACGAGACGATTATCCGTGGCATGCAGAAGCAGTTCATACCATATAATGGTATCTATGTCATCAGTCGCAGTTGGCACCGCAACACGGTGATGACCATCATGAACGGCACGTCGCGTCCTGCAGTGATGCCAGTGAAGCGCTATGCCGAGGTCATCGGTTCGGCCACCAAAGTGCAAGATGTACTCACAGGACGCACTTATGACTTGTCGCAAGACTTGAAGCTGAAGCCTCGCCAAACGTTAGTTCTAGAATTCTTAGGAGATTAGCATCATTTCCTATAATCATAGCGCCGCTTTTCCCATCGAAAAGCGGCGCTATGATTATAGGAAATCTTGTCTGCTATTTTGTTAATTAATTGTAATATTTTTGCAATTTCTTACTTTTCTCTTATAGCCAATCACCTAATTTTATATATTTGCAGCATCAATAACAAACAGTATGACATAAACCTTCAATGCTAGTAATAATGAAAACAAAAAACAATCGTCCCAAGATATTTATCAAAATAGATATGTAAGTTGAACAATTTTTTTATATTGGTAATATGAGGTATTCTTTGTTTTTTTATTTTTTTGCAATCTGCATGCTAACTTATTCTCAGAACAGGATATGCTTTATTGATAGCTTGGATATCTGTAAAGATGAAATTGAGGAATTGGAAAGATATAATCTAAAAAAAATGCAGAAATTGTTTCCTATCTATCGACAATATTCAGAATTAAAACAGTTGCACTTTTTTTGCTTACGTAATAAAACTAACTGCTCAATAACAAAAGAAGAGTATTTGGATTATTCCTTTTTAGATAAAATGCAGTTTTCTCGAGGCGAACTAAAAACATCCAGGTTCTGATATAAACAATTTTTAATTGCCTACACTTTTGTGTTTACTCCAAAAGGAAACTTAGTTGGAATGATACGCGGTGGATTTGTAGAAGATCCAAATTGGATGGAAATATATAATACAGGTGATTTAGGTCGCTTAGTGACAGATAATAAGATTTCTTTCGCTTTTACTGGAGGAAATCGCCAATATCTCTATACCAGCGAATCCTATAATGGAGGTGGAGGAGACATGGATTGTGTTGTAATAAATGGTGAGATCTTTGTTCTAAATAATTTAGAACGTGATGCATTGGATAATCCCGACGCCCCTGATTTTTATTTGCTTCCATTGAAACAATACTTGGTTGGTTATACGTCGTCTGATAATCAATGAGCTACATTCGTAAAATGTATGATTTGGCAAAGTACTTATTTTTCAATAGCTAAGTAGTCTGTTACGACACTAAGATATCGCAGATCACCGGGACAGGTCTTTTTTTTTATAATAAAGGCCTCTTCCCTCCGTTATATCGGATATATTAAAGATTAATCACCATGCCGAGGAAAGAACGAAAGCATAGCGAAACAGGAATCTATCATGTAATGTTACGTGGTATGTAAGAAAGGTTAATAATTCGTTTTTAGCATTATGAGAAAACAAATTCTTTTGGTTATTATTTCTATCTTGATATTTATAGGTAATGGATGGGGCTGTTTAAAAGGGTTTAATGTTAACATCTCATTCGTTTTATTTATATCATTGTTTATATGCATTATAATGCAGGGTGTTATAGTTTACGTTCTAAAATCCAAAGGTGGGTTCTATATCTTCTTGATTTGTTCCATTCTCTTCTGTTTTCAGTTGTTGTATTATCCGTACTTTTATGGAACGATGAGAGAATATAATAACAATGAATATATAAATGACACAACCTTTTCGTCGATATATGATTATTATGATTCAGATCTTTCGTGTGATTCCCTACCTTGTCTCATTCTAAAAGAGGGGGAGACGGGGGCTTATTATTATGATTTCCACCTGCGTAGAACGGATAGTACTGAAGTCTCTGTTTCCGTGTGGCCTATAAGCAGCCCCAATATATCTATATATCAGAAGAAGTTGATGATAAGGAGTGATACGATTTTTAAAGATAGCTTTATAGTTAACACAATGGCTTCAGAAGGACTGATCCCATCATATTTTAAAGTGGAAATATATAATTTCGATAATCATTCACATAGAATAATAAAAAAGAAATATATGTTACGTAAATGGCAAAGATGAATCCAAGGGGGCAGCGCATCGATCATCCCCGTCGCGGACTCTATATTATTAAAAACGGTAAAAAAGTCTTCATCAAGTGAAGACCTTTTTTCGTGTGTTCTATGCAGAAACTTCGTTAATTAACTATAAATATTTACATTTCTTTTGTATGTTTCTTGTTGGCAATCACCTAATTTTATATATTTGCGACATCAATAACAAACAGTATGACATAAACCTAAAATGTAAGTAACAATGAAAGCAAGAGTTCTGTTAATCATGACCAGCCTATTTGGAATTGTTTCTGTTGTAAATGCTCAGCTATCTGTTGACAGCCTTGGTGGTGTGTATATGCCAGGTGGTGTGTATTCTCTTAAGAACAGGGTAGCGATAGGTACACCCAATAACAATAGCTTTTATAGGCATTGCAACTTTGTATCAACGTTAAGGGGCAACACCTCGGTTTACGGCAGTCGTATTGCCATCTATGGCGATGCTACGGAATCCGTTTCTTCCAGCACATCAAACATTGGCGTGCTTGGTCGTGTAGGCGGTTGTCCTGGAACTAATGATAACTTTGGCGTTTGGGGACAAATAGATAACAGTAAAGGTGCTGCTATTTATGGAAAATGTGCTAACTCAGTTGTTCCTCCAGTTTATGGCTCTTACGCAGGTCTTTTCTCTGGGCCAGTATATATATACGGAACTTTGTCTGCAACCTCTGTTGTATCCTCCTCAGACATTGCCCTTAAAGAAAACATCGCTCCACTGGAGAGTACAAAGAGAGGTATGAGCGCCCTTGACAATGTCATGGCGATGAATGTCGTAAAGTACAACTATACCGATAAAGTTGAGGCAGAGAAAAAACTACATTTTGGTCTTATAGCCCAGGAACTGCAGGAAATATATCCCAATCTGGTTATCAAGGACCAAGGTGGCTATCTTGGCATTAATTATGTGGAGCTTGTCCCTGTCCTTATCCGCTCTATTCAGGAATTGAAAGCAGAACTTGACGAATTGAAGGGTAAGGATACTACTGCTCGCAGAGCAACTTATGTCGGAGAAGAAACGACAGGTGTGTTAGCAACGGACGCACATCTTGAGAAAGCTGTGCTTTATCAGAACACCCCCAATCCCTTTAGCTCTCAGACACAGATACGCTTCACCTTGCCTGATAACACAAGGAATGCCAATATCTACATCTTTGACATGAACGGCAAGATGCAGAAGCAGATAGCCATTGATTCCTCGATGGACTCCGTCACCATCAACGGCTACGAGCTCTCAGCAGGCATCTACCTGTACTCCCTCGTCGTGAACGGACAGGAGATTGACACCAAGCGAATGATTTTATCGAAGTGACTTGATATTGGGCGTGTAAATGAGAATTAAGAAATCTCAATAGATTATTTGCGCCTTTTATGATATAAATTTCATTTGACTCATCTTCGATTAAGCTATACTCACAAATAATATTTATATATTATGATTACATTATAATTCTTGAAACATTAAAAATACAGATAATGAAGCATATTATATATTCAATAATTACTGTCTGTATTGCTTTTGCGCTTGGAATAGAAAATATTTTTGCTAGCAATACAAAGACAGTACCAATAGGTGAAAGATCGCCAAAATCTTGCGTATCGATCGACATACTTGAATCTAACGAAGACAATTACGTAATAAAGGTTAAAATAAATGCTATTAATAGTGAACACATTGAAAAAAATAATACGGTTTTTTGCAGACTTTCATTAGATGACTCTCAAACACTATTAGACATAGGAAAGCCAGCTCTTCCAATTATAACTCAAATGATAGGTTTGCCTATAGGAAAAACACTTTCTTGTGTGGTTACTGATGAAAACTGGATAGATTATGAAGTTGAGAAAATCTTTCCTGCACAGAAGCCATGTTTTAATGCTACTAAGGATACATCCTTTGTATATGATGAAGAAGTCTATAAAAGATATATTTTTGAGAGAGAACTAATATCAGAAAGCGAAGTTTTAACTTGGAAAGGTATTGAGAATGTCCTATTAAAAATCTGTCCATTTAAATATTTTCCAACTGAAAACAAACTGTCAATACTCTCCGAATTTACTTTGACAGTATCCTTTTCATTTAAGCAACAAAAGAATATTCAGAGGGTTCGTGCAAAAAAGGATGATTTGAAACTATTTTGTAATAAAGGATTTCTTTCTGAGGATACAATGAAAGATGTGTCAATGATGAGAACCAATAATGATGATTATGACTATCTTATTATTGTGGGTGATATACCAGAAATAGAAAATAGTCAGGAAATGAGAACATTTAGAAGATGGAAGGCGTTGAAAGGGTATAAGACGAAACTTGTTTCAACTGCTACGATCGGCTCAGACAGCGCTTCGATTAAAAGTTTTATCGATAGTGAATACGACACATATAACATTAAAAGAGTCTTGTTTGTGGGTGATCATACAAAGATACCTTTGCCCGTCTTTCCCGCGCGATATGTCATTGATGATCATCATATTGTAAAAAGTGATTATTGGTATGGGTGCAAGGGAGGCTATGGAGATCCGGAAGCAGAAATCCCAATAGGACGATTTATAACAAATACATTGAACGATTTTCGTAATATAGTGAACAAAACAATAAAATACGAAAGCCTTAGTCATGAATGGTCAGATAAGATTCTTTTAATTGCCAATCTTCAGTATGCTCCTGGATTCTATCAGGGATGTATGGAATCTGTCAGAAACGAAATATATGCTCATCCGATGTCATTCTACAAAGCTTACGCAGCCTCCATAGAAAATGGAGGAAATAACGCAAGAGTTACAGATATCTATAATCATATAAATAATGGAATGAATATCGTTGCATATAATGGCCATGGAAATCAGAGAGGATGTTGGCTGGATTATACTGGTCATCATATAGAGGATGGCCTTGTATATGAAGGGGATACGGCTAGATTAAATGGAAATACTTATCCTGTATTTGTTAGTATGGCGTGCATTAATGGTGATTTTTCTCAAGAAAAATCAATTATCTGGCAATGGACACGCAACGATCATTGCGCTTCTGCGTATATTGGTGGAACTGTTCCTGTTTTTTCATATCCCGCGAATGATTACTTAAAGAATTTTCATAAGGAACTTCTTAATAATAACAATTATTTATTAGGAGATTTAAACCTTACGACAAATTTAATAGGGTTGAGTGGAGGGGATATGGCTATTGACAACGCATTTTGTCTTATTTGTGGCGGGGATCCGTCTTTGGAATTATGGACCGGAGTCCAGAAAAAGTTCGACAATTTTCACATCGCAATTATGGGAGACAGCTTAACTATTTCCACTGGAGATGTTTGTGGTTATTCTGTTAATGTTGTATCTATGGAAGGTTCACTTCTTGGAAGCTATGCCACAAACAATGATAGCATCATTACAATTCCACTTCCACCATCAAAATGTGACATTGCTTTGAACAAGCATGATTACATACCTTTAGTGCTTCATTGTGGAGTAAATGTCATTCAAAATGAATTGATAACCCAAGATGCGAATTATATAGGGGATTCATTGCGAATCGGCTATGACGTTACGGATACTATACCATATGGAAATGTTGTCATCGAGCCAGATGCGAAAGTGACAATATTCAGCAATAATGGTGTTGTGATTAAAAATGGTTTTGAATGTAAGTTGGGTGCTGAATTTGAAATTAAATAAGTCATGCATTATGAGTCAATATATTATTTTTGTTTTTATAAAAACCAAATCGAACAAACAATGGTGAAAATAAAATCATTATTTACACTTATGTGTCTCTTGTGTTGTACGACATTGGCTGTGGCACAATCAGATATTTTGTATAGGCCATTTTTGAAGGATGGCAAGTATTGGAAATGTCAAATGGCAGAACGGATATTTGAACAGGTTGGCGAGATAGACGCTTTCTATGATCAGACAACAACATTTAATCTGTGTATAACAGGTGATACCGTTATATCAGAGCAAGTTTACAAAAAGATATTGAAAGAAACACTTTCAATTGATAAAGAACTTATACTAACATATCCATCAGAAGCCTCAGAGAACATGGAAAAGCAGATACATATAGATGTATTTGAATCTGCTTTATATCCACAATTCCTCAGAGAATCTGATAGAAAGGTTTATGCACTCAGAGAAGATTGCGAAAAGGAATATGTGCTCTATGATTTTTCTGTGAATGCAGGTGAGAAATTGTCGAAAGACTTCCCCATTGAGGATACTTTTGTCCATAGTATTGATACCGTTACAGCAAACGGTCAGCGGTTTCGTCGATTTGAGCTTGAACCTTTTGGTGGCTATGAGCCTATCTGGGTAGAAGGCGTTGGGCACATTGGAGGTCCCTTTGTGTCAACTATGTTTGTGCTAAATGATGGCAGATCTTATGAACTCCTTTCTTGCTATGAGGATGGTAAGTGCATCTTCACCCAAAAGGACTTCCGTTCTGAGCCTGGTGTTGACCGGATTGAGGACCTCTCCCCAGCCCTCTCCAAAGGAGAAGGAGCTGTCTTCGACCTCCAAGGCCGTCGTCTGAATGCTGTTCCAGCTAAAGGCCTGTACATTAAGAACGGGAAGAAGTTTGTTTCGAAATAATAGGGTTTTGGTCCTAAAACAATAGATCATCGGGACAGGTCTGAAGTGAACCCCAAAGTTTGGGGCTTGAATTCATATCGTTTGGCGGCGCTATTCACACCGAATAGTGCCGCTATTCTTTTGCTATTGCGATATGATTCTTTTGCTATTGCTTTGGTTCTAGAGTCTGAAAATGTCATTTCTAGACTTTAGAACAGTAACTTCTAGACTTTAGAATTGTGCTTTCTAGACTTTAGAATGACTGATTCTAGACTCTAGATGGATACCAAAACAGTAACTATTGCAAGCTAAAAGGGGCACTCTTGGCTTGCAACAGTTACTGTATAAGCGTTTAAAAGCGTAACTTTTGCGTGCTAATAGCTGCTGAACGGGTGGGGCAGGTGCCCTTTATTCGTTCTTAAGAATGGCCGCACGCATGTCTTTCAGCAGGTCGCTGGCAAAGATAAAGTCGGTGAGCTTCTGGTTGGTGCTATCAAACAGAGCTGCGGTAAGTACATAGGCAAGACTTACCGCAGCATTTGAAATAAAATCAACTACTACCTAAACTAAATAACTTTTAAACTATACTTATTCATCAAACTTCGTCCTCGTCCCGCTCGCTGTCCTCGTCATCGTCCCAGACGTTGTAGGTGCGCGAGGCGGCATTGCTGGCATCGCCATCGGTTTCGGGCGTGTCGAAGGTGACGGTACGTCCACTTGCCGAGAGGTTCATAAAGGGTTCTGACTGTAGCAGAACCATCTCTGTCTGCGGTTTCTGATATTGTTTTTTCATAATATCCTCCTTCCATGATTACTTTCTGATATACTTCTTGCCCTTGCTGACGACGATGCCCTTGCTGTCGCCGACTTTCCGTCCGTCGAGGGTGTAGATGCTTTCCGCAGACCGATGAGCGGGAGCTGTGAGGTCGATGCCCGTTGTCGTACCGTCGTCGAAGACGATGCGGGCAGCAGCAGCACTGGCAGGCACCTCGAAGTAGGCGCGCATGCCCTTCATGGTATTGGTGGCATTGGCAGGAGCGGTCAGGTTGCCATTGGTCTGCAGGAAGAGGTTGGTGCCGTCGGTCTTCAGCTCAACGGGGCTGTAGGTACCCGTGAACTTATAGCTGTCGTTACCTATGCTCTGCGCCTCGGTGTCGGTCATGGTGATGCCGCTGAGGATGATGTAAGGACCGGTGGTCGTGGCAGGCTTGATGAGACAGGGCATGCCAGCCTCGATGGTGGTTGCCTCCTCGAAATACATCACGTCGCCCTCAACACTCTTCATCTTTGTGATCTTGGTATCGCTGCCGAAGGCTTTAGTCACCTGTGTGGCCGTCATCGAGAAGGGCACGCAGAACGTGTTCCAGTAGTCGGCCGACAGTGTGCGGTTCAGTTTCATGGTGATATCGCTGGCAGGTGCCACGCTGCAGGTTGTGTTCTCGTCGATGGTCTGGTCGGTGCCCAGATAGGTGAGGTGGAAGTTGTCGACCACTGTCCATTCGTTTGCCACGGCATCGCCTTCCTTGATGATACCGAGCTTCAGAGTGCCGT
>JAILHK010000037.1 GCA_024695815.1 Prevotella sp.
GCCTAAATGCAACCTGTGAGAGACCGAACTGACTGATTCACCTTGGAATACGAATCCAATTGCACATAACTTTTCTTCTAGACTGTAACTACGTTTCATTTTGAACCATTAAGTTGTGTCCAACTTTCTGGGTTCACTTCAAATGCTGTTGTCCAGGGGCTAGATTACCCTCTTCTAGGGGCTAGAAAGGGGCATTCTAGGGGCTAGAATAAATCTCATACTTATCATATTGCCCGCAGAAAGCACCCATTTCTCCCTTCTTTTGGGCCGAAATAGCCCCACCATTCCATCCCTTTTATCGAGTAAAAGAAGGTGTATGACAACAATGTGATAACCGAAATTACTAGTAATATGCAAAAGCCCCCTAACGACTACCTACCCACCTTGAGGTGCCAATTTGTTATCTCAAGAGTTCTTCGTGAGAAAGCTTTTGAAATAGCAACTCTATAAGATTTGTTTTAACAATGAAATTGGCGGCAGGTGCTTTTCGCAAGCACCTGCCGCCGTAGTTAAAACAAAACCTATAAAAATACGAGTAATAAATTCAATAAGCCTGCTCATGCACGCCTTTAACGGCACGACCAGAAGGGTCGTTCATGTTTTTGAAGGCCTCGTCCCACTCCAGAGCGATGGCCGTGGAACAGGCTACGGAAGCCTCGCTGGGCACGCTGAGAGCTGCTGAGTCGCTGGGGAAGTGCTCGGCAAAGATAGAACGGTAGTAATACTCCTCCTTGTTTTTTGGCGGGTTGATGGGGAAACGTTCGGCAGCATGTGCCATCTGCTCGTCGCTCACGGCAGCAGCGGTTACGGCCTTCAGCGTGTCAATCCACGAGTAGCCCACACCATCGCTGAACTGCTCCTTCTGTCGCCAAACGACTTCCTCGGGCAGCATGTCGGCAAAGGCTTCGCGCACAATGCGTTTCTCAATGGAAACCCCCTCTAAATCTCCCCGGGGGGAGACTTTTTGAGCGTCGTTTCCTCCCCTCGGGGAGGTTAGGTGGGGGTTACACATCTTCGCCTCGGGATTGGTGCGCATGGCCACATCGAGGAACTCCTTGTCGAGGAAGGGTACGCGTCCCTCCACGCCCCAGGCGCTCAGGCTTTTGTTGGCACGCAGACAGTCATAGAGGTGCAGCTTGGATAGTTTGCGCACGGTCTCGTCGTGGAACTCCTTGGCGTTGGGCGCTTTGTGGAAGTAGAGGTAGCCACCAAAGATCTCGTCGGCACCTTCGCCACTGAGCACCATCTTGATACCCATCGACTTGATGACGCGCGCCAGCAGATACATAGGCGTTGAGGCTCGGACGGTGGTCACGTCGTAGGTCTCGATGAAGTAGATGACGTCGCGGATGGCGTCGAGACCTTCCTGGATGGTGTAGTTGATCTCGTGGTGAACGGTGCCTATATGGTCGGCCACCATCTTGGCCTTCGCCAGGTCGGGTGCCCCCTTCAGTCCTACGGCAAACGAGTGCAGACGGGGCCAGTAGGCCTTCGACTGCGAGTTGTCCTCGATACGCATCTCGCTGTATTTCTCGGCGATGGCAGAGATGACAGACGAGTCGAGGCCGCCCGAGAGGAGTACGCCATAGGGCACGTCGCTCATCAGCTGGCGTTTGACAGCTGCTTCGAGGGCGTCGTGGATAGCAGCGACAGATGCAGGGTTGTTTTTGATGGCATCGTATTCAAACCAATCGCGTTTGTAGTAGCGCTTCATGCCAGGGTCGGCACTATAGTAGTAGTGGCCCGGAAGGAACGGTTCGTAGCGCTCGCACTGGCCCTCGAGGGCTTTCAGCTCGGAGGCCACATAGATGGTGCCGTCGGCATCGTAGCCGATGTATAGTGGAATGACACCGATGGGATCGCGGGCAATGAGGAAAGTGTCCTTTTCTTCGTCGTAGAGGGCGAAAGCGAAAATGCCGCTCAGGTCTTCCAGGAAGTTGATGCCTTTCTCGCGATACAGCGCCAAGATCACCTCGCAGTCGCTGCCCGTCTGGAAGTCGTACTTACCGGCATAGCGGCGACGAATCTCCTGATGGTTGTAGATTTCGCCATTCACTGCCAGCACCTGTTTGCCGTCGGGCGCGAACAATGGCTGCTTGCCCGACTCAGGGTCCACGATGCTCAGTCGTTCGTGAGCCAATACGGCCGAACCGCCGCAGTAGATACCGCTCCAGTCGGGACCGCGGTGACGTATTTTCTGACTCATCCTCAGCGCCTTTTCACGTAGAGCGGGCGCCTCTTTCTTTGCTATCAGGCTCTGGTCAGCATCTCCTTGTGTTGCCGAGCAAAATATTCCAACGATTCCACACATAGTCTTTTTATTCTAGTTTATTGTTGTTCTTGTTGTTGTTATGAGCTATTTCTGTAAACGATCAATATAGTTCACAAAAGCCTGGTTGCAGAGCCGTGTGCCGCCGGGAGTGGGGTAGTGGCCCGTGAAGTACCAGTCGCCTGGGTGGTCGGGGCACGCTTTGTGCAGTCCTTCGATGCTCTGGAACACCAGTTCGATGGGCGCCTGCATATCCTTTGGTCGAAGCATCTCTACAATCTTGTTGTTGATCTCTTCAACGGTGAACGGCTCGTAGATTCTTCTGACGTGGTTGGCTTCGAGGGGGCGCTCTTTACATGCCTGATACACTTCCTTGATGAGCTTGGGGGCGAGACCTCTCTCCTCCAGCAATGCCATTGTGGCACGGAAAGCACAGAACTCCTCCAGGCGCGCCATGTCGATGCCGTAGTAGTCGGGGTAGCGAATCTGTGGCGAGCTGGACACCATCACAATCTTCTTGGGATGCAGGCGGTCCAGAATCTTAAAGATACTCTCTTTCAGCGTGGTGCCACGCACAATCGAGTCGTCGATAATCACGAGATTGTCCTCGTTGGGACGCAGCGAACCGTAGCTGATGTCATAGACGTGTGCAGCCAGGTCGTTGCGCTCGGAGTTGTCGGTGATAAAGGTGCGCAGCTTGATGTCTTTCCACACCACCTTCTCGGTGCGCACGTTGTAGCCTTGCTGACGGAAACCGTCGGTCATTCCGTAGAATGCCACCTCGGCAGTGTTGGGGATATAGGCGAAGACAGAGTGGTCCACGTCGCCGTCGATGGCCTTCATGATAGGATCGCTCAGCTGTTCGCCCAGTCGCTTACGCTCCTGATAGATGTCACAGTCGGAACCACGACTGAAGTAGATGCGTTCAAACGAGCAGGCGCTCAACTGTTGGGCAGGCAGTATCTGCTCTAGCTGGCTCTCGCCGTTTTTGTGGACGATGAGCGCTTGTCCGCGCTGCAGCTCATGCACGTCGCTGCTGGCAATGTCGAAGGTGGTCTGCAGCACCGGCCGCTCGCTGGCAATGGCAATGATCTCGTCGTCGCGATAGTAGAAGGCAGGACGTATGCCCCAAGGGTCGCGCACGGCAAACATCTCGCCCGAGCCCGTCTGTCCGCACATCACGTAGCCACCGTCGTAGTGCTGCATGGTGGTGCGCAGCACGTTGGCCATCTCTACATGATTGTCTATATACTCCGTGATGGCTGTGCCCTCAAGTCCTTGTGCCTTGGCCTCGGTGAAGAGGCGCTCCACCTCGCGGTCCAGTCGGTGTCCCATCAGTTCCAGTGTGATGTACGAGTCGCCATAGATACGAGGACTCTGCCCCTGTGCGGTGAGAAATTGGAACACCTCGTCGATGTTGGTCATGTTGAAGTTGCCGCACAGACAAAGGTTCTTAGCTCGCCAGTTGTTGCGTCGCAAGAAAGGGTGCACGAACGTCAGTCCGCTCTTGCCGGTGGTCGAGTAGCGCAGGTGTCCCATCAGCAACTCGCCCTTCATCTCTTCCGTTACCCTCGAGAAGATCTGCGTGATGGCATCCTTGCCCTCAGCTTTCTCGCGGAACATATACTCGGAGCCGGGCTTGTTGGTCAGGCTTACCGAAGCTATGCCGGCACCCTCCTGTCCGCGGTTGTGCTGCTTCTCCATCATCAGATAGAGCTTGTTGAACCCGTAGGCCCAGGTGCCGTATTTCTTTTCGTAGTATTCCAGTGGCTTCAGCAAGCGAATCATCGCTACCCCACACTCATGTTTCAGCTGCTCCATAAACGTTCAATGTTTATTGCTCATTGGTTAATGCTTTCACGAAGCTCATAAACAAGGGGTGTGGGTTCAGCACCGTCGATGTGTATTCAGGGTGGAACTGCGTTCCGATGTACCAGCGCTTCTCGGGTATCTCCACAATCTCCACCAGGTTGGCGTCGGGGTTGATGCCCACGCACTTCATGCCGGCAGCCTCGTACTGCTCCTGATATTGGTTGTTAAACTCATAGCGGTGGCGGTGGCGCTCTTGGATAAAGAGCCCCTCCCCCTCTTTGTGAGTGAGGGGAGTAGATTGTTCTGACTGCGAGTATGCCTCAAAAGTCTTACTACCTTTCAACACCTTACACTCGTAGGCGCCCAATCGCATGGTGCCACCCAGCTGGGTGATGGTTTTCTGTTCCTCCATCATGTCGATCACGTTGTGAGGTGTCTGACTGTCCATCTCGGCACTGTTGGCATCAGCATAGCCCAGCACGTTGCGGGCAAACTCAATCACCATCATCTGCATGCCCAGACAGATGCCGAACGTAGGAATGTCGTTGGTGCGCGTATATTCAGCAGCGATAATCTTGCCTTCGATGCCGCGCTGTCCGAAGCCCGGACAGATCACCACGCCCTGCATGCCGCTCAGCTTCTCGGCAATGTTCTGGTGCGTAACCTCCTCACTGTTTACAAAGTGCAGGCGCGCTTTCACATCGTTGTAGATGGCTGCCAGGTTCAGGCTCTCGCGGATGCTCTTGTAGGCATCCTGCAAGTTGTACTTGCCCACCAAGGCAATGTGCACCTCCTTTTTGGCAGCACGCTGCTTGTCGAGGAAGGCATGCCAGGGTTTCATGGCCGGAGTCTCGCCCACGGGGATGCCAATCTTGCGCAGAATGGCAGCATCCAGACCTTGGTGCTGCATGTTCACGGGCACCTCATAGATGCTTGGCAGGTCTTCGCTCTGCACCACGCACTCCAAATCTACGTTGCAGAACGAGGCAACCTTCGAGCGCATGGCGTCGTCCAGATGGCGTTCGGTGCGCAGCACCAGTATGTCGGGCTGTATGCCCATGCTCTGCAACTCCTTCACGCTGTGCTGTGTGGGTTTAGTCTTCAGTTCGTCGGCAGCTTTCAGGTAGGGCACGTAGGTTAGGTGTACGCAGACGGCATCACGTCCCAGTTGGTAGCGCAACTGACGGATGGCCTCCATGAATGGCGCACTCTCTATGTCGCCAATGGTGCCGCCCACCTCGGTGATAACAAAGTCGAAGGCCTCTCCCGACCTCCCCAAAGAGGAGGAGGGGCTGTCGCTTTCCCTGCCCGTCAGGCACTCCCCTCCTTGGGCGGGGGCGGGGGAGGTTCTCAGCATCCTCCTCTTAATCTCGTCGGTGATGTGAGGCACCACCTGAATGGTCTTGCCGAGGTAGTCGCCTCTGCGCTCCTTGTCGATGACAGACTTGTATATACGACCCGTGGTCATTGAGTTGGCGCGGGTTGTCTGTATGCCTGTGAAACGCTCGTAGTGACCGAGGTCGAGGTCGGTCTCCATACCGTCAGCGGTCACATAGCACTCTCCATGCTCGTAAGGGTTGAGGGTTCCCGGATCAATATTGATGTACGGATCGAACTTCTGAATCGTAATCTTGTAGCCGCGAGCTTGCAGCAACTTACCGATTGAAGACGAAATAATACCTTTACCGAGTGACGAAACCACGCCGCCCGTCACGAAGATGTACTTTGTATCTGCCATGATGCTTGTGTATTTATGTGTTGTTAATTATTTTGTTTATCCTCAAAACAAG
>JAILHK010000045.1 GCA_024695815.1 Prevotella sp.
CTAGTCCTACGTTCAAGAAGAACGCTCGCTTCGAGATTGAGCCTGACGCAAGTGAAAATGAAAAGGAGGAGAATGAGGACTAAAACCCCTCCCCAACCCTCCCAAGGGGAGGGAGGAAAACAAACCAAAACCCCTCCCTTCCGCAGAACTCCCCTCCCTTCCGCTCGAGCTCTGCTCGCTTGCTACCGAAGGGACGCAAGAAGGGGAGGGGCTAGGGGTGGGGTCTGTATCTCCATTGGCAGTTAGAACAACACTGACCCCACCCCCGACCCCTCCCCTACATGGGAGGGGAGAAAACAAAACAACACAAACCAACATCCCCTTGACAACAAACCAACAACCCCTCCCCATCCCTCCCGAGGGAGGGGGTTGGAAGTAAGAAAGTCTCCCCCTTGGGGAGATTTAGAGGGGGTTAATAATTTATTACTATGAAAAACAAAATTGAAACTTGGAAATTTATCGTGCAGACCATCATCGCCGTACTCACGGCAATCGCCACTAGCCTCGGCGTGGCAAGTTGTATGAACTAACCCCTCCCCATCCCTCCCAAGGGGAGGGGGTTAGAAGTAAGAAAGTCTCCCCCTTGGGGAGATTTAGAGGGGGTTATTTTTTATTTGTAATTCCTACCTTATTTTTCAGATTATTGCGTGCCTTTGTAGGCAAAATAAGATATGTCACTCACCTGTCCCTAGACATAATCTGTTACTAAAGTGTAGGTGTTATGTGGGCAATGTATTGTAATTAGAAGGACCTCAGAACTTTGATACTGGCACTACGGCTATGGTGTAGCCACCTTTCTCTATGGTGCGCTCTTCGTCGCGCGTAACAATGGTGAGGTTGCTGCATTTCAGTTCGCCTGCACATTCCACGATGCTATCAACCTCGCGCTTCTCGGTCTTGGGACTACTCATGTCGTAGCACACCTGTACCAGTCGTTCGACATGCGCTCCCTTGCGCAACACGAAGTCTACCTCCTTGTCGTTGCGAGAGCGATAATAGAACAGGGTCTTTTCGGTATCGTATCCTCGATGCATCAGCTCTATAAACACTTGGTTTTCGAGCAATCGTCCCAGGTTCTCACTCACGGCGAAAGCCTTGGCTGCCACAAAGCCGTTATCTACCACATAGACCTTGCGGGGCGCCTTGTTCATCAGCTTCAACTTATTGTTGTAGCGCGACAGATAGTAGAAAAGGTATGGTTCATGCAGATAGTCCATAAACTTCTTGACGGTGGAAACACTCGAGAAGCCGAGTTCCTCCGATAGCTCATTGGCACTCAGTGGATTGCAGAAATTTGAAACTAGATATATAGCCAGGTTGTTGAGGTCGGTGATGTTGCGTACATTGTGTCGCTTGGCCACATCCTTCCACATGATGGAGTCAAACAATGTGTCGAGATAGCTACGTACCAATGGGCGCGATGCCACCACTTCAGGATAGCCGCCATTGCGCATATAGTCGTCTGTTAACGCCCTACCCTCAGCCTGCTGCTCCGGCTTTAGTCCGTGAAGATCGAGCTTGTTCCAATCGAAAAACTCTTCCATGCTAAAGGGTAACATCTCTATCTGTAGATACTTTCCCGTGAGCACGGTTGCCATTTCGCTCGACAGCATTTTGGCATTGCTACCCGTGATAACCAGATTCTTTCCCATCCTATAGAGCTCGCTCACCCACAAGTCCCAAGCATCAAGATTCTGAACCTCGTCGAGCAGCAGATACTCATAGCCGGGATAGACGTCATCCAGCATTCGCATCACCAGATTAGCGTCCCATGCGTCGAGAAGCGGTTGATTGTCGAAATTGAGATAGGCAAAATTCTTGTCGCGCAACATCAACAAGGCCTGGGTGGACTTGCCTACACGACGCGGACCTGTTATCAGCTTGATGAGATGACTGTTCAGCAGCATGTCAATATCCAGACCACTTTTACGTGTAAGATACGGACGTGATAGCAACTCATCACGTTCCTTTCGTTGGTTCAGAACTATTGTCTTCATAATCTCAATGTTTAAATTCTGCGTGCAAAAATATGGTATTTTCTTCAATTTTGCAAGCGTATTGGATAAAAAATGCACTATTTTATCCAATACGGCGTTTAAAATGGATAAAATAGACAGGAGTGCCTATGTCACTCACTTGTCCCTAGACATACTGAACAACACTGACCCCACCCCCGACCCCTCCCCTACATGGGAGGGGAGAAAACAACGATATGTCACTCACCTCTCAATTTGCGCCGCATATGTCATTCATAGTCGTCGATCACGGAATTCATCATGTCCATCATGGGCTTGGCGGCACGGAACATGGATGACATATCGTCGAGCCAATGGTCGGTTTGGAAGAAATCGTCGGGCACACGATGCCAACAGCAATAGTCTTTCAGGCGCAGATAGTGCACATACGCCCAGTCGCGAGGGAAACCCGACGGACAGGTCTTCAGGCGGGTGAGGCCGAAACCCTGGGGCTGGTCCCAGCTATCGACATCGGTGGGAGTGGTGGTATGGTTTGCGTCGGTGCTGCCATAGTAGCTGAGAAACTCGGGACTCTCGACGCAGCGCAGCCACTGGTCTATGTTGGCCATGATCTCGTTGCGACAAGAGGTGAGGATGTTGGTGGGCAACCAATAGTTGCCGCACGCCACCATACAGTGGTCGGGCTCCAGATGCAGGTAGTAGCCACCGTGCAGCGCCTTCTTGCCATGGGCGGCGATATAGGCCCCGAAATGGTTTTTGTAGGGCGACTTGTCGGCAGAGAAGCGGGTGTCGCGATTGAAGCGGTAGGTGCAGTCTTTGACGCGCAGGTGCGACACGGTGGGGTCGAACGTGACGATGCGCTCGATGGCTTGTTGCACGCCACACTCGAAGTCGGCACGCACGGCGTCGTACTCGGCCTTATGCTCCAGATACCAAGCACGGTTGTTGTTGACCTGAATCTGTCGGAGGTATTTCAATATTCTTTTTGTATCCATGGACTATTTTTTTTGTTGGTTTACAGATGCAAAGATACTATTTTCTGTTGAAACAACAAAAAGGGGGGCGTTACTCGTTGCTGATGGGCACGACGAGGGTGCCGTTGAATACAATCTCGCGACTGCTGTTCCAGTGGAACTTATAGTCGGAGAAGGCCACGGTGAAGCTCTCGGCATCGGCACGGGTGATCTGGGCAGAGCCAGAGACGTAGGTGCACTGGCGCTCGTTGATGCCTATGGTGACGCTGGTGGCATCGCGTTCGAAACCGTCGTAGCCCTCGCAAAAGAATGTGTAGGGATTGGTGTCGGCTGGAAACTCCATCAGGAAGTCGCAATAGATGGGGGTCACGATACTCAGGTAACTGTCGTCTAGCGAGTGGACATACTCGCCAAAAAATCCCAGACAACTCATGTATTCCTGGTCGTAGTCGTGGCTCTGACCGTCAACGGTGATGGTCAGCGGGCCATCGGTCTCTACGTTGAAGTCTTCGTCTATGCTGCATGCCGTCATTGAAGCGGCTACTATACACGTTAATATGATATTCAAAATACTCCACTTCTTCATAACAGTTATTCATTTTCAATAGGTTCGTTACCACTGTTAAGAGATTCATCGCTATGAATGGGAAGTCTATGGCATTGATTATGTTGCTACAAAAATAAGGAATAAAACTCGAACAACAAAAATAAAATGAAGAAAAATTATCGAAAGCTGCACACAAGGCATAAAAGTGTGCACGAATTAACACGGAATAATTTGGCTCTTCACCGATTATTTTGTACTTTTGTGGCAAAATAAATCAAAATAAAAATACTGCATCATTGAATAGCATGAACATCGTAGAAAGATTTCTGAAATATACACAGTTTGACACGCAGTCGGCAGAAGATAGCGAGAGCGTGCCCAGCACCGAGAAACAGTTGGCTTTTGCAGCCTATCTGAAAGAGGAACTGAAAAGCGAGGGACTGGAAGACGTAGAACTGAACGAACAGGGATATCTGTATGCCACGCTGCCTGCCAACACAAAGGCTGAGGTGCCTACCATCGGATTTATATCGCACTATGACACCAGCCCCGACTGCTCGGGTGCCAACATCCGTCCGCGCATCGTGGAGCACTATGACGGGGGCGACATCGTGCTGAGCGAGGGCATCGTATCGAGCCCGAAGATGTTTCCTGAACTGCTGGCGCACGTGGGCGAAGACCTGATCGTGACCGATGGCACTACGCTGCTGGGAGCCGACGACAAGGCTGGCATTGCCGAGATTGTGCAGGCTATGGTGTGGCTAAAGGCGCATCCGGAGGTGAAGCACGGCAAAATTCGTGTGGCCTTCAACCCCGACGAGGAGATTGGCATGGGGGCCCACCACTTCGATGTGGAGAAGTTTGGCTGCGAATGGGCCTACACCATGGACGGTGGCGAGGTGGGCGAACTGGAGTTCGAGAACTTCAACGCAGCCAGCGCTAAAATCACCATCAAGGGGCGCAGCGTGCACCCGGGCTATGCGAAAGGCAAAATGCTGAACGCCAGTTTGCTGGCGGCTGAGTTCATCGGGATGATGCCTGCCGACGAGCGACCTGAGACCACCGAGGGCTATCAGGGGTTCTTCCACCTGACGGGCATGGCAGGACAAACCGAGCATGCCAAGCTGAGCTACATCATACGCGACCACGACCGCACCCGCTTCGAGGAGCGCAAGCGACTGATGGTGCGTGCGGCTGAACAGCTGAACGAGAAATACGGTGAGGGCTGCGTCACACTGGAACTGACCGACCAGTACTACAACATGAAGGAGAAGATAGACCCGCAGATGCACGTGATAGACCTGGTGCTGAAGGCGATGCAGGAGGCGGGAGTGGCTCCGAAGGTGAAACCCATACGCGGCGGCACCGACGGCGCACAGCTGTCGTTCATGGGACTGCCCTGCCCCAACATCTTTGCCGGTGGCATCAACTTCCACGGCCCTTACGAGTTTGTGCCCATCCAGTCGATGGAAAAGGCACAGAACGTGATTATCAAGATCTGTGAACTAGTAGGCGAATATAATGGCTGAACTCCCCCCAATGATACAAGACCTGGCGCTGATACTGATGGTGGCAGGCATCGTGACACTGGTGTTCAAAAAGCTGAAGCAACCACTGGTGCTGGGCTATATCGTAGCGGGATTTCTGGTGTCGCCCCACATGCCTTACACCACATCGGTGGTGGACATGTCTAACATCCACCTGTGGGCAGACATCGGCGTGATGTTCTTGCTGTTTTCGCTGGGACTGGACTTCTCGTTCAAGAAGATTCTGAAGATGGGGGCCTCGCCCATCATCTCGACCATCAGCATTATCTTCTCGATGTCGCTGCTGGGCGTCATCGTGGGACATCTGTTCCACTGGTCGCGCATGGACTGCATCTTCCTGGGGGGTATGCTGGCCATGAGCTCCACCACTATTATATATAAGGCGTTCGACGACCTGGGACTGCGACAACAGCAGTTTGCGGGCATGGTGATGTCGGTGCTGATACTCGAGGATATTCTGGCCATCGTGATGATGGTGATGCTGAGCGCCATAGCCAGTGGCAACAACCCCAACAGTGGCGAGATGCTGAGCTCGATACTGAAGATTGTGTTCTTCTTGGTGCTGTGGCTGGTGGTGGGCATCTCTGCGGTGCCTATCTTCCTGCGCAAGGTGCGCCAGCTGATCAACAGCGAGGTGCTGCTCATCGTGTCGCTGGGATTGTGTTGCGGCATGGCGGTATTCTCGTCGAAGGTGGGCTTCTCGTCGGCCTTTGGTGCTTTCATCATGGGCAGCATCCTGGCCGAGACGATCGAGGCCGAGCGCATCGAGAAGCTGGTGGACCCGGTGAAGAACCTGTTTGGTGCCATCTTCTTCGTGTCGGTAGGTATGCTGGTGGACCCACAGATACTGGCAGACTATGCCTTGCCTATCGTCTGTCTGGTGCTGACCATCATCGCAGGTCAGGCGGTGTTCGGCTCGCTGGCCTTCCTGTTGGGTGGCGAGAGTCTGAAGTCGGCCATGCGATGCGGCTTCTCGATGGCGCAGATTGGTGAGTTCTCGTTCATCATTGCGTCGCTGGGATTGTCGCTGGGCGTGATAGGCAACTTCCTCTACCCGGTAGTGGTGGCGGTGAGTGTCATCACCACATTCCTGACGCCCTACATGATCAGGCTGGCACTGCCCTCATACAACGTGATGGAGAAGCGCTTGCCAAAGCGCATCATCCGCATGATGAACCATCTGTCGATGAACCAGACCACAAGCAACAACCCCAATAAATGGAAAAAGCTGCTGCTACAGATGTCGATGAACGTGGTGATATACTCTATCCTCTCGATTGCCGTCATCATCATCATATTCACGTTCTTCCGGCCTTTGATGATGGAACTGCTAAGGCCGAGATATGCTAACGTGGCCACAGGACTGGTCACCATCTTGCTGATAGCGCCCTTCCTCAGGGCTATGGTGATGAAGAAAAACCGAAGCGAGGAATTCAAGGCGCTGTGGAAAGAGAGCAATCGCAACCGTCTGCCGCTGCTGTTCACCATTCTGTTCAGAATGATGATTGCGCTGGGCTTCGTGTTCTACATCGGACAGCATGTTTCTACCTTCGGACCGGCCATCGTGCTCACCATCGGCGTGGTGGTGGTGATAGCCATCATTACCTCGCGCAGCATCAAGCGACGCAGCATCTTGCTGGAACGTCTGTTTATCAACAACCTGCGCTCTCGCGACATCGAGGCACAGGTGCACGGCAAGAAGAAGCCTCTGTACGAGGGTAAGCTGCTGGATCGCGATATCCATATTGCCGACTTCGACGTGCCTGGCAACTCGATGTGGATGGGACACACGCTGAAACAGTTGAATCTGGGACGAAAGTATGGGGTGCACATCAGCAGCATTCTGCGTGGCGGGCGCCGACTGAACATCCCCGATGGCGACTACATCATCTTCCCAGGCGACCGTCTGCAGGCTATCGGCAGCGATGAGCAGTTGGCTAAATTCGGTTTGGCAATAGAAAAGGAACTGCTGGGCGAGGACATGGAAATGGAGAAGCGCGAGATGAAGTTGCGCCAGATCGTGATTGGTGCAGACAGTCGTTTCATTGGCAAGACCTTGCAAGAGAGTGGCATCCGCAACCGCTACAGTTGTATGGTGGTGGGAATGGAAGAAGGCAAGGAGAACCTGACTGCCGTGCCTCCTCAGCGCAAATTCGTCGAAGGCGACATCATCTGGATTGTAGGCGAAGAAGAGTCGTTGGAACAACTGCTGAGAAGCGGTGCGCCTTCGGCGCAAACTGAGAGTTCTTTCTGAGGAAAGCGAGCAAGCTCGAGCGGAGAGTTGAGAACTGAGAAGTCTCCCCTTGGGGAGATTTAGAGGGGGTTGGTTGAACGTAGGCACTCCCCTCCCTTCAAGGGGAGGGGTTGGGGGGTGGGGTCTGTAACTAAACAATATTCCGCAGATTTCTACGTTATTACAAGAAAAGCCCCTATGCACTATCCAACAGCTAAAGCAAACGCTACAGAACAAAAAGATTATCGCAAGTCTCTTCGCAACAACATGACCGCAGCAGAAGCTACGCTCTGGCGTGCCCTGAAGGGTCGTGGGGCTGGCGGCATGAAATTTCGTCGTCAGCAAGGTATTGGCCCTTATATTCTTGACTTCTACTGCCCAGGGTATCGGCTTGGCATAGAACTCGATGGTGCCAGCCATGATTACAAATACGAATACGATGAGCAGCGAACTGAATATCTTCGCGAGCAGGGTATCCGTGTGCTCCGCTTTAGCAATCAGCAGGTGCTTACATCCATGCAAGGTGTCTTGGCTGAGATTGCGCGCGCAGCCAATGAAGTTACAGACCCCACCCCCAACCCCTCCCCTTGAAGGGAGGGGAGGAAAAACAGACCAGGAACCCCTCCAGACCCCTCCCCTTCTTGCGTCCCTTCGGTAGCAAGCGAGCAGAGCTCGAGCGGAAGGGAGGGGAGGAAAAACAGACCAACAACCCCTCCCCGACCCTCCCAAGGGAGGGGGTTAAGTCTCCCCCTTGGGGAGATTTAGAGGGGGTTCCTCTCACTTCTCACTTCTCACTTAGAAAAGCACTAATACCACTGGACGCTATTGCTATAGCTGCTGCGCTTGTCGTACTTCAACGCATCGGTAAGGGTTGAAGCATTACAACGGAAAGAGAAGTTATAGCTGGTGTATGGTGCCAATACCACAGAACACGACATGTTGAAACAGTGAAGGTCGCGACTGAGCGATGCTGTGGTCATGGATATCTTCTTGTTTTCGAAATCATAGCCCGACGAGAAACTGATGTTCCATCCTTCCGACAGACGGACATTGCCACTGACGTTCAGGTTCTGCGAGAACTTGTAAGGATAGCGCATGGTGTTGTAGTTGAACTTGCTGACATCGGTATGCTCACGCATGGTGACACCATAACCAAAACTCAGCGACCAGGGCAGCGAGAACTTCATATAGCCATCCTCGTCGGTCTCGGCCATATTGTCAGAACCCTTGGCGCCACGCTTGCCCTTCTCCATCTCGCGGTCTAGGTTAGTCTCTACCTCATTCTCGTCGTCAAGATCTTCGTCTTCGTTATCGTCATCCCTCGTTTTCTTCTCTACACGTTCGCCACGCAACCACTTAAAGAAATTGGCCACCTTTGTATTGTCAAGGGTGTATGACAGGTTCTGTGACATGCCCTGGAAACGGCCTATCTTACCTTTCTGCCAATAGGTGGTGTGGTCGCTGATGCGAGGTGCACCACTTGTTGAATCAACCTCATAGACATAGCTGGCAAAGACCGCATTCATGTTGAAGGTATAGCTCTTGGTCAGCTTCAGTCGCATACGCACGGAGAGGTCACTCAGCGGACGAATATCCGTAGCCATATTATAAGACATGGCAGCGCCCAACTCGTCGATAAGACTGATCTTCTTGAAGCCTGTGGTGTCTGCATCAGACTTAATCTTCATCTCTACGTTGTTCGACAAATCGAACGAGAGACTACCTGTCTTGCCTTTGCCCGGCACACCATAGAGCGAGCCCTGATAGGGAGAATATTCGACCATAGAGACATTGCCATTGGCATCTGTCTTCATGTAGGTATCGTAATAGCCATAGCGCGAGGCGCTGAAGTCGGGCGCATAACTGAAGCTGACAGAGGGGGTCAGCACGTGGCGTACGGCCTGAACCTTATCGCCAAAGAGTTTGCGCGAAGGTATATAGAAACCATAGAGTTTCGTAGAAGCAGAGAGCGACAGGTTCCAGTTATAGACATTATAAAATCCATAGGTGGTGTCGCGAAGCTCCGTTTGGGCGGTATCGTCCCACGAGCGCTTCACCTTATTGGTATAGGTACGGTCGGTAAAGTTGAACGAAGGGTTGATGTTGATGTAGTTGAACAGGGTGAAATTGGCCGAAACGGGGATATTGTGCTGCATACCATTACGCCAGTCTTTCACCAAACTGGAATGCATCAGCTTGTCTTCCTTTGTAGAGATAGAGTTAGAGAGACGACCCGTATAGCTCAACGCAATCTTCTCGTACCAACGCTCCTTGCCCACCATGTGCTTGCGCTTGAAGGGATAGAAGCGCGACACCGAGATGTTCAGGTCGGGCAGCGTCATGGCGATAGAAGAGTCGCGCATGTTCTGACTGAGGTTCATGGTGGTGCTCAGGCTGAGACCAAGACTGGAGAAGCCTGTGCTGTACGACACCGACGAAGTACGTGTGGACTGTGTCAGCGCCTGAGGATTATACATCGAGGTCAGGTTGTTGCGCTCGTAGCTGCTGGTGGCAAAGTTGACACTGGCAGAGAGGTTGGAATAAGGATTAGCCTTAGCATCCTGACGATGCGACCACTGTATCTTGAAGCTGGTCTGCTTGGCATAGTCGGGCATGTTTTTCTCGCCCGTGATGGTGTTCTGATAGCTACCAAAGAACGAGCCACTGTACTTGTAGCGACGACGGTAGTTGCTGGCTGCACTGATGCCCCATGACCCCTTGGTATAAATCTCGCCCAGGAGTTTCAGGTCCATCTTGTCGCTGATGGCAAAGTAGTAGCCACCATCGCGCAGATAGAAACCACGCGAGGTCTCGTCGCCATAAGTTGGCATGATGAAACCACTGGAATAGCTCTTGGTGAAGGGGAAAAAACCATAAGGAATGGCCAACGGCAGGGGCACATCGGCTACCACCAGATAGGCGGGTCCGAAGACCACATCCTTGCCGGGGCGCACCTTGGCACGCGACAGGGCCAGATAGAAATCGGGATGGGGCTCGTCGCAGGTGGTGTAGCGTCCGTGGCGCAGATAGAGCTCGCCATTGGCACCACGCTTCGACAACTCACTGGTCAGGTAGCCATCCTCTTGCTGGGTGTAAACCTGCTGGATAAGTCCTTTCTTGGTCTTGAAGTTGAAGGCCATCGTATCGCTCTCGTAGCTATCACTGCCCATCTTGAACACAGGCGTGCCGAACATCTCGCCAAGGGTGTCGCGGGCACCAGTGGCATGAACCAACGAAGAGTCGAGACAGAGGTAAATCTTCTCGCTGGTGAGGTCCATGTTCTGATAGGTGACGTGCGATGAGCCATAGAGATGAGCCATGCCTGCGCCAGCTTGGTAAACCAGCGAGTCTTCGGCAGAGAACTTCACCGGCGAATCGATACCGTTTTTCTTCTTGCGATTGATGCTATCCAGCGCCAGCGAATCGTCGATGGCCTTATTGTGCTTATAGATAGCCAGTTGCAGAGAGTCCATATGAGAGGTATCGCGCTTCAGGGCTGCTGCAGCGGGCTTAGCATGAGGCGAGATAGAAGTGTCGTGAGGCAGTGTGTCGGCAAACAACGAGTCGTCCATCACCCTGTTAAGAATCATGTTCTGAAGGGGCGATGAAGGTATTTCCGCCAACACAAAGATGAAAGCGGAAAGCAAAACAAATATCGCATATTTGCGTTTCACGGGTGCAAAGATACGAAAAAGTTGAGAGTTAAAGGGTAATAGTTAGGAGTTTTTTGACGTACGACGCATTATTTTACGCTTTATTCAAACATTTTTGCCCATGCGAGAAACTTTTCGACGCCTTCATGACCAAAGCGTTCCACACTCTGAGCTGCCTGATCGACGGTAAGCACACGCTCGGGATGTGATTTTGAATAAAACTTGTCGGCATAGCATACCAGCTGTTCTTCCAGGGTCTCTGGCTCGAGCCCCGGCAGTCCGGTACCGGTATGTCGTTCGCAGACACGGGCATGGCGTTCGAAACCGAGTTGGCGCAACAAGCGTCCGCCAATCTGTCCGTGCTCGATGTAAGGGGCTTCGCCCACACAAAAGATAGAGGGTGCATGGCACCAGCGGATGCCGATGTCGTGGAGCATGGCTGCCTCTTCCACAAACTGTACGTCGAGCGACAACTCGGGATGCTGGCGACAGATAGCCAGACTGCGATCGGCCACCTGACGAGAATGAAAAAGCAGAAGACGACGCAACTGGTCATCTTCTGCATAATACTGATTTATAATTGATTGATAGTCCACTTCCTTACTTGGCATCGCGCTCTATCCAAGCCAGCACATCGCCCTTGCGGACCTTTGCGCCCTGCTTGACACCAACCTCAACAAGTTTACCACCGAGTGCTGCGGGGATGGGCACAATCTCGCCCCATTTCTCCATCAGGTAGCAGAAGGTCTGACCCTCCTGGTACTTCTGACCGATGAATGGTTCGAGACAAGGTGCACACTCGCCCTCGCCATTGAACTCGTAGAAAATCTGACCAGCAGAAGGACTTACCAATGCGTCGGCCTTGGCATGCTTGAAGGCTGCCAACTCCTCAGCGCTCAGCTGGGTGCCAAGCTTCGCATCCTTAGCCTTCTGAAGGTCTGCCAGGAACTGCTTCTTGGCCTGACCACTCTTGTAGGCACGATACTGCTCGGGGTGCATAGCCAGTTCGAAGAGTTCTTCGTTGTCCTTACCATAGTCCCAACCGTTCTCGTCCATTTCCTTCTTGAAACCATCGAGGGCATTCTCGAGCAAGGTGTGAGGATCCACATCGGTGAACTCACGCTTCTGCTGCTTAGCCAACTCAACGAGCTCGGGATCAACAGTGCCGGGAATCTTACCACTCTTACCGAGAATCATACCCCACATAGCGTCGTCCATCATCACGAAGCGACCCTTGCCCTGCTCGATGGTGAGAAGGTTCATCAGGGCAATGTTCTTGGTATATTGAGAGAATGGTGTTACCAATGGGGGATAACCTACGCGTGGCCATACATACTCAACCTCGTTGAAGAGCTTCACAAGCATGTCGTCCATGGTCAGCTCGGGCTCGCCTTTCTGAGCACGCAGCTTGTTGATCATGGTCTGGATGCCACCAAGGTCGGCCATCATAGAACCCATCATGCCGCCAGGCAGTCCGCAACCCAACAGGAGTGAAGACATGTGCTTGTTGGCAGGATTGATAAAGTAGCCCAGCCACTCGTCGATAAACTCCTGAGTGAGCGTACGTGCCTGCATATAGGCATTCATGTTAATCTCAGGAACATCGAAGCCCTCGTTCTTCAGCATAGACTGAACAGAGATGATGTCTGGATGAACCTTACCCCATGACAGAGGCTCAATGGCTGTATCGATGATGTCGGCACCATTGTTACATACCTCGAGGATAGAAGCCATAGACAGACCAGGACCTGAGTGACCATGATACTGGATGATAATATCGGGGTGCTTGGTCTTGATGGCCTTGGTCAGAGCACCCAGCATAGCGGGCTGACCAATACCAGCCATATCCTTCAGACAGATTTCCTCGGCACCAGCAGCAATCACTTCGTCGGCAATGTTTGAATAGTAGTCAACGGTGTGAACAGGTGAGTTGGTGATACAAAGGGTGGCCTGAGGAATCATACCTGCAGCCTTGGCCCATTTGATAGAAGGAATGATATTACGTGTGTCGTTCAGACCACAGAAAATACGGGGGATATCAACACCCTGAGCCTTCTTGACCTTATACATCAGCTCACGAACATCGTCGGGCACAGGATACATGCGCAGTGCGTTCAAACCACGGTCCAACATGTGGGTCTGAATGCCTGCCTCGTTGAATGGCTTACAGAAAGCACGTACGGCATCGTTAGGATTCTCACCTGCCATGAGGTTCACCTGCTCGAAAGCACCACCATTGGTCTCAACACGAGCGAAGCATCCCATCTCGATAATGACGGGAGCAATGCGCTCCAACTGATCCTTGCGTGGCTGGAACTTACCAGATGACTGCCACATGTCACGGTACACAAGACTAAACTTGATTTTCTTTTTTCCCATAGATTTATCAAATAGATTTTATCAAATATTTCGGTACTGAAAATTAAAATTGGTGCAAAGGTACTAAAGAGTTGGGAGTTAAGGACAGCACAGATGAAGTAATTTGTACCATTTAACGTTTTTTTAATGAAAATCTATCAAAAAATATCACCAGACCTATTCTTTAACTCCCAACTTTTCATTACCTTTGCCCACGAAACCAGAATCAAAGATAATGAAACAGAAAGCTCTATCATTTGCACTGTTGCTGACCATCGGATGTTTTATGGCCTGCGGCACAAGCAAGGAGAAAACAAACAACGAGGAAGAGGAAGAAGTGGTGTTCAACAGAATTGAGGGCGACTCAACCATCTATGGCATGGCATGCGATGGGTGTAACGACACTATCGTGGTCTATCTGGAGACACCCTACAACGGAACAGACCCTGACACACTGAATATTCTCGAGGCTTCGAAACAGCATAAGATTTTCGGTCACCCACGTATCGGCGACAAGCTGGCTATTGTTCGCAATGGCGTTGACACGACCAAGGCAGACATGGTGATTGTGACCGAAGACCTGCAAGGCAACTGGTGCTACAAGGTGCTCCCCACCCTACGCATGCGTGCTGATATGGAAGGACACACCATCAAGCAGAAGATAAGCCAATTGCCAGACACGATTGTCAAACTGCTGAAGGTGGAGCGTGAGTATGGCATCAGCATCAAGGCCGAGAATGTGGCATTCCCCATCGGCATGAACAGACAGAGGGCCACTAGCGACGAGGAGTCGCCTGTGGAATATCCCAAGCTGAAGTTCTACAACGAGTGGTTTATCTATAATGGCAAGATCGTGTTGCGCAGCGTCAGACCAGACTCTTTGGGACAGCAGCAGGTTTTGCTGAGCGACACGGCCGATTTGGAGATGCTGACACCCGACACCTTGGTATTCCACTTCGCCGAGGGTTCGAGAGGTTATTACAGGAAGACTGAGAAATAAAAGCTAAACAAGAAGTATAAAAAAAGCGTGGCTTTCTGAGGAAGTCACGCTTTTTATGTATTAAATGCACTGATGCTGCATGAGTCGCTGCTCGGCCAGTTGCTCGTACTTAGTGCCGGGTTTACCGTAGTTGGCATACGGATAGATACTGATGCCACCACGGGGGGTGAACAGGCCAACAACCTCAATATACTTAGGTTCCATCAACTTAACCAAATCTTTCATGATGACATTCACACAGTCTTCATGGAAATCGCCGTGATTGCGAAACGAGAAGAGATAGAGCTTCAGACTCTTCGACTCTACCATTCGCTCGGCAGGGATGTACATAATCTTGATTTCAGCAAAGTCGGGCTGACCTGTGATAGGACACAACGAAGTGAACTCAGGACAGTTGAACTGTACCCAATAGTCGTTGTCAGGGTGCTTGTTGACAAAGGTCTCGAGCACCTCGGGTGCATAGTCGCTACGATATTCTGTCTTCTTACCGAGGGCATGAAGACCTTCTGACTCTCTTGTTGCCATTATTCTTTCAATTTAAAAATGTTGTAATTGATGTCACGATCGAACACATCTTCGTGGTCGTGAGCTTTTGTAAATTTCACCACACGGATGGTCACAGGAAGAACCAGAATCTCATAGACGGTCTTCAGCGTCACCTGAGTGATAACAAGCGAGGGCATCTCTTCCCAGGGAATAACACCGCCTAAGGCTAAGGGGAAGAAGATGAGAGAATCGGTCAGCTCGCCAAAGACTGTACTTAGCACAGCACGAGCAGAGAAGTTTTGTCCATTGGACGACAGTTTCATACGACTCATCACATAGGCATTGACGAACGAGCCGCAGAGGAACGCCAGAAAAGAGGCTGCTGCAATACGGGGTGCCAATCCGAAAATCTGATGGAAACCCTCTTCACCATGCCAATAGGGTGCTCCAGGAATCCAGTCGGCAACGGCACCAAAAAGCACAAAGAGGAAGTTCATGGCGAAGCCCATCCAGATAAGCAGACGTGTGCGGCTATAGCCCCATACTTCGCACACCACATCATTGATAATATAACTGACAGGGAACACGATGAGTCCTGCCGTCATATTCATCGGACCAAACGATATCTGTTTGGTTTCCAAAACGTTTGCCGTTATCAGACAAACGCAGAACAGTATGCCGTAGAACATAAACAGCACACTGATACGCTGATTCTTGTTTGTTTCCATAATCTTGTTTTGTTTGTCGCGAGCCAACGCCCAGCGAGAGGGGGTTTAGCAAGTACCCCTATTATAAATTAATATTCGAAGTTGTACACAACCGTGTCGCCACCAGTGGTGCTCACCGTCATTCGACTGATGCTCTTATCGGCGTTCAGCTGTACCTCGATGGTCTGATGACGCTTGCCCGAAGTAAGCTCGCTGAGAACACTCGTATGACGAGCATAGCGGAAGAGCGACATCAGCAAATAAGGGTCGCAATGGTCGATACCATCCACCAACTGGTTGACATCTATCGTCTGGCAGCGGTTGTCCACATTGCTATATTTAGGCATCACCTTTTCAATAATCTCACCATTAGCATACTGATATACGCTGTCGGCCACATGCATGCTGTCGGCAGCAAGCGAACGTCCGTTGAGGTAGTATGTAGCAGCACTGGCCACCTTGCCACCCTTGTGGTGTTCATAGCTGAAGGCGATATTTATTGGAAGATAATAATACTTGTTCGGAACCATATAATAGCCGATAGTATCCGTAGATGACTTCAGCGAATAGGGCTGATAATCGGGCGAATAGGTACACATATACTTCTCATCGCCATCATAAACCACCAGCGAGCTGTCTCTGTCGTTATAGATCAGCGCCAGGCTGCGAAGCGATGTGCCGTTCTTCGACATCGTGAGATTGACCGGACGAAAGAGGTTGTCGTAGCTGAACTCAAAGAGGCTGCCATCACTACCCGTAATTTTCTTCACAGCAGGTGCGTTGCCCAAAGAGCCATCACCACGTGTGGCATGCTGAATATAGTAGAATATGCTGGCCACATCAGGATGCTCTACGTCGTAGAAACGAACCATACACTGGCGACTCTTACCAGTGGTATTCTGATCAAAGGATACGGGAATGCGATATATCACGTTGCCCTTTCCCTCCGTCAGTCCCAGACGAGTCCAACTGCCGTCAGAAAGTGAGACGTTCCATTTACCATAACTAAACATCACCACTGAGTCAACAGTAGTGTTGGCATAGACGCCATTATTCAGATAACGAGGACGAGCAAAGTTGATGCCCGCACTATACGGATCTTTGTCGTCGAAACACGAAGTCATCATCATCAAGATGGCCATTGCTCCTAGAATTAGCTTTCCTATTTTCATTGTTTTAATGATTAAATAATTGGTAAATTGTTAGACTTCTTCTTCATCATCGTCATCGTCCCAACTATCGAAGTCGAAGGCGCCATACCCCTCGAGCGAAGGGGTTACAAAGGCATCCATGGCGCGACGGTCTTTCTTCGTGGGGCGTCCGGTACCACGAGCTCTATCCACGAATCCGCTGATGCGGTTCATCTCCAACAGCTCGTATTGGTCTTGTGGTGTGATATTCTCGTATATGCCCGGTATGAGCTTGGCACCGACACGCTGTTCGATGGTCTTCAGAATTCTGAAAGAATAGGTAACCGGAGGCTTACGCACACTTATGACGTCACCCTCTTTCACCATTCGCGAGGGTTTCACCAACACATTGTTCACCCCAACGCGTCCGTTCTTGCAGGCATCGGCAGCAATGCTCCTTGTCTTAAAGATGCGTGCCGCCCAAAGCCACTTGTCTATTCTTGCCTCACCCATACGTTGACAGATTATTCGCTTTTTGTTTTTGCTCTTTTTCCCAGTTTGTTATACTGGTTCATCGTGATGTCAATACCAGCCAGCACAAAGCTCTTGATAATGTCCACTGCCAGGTCGATGCTGGGTTGCAGTTCTTTCTGCTCTTCCTCGGAATAGCGTCCCAACACCCAGTCTATCTGTCCGCCACGGGCATATTCATTGCCAATGCCCATACGCAGACGTGCATAGTTCTGACCTATCAGCTGCTGGATATGTCCCAAACCGTTGTGCCCACCATTCGAGCCATTACCCTTCAGGCGGAAGTCGCCCAACGGCAGCGCCACATCGTCGCTAATCACGAGCAGACGCTTTTGGTCGATATTCTCTTTGGTCAGCCAGTAGCGTACAGCATTACCACTCAGGTTCATATAGGTGGAAGGTTTCAAAAGAAACACCTTACGCCCTTTGAGCGTGGTCTCTGCCACGAAACCATAGCGTTTGTCTTCAAAACAGATATTGGATGCTTTCGCAAAAGCATCCAATACCATAAAGCCAGTATTGTGGCGGGTCAATTCGTATTCATCGCCGACATTACCCAAACCAACAATTAAGTACTTGTCCATTTCTCCTGATATTATTCAGCAGCAGCGGCAGCAGCAGCCTTAGAAGCACGAGTCTCCTTCACTGAGCATACAACTACCTGAGCAGGAGTAGCCAACTTCAAACCGTCGAAGCTCAACTCGCCAACCTTGATAGCCTTACCCAGACCGAGGTTTGTAACGTCAACGTTGAGGATCTCAGGAATCTGCTTATAAGGAGCGGTAACGTCAATCTTGCGGATGCTGAGGTTCAGCTTACCACCGTCACGTACACCCTGAGCCAGACCGTTCAGCTTAACAGGAATACCTACAGTGATATCCTTCTGATCGTTAACCTCGTAGAAATCAGCGTGCAGCAGAGCGTCTGTTGTGGGGTGGAACTGCAACTCCTTAACGATTGCCTTGCGCTCCTTACCATCGATGTTGATGTTTACAACATAAACATGAGGAGTGTAAACAACCTTACGAAGCTCAGACATAGGAGCAGTGAAAGACAGTGCTACGGGCAGACCATTCTCACCCTTTGTTTCACCATAAAGATTGCAGGGAACGAGACCCTCCTTGCGCAGCATCTTTGAGGCTTTCTTGCCTAAGGCCTCGCGCACCTGGCCATTGATTGAAATCTCTTTCATAACAATAAATGTGTTACTCTAAATTAAGTTGTTAAATAAAAATTAATTAGACTTAATTCGCCATCACACGAAAAAAGCGGTGCAAAGGTACAAATAATTTATGAAATACAATTCAACAAGCATGTTTTTTTTCAAAAAAAGGACGTTTTACTTGTACAATAGAGGAAAAATAACTAAATTTGCATCCGATAAAATGACAATATAAAGATGATTAACAGAGAAATCATACGTATTAAGATTGTTCAGTTAACCTACGCGTACTATCAAAACGGTAACAAGAACATTGACAGTGCAGAAAAAGAACTCTTCTTTAGTCTTTCAAAGGCTTATGATTTATACAATCATTTGCTGTCGCTGATGGTGGCCATCACCAAGGAGTCACGTCGCCGACTGGAGATTCTTCAAGCTAAAGCTGAGCGTGAGGGAACAGAGGCTCCATCACAGAAGTTCGCCTACAACCGTTTTGCCATTCAACTGGAAAACAACCATCAACTGAACGAATTTCAGGAAACACAGAAGCATGCCTGGGCCGATTACCCAGAATTTATTGGAAAAATGTTCGAGAAGATCGAACAGAGTCAGATTTATCAGGAGTACATGGAAAGCACAGAAGACAGCTATGCCAACGACCGTGAGTTGTGGCGCCGTCTGTATCGTGCCCTGATTGAAGACAATGAAGACCTGGATGCCATTTTCGAGGAGCAGAGTCTTTATTGGAACGACGACAAAAACGTTGTTGACACCTTCGTATTGAAGACCATCAAGCGTTTCGACGAGAAGAATGGTGATACCCAGACTCTGCTGCCCGAGTACGATTCGGAGGAAGAGAAGGACTATGCACGCAAGTTGTTCCGCGCCACCATCCTGAACGCCGACGAATATCAGCGCTTCATGAGCGAGGCATCTCGCAACTGGGATTTCTCTCGCCTTGCTTATATGGACGTTATCATCATGCAGATAGCTATTGCCGAGATGATGACCTTCCCCAGCATTCCCGTTTCTGTCACCATCAACGAGTATGTAGAGCTGGCTAAGTTCTACTCTACCCCACGCAGTGCTGGCTACATCAATGGTATGCTCGACGCCATTGCTCGCCACCTGGTAAGCACAGGCCGACTGATGAAGCCCATCGAGAACAGAGAGACAAACAATGACTAACCATTTTTTATTATTACCATAAGATTATGACCAATATCGTTTTAGTTGCACAGGCTGGTGCACAGCAGGGTGGCATGATGATGCCCATCTTGATGATTGTGGCTATGTTTGCCATCATGTATTTCTTTATGTTCCGTCCTCAGCAGAAGAGACAGAAAGAAATTCAGAAGTTCCAGAACGAGTTGACCGAAGGAACAGCTGTTGTGACTGGTGGTGGTATCTATGGCACCGTCAAGAGCATAGACCTGGCAAAGAACACCGTCGAGGTGAAGATTGCACGCGATGTAGTCATCACTGTTGACAAGAGCTTTGTGTTCAAAGATATGGCAAACCTGCCTTTGCAGAAGTAAACCAAGCACATTGAGCCCATCTCATATTTTCCGCACAGCCAGTCATTTCCTGTTTAGCAAGGCTAACAGGGAATTTCTGGTTTTTCTTGCTTTCTTTGCGTTAGCAGGTATCTTTTGGCTACTCATGACGCTCGATGTTCAATACGAGCAAGAGTTAAAGATACCCGTTCGCTACGTCAACGTGCCCAAGAATGCCGTCATCACCTCGAACGAGATTGACACCGTGAGGGTTGTGGTAGGCGACAAAGGCATCACGCTGTTGGCACTGCTCTATGGCAACAGCGACAAGTGTATCGATATTGACTTCGACAACTTTGCCAGAAGCAACGGTACAGGTGTCATTACCAACAGCGATCTTCAAAAACTCATCAGCAAAACATTACCTGCTTCTTCAAGGATTGTCAGTGTGAAACCCGAGAAGCTGGTGTTCTATTATAACTATGGTGAGAAGAAGAAGGTGCCCGTCCGCATCCAAGGACAAGTTATCCCCGAGCCCCTTTATTTCATTTCCGAGACCAGGTACTCGCCAGACTCCGTCACCATCTATGCTTCCAGAAAGAAGTTGGACAGCATTTCGGTGGTATATACAGAAGAGCTGCACTACGAGAACTTCCACGACACGCTCACCATCGAAACAAGCCTGGCCCGCCTGTCGGGTGTGAAGATGGTGCCCAACAAGGTTTCTGTTTGCTTTATCACCGATGTTCTGACAGAAGAGAGCATCGACAACATTCCCATCATAGGCATCAACATGCCTGAAGGCAAAGTACTGCGCACCTTCCCCGCAAAGGTCAAAATCACGTTTGTCACCGGTATGAAGGACTTCCAGTCGCTGACCCCCGACGATTTCCTCGTAGTGGCCGACTACGAGGAGTTCAATCGTAGCGAATCGACGAAGTGCAACATATACCTGAAGAAGGTACCCACAGCCATCCAGCAGGCCAAGCTGAGTGTTAACCAAGTGGACTATCTGATTGAAGAGCAATGAGAATAGGAATCACAGGAGGCATCGGGAGCGGCAAGAGTTTTGTATGCCAGCTACTGAAGCAGCGGGGAATAGATGTTTACGACTGTGACAGTGCAGCCAAGCGGTTGATGCGCACTTCTGCCCCACTCCGCCAACAGCTCACAGCACTGATAGGTCCCAACACCTATCTCGAGGATGGTAGTCTCAACAAGGCTGCCGTAGCACAGTTTCTCTTGGCCTCCGAAGCAAACGCCAAAGCCATAGATGGCATTGTTCACCCCGCCGTCTTCACCGATTACGAGAAGAGCGGCATCGACTGGATAGAGAGTGCAATTCTCTTTGAGTCGGGCCTTGACAAGCTGCTGGACAAGGTTGTCGTTGTGACAGCTCCAGAGGAAGTCCGCATCAGGCGCGTCATGCAGCGCGATCACATCAGCGAGGCGAAGGCCAAGGAATGGATAGCCCGACAACTACCGCAAGAGACGGTGAGAGCCAGAGCCGATTATGAAATTATCAACGACGGGGAAACACCCCTCGAACCACAAATAGACAATTTAATTAAATAAACAAGAAGAAATATGCAACAGACCATTTTAGCAATTGCCGGTAAGCCCGGACTCTACAAATTAGTATCACGTGCCAAGAACAGCCTGATTGTGGAAGCACTCGATGCCACCCATCGTCGTCAGCCTGCCTTCGGCACCGACCGCATCACTTCTTTGGCCGACATCGCCATGTACACCGAGACAGACGATGTGCCCTTGATGAATGTGCTGGACAGCATGAAGAACCTGGAAGACGGCAAGAAGTCTTCTGTAGATTATAAGAAGGCAAGTGGCGACGAGCTGCGCGAGTATTTTGCAAAGGTGCTGCCCGAGTTCGACCGCGAGCGCGTACAGACCAGCCATATCAAGAAGCTGATTCAGTGGTACAACATCCTCATCGAGAATGGCATCACCGACTTCAAAGAGGAGATGAAACCTACAGAGGGTGACAACATTGACGACAGAAAAGAATAATCTTTCTAAGAAACATAAAAAAGGCACGGACTTCAACATCCGTGCCTTTTTTGTATCTTAGAACATTCGTGGACCACCGAATCCGCCACCAGGACGTCCGCTGCCACCACCGAATCCGCCGCGGTTGCCACGGCGTCCTTCACCGCCAGAACCGTTTGGTCCGCCAGCGTTACGCATGCTCTGTCGTGCCTCTTTCGTTCCAAACAGGTTTAGACGATAGTTCACGCGCAGCATCACGTAGCTGTTGATGGCGTTAGTCTCCGTATCCGAACGCATCATCGCATTCAATGTACGCGAGAAACTTGACTGCTGTCCCAGTATATCATAGAACTCCAGGCGAACAGACAGAGGGTTACCCTTCAGGAAGCTTTGTGAAATCTGAGCATTCCATATCAATTCATTGGTGTTCATTGACGCATCACTATAACCGCGACGCGAGCTCATGTTCAGATTGGTGGTCAGCTGCATGCCCCAGGGCAACTGTGCCGTGGTGTTGAAACCATAGCTGAAGTTCCAGGTATCTTGGTTGCCCTGTTCCTGCAACTTGTTGCGACCAAAGGTATAGTTGATAGAACCATTTGGTTCAAACTCAAACCAGTCGTTACGATAGCTGAATCCCAGTCGCTGCCCCAGCGAAGTCTGGTTCACAGCATTCTTCTGAATATTACCATCCTGATTCACGTCCAGATAGCTCACACTGTGTGTATAGCCAGCCGTAGTGCGCGTGTTCATGTTGAAACGACCCAACGTATCAAGTGCCGTGTTAAACATAAACTCGCCACGTGCGTTCCAGTTGCCATTGATATTATCGCGAGTAGAAGTGCGTCCGCCAGTCTCAGGATTATAATAAACCTTGCTGGTCACGCTGTTACTTGTTGTCGAGAAGTTCAGGTTGGCAAACACGAAGCGTTGGTGCTTCTGATAGTAATTGTTGAAACGCCAGCTGAAGTTCTGGGTGAACGAAGGTTTCAAGCCAGCATTACCAACCGTGACATTCAAGGGGTCGCTGTCGTCCCTGATTTCCAACAGGTCTGTCATCGAAGGCTGACTTGTAGAACCACGGTACCGGAAGCGCATCTGTCCCTGGTCCGAGATCTTCCAACGGAAGTTTGCTGTAGGACTCCAGTTCACCACCGTACGAGTGGTTGTACCATAGTCCACGCCCAGGTAGCGATACGAGAATTTCGATGTCTGCGGAATCAGCTGCACTCCCACGTTGAAGTTATAGTCCTTGCGAATCATGCGCAGCATCACCTCGCCCGTGTGGATAAAGTTCTTGTACTCCGAGAAGCGGCTCAGGTCATTGCTCAGATAGTCGTCCATCGTCTTACCGCTCTCCAGCAGTTGTCCTAGGTTATGATCCCATTGGCGATACTGGAAGTTAAAGTCATCTAGAGAGAAAGGTTGTCCGGCGGCATTAGCCAGCGTAGGCCACTCACTGAAGTCGTAAGTAGAGCGATCACTCTTCGTATAACGATACTGGAAGTTGTAGCTCAGCTGCAGATAGATGCGGTCGGCCACAGGCTCATTATAGGTCAGTCGAGCCGAGTAGTCATAGTTCTTCGTGGGAGTCACGTTATAACGGTTTCTGTAGTATTCGCTATAACTGCCACCATAAAGGTCCATCGTGGTCTTATACAAGTCCACCTCCTGCAGCGAGAGCGACTTTGAGTCACCGTCAGAGTAGTTGCCCGTCAGTCGCAGAGAGATATTGCGTCCCAGCGAGTTCAGCTTGCGTGTCATTTGCAGTTCACCACCAAAACGCATGCTGTTGCTGTACGACAACGATGCATTGTCGCGACTGTTTACCAACAGCTCGTCGGCCGAATAGTTCGTTTGCAGATAGTTGATGGCATTCAGCAACTGAGCCCTGCTGTCCAGTGCGTAGTTCACATAGTTATAGGGATCCTGTGCAAAAGCTGCCGAGAACGACTGCGACAGTCCGTCGTTTCTGCTGATGCTGAACGAAGGACGGAAGTGGATGTTCGTCATCGTATCGGGCGTCCACTCCACGCGGAAGTTACCGCTCCACGAGTTGCTGCGCGAATAGCCCTGGTTGACGCTGTTTGAGAAAGCGCCCGTCTTCGATACGAAGTTCTCTGTGGCCGTACGACTCCAGGTGTCACCATCGTTGTGGTTCCAGCGCACGCCGCCATCCAACTTCAGCAAGTTCTTCTTCTCGTAGTTCATATTTACAGCAAACATCTTCGGTGCCTGCAGTCCCTGACCACCTCCGCCAAAGCGTCCGCCAGGACCGCCTCCGCCAAATCCACGGTCGCCCACATTGTTTGCGTTGGTGAATCCCATGATGCGGAAGTCATCCTTAAACGTCATACCCATCAGTCGGCCCGTGTAGCGCTCCTTGGTACCGATACCAAAGTCAGCATTGGCAAACGTGCCTCTGTTCATGCCGCGCTTCAGTCCGAAGTCCAGCACCATCTCCTCGTTACCGTCGTCCACACCCGTGATACGCGTCTGGTCGCTCTTTTCATCGTAAGCCTTCACGCGTTCAACGATAGACGTAGGCAGGTTCTTCATCGCCGTCTGCGTGTCGCCGGTCATAAACTCCTTACCGTCCACCTTAATTTTCTTCACCTCCTTGCCGTTGATGGTAATCTTTCCATCGTCGCTCAGTTCGGCACCGGGCAGGCGCTTTACCAATTCTTCGAGCACAGAGCCCTCGGGCGTCTTATACGCGCCCGCGTTATATATAATGGTGTCTTCTTTCGAATACACACGCGCCATGTTCTTCACAATTTCAGTACCTTTCAGCATGATGGCGTCCACCTGTATCTGCAGTGTCCCCATGTCGATGGGTTTCCCCGCCATGGTGATAGAGCGAAACAGCGACTTATAGCCCACATACGTGATTCGGAGCAAGTACTTACCATCCTTAGGGGCTGTCACCGAGAACTGTCCCATAGCGTCAGTCACCGTGTTGCCCACCAGCGTACTGTCGGTTTTCAACAAAGCCACAGTGGCCTGAATCACGGGTTCCTTCACGTCGTCGATAACTTGTCCGCTTACAGTGCGCTGTGCCTGAACAGAGAGGGCCGTGGTCAAGAGTACGGCCATCAAAAGTATCAATTTTTTCATTTTGGGAATATTTATCCGTAAAACTTTAGTCTTTTGATGTTGCCGGGGCAAAAAAGTTTAATCGACAAAGAAAAAATTTGGATGTTTCGCAGAATTACCTTAACTTTGCAGACACTTATGGACAAGCAGAAAGTTATCATTTCCAATCATCTGGAACAAGTTTTAAGCGAAGCTATCCTTGCATGCAAGGCCGACCGCACCTTTATTCTCACCGACGAAACCACCCATCGTCTTTGTCTGCCACTTGTCAAGAACTTCAGTTGTCTGAAGGATGCTCAAGAGATTGTCATTGCCGCAGGCGACATCAACAAGTCGCTCGAGGCCGTCTCTCACGTATGGAGCAGTCTTCAACAGGGTGGTGCCTCACGCCATTCGCTGATGGTCAACCTGGGTGGCGGCATGGTGACAGACCTTGGTGGCTTTGCTGCTTCCACCTTTAAACGCGGCATCCATTTCATCAACATACCCACCACGCTGCTTGCCATGGTCGATGCCTCTGTGGGTGGCAAGACGGGCATCAACTTCAGTGGTCTGAAAAACGAGATTGGCGTTTTCAACAATGCCGACTGCGTGATTCTGGATACCAGCTTTCTGAAGACGCTCGATAGCGAGAACTTGCTTTCTGGCTATGCCGAAATGCTGAAGCACGGCCTGATTTCTACCGAGAAGCACTGGGCCGACCTGCTCAACTTCGACCTTGACGACGTCGAGAAGTTAGGAGCCATTGTGGGCGAAAGTGTCGAAGTGAAACAGCACATCGTGACCGAAGACCCCACCGAGAAAGGCATCCGCAAGGCGCTGAACCTGGGCCACACCGTGGGCCATGCGTTCGAGTCGCTGGCCTTGCAGCGCCAGCCTGTTCTCCATGGCTATGCCGTGGCATGGGGATTGGTGTGCGAGCTCTACCTCAGCGTCGCCAAAACGGGCTTCCCTGTCGATAAGATGCGCCAGACGGTGAAGTTCATCTTCGACAACTACGGCCGTATGCCCATCACCTGCGACGACTATCCCACGCTCCTCGAGCTGATGACTCACGACAAGAAAAACGTGGGTGGACAGATCAACTTCACCCTGCTGGGAGGCATTGGCGACATCCGTATCAACCAGACAGCCACCAAGGCTGAGATAGAAGAAGCCTTAGACTTTTTCCGCGAGGGCTGCTAAGCGCTCTGCTTCCTTTCGGGCCGGCTTACCTGTTTCCGTCATCGGTACCTTTTCTACATACTGATAGTGTCGTGGTTGCCAGTATTTTGGCAACACCTTTTGGCACACCTGGCGCTGTGCATCCAATTGTGCATCTTCTGTCATCAGCACCAGTGCTTCGCCAAATTTCTCATCTTTTCGCTTTGTGACCACAAAGGCTGCACAGAGGTGCGGCTTCAACAGTCGTTCCACCTCTTCAATCTGTATCTTGATACCACCCGAGCACACCACATTGTCTTTGCGTCCCAGTATGCGGAACTGCGATCCTCGCAGCTCCACAATATCGTTGGTGACCAGTGTTCCCTCATGCACCGCAGGCGCATCTATTGCCAGGCAGCCTTCGCCTGTCTGCGCAATGCCTACGCCCTCTAGCGGTGTGTACCATTCGCTGGCATCCGCACCATTCAGTCGGCGCAGTGCAATGTGCGAGAGTGTCTCTGTCATGCCATAGGTGCTCCATACAGCATGTGGAAAAGTCTTCAGCTCTTGTGCAAGTGCATCGTCGATAGCGCCGCCTCCGATAATCAGGTGGCGCACACTTCTCAGCCTTTTTCTGCCCTCATCTGTCTTCAGGAGGTTATACACCTGCATGGGCACCATCGCAGCAAAATCAATCTTTCCATTCCACGATGGACATCCTGTAGGTTTTTCAGCAACCAGTCGGAGTCCGCATGTCTGAGCGCGAACCACCATCATCTTGCCTGCTATATAGTCAAGCGACATGCAAAGCAGAGCTGTATCACCAGGTTTCAGTCCGAGAAAGTCACATGTGATACGAGCCGAAACCTTCATGCGTTCCTTCTCAACCCACATAGACTTCGGTTGTCCCGTGGAGCCACTGGTATGTACCAACACCGTCGGACTACTGTTATGCCACTCTTCTAAGAATTCTTCGAGATCCATAGCTTGTCGCCCTTTATCTCCAAAGGCATTGGAACATTATCTGTAAACAACATACCTGTGCCCAGTCCTTGAGGCATTGTCAATGGGAAGCTGCTAGCAAACTGTGCAATAGCATTCAGGCCGATATTACTTTCCAATGCCGATGTAATCCACCAGCCGATGCTCTCTTCTTTAGCTATATCTATCCATTCCCTACATCCCATCATGCCACCATGAAGCGAAGGCTTTAGCACAATGTAGGCAGGTTTGATGATGCGAAGCATCTGCCGTTTCGTTTCAGGATCGTTCACGCCTATCAACTCCTCATCGAGCGCTATCGGCAGTGGCGCATCCCTACACAGCTCAGCCATCTTCGCCCATTGTTTTTGTTTGATAGGTTGTTCAATGCTATGAATAGCATATTGAGAAAGAAGCTCCAACTGATAAAGAGCCTCATCAGGTTTGAAACCGCCATTAGCATCCAAGCGTAGTTCCACCTCACGATGTGAGAAACGTTCGCGAATACGCTTTACAAGGTCAAGTTCCTTATCAAAATCAATAGCGCCAACTTTCAACTTCACACAACGGAAGCCTTTTTGAAGTTTCTCATCCATACGTTTGAGCATCTCGTCGTAAGAGCCCATCCACACCAAGCCATTGATGGTGATACCCTCTTCTCCACGAGAGAATGGAGTATTGAAGAGAAGTTCTGAATTCAAAGACAATTTGGCTGTTTCCAATCCGAAAAGCATCGAAGGATAGTCACGCATCTCCTCATAAGGAATGTCGCCAGTCTGTTCCATTTTGTCGCAGAACCCGCGCAACACCTTTTTATATATACGAGGTTCCAGCGCATCACAACTCAGATCAAGCAATGGTGCACATTCTCCAATGCCACTACGTTCTCCATCTGTGATGGTCACAAGCCAGGAAAGTCGCTCTGTGTAGATGCCCCTCGAGGTACCTGCAGGCTGTTTGAAATGAAACACCCGCTCTTCTATGTCTATCTTCATGGAATCTTTGGATATTGGTCAAAGTTTGGCTTACGCTTCTCAAGGAAAGCCTTTCCTCCCTCCTGAGCCTCGTCAAGGAAATAATAAAGCATGGTACAGTCGCCTGCCAATTGCTGGATACCAGCCTGTCCGTCGAGTTCAGCATTCAATCCTGCCTTAATCATTCGCAGAGCGATAGGCGAACGCTCCATCATGGTCTCTGCCCAACTAACACACTCATCTTCCAATTGCTCGATAGGTACGACCTTGTTTACCATACCCATCTCTTCAGCTTCCTTGGCAGAGTACTGTCGACACATAAACCAAATCTCACGTGCTTTCTTCTGACCAACGATGCGAGCCAGATAGCTGGAACCAAAGCCTGCATCGAAAGAACCCACCTTAGGACCTGTCTGTCCAAAGATGGCGTTCTCAGAAGCAATCGTCAAATCGCACACCAAGTGAAGAACATGTCCTCCACCAATGGCATAGCCATTCACCATTGCAATGACGGGCTTGGGCAGTCGACGAATCTGCATCTGAACATCGAGTACACTCAGACGTGGCACACCTTCATCATCAATATAGCCACCACGCCCTTTTACATGCATGTCACCTCCTGAGCAAAAAGCATGTTTCACATCAGCCAGGCTCTTTCCTTCTGGAACCTCACTCATTGCACCTGTCAGTAGTACCACGCGAATGTTCTGCATCTCGCGACAAGCAACAAATGCCTGACTCAGCTCCAAGGTTGTCTTTGGTGTGAAGGCATTACGATAGCGTGAACGATTTATTGTAATTTTCGCAATACCATTATACTCTTCGAAGAGAATCTCCTCGAACTTCCTTATCTCTTTCCATTCTCTTTGTGCCATATCTCTTTTTGTATTTTCAACGAGCAAAATTACAAAGAAAAAATGAGCAAACCATCAGGTTTGCCCACTTTCTTTTATTATTATACTAGAAATTATAACGACTCTCTATGACTTTCCAATCTATTATCTGCCAAAGAGCAGACAAATGATCGGGACGACGATTCTGATAATCAAGATAATAAGCATGTTCCCATACATCGAAAGTCAACAGTGGTTTTAGTCCTTTCTGAATGGGGTTGCCTGCATTCGTCTCCTGTGTGATAATGAGTTTGCCATCCTTATCGGCAGATAGCCATACCCATCCACTGCCAAAAAGGGTAGCACCTTTTTTCTGAAATTCATCCTTAAATGACTCAAACGAACCAAAGTCACGCTTAATCGCCTCTGCTAAGGCACCAGCAGGTGAAGGCTTTGACTGGTTACCAGTAAACTGAGCGAAATACATTTCGTGATTCATAATCTGTCCGGCATTATTCTGCATACCACCACTTGACTTGCATACAATATCCTCTAATGATGCCTCTTCAAATCCGCTGCCATCTAACAGACCATTCAGATTATTCACATAAGCAGCCAGGTGTTTGCCATGATGAAATTCCAAAGTCTGCTTACTAATCACTGTTCCCAGTGCATCCATTGCATAAGGCAATGCCATTAATTGAAATTTGCCCATAATCGTTTAATTTTTAGGTTTAACGTAATATTTGGTTAATAGCGTATTTTCCCAAGTTCATGTTGCAAAGATACAAGAAAAACTTTATTTCACCAAACATTCCTTTATTAATATCAAACCTATTTTTTGATGTGCGAATCTATCTGTGCCGTAATCTCGCAGGCCAACCCGTAGTCATAGCCCACACGCAGACGAATGGTGGGATAGTCGGTATCTTTTGTGCTGAGAATAACTGCACACTCATCTACCGTATAAGGCGTAGCCATGTTCTTTGGCATCACACCCACAAGATCGCTAAGTTTCAACTCCACGCCAGAGATGATCATCACATCGATAGCATCAAAAAACAAGATAAGCGATGGTATTTCATTGGCAAGCGAGGCATTCAGCACCACCACGTCATCGGGTGCTCCATACTTCCGCTCCACTTCCTCCATTGTTGTATAGGTCACCCTCTGCACTTCCATGTTCTCCTTTCTGCTACCAATGAAATATGCAATTGGGAGCACCAGCAGCAACAACACATACGGTCCCAGATACATAGCCAGACAGAGAATTGCAACAATAGCAAGAATAATGTTTCGTTTCATACTACTTATATTTTAACAAATAGATTTTTCACGCCCGCTTTAGTCGCTCGTTCAGCAAGTCAAGGAGATCTTGCAGTTTCATGCTTGTACCATCAGTCGTAAGATGTTCTTGAGCTCCTGATAAACGTGAGTTTAACTTACGAAGCATACGTCCAAAGAAACTGGCATCTTCCATCTTCTGCATTTCCACATTAGGTTTGTAATGGATGGATATAAACTTCTGCCTCGTATTACTCATAGCGATTCTCACAATTTCAAAAGACTCCACATCAGAGAAGTTGACCACAAACGATTTAAAGCCGTTAACAATGACACACTTATCCGTAATTATCATATAGGGCTGATGAGTCAGACGCTCCTTTATCGTTTGGTATGGGACAATAAGTAAGGCAACAACAAAGAACGACACACAAATGATGCCAATCAATTTATGACTAAAAAAAGGGTCATTAAACATCATAACACCAATATAGACAAACATGCAACTCCCTAAAGTAAGTGGAAGCATTCGCCACAAAGAGTGATAGATACGGATTTCTTTCATAATGATTATAGTTTTACGATTGGTGCGACAAAGATAATACTAAAAACTGAAACTGACAAAAGAAAGCAGGAAATTTAACGACACGGCATCGTGATAGTGGCACTATTGCAACGCAACAGTGCCACTTTTATCATGCAAAAGTGCCACTTTTGACATGCAATACTAACGCTTTTGGTTGCGTTCTAGAGTCTAGACGGAGGCATTCTAGAGTCTAGACGGAGGCATTCTAGAGTCTAGAAAGGCGTGTTCTAGACTCTACACTGGATGCAAGAGTATAGCTATGGCAAGTCGAAAACGTTAAAACTACGAAATAAAAGTAGAAGTTTTGTGGCTAAAAAGAATAAAAACTGTACCTTTGTCTTGCAGCCGATGGTACTTGCGCTCGACAATAAAAACAAAAAAAAGCATTTTTATTTTGCATTGTCCTCGCTTATTCGTACCTTTGCAATTATACAACAACCGGTTTTCCTTATGCTTCAAATTCGCTGTAAAAACAACAATGTGACCAAGAGCTTCCCCGAGGGGACCTCACTGATCGACGTCTATCAGGAGTTTGCCGACGACATCAAACTGCCCTACCCCGTGGTTTCGGCCAAGGTGAACAATGCCTCGCAAGGACTGAAATTCCGTCTGTACCAAAACCGTGACGTAGAGTTTCTGGATGCGCGCGCCGGCTCGGGCCACCGTGTATATGTGCGCTCGCTGTGCTTCCTGCTCTACAAGGCCACCCAGGACTTGTTTCCCGGGTCAAAGCTCTTCATAGAGCATGCCATCTCGCGTGGCTTCTACTGCAACTTCAAGAAGCGCACCAGTGAGCCACTGACCGAAGAGGACGTGGCGAACATTAAAAAGCGAATGCAGGAGATTGTGGGCCTCGACATGCCCTTCCGCCGCAACGAAGCAACGATAGAAGAAGCTGTACGCGTGTTCTCGGAACGTGGTTTCAGCGACAAGGTGAAACTGCTGGAAACCAGCGGACAACTATACAGCGACTACTATACACTGGGCGACACACCCGACTACTACTACGGGCCGCTGGTGCCGTCGGCCAGCTATCTGAAGGTGTGGGACCTGCAAAGCTACGAGGACGGCATGCTGCTGCGCGTGCCCGACTGGAACGACCCCAGCAAGGTGGCAGAATATGTGGATATGCCCAAGACCTACAGCATGTTTGCCGAGAAGACGCGCTGGGACATCATCATGCGACTGTCGAATGCGGGCGATGTGAACAAGGCGATACTGAAGGGACATGCCTCGGACCTGATACAGGTGTCGGAAGCACTGCAAGAGAAAAAGATTGTGCAGATAGCCGAAGAGATTGAACGTCGCTTCCACCGCGAGGAGAAGCCTGTCAGACTGGTGCTCATCACGGGACCGTCGAGCTCGGGAAAGACCACGTTCTGCAAGCGACTGAGCATCCAGCTGCAGGCCTGCGGACTGCGTCCTATCTCAGTTTCGACCGACGATTACTTCGTGAACCGTCTGGACACGCCTAAGCTTCCAAACGGCGACTACGACTTTGACAATATCGAAACCGTGGACTATCGCATGCTGGAAGACCACCTGATAAGGCTGATGAAGGGTGAACGCGTAGAGGTGCCGGAATACAACTTCGTGACGGGCATGCGCGAATGGAACGGCAAGAAGCTGAAACTGTCTAACGACACGGTGCTGATTATTGAGGGCATTCACGCCCTGAACCCACAGCTGACCAAGAGCATCGACGACTCGGCTAAGTTCAAGATTTACATCTCGGCGCTGACGAGCATCTCGCTGGACGACCACAACTGGATTCCAACGCAAGACAACCGACTGCTGCGCCGCATCATTCGCGACTACAACAAGGGGGCGTTCACGGCGCGCGAGACCATTGCGCAGTGGAAAAACGTGTGCGAAGCGGAAGATAAATGGATATTCCCCTATCAGGAGACGGCCGACGTGATGTTCAACTCGGCACTCAACATTGAGTTTGCCGTGCTGCGCACCCACGCGGAAATCATTCTAGCCTCAGTGCCCAGAAACTCTCCGGAGTATGCCGAGGCACACCGACTGATGAAGTTTATCCATCTGTTCCTGCCAATCAGCGACAAAGAAATACCACCTACGTCAATCATGCGAGAGTTCGTAGGTGGCTCGAGCTTTAAATATGTGCGATAAAAATAGGGGCTTCTGACTGTTAAAGACGGACTTGAAACCTGAAACCTGAAACTTGAAACCTGAAACAGGGTCTTCAGACTGTTAAAGACGAACCTCTAACAACATAGGGCATTGACTTTCGGCACCAACCAGCCAGTCGATGCCCTCTTTCATGCTCTGCATATCGGTGGCCTGGCGATAGGCCACGCGGTTCTGACTGCAGATGCCTTCGGCCGTGGTTTGGTGCTGGGCTGCCACAAGACGGTCGCGGGCAGGACTCTGATCGAGCCCGGGCAAGTGGTCGAAGATGATGCCCTTGCCATTGTTCAAGAGCAGAATGCGAAGGTTGCCACGCAGATTCTGATTCCACAAAGCATTCTGGTCGTAGAAGAAACTGAGGTCGCCGATGACACAAAATACGCCATCGTCGGTGACACAAGAAAAGCCTGCGGCCGTGGATAGCGACCCTTCGATGCCGTTGACACCGCGATTACAGAAAACCTTTGAGTGCGAATAGATGTTGGCCAGACGGATGGCCATGCTGTTGGCATAGTGAACAATGGCCTGTGAGCCTGCCTGGGCATGGGCCACGGGGCACTGCTGTTCGAAATACTTCACTACGGCAGCCTGCGAATAGGGCAATACCTCGGCTTCCTTCTGCTGGCGGACTTCGGTCAGCAGCGCTTGCCATTTCTGGACAAAGGGATGAGGCATCTCTTCAAGATTGAAGCGCACCAGGTCGGCCACCACCTCGGGGTCGCCCTGAACGACGTGGGTCAGATTCATGAAGGTGTCGTTCACCTCGCCCGTGAGGTTGACAGCCCACGTCTCTTTGGCCTTGCGCAGAAAGCGCTTCACGTGCTTGCTGACAATAGAGCCACCAGTGTAAAGCACGAAATCGGGCACATAGGCCTCGTCGTCTTTCACCCGCAGCACAGCCTCTTCCAGCAGCGGGTTCATGGGCTGACCGGCAATCAGCATGGGGCGCTGGGCCTGCAGAAACATGCGGCAGACGTGCGTCAGGGTGATATTGCTGGCTTCAGCAGGGGTGAAATCAATCTTACGCTCGTCAGGAAGCGACGCCGTGGTGAAACTGAACAGGGGCTCGGAGATGGGCACATTGATATGCACGGGCCCCCGTTTCTCCATCAGGGCCTCGTTGATCAGGCGGTTGCAGTACCAGTGCTCTTCGTCGTCGTGGGGTTCTACCAGCGTCACGGCCTTCTTGACAAAGCGCCCGAGGGCGTCGGGCTGAGGCAGCGTCTGTCCGTCGAGCTGGTCGATCCACTGCTGAGGACGGTCGGCCGAGATGACCACCACGGGGCGATGCTGATAGAAAGCCTCGGCAACGGCCGGGGCAAGATTGAGCAACGCCGTGCCACTGGTGACACAGACAACTACGGGCTGCTGCAGGGCCTGGGTTATGCCCAGAGCATAGAAGCCAGCCGAACGTTCGTCGGTGACGGGATAGCACTGAATATCGGGACACTCGTTCAGGTTGTGTACAATGGCCGCATTGCGACTGCCAGGGCACACCACCGCATGGCGAATGCCGTGTTTCACGAGCAGTGCCGTGAGTATATTTACATTTTCTTTGTTGCTATACATAGTCTCATTGTTTCGAGCTTGGCCTCGGTCTCCTGCCACTCTTGTTCCTCGACACTGTCTTTCAACAGGCCTCCGCCAGCATAGAGGCGGTACTGGCCTTCGGCTATCTGCATGCAGCGCAGGGTGACATAGAGATGGGTGGCCGACTGAAGGTTGAGCGGACCCATGAATCCGCTATAGTAGCGGCGTGGTGTATGCTCGTGTGCCTGGATGAAACGATAGGTTTCGGCCTTGGGGAGTCCGCAGACGGCAGGTGTGGGGTGCAGCTGACTGATCAGGTTGCCCACACAATCACGGTCGAGAAGGGTGAAGGTGAAGTCGCTGCGCAGGTGAACCAGATTGGCAGCGCGGACGGTGCGTGGACCTTCCTCGCGGATATCGGTGGCCTGATGGCTCAGGCAGTCCATGATATAACTGGCCACATAGCGCTGTTCCTGTATGTTCTTGTCGGACCACTGTACGTGCTCACCTTCGCCGTTCAGGTCGTCGCCCTCCAGTTTCATGGTGCCAGCCAGCGCCATGGTGTGCCATTGGTCGGCCTCGCCCTCGAGCAACACCTCGGGGGTTGCCGTGAGCCAATAGCCACTTTGGGGCGTATAGACCAGCGAGATAAACAGGCGTGGGTAATACTCACAAGCGCGAGCAAACAGCTGTAGCGGGTCGACATCGTCGTTGAACGACTGTTCAGCACACCGGCTGAGCACAATCTTGCGGAAGCGTCCGTCGAGCAGTTGCTGATGGAAGCTGGCAAAGTCGGAGGCATAGTCGGCACGCTCGCTTTGGGATGAGGCCACTTTTCGGGGTGAATGGGGGCACTTTACGGGTAGAAAAGCGGCACTTTTCTCGGCGAAAAGGGGCACTATTCCAAGGGCATAGTTGCGGAAGGTCTGAACACGATCGGGACGGATAAGCAGCACGGGACAATCAGCGGTGGTCTGAAAGGGTGCCAACACAAATCCCTGGCGCCCGTTCAGGTCCTGCAAGGAGGTAATCTCCGTAGGTAGTCCGGCGGTCTGCTCCACCAAGGTGACTTCCTGTTGGTGGGGCAATCGGTAGAGTGCGAATGCTGTCATTTGCCCTTGATCACATAATTGGTGACACGAACATTCGAGATAAGGTCGCCGGCCATATCTGTGATGTCAATATTCCACACGTGGAGGGTGCTGCCCTTATGCAGCAAACGGGCATAGGCGGTAACGGTGTCGCCCTCGGCAACAGCCTTGACATGGCTGCCGCTGACCTCGATGCCCACACAGGCACAACCAGGACAGAGCGATGAGGATGCCACGCCAGCCACGTTCTCGGCCAGGGCCAACGAGGCGCCACCACTGAGAAATCCAAAGGGCTGGCGATTGCGCTCGTCGACTTTCATACGGGCCATACATGTATCGTCCTCGGGAGTGGAAAAAAATTCCATCCCGAGGGCGGTACTTAAATTGGGTTTTGAATGGATTATCTGATTAATCTTATCAATATTCATCGAATTTACTTAAACAGAGAATACTCCTTAACGTTCCATGCTAACGCGCTGGCACCCAGCAAGTCACGGTCGTTTTCGTTAAGGTTTGAAAGAAGTATCTTCACCTTTCCTCGCAAGTTATGGAAGACGTGCTCCTCGAACGACTCGTCGGTGGGCTGGAGCAACCAGCGTCCGGCATGAGCCACACCACCACAAAGAATGATGGCTTCAGGGTTCAGCACGGTGGCATAGTTAGCCAGACTGATACCCAACATATGGCCCGTGCGGCGATAGACCTCAATGGCCAGCTCGTCGCCCTGCTCACAGAAATCGAAAATCATTTTGGGATCCAGATCGTCAATCTTGTCGCGCATCAGCGAAGGACGTTTGTCTTCCTCCATCAGCTCTCTGGCCGTCTGGATAATACCTCTTGAACCAACATAGGCTTCCAGACATCCCAAATTGCCGCAACCGCAACGACGACCTCCGTCAACAACACAAGAGTGGCCCACCTCGCCAGCAAAGCCTTCAATACCTAAATAGGGTTTGCCCTTCAGCGTGATACAACTGCCCACGCCATGGCCCAGGTTGACAACCAGGAAATCGCTTAAACCATGAGCACTGCCATAAACGTATTCACCCAATGCACGAGCATGCACATCATTGCCGAGAGCTACTGCCAAACCCAGTCGATCACGCAGCATGGCTGCCATAGGAATCTGACCCTTCCACTCAAGGTTGGGGGGATTCTCAATACATCCTGTCAGGAAGTTACCACTAGGCGAGCTGACGCCAACGGAACGGATACTTTCATAGCCACCGTTGTTCTCTACCAGTTCAATGATACTGTTACTCAAATAAGTAACATACTCGTTAACATTAGGATAGTTTTTGGTCGGAAAATCATTGCGGGCAATAAGATTACCACGCACGTCAACAATGGCAAAGACGGTTCTGTCTATGCTAATGTCTACACCGACAACTCTGGTTTTTATTGAATCTTGTGTCATCGTTAATAATCGTAGTGATTGACAGGGCAAAAATAACAATTTATTTATATATTACCAAAGGATTTACATATTTTTTTTGTCCATTTCAATAATAATATGTAATTTTGCGCCAATTAAGGCTTATAATTAATAACCCCAAAAACCAAAAACGATGAAAAAGTATTTTGTATTGGTCATGATGGCACTTGCCATTGGTTTCACTTCATGCAACAGCAAAAAAGCTGAGGTTCAGGAAGAAACAACACCTACACTGGTAGAGGAGCTAAAGACTCAAGTGGAGAACCAGGACACTGCTGCCGTGAAGGCTTCGCTCGAAGCTATGCAGACGGAAATTGCACAGATGGCTGCCGAGAATCCTGACGCCGCACAGGAATATATAAATAAGGTACAGGCATACCTGAAGGAGAACACCGAGAAGATTAATGCGCTGGTGGGCCAGAACGAGGAGACTGTGAACATTGTCAGCACGCTGGTGAACACACCCGCCGAGGCTGTGGTGAACGTGATGACGGCTGGGCAGTCGGTGGTGGACAATGCTGAGGCTACTGCTGGAGACGTGGCCAAGACTGCTGAGGAGGCTGTACAGAACAAAGCCAACGAGATTGTGAATGAAGCCAACAAGAAGGCCGAGGAACAGAAAGCTGAAGCCAACAAGAAGGTGAACGAGGCTAAGCAGAAAGCTAACGAGGAAGTGAACAAGGCTGCACAGAAGGCCAACCAGGAGGTGAACAAGGCTGCCGATAAGCTGCTGAAAGAGGCTGGTCTGAAATAAGAACATTGCTGTACTATTATGAAGAAAACAATACTTTCGACTCTGGCATTGCTGCTGAGCACAGCAGCATCGCTGGCCGTGAGCAACAACACGGTGGAGGTGATTTTCAACGGAACGACTGCCACCGTGAATATTGCTGAGAACATCAGCAGCTATGTAACGCTGCAGAGCGGCACCTCTTCACACGTGAAACTGATTCAATCAGAGGCCTTTGCTGGCGTGAACCCCACCAGCAGCAATACCGACGGCGAGATTATCTATGTGCTCTCGGGCAACTCGACCGATGGCAGCTTCTATATGGAGGGCAGCTTCAAGGCTACGGTGAACCTGAACGGACTGACGCTGACCAACCCTAACGGACCGGCACTGATGCTGATGGACGGCAAGCGCATCGAGGTGAGCATCAAGAGTGGTACAACAAATACGCTCACAGATGGTGCCAACGAGGACTACAACGGATGTTTCCACTGTAAGGGTCACACTAAGTTCAAAGGCAAGGGGACGCTGAACGTGAAAGGCAACAGTCGTCACGGCATCTACAGTAAGGAGTACCTGGAAATCAAGAACTGCACCATCAACGTGACGGGGGCTGCAAAAGATGCTATCCACTGCAAGGAGTACTTCATGATGGAGAGTGGCACCGTGAACATCAGTGGCGCCGGCGACGATGGTATCCAGGTGGAACAGAGCAGCGACGCACTGACTGGCGAGACCATCGACCACGAGGACGAAAACACGGGTAACTTCTACCTGGACGGCGGTACACTGAGCATTCAGAACGTGACGGGCAAGGCTATCAAGGCCGATGGCACCATCAAGTATAATGGTGGCACCAAGAATTTTGATACCGCCAACACGGAAATCAGTGCCGACATACAGGGGGTGAAGACAAACACACCTGGACGCACATCGATGTACGACCTGATGGGTCGCAGACTGACCGATGCCGCAAAGACAAAAGGCATCGTTATCATGAAGAGCAACGGAAAGGTAGTGAAGGTGGCAAAACGCTGACACTACATTCACAGGATAATCACAACTAACAATGATCAACAAACAAACACGTGAACAAATTATTGCTCTGATACACAAAGAAGTAGTACCTGCCATTGGTTGTACCGAACCAATGGCAGTGGCTCTTTGTACGGCACGGGCAACAGAACTACTAGGACAAAAACCAGAACACCTTGAGGTGTATCTCAGCGCTAACATTCTGAAGAACGCCATGGGCGTCGGTATTCCCGGCACCGGCATGATTGGACTGCCCATCGCCATCGCGCTGGGCGCTCTAATTGGCAAGAGCGAATATGAACTGGAGGTGCTGAAGGACTTGACACCGGAGGCCATCGAGGAAGGTAAACAGTTTATTGCCGAAGAACGTATCGGCATTCATCTGAAAGAGGGTATCAGCGAGAAACTGTATATCGAGGTGATTGCCAGCGCCAAGCAGGAATCGAAGAAGGCTATCATTGCTGGCTGTCATACGAACTTTGTGGAGGAATACATAGAGGGACAGGAGGAGCAAAGCGGTGCCGACGATATTCAACTGAACATGCGACTGGTTTACGACTTTGCCACAACGGCCCCGCTTGAGGAGATACGATTTATCGAGGCTACACGCGAATATAACATGAATGCGGCGCGCGAAGCTCTGAAAGGCAACTACGGACATAACCTGGGAAAGACAATAGATAGACCGCTGGCTAAGGGTATCTTCGGAGGCAGCATCTTCTCGCACATCATTGCCCGCACGGCTTCTGCCTGCGATGCACGTATGGGCGGAGCCATGATTCCGGTGATGTCGAACTCGGGGTCGGGCAACCAGGGCATCTGCGCCACCAATCCGGTATGCGTCTATGCCAAAGAGAACGAGAACACGGAGGAGGAGCTGATACGTGCGCTGATGCTCAGTCACCTCACAGCCATCTATATCAAACAGTCGCTGGGCAAGCTATCGGCTCTCTGCGGATGCGTGGTGGCATCGATTGGATCGAGCGTAGGCATCACCTACCTGATGGGTGGCGACTATGAGCACGTGTGTCGCAGCGTGAAGAACATGATTGCCAACCTGACTGGCATGATCTGCGACGGTGCAAAGCCATCGTGCTCACTGAAGATCACTTCGGGGGTTTCTACGGCTGTCCTCTCTGCCCTACTCTCGATGGAAGGCAAATGTGTTACTTCGGAAGAAGGTATTGTGGACGACTGTGTGGATAAGAGTATTCATAACCTAACAGCCATTGGTGCCAACGGTATGGGAGTCACCGACGAAATGGTGCTTCGCATCATGACAACCAAGGGCTGTTAGGCCGAGACTTCTACTTCAACTTAGGCTTCAACTCGTCGGGCGAGTCGTTGGTGAACATGTTGACAGCGGGGGCCTGCTTGCTGTAGAAGTCGAGGATGGTTTGCGTATCGAGTTCCAAAGACGGACGGAAATCATCACTTTGCATATATGAAAGGATTGCCTGGCGCATCTGACGCGCTACAGGACGATTCTCAAGACGATTGCTGATGTCCATGGTTGTCATCAGCAATCGTCCTTTTCCAACCTTTGCTTCGACAAGCATACCGAGCTTGCGCGACACGTGCCACGTGTCGATGGGCTGGATGGGCGACTGATAGTTGCGGGGCAACTCCATCAGGTTCATAACCTGTGACTTGTTGAGGAGTTCCCACCAATTGAGGTTCGACCAGTTGTCTGTGGGGAAACCGTACTTAAACAGCGGATGGGTGGTGTCGATATAAGCACCGGTGGTGTGCGGCGGACGCATCTTAAACCACGAGGTGTTCCAAAACACTGGCAGGTAGCTCTGCTTCACATCGCTGCCCAGCGTCACCTTGCCAGCAGCCGTCAGCAGCACGGTGCCGCCTTTACGCAACACTTTCTGTGCCTTGGCATCCAGGGAGTCAGCGATATAGACAGAGCCTGCATCAGCAGTGGTCTGTGCGGGATAGACCCAAAAGTCCCAATGGTTCTTATAGGAAGGCGACAGCTGCACCTCGAGGGTGAACTTGGCTGGCGCCTGCACATCGGCAAGGGGCATAGTGACTGTGCCTAGCAAGTGGTTCTTGCCAACAGGGAGTGCAGACAGATCAGTGAGTTGTCCGCTAGACACCACGCTGGCGCTATCATTATTGTAGATGCGATAAGTAGGCGACACATCGGTCAGCGTGGCGAAGGTGGCATTATAGGCTTCTACAGGAACGCGCAGCGTATCGGCCGTGGTATAGACAAACTGTGGAAAACGGGCCAAAGGAACGATGGCATTGCAAAACTGTGTCCAGTCGCGTGCAGTGCAATAGCCTTTCTCGCGCCAGAAGACATTCAGCACACCAACGAGTGCGGTGCCTTGTCCGCTATAGTCGTTGAGACCCAACAACTGGAAACCGGCATAGTCTTTCGTGCGGAGGTTGCGCTCTATCTCGTACTTATAACAAAGGGTCTGCAACTGGCCACTGGCCATCAGGAACTTGCGATCCATCTGTTCCATGCCGTTGTCGTGCAACAGATCGCGGAAGATCTGGAAGTTGCCGGGGCGATAGACACCTGTGTATTGGGTTGTCTCGCCAAAGTCGGGGAAGGCACACCATTGTCCTTTCTCGTGGGTCACGATAGGACTTTCGTTGGGTGTATCGCCCTTGTAGTTGCGGGGAAAGAGGATGCCATCGAAATAGTCATCGGCAGACTGCGGTGCCTTCTTGTCCCAATTGAGGCCACGTGCCCCACCCTTCACATGGTAGTCGGACTCGGAATCCCATGCCCATCCACCACCAACAGAGGCGCCTGCATAGAGTTTGGTGGCATCGTACTTGCGCATCTCCTTCACCCAATCGTTGCAATAGCTCACCCAGTCGCCGGCTGGCTCGTTGCCTGCTGCCATCATCACAAACGAGGGATGATGACCATACTCGTCGATGATGCGCTTGGACTCGTCCATCAGATACTTGTCGATGGCCATGCCACGACGCAGCTTCACACCGTGGTTGGGCCACGTAGGACCTTCGGGCTGAAGATAGATGCCCAGCTTATCGGCTGCGGCGAAAGCGGCCTCGGGGGGACAATAGGAATGGAAACGGACATGGTTGAGGCCATACTCTTTACACTTCTTGAAGATGCGCAACCACTCGGACTCGTCGGTAGGAGGATAGCCGGTCTCGGGGAAACAGCAGTTCTCGACAGTGCCACGAAGGAACAGCGGACGACCGTTGATGAAGAGCTGGCGCTGGCGGGTGGTAATCTCACGCAGACCGAAGGTGGTCTGGTAGATATCCTCGCCGGCCTCGATGGTGAGCTGATAGAGGTGGGGATGGAACTCGTCCCACAACTGGGCATTGCTACCCAGTTTGACCTTGAACACTTTCTTGTTGCCCAGTGCCTCTTTGCTCATCGTGGTTTGGTAATGACGGCCAGTCATGCTGCTCACCTCTACATGGACATCATACTCCCACTTGGGCAGCACGCGGACACCATCGGTGTGGTTCTCCAGCTCGACCTCAATCTGAGCCGAGCGTTCGGCCACATTGGGGACGATGCGTACGTGTTTGATGTTCAGCTTCTTCCACTGAGCCTGTAGCTCTATCCTACCGGCTATGCCGTTCCAGTTGCCTTGGGTCTGGTCGGTCACGGAATGGGAGTCCTGGCCCACACATACATTCTCGATACCATTATACACCTTGACGGCAATTTCGTTCTTGCCACCAAAGGTGATATACTTGGTGACATCATAGCGATGGGGCACCGACAGCGACATCTGGTGGCCCACCTCCTTACCATTGACATAGACCGTGGTCTCGATATGGGGACGCTCCAGAAACAGCGTGATGCGCTGGTTGCTCCACGAACGAGGCACATAGACCTGCTTGCGATACCAGGCATTGCCCACATAGTGGCGACTGGGCGTCAGGAAAAAGGGGAACTTCATATCGCCCTCGTGACGATACTTCTCCATATAAGGATTAAAGTAATAGGAAGAGTCGTAGAGTGAACTCGTCCACTGGGTATGCACCGACACACGATGACCTTTTTCGTTGGTCAGCATGGAGCCTGGCAACATCACATAATCGTTGTACTGAGGGGTGTCGCCCATCGCGAAGTCCCATGCGCCTGCAAGCGAGATGACCTGTTGGGCATGAATGGTTAAAGTAGCAATGGCTGCCATCAACAGGAAACTGATTCGTTTCATATTTACTGATTAGTTTTAGTTTTACGCGCCAAAGTTACGAATAAATCGGCGAAAAACAAAAAAAATGGTCCGAAAAGGCGTGATTTCCTTTCGGACCATACATATCTTTAGACAGACGACTATTCAATGCCTTCGTACTGACAGATGTCGCGTCGCCAGTTGTCGGGGAAAGCCATGGACTGATGGTTCACCAAATCATAGAGCACCATGATGGAGAAACAGCGACATTTTATCTCGTTTGTATCAACATCAATAATATCCTGTTCCAGATGCAGACTCTTGTTGCCCACCTTCACAGCACGTGTACGGGCGGCAATATGGTCGGCACCCTTGATCTGTGAGAAGAACTCTGACTCGATCTTGACAACCACGATAGCCACACGCTCCCAATCCACATTCTTACAAACACTGGCAAAATACTCGGTCTTTGCAGTATCGTAGAACTGGAAATAGATGGTGTTGTTGACATGACCGAATTTATCTACATCATTGAATCGGATTTGAATGGGCAACACATGCCGATAGTCTTTGTTTAATTCTTGTGCCATTCCTGAATATTTTAACGGTTACTATTTCAAGCGGCAAAATTACAAATAATTTGCGAGATAAGCGCTGTTTCTGAAAGATTATTTCGGTTTTGACAGACCGCAAACAAAAAAGTCAGCCCTACAAAGGACTGACTTTTACTGACTTCACACTTTCGCCTGGAGTGGGGTCGGCTTCGCGTGGAAGATAGATGGGGGCACCACTCTGAAGTGGCAGTATGCGGAGTTCCAGGGTGCTACAACCCTTGGGTAGGCGCCATAGTCCGTAGAGGAACGGACGACCATACTGGAAGTGGTCTGCTATCAACTTGCCATCGGCATAGAGACGAGCACAATCGCCTTGATAATTGATTGTCAGCAACTGTTGGCCTATGGGGTGCGCTTCCTGAAGGAAAGGCAGATCGATACGATAGACAGCAGCCTGCTGCCAGTCGGCTTCGGTGGGGGCCTCAGCCACTTTCTGGGCCCCAATGGTGATTTGTCGCAGAGGACCTGCCTCACGTACTTTCTCGCAGGTGGCTAGGTAGTATATGTACGTATGAACACGTTCGTCGAGGAACAGATGCTCGGCCTCTTGCTGGCTCAGCAGATAGAGATTCTGATGGATGGGTGCCTCCGTTCCTTTCGCCTTCACGTTTTTCAACACCTTGCCGTTCTGCATACAAATGGTTGTGGGGATGCCGGGTATCTGCATCAGGTAAATCTTACCGTCGCGCTTGGCCACCAGTTGGGCTGTGGCATAACGGATGCCATCGATATTGACAGGGAAGATGGCCATAGCACCTGCAGGAATGGTGAGCTTTGGCAAGCGAACACCGCAAGCTTCGAGGCGAATGCCACGCTTGGCTGACAGGTGCTGCAGACGTTCGTAGTTGTTGACGAAGATGAAGCCACTACCTTGCTGACTTCTCACCGACCAGCGCATCTGTCTGTCGTCGCCTTTCTTCAGGTCTTGACTCACGGGAAACGAGGGTTCCATCGTTGCTAGCAGCTGACCATAGTCGTGCATGAACAAATGAAGGGGACGCAATGCGTAGAAGTGAGGATTGGTCTGTCCGAACTCGCCTATCGGGGCCTGGAAGTCGTAGTTCTTCACCGGCATATCGTTATAGTTGGTGGCTGGCGTGCGCTGGTTCTCGTTCAGCGTTGTGATGCCTTCAGGATTGGTACCTCCATGATACATGTAGTAGCCGAGAAGGTTAGAACCTGAACCCAACTTCACCAATGCCATGGCGTAGGCATCCTCGGTATAGACATAAGGACGACGATGATAGGCGGTAGCCATACCGCCACCCAGTTCGCATGTGAAATAGGGATAGACACCGCTGTCGGCAGCAGCAGAGAATGTGGCTGTGCCTTCTGTACTTGCTGATGGCGACTCGCCCATGGCTGTGGCAGGCTTGACACCTTGTTTAAAGTTGAATGCCTTGTAATAACTACCCACCGTCTCTTGAAGTGAGCGCTCCCAGAAACCGTCGGCATAGTCGCCATAGAGGGGAATCATCTCGCCAAAGGGTACTGGCGTGGCCAGTTCGGGCCAACCGGTACGTGTATAGAAAGGCAGGTCGTAGCCAATCTGAAGGGCCATCTGCTTCAGCGCCATCAGATACTCACCGCGTCCACGATATTCGTTGTCAAACTGAGCGGCTACCACCGGACCACCGTCTTTCCATTGCAGACCTTGTACCTGTGTGAATATCTGGCGATAGAGACGTTCTACATAATATAAAAAGGTGGGATTCTGCTGGCGCACCTTGCAGCCCTTTGTGAAAATCCAGTCGGGGATGCCTCCATTGCGAACCTCGCCGTGGCAGAACGGGCCTAGGCGCAGGACCACGGGCATCTCTTCCGCCTTACACACCTCAAGGAAACGACGCAGGTTGCGCTGACCATCCCAACGGAAGATGCCTTCTTGCTCTTCTACGTGGTTCCAGAACACATAGGTGGCAATCATGCTGACGCCACCCTCTTTCATCAGATGCACCTCGCGCTGCCACTCTTCGGCAGGCACACGCGAATAGTGTATCTCGCCCATTACGGGACAGACACGACGACCATCGACTATGAGACTATGACGGTCCCACGTCACGGGTTTTCCAAAATCAGAAGCATAGCTGCCCATGGCCATTAGCCACAGACATGCAGACAATAGCAGTTTGTTCATTATGGTTGTTATTTTAGTATCAGTTCCACCGGACAGTGGTCGCTACCCATGATGTCGGTGTGGATCTTTGCATCTTCAATCTGGGCCGACAGGCGTTCGGAAGCAACAAAATAGTCGATGCGCCACCCTACATTCTTCTGACGGGCTTGAAAGCGATAGGACCACCATGAGTACACAACCTCGTCGGGATACTTCCAACGGAAGGTGTCAATAAAGCCAGAATCCAGAAGGTCACTAAACTTGCCACGCTCCTCGTCGGTGAAGCCTGGATTCATGTGGTTGGTCTTGGGGTTCTTCAGGTCTATCTCCTGATGAGCCACATTGAGGTCGCCACAAAGGATAACGGGCTTTTGTTCGTCGAGTCGTTTCAGGTACTGACGAAACTGGTCTTCCCACGACATGCGGTAGTCTAGGCGCTTCAATCCGTCTTGAGAATTGGGGGTATAGCAGCACACCAGATAGAACTCGGGCATCTCGAGGGTGATGACGCGCCCTTCATGGTCGTGCTCGTCGACGCCGATGCCCATGGTCACACTCTGAGGCTGGTGCTTTGTATAGATAGCCGTGCCGGAATAACCTTTCTTATCGGCATAGTTCCAAAAGGACTGATAGCCATCAAACTCTAGGTCCAACTGTCCTGCCTGCATCTTTGTCTCCTGAAGACAGAAGAAGTCGGCATCCAACTCACGAAAGATATCACTGAAGCCCTTGCCTGCGCAAGCCCTCAGTCCGTTAACGTTCCAACTTACAAATTTCATGTTTAGAAAGCAATACCGATAGTAAACTGATGCATCTTGGGTGCATGGTTTTTCTTAAAGAAATCCATGGGTGAATACTTACAATAGATGGCCGGCAGATAAGGGGCGTGAACCTGCATGAATGCATCGATGGTGACAGGACGCTGACCAATGGATTTCGTATTGATATCATACGTTTCCTCGCCCAGTTCAAATTGGCGATTGGCGTGCGCCCAGAAGTTGAAGTTCACAATACCGCCCAAGGTGACATAGCACTTTTGTTCACTATCAAAATAGTGGGTATAAAGCACGGGCACCTGAACACTGGTAACGTGCAAAGCTACTTTCTTGTCGGCTGCATTGATAGGGAAGGCAGACAGGCCCATAACACCGTCTGCATCTTTCATCCAGAAACCGTCGTTGGCCGACATGCGATAGTTGCGCCAGTCGATGCCCACACCGATACTCCAGGCATTCTTAGCACCATAGGGATACCAATTGGTTCTTACACCCAGAGCCACATCAAAAGAAGGCCACAGGTTAAATGATCCCATATCGGCATCGAGCATCGTGTTAAGACCTATCTGGATATAAGGGACGCTTTTCACATCGCCCGCATCCGACCTTTTGTTTTTCGAACGCTTCACCTGGATACCGCACCACGACTTTCCGTCTTTCGCAACACTGTCGTTGAGAATGATTGTTGGTGCTTTGTCGCGAGTCACGACAGTTACTTTCTCAACATTGTCCACAACAATAGTATCAACTGTCTCGGCAGCCATTGACCACGATGAGGCAGCAATAAGTAGAGCCGCAAGAATCGTTTTAGCTTTCATAATCTGAATTGGTTTAATACTTAAAGTGATGCAAAGATAATCATTATTTATGAAAACGCAATGAAAGAGACAAAAAAAATGGCAGCACCGCAAAAGCGATACTGCCATTATAGAAGCCATTAAAGAATTAGAACTTTGCCATCTTAATTGCTACCACAGCACACTCATCACCCTTGTTGCCCAACTTGCCGCCTGCGCGATCCAGCGCCTGCTGCAAATCATTGGTGGTCAGAAGACCATAGACAACGGGAATATTACTTGTGGCATTCAGGCGAGCGATACCTGCTGTCACACCCTGACAGATATAGTCGAAGTGGGGTGTCTCACCACGAATCACACTACCCAAAATAATTACAGCATCGTAACCATCATTGAGCGTCATCTGGTGTGCGCCATAAATCAGTTCAAAAGAACCAGGAACAGTCTTCACGTGGATATTCTCGGGCAGTGCACCATGCTTCTCGAGTGTTTTTACACAACCATCGAGAAGGGCACCCGTAATCTCGGGATTCCACTCTGCCACCACAATGCCGAAAATCATGTTCGAAGCATCGGGAACAGCATTGAAGTCGTAATCGCTCAAATTATGCAGAGCTGTAGCCATCGTCTTATAATTCTATAATGTATATTTACTCTTTAACACGCTCGATGTAAGCATCGATAGTGTTGTACTTCACCCACTGATAGTAGTAATCCTTAATGCGCTGATAGAGTTTCAAAGCCTCGGCCTTATTGCCCTGGCTCTCCAAAATCTCACCAGCCTGAATCAGGAAGCCAGGAGACAGTGTGCTGTTATCAGCCATATCAGCAGCCTTTACCAATGTCTTTACGGCATCGTCCAGCTTGTTCTGACTAGCCTCGATGTTACCCTCGGCAGCCTTTGCTGAAGGAGAAATCATCTGGTCGTCTTCGGTATCGAACTCATCGAAGTATTCGGCAGCCTCATCAAGCTGACCCAGACGCGCGCAGCAAATACCGGCATAGAGGTTGGCCAAGTTACCAGCCTTTGTAGAACTGTACTCGTCAGCGATGGTCTTGAAACCAGCGTGACCCAGGCTGTCGCCCTCGAGAGCCATCTTGAACAAATCGGGCATATCACCCTGAACAGCCATTCCGTAATACTCCTGAGCCTTAGCCATCTCGGTGCTGGCCTTTACCTGCTGCTTATCGCTATAGGTATTCCAGAACAGACAAGCCAATACAGCTACAACAGCTACGCTAACACCGCAAATAATTGCCTTCTTGTACTTGAGGATGAATGCCTCACTCTGATTCAGTGTCTCCTTAATCTCAGGAGCACCGTTGTTGTTGTTTTCTGCCATTTTTATATTAATTTTATTTTATGTTCGCACAACTTTTGCGGGCGCAAAGATAATGAAATTATTGCACATAGTGAAATTTATTTCCTGTTTTTTTCTTTTTTAAGTCTGAAAAGCAGTAACTTTGCACTGAAAAAGACGGAAAAGCATGATTCTGGAGCGTTTATCCATTATTAATTATAAGAACATAGAGGGAGCCGATTTGAAACTTTCTCCCAAATTCAATTGTTTCATTGGTCACAACGGTGCTGGAAAGACTAATGTGCTTGACGCCATCTATTTTCTATCGTTCTGCCACTCGGCACAGACGGTACAGGACTCGCTGGCCATTCAGCACGACAAGGACTTTTTCCTGTTGGAAGGGCGTTATACCGACTTCAACATTTCCTGCGGCATGAAGCGAGGCACCAAGAAGGTGTTCAAACGCGACAAAAAAGCCTACCAGCGACTCTCGGAACATATCGGACTGATACCTATCGTGCTGGTATCGCCTGCCGATGCGCTGCTGATTGAAGGAGGTAGCGAGGAGCGCCGCAGACTGATGGACCAAGTGATTGCCCAGCTGGACAGAACGTATATTGAATCGCTGAACCGCTATAACAAGGCGCTGATGCAGCGCAATACGATGCTGAAGATGGAAGACCAAGAGCCTGACCCTGCCCTACTCTCGTTGTGGGAGGAACAGATGGCGCACGAGGGTGAGAATATTTTCCACAAACGACAGGCTTTTGTAGAACAGTTGGTGCCCATGTTTCAACAGTTCTACGACATGATTTCGGACGGGCGCGAACAGGTGTCACTCAGTTATACGTCTCACTGTCAACGGGGACCGCTGCTCGAGGTGATTCAGCGCGACCGCATGAAGGATCGCGCTGTGGGCTATTCGCTCCATGGCATTCATCGTGACGACCTCGAGATATTATTGGACGGGCATCCTATGCGTAGAGAAGGTTCGCAGGGACAGCTCAAAACGTTTGTCATAGCGCTGAAGCTGGCTCAGTTCAATTTCCTGAAACAGACCAATGCACACACAACACCAATCTTGCTGCTGGACGACATCTTCGACAAGCTGGATGCACAACGCGTGGAACAAATTATCAAACTGGTGTCTGGCGAACAGTTTGGACAGATTTTCATCACCGACACCAACCGCGACCACTTAGACCAGATACTGGCTCAGGGAAACTTTGACTATCAGCTTTTCAATGTAGAAAACGGTAGTATCACAACCAAATAAAGAATTCAGTTATGTTTAAACGCGACGTACAAGAACTCAAAAACTTGGTTCTGCGCAACATTCGCAACCAGGGATTGGAGACGCCTCTGTTGCAAAAGCGACTGATAGAGGCATGGCCCATTGTGGCTGGCGAGCTGATAGCCCGCTACACCACCGATGTACGAATCTACAACCAGACGCTGCTGGTGCGACTGAGCATCCCTGCGCTACGCGCCGACCTTTCCATGCGCCGCCAGGAATACGTGCGACGTTTAAACGAATATGTCGGCAACCAGGTGATTGCCGACATACAGTTTCGTTGATTGCTTATTAATAGCTATTATAAGCTTATGGGAAGTTGACATTCGGCCAACTTCCTATTTTTTTTGATACAGATAGACAGTAGGCTTCAGATCGGCACTACATGCGTCATTACCCAATACGAAGACATCTACCAGCTGATTCTCCATCTCGGGAGTCAACGTAATATAATAGGTATAGTTACGATCTCTACGCTCTACATTGCTCTCGAACGTGTTAGATGGATAACTGGGAGCACGATCGTCTGCCGCCACAATACGTTCGCCAACACGTGCCATGGCATAGGCACCTTCTACACCATGCTGACCTTCGAGGGCTACACATAGCTTGGCTTCGCCCTCTACCTTTGGCACCTTCACTTGCATGGTCCAGGCACGAACGGCATGGAACGATGGGGCGAAGAGGTTATTGGCCTTAAAACCGGTAGCGGTCAGTTTCTTTCCACCAGCGTATACTTCCACTTCGCTTAACTGCTGTGGGGCGTTATAAACCTTCAGATAGCGCATCTTACGCTGTACAGGGAGTGTGGTCAACGTATCGGCCAGAAACATCTGTTCCTGCCACAGGTTCAGGTCTGACGACATCACAGCCATCTGTCCTTCAAAGGGCTGCATTGGGCGCAGACCGAAATAGCTTGGGGTATAAAGTCTTATACTATCTACATAGATGTCACTGCCTAAATCCACACGCAGGCAACCGCCTGCGACACGCTGATCGCCCTGGCAACTGCTGGGGAAGAATCCAGTTGAAGGGTTCTCGTCGAAGAGATAGTCGTCCCATATACCACGCTCAACGAATGTGGGCTGATGGAAGAAAGCATCGCGGGCTGCTTGCACTTGCGGTACAGCCGTCTGTCCAGCACGCAACAGTGAACGAACCTCCAGGGCATTGTTGTCCAAGGCAAACATGAGCGACTCGTAAAGACAATCTGCATCAGCAGGTACATCTATGGGAGACATCTCGCCACAGGCTTTCACACTGACGTCTGAGTGATGCTCCTTCACTGGCAACAGACGTGCTGTCTTTGTGGTGGCCACCAACAACAGTGCACGGAAGGGCTGCACTGTGACCTTGACAGTGCTGCCATAAGCAAAAGAGCCAAGTTTGCGCTCGTTGGGATGATACTCCATCAGTGTCACTCTGCCATGCTTGGTAAGCCCCATCTCGTCATCCAGTTTCAGTTGTACGGTGCGAGGTGTCCACTCGAGGTTGCGCAATACGATGACACGCAACTGCTCATTACCTCGAGACACGGCAAAGTCACCATAACGACTGGGTAGGATAAGACCTGTATTCATCAAGGGTGCATAATGGCGATGGATATTAAACAAGCGCGCCATGCGGACCTGTTCGTCATCGCGCAAGAGCCAGGGGTTACCATATATCTGAGGAGCCAGCACCAAGTTGCGGCCGAAGGCGCTGAGCACCAACTCATCGTCCCAACCATCGAGGCACGACGACAGGCAGACGCCATGATCCTCGACCGTTCGACGTAGTTCGGGTACCAACGTACGACTCATGGCCCCGGCACGATGATGCGGTGCTGTCTGCCAGTTGGTAGAGTTCACATCGGTATAACTCTCACGTCCTTCCCACAACTGAGTGGTGGCGTAGCTGTCGGCCTCAGCAAGTCCAAGTCGATGGTTCAAGAGGATGAGGTCAGGCGAATAACTACGACAACGACTTAACATATCGGCAAAGTCGGCAGCATGCGATGGTTGCAAAGGACCGCAAACGGCATCAAACTTAAACAGTGCCCAGCCATACTTACGACACAAGTCTGCAAGCATTTGTTTGCGAGCTTCAGCTGTTGCTGGTGTCTGTCCAAAACCATCAGGACCACCCCAGAGACCCATACGCGTGCCCATACGGTTGGCTTTCTCATTGATCACATCAAAACTATGGGGGAAATGCGTCTTGAAGCGCTCACTGTCCATCGTGCCATACCAGCGACTGCCATCTACAGCACCGGCGTCGAAGGCGTAGATATCCAGCTGCATGCCATAGGTATTCTTCAACCACTGAAAATAGTCGAGGTTGACCAGTGTCTGCTGTTCGTCGGCTCCCTCGTTCGTATTGTTTATCCACGAGAAATACTCGGCACGTGCAGGCATATAGTCATACAACCTGAGCGTCTGCTGCTGACCCACATAATTGACAGATGCCTTTGCAGGCAGTCCCTTCCAACTGATGGCATAGTGCACTGTAGCTACTGGTGCAGCGCTTTCTCCGATGGTCAACAGCGAACGAGCATGGTCCCAGTTGAAGGCGACTGCAGGATGACTACCAACACAGAACGACGAGTCGCGCTGCGGTGTGATTTCAATGTTCACGGTGCGCAAAGCCTTTCGCGCTTGTGATGGTAAGGATAGTGCCATGCTGAAGAACACGCACCACATGAATGTTTTAGTCATTACTTATCTATTACTTGTAATTAGTGAAACTTATAGTCTTTTCTAGCGAAAACAAAATAGGTGATTAAAATGGATGCCTAGCCCCCACTTTAATCACCTATTCATTTCCTATTCAGCCTTTGGAAAGGCACTTCCCTCCTTGAACACGCGGAGTGTCTCGCGAATGGCGGGATCGTTCTGGTTGAGATACTTCAACCACGACTCCTCGTCAAGCATATTGTAGATGATGCGGCTCTCTACAAACTGTTCCAGCAGCTTGAACGAGCGTTGAATCATCAGGTTGCGGCGCTTCAATCCGTGTTTGTCGGCATAGGTTGCAAACTTATCCACGATATTTTGTCGGCGCAGGAATTTTGCCAGCGACAGCACGTCGTCGTATTCGCGCAACTTAGCGCGGTTCTCATCGGTATAGTCATAGCCGAACTGCAGGATGAGTCCCGACATGGTAGCCTCCTTATAGTACGACGTGTAGTGGGTGGTGTCCTCAGGAACAAAGATATCTGGTGTGATACCGCCTCCACCATAAACCACACGACCGTTCTTGGTATGATACTCCGGACCATCATGTTTGATACTGTCTTGCGAGAAGAACTCACCATGCTGATAGCGAATCATAAGGTCTTCCTCATAGTTTCTGTCCATACCACCGGCATAGGGTTTCTGGATGCATCGACCCGAGGGTGAGTAGTAGCGAGCAATGGTCAGTCGCATCATCGAGCCATCATTAAACTCTATGGGCTGCTGCACCAATCCTTTACCAAACGAGCGTCGGCCAATGATGGTACCGCGGTCGTTGTCCTGAATGGCACCTGCCAGAATTTCGCTGGCCGAGGCAGAGCCTTCGTCGATCAGCACCACCAGCGGCATGTTCTGGTAGCTGCCACGACCATCACTGCGATAGTCCTGACGGGGCGAACGACGTCCCTGCGTATAGACGATGAGTCGATTCTTTGGTAGGAACTCGTTGGCAATCTGTACCGCCGACTGCAGATAACCACCCGTGTTACCGCGCAAGTCGATAACCAACTGTTGGAAACCCTCTTGCGATAGTTCAGCCAGTGCCACGAGCACTTCCGGATAAGTATTCTCGCCAAAGTTCTTGATCTTTACGTAGCCAGTCTCGTCGCTGAGCATATAAGCAGCGGTAACACTCTTCATCGGTATCTCGCCACGAGTCACGGTAATCTGACGCAGTTTGTTCTCACCATAGCGCATGATGCCCAGTTTCACTTTCGTGCCCTTAGGACCTTTCAAGCGGTGCATGGCTTCTTCGTTGGTCAGAATACTGCCTGTGAAAGTCTCGTCATTGACCGTGACGATTTTATCGCCTGCCAGCACACCTGCCTGTTCAGAAGGACCATCCTTCACAACATTCTGTACACGTAGTGTATCGTTACGAATGGTGAACTCGATGCCTACGCCAGAAAAGGAGCCACGCAAGTCGTCGTTGGCCGTCATCACATCCTTAGCCGAGATATAGACCGAGTGAGGATCCAGTTCACTAAGGATAATGGGCATAGCCTTCTCAACGAGGTCAGCCATATCGATGGTGTCCACATACTGATCATCAATGATGTAGAGCAGGTTGCTCAGTTTATTGCTGCCCGAGTTGATAATGTTCAGTCGGTTGCCCGAGAAGTGGTTGGCATAGAATGTGCCGATGAAGATACCCACCACGGCACTTAGCGCCAGCCATAAGGGCGAAAAACGATTTTTGCTGTTCATTGTCTTGTTTATTCTAATCGCCAAGATATACTACCTCGATGCCTGCACGTTCGAGCAGTTCGATACCATCCGTCAGACGGTATTTCTCACCATAAACCACACGTTTAATGCCAGCCTGGATGATCAGCTTAGCACACTCGATACAGGGCGATGCGGTGATGTAGATGGTAGCACCGTCGCTATTGTTCGACGAGCGAGCCAACTTGGTGATGGCGTTGGCCTCGGCGTGAAGCACATAGGGTTTTGAGACGTTGTTCTCGTCCTCGCACACGTTCTCGAATCCCGTAGGTGTGCCATTGTAGCCATCGCTGATGATCATCTTGTTTTTCACCACCAATGCGCCCACCTGTCGGCGTGTGCAATAGCTATTCTCAGCCCAGATGCGGGCCATGCGCAGGTAGCGCGAGTCCAGTTTACTTTGTTTGTCGTTTGATTCCATTTCTCTTTAATAGTGCGTTGATGGTTGGTTCGCCTCCACGGAAGCGTTTATAGAGCGTCATCGGATCTTCCGTTCCGCCCTTCGAGAGAACGTTATCGCGGAAGCTCTGTGCCGTTTTCTGATCAAAGATGCCGTGGCGCTTGAACACGGCGAAGGCGTCGGCATCCAATACCTCGGCCCACTTATAACTATAGTATCCTGCAGCATAGCCGCCTGCCATGATATGCGAGAACTGCACCGTCATGCATGTATCTGTGCGCTGTCGACCAATGATTGCTTTCTTCCACGCCTTCTTCTCGAAGGGGATGATATCCTCGTCGAAGGCATCCTTCTTCGTGTAATAAGCCATATCCAGCAGACCAAAGCTGACCTGACGCAGACAAGCCGTAGCAGCCATGAAGTTGCGACTCTTTACGATGCGACGAATCAACTCGTCGGGCAATGGCTCGCCCGTCTGATAGTGGTAAGCAAAGGTGCTGAGGAAGTCTTTCTCTACAGCATAGTTCTCCATAAACTGTGAGGGCAGTTCCACGAAGTCCCACCACACGTTGGTGCCACTGAGACTCTCAAAGCGGGTGTTGGCAAACATGCCGTGCAACGAGTGTCCGAACTCGTGCAGGAAGGTCTCCACCTCGCCGAGCGTCAGCAATGCAGGTTTCTCGGCCGTGGGCTTGGTGAGGTTCATCACCACCGACACATGAGGTCGCACATTGACGCCCTTGCGGTCGATATACTGTCCCTGATATTCTGTCATCCAAGCGCCGCCCTGCTTACCCTTGCGGGGGTGGAAGTCGGCATAGAACACGGCCAGGTATGAGCCATCTTTATCATACACCTCGTAGGCTTTCACGTCGGGGTGGTACACAGGTATATCCTTATTCTCTTTGAAAGTGATGCCATACAGACGATTAGCCAGTCCGAAGACACCATCTATCACTTTGTCCAACTGGAAGTAAGGACGCAGCATCTCTGCATCGAGGTTATACTTCTTCAGCTTCAGCTTGTGCGAATAGAAGGCGGCATCCCAGGGCTCCATCGTCTGCTTCTGTCCTTTGCCCTTTGACGTCTCGTGGTCGAAGAGCTTTTTCAGCTCATCACGCTCCTCCAAGGCTGTAGGCTTATAGGCATCCACCAGGTCGTTCAAGAGGCGGTAAACACTCTTCACGTTGCCTGCCATGCGATGTTTCAAGACATAGTCGGCATACGTCTTATAGCCCAACAGCTGCGCAATCTCACGACGCAGGTTCACCAGTCGCTTACAGATATCCAGGTTGTTCTGCTCATTGTCGTGAATACACTTGGTGTTGTAGGCCATATACATCTGCTCACGCAGGTCGCGCTGGGTGCTATAGGTCATAAATGGCTGGTAGGAAGGGCCATCCAACGTGAACACCCATCCCTCGCCCGTAGCCTCAGGATTTTCTTCCTTCCACGCCAGCACAGCGGCATCAATGGCCGACTGTGGCAGTCCGTCCAACTGGGCGCGATCGGTGATGACCAGTTTGAATGCTTTATTCTCCTTCAACAGGTTCTGTGAGAACTGGAGCGACAACAGCGAGGCCTCCTCGGTCAACTGGCGCAGGCGTTCCTTACCAGCCTTGTCAAGCAGTGCGCCACTACGCACGAAGCCATCATACGTAGAGTCCAACAATCTTTTTTCCTCAGGTGTCAGTTTTCGGTGATGGCGATGCACGTATTTTATACGTTCAAACAGGCGCTCGTTCAGTCGCACATCGTTGGCATGCTGTGTCAATATGGGCTGCATCTTCTGTGCCAGCGCATCCATCTCGTCGTTGGTCTCAGCGCTCAGCAGGTTGAAGAACACGGTCGATACCCTATCCAACAAGTCATAATACCCCTCCTTGTCTTCATCCTTGTTGATAATCGTATTGTCAAAGGTCGGCTTGGCAGGGTTGTTGATGGTCTTATCTATCTGCTCGTTATCACGTCGTATTCCTTCCATAAAGGCCTCTTCATAGTCCTCCAGGCGGATACGATCGAAAGGCACCGCATCGTGAGGTGTTTTATAGTCCTCAAAAAACGGATTTACCCTCTTCTCTATATTTTCGCTCATACTTTCTCTTTCTCTATATAATTACGGCATGCAAAGATACAAAATAAATCCGAGAAAAGCAATAATCCAGTCAACTATTTTATCATTATTTAATCATAATTTCGCATACATTAAAAAGTCCACTATCCTCATGGACGGTGGATAATAAAGCACGATGGCACAAAACAAGAACACCCCTCAGGTTACTCACTTACCCACTTACTCACTTTGGACATTTGGGATTTTCCAATTTCGAAGGTTGAAATGTAGTTGGGAAGGTTGGATTGGATAGATGTTGAAATAGTATAATTTAAAGTATATAATTATATTATTATATAATATATATATTATATAATAATATAAAATTCTTGCTTCAGAAAATCTCAGAATGCAAATGTCCAAAGTGAGTAAGTTGTAAGTGAGTAAGTGAACAACGATTCAATTTCTCTGAAAATAATTACCAAAACATTTGCGTATCTCATATATTTTTTGTACCTTTGTATTGTTATTAAGAAATAGCAAATCATGAGTTTTCTAGGGGCAAATGAACGCTTTTCTGAGGGCAAATGAATCATTAACTTTCTAACCATTAAAAACACACGAAAAATTATGGCAAAACTTAGAATCAAAAAGTATGTGAACCAGGTGAAGAACTCGAAGATGTTCGGTAAGTGGTACGGACGCGTGAAC
>JAILHK010000010.1 GCA_024695815.1 Prevotella sp.
ACGCTGTGTCCAACCGTTAGCAGAAACACCAGCAACCATTGGATCGCCCTGTGCGAATGTAGAAGTCTTATACATATCGTTAGAAAGCTTATCTACAACATTCTTGTTGTGTGAGAGGTTGAGAGTTGTAGTCCAAGTAAAGTCCTTAGTCTGAACAGGAACAGCGTTGATAGTGAACTCAATACCAGTGTTTGTAATCTCACCTACGTTAGCAGCAATAGAGTTGAATGGGTAGATGTATGAAGATACTGGATAATCCCAAATAAGATCCTTTGTTTTCTTGTTGTAGAACTCGATACTTCCGTTGATACGACCCTTGAGGAATGCGTAGTCAAGACCGATGTTCAGCATACCTGTTGACTCCCACTTAAGATCAGGGTTGGCCAGCTTTGTAGCGCTAAGCATTACATAACCATCCTTAACATCGCCTGTTGAACCGTATGTAGGAACAGCTGTATAAGCACCGAAGCCCATTGCGTTACCAGAGACACCATAACCAGCACGAAGCTTCAAGTTAGAGAAGATTTTCTGATTCTTCATGAATTCTTCCTCTGTGATGTTCCATGCCAAAGAGAATGATGGGAATGTACCCCAACGGTGGCCATCACCGAATACTGAAGAACCGTCGCGACGTATAGTTGCCTGAGCCATATACTTACCATTGTAAGAATAAGCTACACGACCATAGAATGAAATGTTGCGAATAGTCTCGATAGTACCAGACTCAACCCACTTCATGCCATTCTTCATTTCACCTGCATAAGTAAGGTTGTTCCAACCGATGGTATCATCGAAGAAGTTGTTAACGCGAAGGCCGAAACCGTCATTGTTTACCTTTTCTTCCCATGAGTAACCAGCCATAAGACTAAGCTTGTGAACATCATTGAATGTCTTATCGAAGTTGCCGTATGTTTCGAAAGTTGATTCGTGACCAAAGTATGTGCTACGATGTGCTACACCATTGAAATCAGGACTTGTAGTACCTGTCTTTTCGATGATCTGGGAGTTGTGTGAATCGTAGGCGCTATATGTACGCTGGTGTGTATTATAAGAGTAGTTTACATTCCATGTGAAGCCCTCACAAATGTTTGCTGTAGCCTTAGCGATGAACTGCAAACGCTTCCACTCTGTCTGTGACTTGTTCTCGTTGATGAGTGAGAGTGGGTTGTAGTTGCTTGAACCATCACCCTTTGTCCAGTTGCCATCAGCATCTCTTATAGGGAGTGTTGGGTTGAAGTAGTTCATAGCATCAAGAACTGAACGACCTTCGTCACCCATTGGAACACCAACAAACTTACCTGTCATACCGTTGACAGCTACAGAAAGGTCAAGACGATCCTTGAGAACCTTTGTAGAAAGGAGCGAACGGAGGTTAGCGCGCTGGTTCTCAGAACCCACAATAACACCCTGACGGTCAGCATAGTTGATAGAAGCCATGTATTTGGTCTTGCCAGTACCACCATTGATACCTACGTTATGGTTGTGGCTGACACCAGTACGGAGCACTTCATCCTGCCAATCTGTATTGCCATTGCCATCGTACATGTAGTTGATGTTGTTCTTCGTTACATAGTTACGGATATCATTAGCAGAAGCCATGTCGAGCGTGTTGAGAACATTGTCGAAAGCCACATAACCGTTATAACTTACATTGGTGCGATCGCTTTTGCTACCGCTCTTAGTAGTGATGATGATCACACCATTGGCAGCCTTAGAACCGTAGATGGCAGTTGCTGTAGCATCACGGAGCACGTCGATACTCTCAATATCATCGGGAGCCACCATCGAGATGTCCACACCGGGAATACCATCGATTACATAGTAAGGAGACATCGCACCGCTACGCAGTGAAGAAGCACCACGCAGGGTGATTGAAGGTGCACCGTTGGGGTCACCGTTTGAGGTCACGGTCAGACCAGCCACCTTACCCTGCAGCATCTGTGCGGGATCGGTAAACACACCCTGGTTCAGGTCCTTAGCCTGCACGGTGGTGATAGACGAGGTCACGTCTTTGCGGCGCATGGTGCCATAACCTACTACTACCACTTCGTTGAGCAGCTTGTTGTCTTCTTCCAGTTTAACAGTCATGCCGTTGCGTGCTGCCACCGTCTTCTTGGTATAACCGATATAGGTTATGTCCAAGCGCGCGCCCTGTTTCACAGAGATCGCAAACTTACCATCAGCGTCGGTCACCGTACCATTGGTAGTACCTGTTTCCACAACGCTTACGCCGATAAGAGGTTCACCCTTACCGTCCTGTACAGTACCGGTGATGCGCTGCTGTGCCCAGGCCATGGTGCTGACCATCATAAGCAAAGCAAGCATCAGCACTCGGCTGAATGTTTTTTGTACGTTTTGCATAAAGTTAGTTTTTTAGGGTTAGTGATAAAAAAATTATTTGTTGATAAAAGCGTTTTCTGTCATCACGGGGCAGTCGGTGGCCCACAGCTGCTCATCTACAGCGAGGAAGCCTTCGCCCTTGCAGGGGCGCTTGTCTATTGACAGTTGGCCGCTGGGCATCGCCCCTTGGCTTTTTTTGATGCGCACGTTGTTGAAGTAGATGTCCTTCACCTTGCCCGCCACGTCGCCACCTACGAAGCATACATTGGGGCTGGTGGCAGTGATGTTGCTGAAGCTGATGCGGCTCACCTCGCCACAGCGACCTTCGGTCTGGCCCTTGGGGAAGCGCCAGTTCTGATCCTTATGGTTGCCGTTGGCGCGCGGATAGCTGGTCACATAGATGGGTTCGGCCTTGCCCCACCACACGTCGCTCCACAACTGCAGGTCCATCTGGATGTTCGCGAAGGTGACGTCGGTCACGGTGCCCTCGTCGCGGTTCTGGATGCCCAGTCCGCGGTTAGAGCGAGTGATGATGCAGTTGGCAAATGAGACGTTGTAGATGGAGTCCATGTTCTCGCTACCTATTTTAATCGCGCACGAGCGCGAGGCCATCACGCAGTTGCTGACCACGATGTCGTGGCATGGCCCGTACTCGGCAAACTCCCTACGGTTTTTCAGACAGATGCAGTCGTCGCCACTGGTGATATGACAGTTCGAGATGCGCACATTGCGCGAGTGGTCCAGGTCTATGCCGTCGCCATTGCGTATCTTCAGGTTGTTCAGCAGGTTTATGCCGTCGATCACGGCACCGTCGCAACCGATAAGGTGCACCGTCCAGTAGGCACCCTCCTTGATGGTGACATCGCGAATGGTCAGGTTTCTGACGTCGGTCAGCGTCAGCACATGCGGACGCGGGTCAAACGAAGGGTCAGCCAGCGGCTTCAACTCATAGCTGTCGGCCAGCTCGGCACCCATAAACCTGATGCCGTTGCCATGAATGGTGCCCTTGCCGCAGATGCTGATATTCTCAGCATGTTCGGCCCAGAGCCACAGCATGCCCTCGCCCCGGTTCTCGCCAAAGGCACTCAGGTGATAGATAGATTCATCGGGATTGGCTATCAGCATGGCCGTAGCCTCAAGGTATAGTTCCACATTCGACTTCAGTTGCACAGGACCGGTCATAAACGTATGTCCGCGGCGCAGCAACACGCGTCCGCCACCATCGGCAGCGCATCGGTCTATGGTTTTCTGTAGTGCGACAGCATCGTCTGTCTGCCCATCGCCCTTTGCCCCAAAGCGCAGAGGGTCGTATGTTTCTTGTGCATGTATGGCAAACGCCATAAATAGCAGAAGTAGTACGGTAGGTGTTCTCATAAATACCATCTTTAAGATGGAGTAATAGTTGATGTAGTTTTTAGTTTGGGGCAAAGATACACTTTTTATTTAAAATGACAAAACAATTGCAACTTTTTTCGATTTTTTTTCGTACCTTTGTCGCAATAAAGACTAAAACTATCAAATAAAATGAGAAAAATATTCATCCTGTTAGCAGCCGTCATGCTGGTCATACCTATGGCGGCACGCGAGAAAAAGAGGCTTCCCATCAGCGACCGCGAGTACTGGTGTCTTCAGGCCCAGAGAATGGCAGAGCCCGTGCTGAAGAATATGGCCGTAGGCCAATTGCAGAAGAACATGCAGACGGAGTTCTCGCCATCGTTCGACAACCGCAACCGAAAGGTGGTGTATATGGAGACCTTTGGCCGTCTGATGGCTGGCATCGCCCCGTGGCTGGCACTGCCCGACGACAGCACTCGCGAGAGTCGACAGCGCCAGCAGTTGCGCAAGTGGGCGCTGGCTTCGTATAAAAACAGCGTGGACCCCAAGTCGCCCGACTATCTGTGTTGGGGCGTGTCGGGCCAGAACCTGGTGGATGCTGCCTATATTGCCGAGTCGTTCATCCGTGCCTACGATGCGCTGTGGGTGCCACTGGACAAGGTGACCAAAGACCGCTATATCAACGAGTTCAAGAAGTTGCGCAAGATAGAACCGCCCTACACCAACTGGTTTTTGTTCTCTAGCATCATCGAGAGTTTCATTGCCAAGGCTGCCGGACTCAGTGAGTACGACGACTACCGCGTCATGACCACCATCCGCAAGGTGGAGGAATGGTATGTAGGCGACGGCTGGTATGCCGATGGCCCCGTGTTTGCATTCGACTATTACTCCAGCTACGTGTTCCATGCCATGTACCTGGAAACGCTGCAGAACATGATTGATGCCAAGGCCAACACGCGTCTGGAGTATCAGAAATACTACGACCGTGCCTTGAAACGTGCCCAAAAGTTCAGCATCATCCTGGAACGTTTCATCTCGCCCGAGGGCACCTTCCCCGTGATTGGCCGCTCTACGCCCTACCGCATGGCAGCCATGCAGCCGCTGGCACTGATGGCGTGGTATCAGACGCTGCCCAAGGAGCTCAGCAACGGACAGGTGCGTGCTGCCCTGACCAAGGTGATGCACCGCATGTACGACCAACAAGACAACTACAACAAGGGGGGCTTCCTCACCATCGGCTTCTGCGGTCATCAGCCCGAGACGGCCGACTGGTACACCAACAACGGCTCGCTCTACATGACATCGCTCTCGCTGATGCCACTCGGTCTGCCTGCCGACCACGACTTCTGGACTGCTCCTGCCGAGCCCTGGACACAGGTGAAGGCCTGGAATGGTGAAGCTTTCCCCAAAGACCACCGCTGGGCTGACGACATCACCACCAAAGACCGCTGGTAGTTCTTGAATAAAGACCTTATAGCGCCACTATTCCGTGCGAGTAGTGGCGCTTTTCTGTTGCAAAAGTGCCGCTCTTGCATCGCATCCAGGGGCTGGAGCGGGTCATTCTAGCCCCTGGAGCCGTTCATTCCAGGGGTTAGAACAGTTCATTCCAGGGGCTAGAACAGTTCATTCCAGGGGCTAGAATCGCCACAAGAGTGGCACTTTTACATGGTCAATGCTTCACCATGGCACAAAAAAAGTGCCACTATCACGAGCGAATAGTGGCACTGTTAGTTTTCCAGTTGCTCCCCGTTGGAGAGCGAAACTATTCATTATATCTATAGTTTCTTTTGAATACTAGTTAGTTTTATGTTATATTCTTTTAGACCACCAACTTTACCACTATTAGAGGTTGGAGACAACACAAAACCCGAGAATACAACTTCAAGATTATTTTCTTTGTACTGAGATGATATCTTAACTGGATAATAGTTAATCATCTCATCAATGGTTCCTTCCGTGTAACAAGATATATACCATTTTTGCAAAGACTCATTATATTTAGTTACTCCAGAAAGATCCGAAACCAATTCTCCTGTTTCATCTTCATCATTACTACTGCAACTGTAAAATAGGCTTACAGTAAATAGTAAACTTAATACAAATAATAAATGTTTCATTGTTTTTTTGATGTTAAAATGGTTAATATTTATGATTATATGTCGCAAAGATATATAATAAGTTTTATTACGCCAAAGAAATCACAAAAAAACACAAAGAAAACAACGATGCAACCATCTGCAAAGTTGAAGAAACTTAGAACACCAAAGTGCCACTATAACCGCTCAATAGCGCCGCTATTCAATCCGAATAGTGGCGCTTTTCTTAGCTTATAGTGCCACTATTGTATCGCATCTAGAGTCTAGATTCAGTCATTCTAGAGTCTAGATCTGATAATTCTAGAGTTTAGATTCACTCATTCTAGAGTCTAGATTCGCTGATTCTAGAGTCTAGAATGATTTTAAAACCTTTAGTATTGCAGAGCCATTCTGCCACAAAAGCTATTAAAAACAGGCGGTTTCATCGGTCAATACGAGGCATATTATGAGGCGACTGTCGTACTACCAGATTAATATCACGATTTTTAGGTATTGCGCAGCTGGAGAAATCGCAGTAATTTTGCACCGTCAATTGGGGACAATGGTGAAAAGATTGTAAATTTAATGATTATAAATAAGAAATGTGTTTAGGTAAACAAACAATGCTGGGCATCCTTGTCGGCATGGCTTGTTGCACTCAGGCAGAGGCACAGGTGGGCAAGGATACCGTGAAACTGAAAGAAGTACAGATTGTGGGAAAGTCGCAGGCTCGTCGTCTGCACGAACAGGCGTATGCCGTGTCGGTATTGGACCTAAAGAAGCAATACATGGCGGCGGCACCACTGAACAAGCTGCTGAACACGGTATCGTCGGTCCGAATCAGAGAAGACGGTGGACTGGGCTCTGACTACAGCTTCACAATGAACGGCTTCTCGGGCAATCAGGTAAAGTTCTTTATGGATGGTATTCCGATGGACAACTTCGGCTCGTCGTTTAATCTTTCCACCATCTCGGCCAACATGGCAGAGCGCGTCGAGGTGTATAAGGGTGTGCTGCCCGTGGCACTGGGCAGCGACGCACTGGGCGGTGCGGTAAACATCGTGACGCGTGCCAACGCCAACTATCTGGATGCTACCTACAGCATCGGCTCGTTTGGCACACACCGTGTAGCAGTGAATGGCGCCTACACAAAAAACAACGGTTTCACCGTGCGTACTAACGCTTTTTTCAACTATTCTGAGAACGACTACAAGGTGGATGCACCCATCGTCGACCTGACCACCGGACTTACCATCGGTGAGCAGCGCGTGAAGCGCTTCAACGACCGTTACCACGCGATGGGCATTCGTCTGGAAACTGGTGTGGTGAACAAGCCCTGGGCCAACTACCTGTTGGTGGGCATGATTGCCTCGGAGAACCGTAAGCAGATTCAGACTGGTGCCACGATGGATGCCGTGTATGGCGACGTGAAGCAGCGCAGCTATTCGCTGATTCCTAGTCTGCGCTATAAGAAGACTGACCTCTTTATGCCTGGGCTGGACTTCACTTTCCACACCACTTACAACATGGTGAAAGACCACACCATCGATACGGCTGCCGTGCGCTATAACTGGTTGGGCGAGCATGTGGCATCGAACAGCAGGGGCGAGGGCTACCTGACAAACGCCACCATCCGTAACCACGAGTGGCAGGCCACGGGCAACCTGAACTACGTGATTGACGACCACCAGACGCTGACACTGAACCACGTGCTGACAAGCCTGCGTCGTAAGCAGAACGATCCGGAGTATCCTGACTATCCTATGAACAATGTGGCACAGAGACTGACAAAAAACATTACCGGTCTGGGCTACCAGATGCGATTGGGCGGTTGGACAGCCAACGTGTTTGGAAAATACTACCAGATGCACTCGTCAACACATAAGTTGCTGGATCAGTTTCTGGCCACTGAGCGCTACGAACAGGTGAGCGCCGACAAACATCAGTTTGGCTATGGCGCCGCTGCCACCTACTTCTTCCTGCCAGGGCTGCAGGCTAAGGTCAGCTTTGAACAGGCTTACCGCATGCCAGAGGCTGTGGAGCTGTTTGGCGACGGTTTCCTGCAGAAGAGCAATACCGACCTGCGCCCCGAGAGTTCACGAAACCTGAACGCTGGTCTGCTGTTCGACCGCACACTGGGCGCACACCACGTGGCTGTTGAAGCCAACTATATTTACCGACACACAAAAGACTTTATATATAAAGGAGTGAGCCTGACCAACAACCCCACCACGTCGTTCGAGAACGTGGGCAAGGCCATCACCCATGGCATCGAGACCAGCGTGCAGTACGACTTCAAGCGCCTGGCACATGCTGGCTTCAACCTGACCTATCAGGACATCAAAGACCGTCAGAAAACGGAGGGAGCCAACAACTCGTATGTGAACAACGGCATCGCTGAGAACCTTACCTACGGTCAGCGTATCCCCAACATCCCCTATTTCTTCCTGAATGGAGACCTGAGCTGGAACTTCCACAACCTGCTGGCCGAGGGCAACACGCTCACCGTGGCCTACGGCTGTAACTATGTATATAAGTACTACCTCAGCTTCCCGGGCCTGGGACGCCCCAACAGCAAGAAGTACATCCCCACACAGTGGTCGCATGATGCCTCGCTGACCTACCTGATGGGCGGCGGCAAATACAGCGTTGCCCTGGAGTGCACCAACCTGACCAACGAGCAGCTCTACGACAACTACAGACTGCAGAAGCCAGGACGTGCCGTCAACCTGAAATTCCGTGTTTATCTTACTAAAATGTAATGTTGCAGACAATGAAAAAGTATTTCACAATCATATTCGCAGCCCTTTCTGTTGTGCTCACCTCGTGCGACGAGGACATGGGCAGCACCGAGGTTCCCAACCAGCCTTATGTGCTGGCACTCGGCATCACAGCCAACAACACCACCACTTATTATGTAGTGACCACCGACGATCTGATGCGCACCGACCGCACCATCAACGCCCTGGCCAACGGTATAGAACAGACTGGCTACCGCGACTATCAGCAGGCCGAGCAGACCATTTTTTCTATCGGCGGCATGGGTGTGACCAGCGCCACCGGCATCCAGCGCGACGGCAACGGCTATATTCAGGAGCGCGGCAACTTCGTGTTCAACGAGACGCCTATCGGCTTCTGTCAGGTGGACGACCGCCACATGGCTGCTCTTGAGTTGCCGGCATCGACCAACAAGGGCGGACAACTCACTTTCTACACCGTGGATATCAACACGCTGGCACTAGACCACAAGGTGAGCACCACCCCTGTGGCTCCTATGGACAATCACGACTGGCCCTACGTCACTGGCATGCAGTACGCTGGTGGCAACCTCTACGTGAGCTACGAGCCCATGAACCCCAACACGTTCAGCTCTGACTATGCCGATACGGCCTTTGTTGCGGTCTATTCCTACCCCGACTGCCAGTTCAAGACGCTGATCAAAGATGTGCGCTTTGGCAATATCGGTTCGTGGAATGCCTTCAACGGATTGCAGAAAGACGAGAACGGCGACCTCTACGCTATGTCGAACACCTCAATGGCTAACGGTTTCTCGCAGTCGCCCAAGAACTCTGGTTTCTTGAAGATCAAGGCCGGCGAAACTCAGTTCGACCCCGACTACACGTTCGACTATCAGGCACTGACCGGTCAGAAGGTGGCCCACTGGCTCTACCTAGGCAACGGCAAAGTGTTTGCCGAGGTGACCACCCGTCTGGATGCGGCCCCCTGGAGCGATGCAGACCTGAAGTGCTGCGTGATAGACTTGGTGAAGAAGACATCGACAGACGTGACGGATATCCCCGTGCACAACGGCAATGGTGGCCGACGCTTTGCCTGCTTTGCAGAAAACGGATACGTATATACGCCTATCGCAACCGATGGTGGCGTCTATATCTATCGCACGGAGATAGCTACTGGCAAAGCTGTACGTGGCGCACGCATAGAAGCTAGTTTCGTGGGTGGGGTGTTTAAAGTTAAATAAGGAGACCCACCCCCTACCCCTCCCTGTATGGAGGGGAGTTTATAGAAAAAGGAGTGCATAGCGACTTATCTCGTTATGCACTCCTTTTCTTTTTAGTATGTTCGTAAAAAAGTATGTTAATAAAAAAAGTATGTTCGTTTGTTATTATGTCTTTAAAAACCGTTATTATGTCTTTCCCCTCTGTTATTGTGTCTTGATGTTGCGCGGATGGTGTTCCAGTATCTCTCGCCGCAGGCTCTGTGTAGAGATGTGTGTATAGATCTCGGTGGTGCCGATGGACTCGTGGCCCAGAAGTGCCTGGATGACACGCAGGTCGGCACCGCCTTCGAGCATAGCGGTGGCAAAGGAATGACGAAGGGTGTGGGGTGAGATGGTCTTGTGGATGCCGGCTATAGCCGCCTGTTCTTTCAGCATGATGAGAATCATGGTGCGCGTGAGGTGAGCGCCACGACGGTTTAGGAACACATAATCCTCTTCGCCAGGCTTGATGTTCAGCGACTGGCGCCAGGGCAGATAGTCCTGGATTTCATGTAGTGCCCGCTCCGAGATAGGCACCAGTCGCTCCTTGGACCCCTTACCCATGATGCGCAGATAGCGCTCGTCCTCATAGAGATCAGACCACCGCAGGTTGACCAGCTCAGAGACGCGCAAACCGCAAGAGAACAGCACCTCGATGATGGCACGGTTGCGATGACCTTCAGGCTTAGAAAGGTCGATGGAATCTTCCAAAAGGTCCACTTCGCCAGGTGTCAGGAACTCTGGCAGGTGCTGCCCCAACACTGGCGTCTCGAGCAACTCGGTGGGATCGCTGTCCAGATAGCCGTCGAGCACCAGGAAGCGATAGAACGCCCTGACGCCACTCAAGATGCGACACTGCGACCGTGGCCCGATGCCAATGTCGTGCAACTGAGCGGCAAAGGTCTGCAGATGCGACAGCTGAACATCGACCACGCTGATGCCTTCGCCCTGCAGATAGCTGAGCAACTTCTGCAGGTCGTGGCGATAAGCATCGAGCGTGTTGGGCGACACGCTGCGCTGCAGTTTCAGATAGCGCTGATAGTCAATCACTATCTTTTTGGTCATCTCATCGACTTTCATCGCAGCAAAGTTACACTTTTTTCATGAAAATCATCCTCTTTTCAATTATTTTATTTACCTTTGCAGCCATAGGCTGCTGTGCTCACTCGTGCATGGCCGTTTTGTTGGCGCTATAGCATTAGCAAGTCAGTGGCCTTGTCGAGACAAACCACAAAAGAAGATGAAGATTCAGATTATCAATGGCCCCAACCTCAATCTGTTGGGAAAACGTGAACCGGGCATCTACGGTCAACAGTCGTTCGAGGACTACCTGAAGGAGTTGCGTGCGCAATATCCCGACGTGCAAATAGACTACTATCAGAGCAATATCGAGGGCGAGCTGATCAACAAGATGCAAGAGGTGGGCTTCACGTACGACGGCATCGTGCTGAATGCGGGTGCCTATACGCACACCAGCATTGCGCTGCAAGACTGCATCCGCTCGCTGAAGAGTCCCGTTGTCGAGGTGCACATCTCGAATGTTCATCAGCGCGAGGAGTTCCGCCACAAGTCCATGATATCGTGCGCCTGCAAGGGCGTGATCTGTGGCTTCGGCATGAATAGCTACCGTCTGGCCGTCGAGGCTTTGAAAGCATGACAATAGACGAGTATATCCTGAAGCACATAGACAGGGAGCCGGACTACCTATACAGGCTCTATCGTGCCACCAATATCTATATGTTGCACGGACGCATGGCCAGCGGACACCTGCAGGGACGACTGCTGAAAATGCTGGTGCAGATGATACGACCGAAGAACATCCTGGAGGTGGGCACGTTCAGTGGCTACAGTGCCCTGTGCATGGCCGAAGGACTGGAAGAGGGCGGCAAGCTCTATACCTTCGAGATTAACGACGAGCAGGAGGACTTCACACGGCCGTGGATAGAGAACTCGCCCTTGGCCGACAAGATAGAGTTTATCATTGGCGATGCTATCAGTGAAGCACCGAAGCTGGGCGTCGTGTTCGACATGGCCTTCATCGATGGCGATAAACGCACGTATAAGGAGACCTACGAGATGGTGCTCTCGATATTGCGCCCAGGCGGTTTCATACTGGCCGACAATACGTTGTGGGACGGGCATGTGGTGGATCCCACCTACGCAAAAGACCAGCAGACCCGCGGCATCGAGACCTTCAACGACATGATAGCTCAGGACGACAGGGTGGAAAAGGTGATACTGCCCCTGCGCGACGGACTGACATTGATTAGAAAGAAATAACAAAGCTTTTAAAGAGAAAATACTATGCAAGAAACAAGACAGAACAAAATAGCAAGACTGCTGCAGAAGGAGCTGAGCTTGATATTCCAGGAGCAGACACGTGCCATGCACGGCGTGATGGTCAGCGTGACACGTACCAAGGTGTCGCCAGACCTCAGCATCTGTACGGCTTACCTGAGTATCTTCCCCTCGGACAAGGGCGAGGAGATACTGAACAACGTAGAGAAGAGTGCTTCACAGATTCGCTATTCGTTGGGACAGCGCGTGCGTCATCAGCTGCGCATCATTCCTGAGCTGCGCTTCTTTATCGACGACAGCCTGGACTACATCGAGCGTATCGATCAACTGCTGAAGAAGTAGGAAAGTGAAGAGTGAAGAATCTTCGTAGTATGTAAAATCATTCTTGATTGAAGAACAGGCTGCCATCGCATGAATTTCCCTTTCTACATAGCTAAGCGCTACATCTTTTCAAAGAAATCAACCAATGTCATCAACCTCATCAGTGGCATCTCTGTGCTGGGTGTGGCGGTGGCAACAATGGCATTGGTGGTCACACTGAGCGTGTTTAATGGATTCAGCGACTTGGTGGCAACGCTCTTTACGGCCTTCGACCCGCAGATAGAAGTGACGCCGACGCAGGGTAAGACGGCACCTGCCGACGACCCCGTACTGACAGAGATTCGTCAGCTTCCACAGATTGAGGTGGCCACCGAGTGCGTAGAGGACCAGGCGCTGGCTGTGTATAACGGCCGACAGGCGATGGTGCAGATAAAAGGCGTTGACGATAACTTCGACCAACTGACGCACATCCGCGAGATCCTGTTGGGCGACGGCGCCTTCGAACTGCATGCTGCCGACATTCAATATGGTGTGATGGGGGTGCGGCTGGCCGACCAGTTGGGCACGGGCATCTACTTTGACCAGCCTCTGAAGATCTATGCACCGAGGCGTGAAGGACAGCTGGACATGAGCGATCCTGCCGATGGATTCGTGGAAGATGAGCTCTATTCGCCCAACTGCGTGTTTGAGGTACTGCAAGGGAAATATGACGGTCGCTACATCCTGACCAGCATCGGCTTTGCCCGTCGAATCTTCGACCAACAAGGCATGATTTCATCGCTCGAACTTCGCTTGAAGCCCGGTAGCGATTTTGAAAAGACAAAGGCTGAAATAAAACGTATTGCGGGCGACGCCTATCGGGTGTTAGACCGCTTTGAGCAGCAGGAAGACACGTTTCGCATCATGAAGATAGAGAAACTGATGGCCTATGTCTTCCTGACATTCATTCTGTTGGTGGCTTGTTTCAACATCATCGGTTCGCTGTCGATGCTGATTATCGACAAAAAGGATGATGTAGAGACACTGCGCAACTTGGGCGCCAACGACCGACAGGTGTCTCAAATCTTCCTATTGGAAGGTTGTATGATATCATTTTTCGGCGCTTTCATCGGTATTTTAGTGGGTTTGCTGCTTTGTTTCTTGCAGCAACAGTTTGGCATCATCGGTCTGGGCTCTACGCAAGGCACATTCATTGTCGATGCCTATCCCGTAAGTGTTCATCCTACGGATGTGGTGCTCGTCTTCCTGACGGTCATCATCGTAGGATTCCTGTCGGTTTGGTATCCCGTTCACTACTTCTCGCGCCGCTTGTTGAAGTAGGTATTATCCTAACAGTTTTCTGGTATCTTCGAGGATGGCGAGCAGCTCATCCATCTTGTTGGTGCGCAGCATCGCAATGCGTGTCTGTCGGAAGTTCGGTATTGCCTTGAAGATAGGCGTGGCTGCCAGGTGGCGACGGGTGTGAAGGATGCCACGCAACTCGTCGATACGCTCTACATTGATGCGCAGCTGCTCTTCAAGAACATCCAGTTTTTGATTAAAATCGAAGGTTTCATCGGTGATTCCGTGGTCCAGATAGTCGCGAATCTCCTTGAAAATCCATGGGCGACCGAAGGTGGCGCGACCCACCATCACGGCATCTACACCATATTGTTCGAAGGCACGCTTGGCCTCCTCAGGCGAGGTGATGTCGCCATTGCCGATGATAGGAATCGTAATACGTGGATTGCGCTTCACCTCACCAATCAGGGTCCAGTCGGCCTCACCAGTGTACATCTGGGCACGCGTGCGACCATGGATCGTCAGAGCCTTGATGCCACAGTCCTGCAACTGCTCGGCCAGATCGGTGATAATCAGCTGTTCGTGGTTCCAACCCAGGCGCGTCTTGACCGTGACGGGCAGTTTGACGGCATCCACCACCTTGCGTGTGATTTCCAACATCAAAGGGATGTTTTGCAGCATGCCTGCACCAGCCCCTTTGCCTGCCACTTTCTTCACCGGGCAACCGAAGTTCAGGTCGATGAGGTCAGGACCTGCCTGTTCAACAATCTTAGCTGCTTCCACCATCGCATCGACGTCGCGACCGTAAATCTGAATACCCACAGGACGCTCTTCATCGCTGATCACCAACTTCTGTTGGGTGGTCTTCACATCACGTATCAGGGCCTCGGCACTGACAAACTCGGTATATACCATAGAGGCACCAAAGCGCTTGCAAAGCAGGCGAAACCCAATGTCGGTGACATCCTCCATCGGTGCGAGGAACACCGGCTGTGAACCAAATTCAATATTTCCTATTTTCATCTTCTTTTCTTGTATTCCCTTTTTGATTTTCCAATATTCCCAATTTCTCGTCTCTGTAGTCCTGATTTGTTTTTCCAGCAATCCTAATGCCCCTCTTTCATGAGGTTGCTTTTGGCGCTGCGCTATTTCAGCAGGTGATAAGAGCCGCCAGCCATGGCCCGCACCACACCTTTCATCTCCATTTGGAAGAGAAGACCGGTGAGTTGACCTATAGGTATATGCGTCTTGAGCGACAGATGGTCAAGCTGCAGGTCGCCGATGGCGTTCAGCACATCGACAATCGTCTGTTCTTCGAGCGAGAGACTAGGAAAAAGGTCGCGCTCAATACCCTGGTCGTGTGCCTGTTTCAGCTGTTGGTCGGACTGCCATCCCATGAATGACACGAAGTCGTCGGCATTAGAGATGAGCTGAGCGCCATTGTCGCGAATCAGGTTGTTGCAGCCCTCGCTATAAGGAGCCCCGACGGGTCCTGGGAAAGCAAACACCGAACGGTTATAGTCCATGGCGATGCGTGTGGTAATCAGTCCACCACCCTTGGCGGCACTCTCCACCAAGATGGTAGCATCGCTCATGCCTGCCACGATACGGTTGCGCTTCACGAAGTTAATCTTATCGGAACGCGTCTGCGACATATATTCCGTGAGCAAGCCACCGTGGGCAATCATCTGTTTTGCCGTATCGCGATGAAGGGCTGGGTAGAGGTCGTCAAGTCCGTGTGCCAACACGCCCACCGTGTCGTAGCCACACGCCAATGCCTGTCGGTGGGCATTGATATCTACGCCATAAGCCAGTCCGCTGACAATCAGGACGTCTGGACATTGTTTTTTCAGGTCACGAACAAATTGCTGAATCAAGTCCTTGCCATAGGTGGTGCAGTGGCGTGTGCCAATCAGGTTGATGACCCGTCGCTGGTTGAGTGGTGCCGAACCCAGATAATACATGATGATAGGTGCATCGGGACATTCGCAGAGTCGTTGTGGGTAGAGCTCGTCGCCCAGCAGCAATGGTTGGATATGGTGTTTTGTAATGAACTCCATCTCCTGTGCAGCACGTGCCAAAGGCAGCGACCATTCCTTCAGACTCTCTACCAGACGGTCGGTACAATCGGGCATCACATCCCTGATATCGTTGCGATGGTCATAGACAGCCTGTCCGCCTCCCAGCGTGCGATACAGTTGCAGAGCTGTCTGAAAGTTGAAACCCGTCAAGCGAGTCAGCGCAATCGTATAATATACCTCCTGCTCGTTCATCGGCTTATGAATCTCTGGAAGGCTGCATCGTAGTCTTCACTGTTGCCCAGACGACCATTGACAAGACACACCAGTTCTATCTTTCCACGGAAGCACAGCTGTTCATCGCTGGCGCGGTAGATATCCTGGTGGAACACATATTTGATGCCTTCCTTGGTCAGGTTCAGTCGTGAGATAAACTCATCATCAGGTCGCAGAGGCACCTTGTATTGCAACTGCATGCGTGCCACCACGGCGTCAACACCCTTGTTGTGCATCTCGGCAAACGAGAGGCCGCACTCCTTCAGGAAAAGGTGGCGCGTATGTTCGCAGTAGTGCACGTACTGAGCATTGTTTACGATTCCCTCAATGTCGCATTCGTAGTCACGAACCTCCATGCGTGTCTCAAAAATGTATTTCATGTTGTCAAGCGTTTATGCGGATGCAAAGTTACAAATAAAATCTCAAACACTTTGACATTTTAAATAAAATGAGTAACTTTGCGCCATAAATGCCAAGAACTTTAGAAATGAAACTACCTTTAAAAAAACTAACGCTAGCAATGCTTTGTATGTGTTCTGCCATCGCGATGGCCCAGAACAGAGTACTCATATATTCTCCCCACCCGTCTGCCGGGCTCCATGCTGCACTGCAGGAGAACCACGAATGGAAGCACCTGGGACAATTGTGTTCGAGCGATTATGGCACGTGGGGAGCCGAAAAGAAAATGTACAGTCCCACCGTATGCCGAGCCAACGACGGCACCTGGAGACTGGTCTTTCAGGTAAACACGGTGTCGCCCTGCGTGGCAGTGGCTTACGGTCGCAATCTGGTGACGTGGCGCCCACAGGATTATGCCCTGATGAAGACCAAGAACTGTTTGGAACCTGTGGTAAGAACAGATGGAAAGGAATTCGAGATACAGTTTGTGAGCGAGGGCAAGCGCTATGGTGTGAAAGCTGATGCCGCCTTTCGTCATTTCTCTGAAGAGCAACTGCTGTCCGAGGGACAAGCTTTCACGGTGAAACGTATCAGCGCTTCGGTAGATGGCAAGAAGGTGGATGGCCAGGTTTTCGACCTGAACGATGCCGAACTGCTTGCTGTCCGCGAGCATTTCACGAACTTAGCAATCAATGCCGACTTGTCTGCAGAGCGCATGTACGACGATGCGAAAACCTTTGAAAAGGTGTTGGACAAGGACGACCCCACCATTTTTGGCATTCTCGATGTGGATGTACGCAAGGAGAAAGTTATCAGCGACAAGCTGATAGGCATCTTCTTCGAGGACATCAGCTATGCAGCAGATGGCGGTCTTTACGCCGAATTGATACAGAATCGCGACTTTGAATACACTGGAAAGGACCGTCGTGGATGGCATGCCACTACCGCTTGGCATGCTTCTAAGCCTATCCGTATTGCCACCACCTACCCACTGACGGCACAGAATCCGCACTATGCCATCCTGCAGTCAGACACCATTGTAAACGAGGGATGGGATGGTATTGCCGTGAAACAAGGCAAGAAGTACGACTTCTCGATGTTTATTCGCGGTCAGAAGTTGTTCCAGATAGCCCTGCTGGCAGAAGACGGCAGCGTGATTGCCCACTCTGAGCTGAAGTCAAAGACCATCGACTGGCAGCGCTACGAGACAACGTTGGTGGCTCAGACCACCTGCAAGAAGGCCCGTCTGGCCGTCATTCCCATTGGAAAAGACGAGGTGGCAGTGGACATAATCTCGTTGTTCCCTCGCGAGACGTTCATGAATCGCAAGAACGGACTTCGCAAAGACCTGGCCGAGACAATTGCCGCCCTGCACCCTAAGTTCGTCCGTTTCCCCGGCGGATGCATGAGTCATGGTCAGGGATTGGACAATATCTACCACTGGAACCACACCGTGGGACCGCTGGAGAGTCGCACCCCCGACATGAACATCTGGAACTACCACCAGACACGCGGTCTGGGCTTCTATGAGTATTTCCAGTTCTGCGAGGATATCGGTGCGGAACCGCTACCGGTGCTGGCCGCTGGTGTGCCCTGTCAAAACTCAGCCAACAATGCCGAGGGGCTGGGAGGACAACAGGGAGGCATCCCTATGGCCGACATGCCTGCCTACATCGACGAACTCTGTCACCTGATAGAATGGGCCAATGGCAATCCTGCCACCAACAAATGGGCTAAGATGCGTGCCGAGGCGGGACATCCGAAGCCTTTCAACCTGAAGTATCTGGGCATTGGCAACGAAGACATCATCTCTACGGTCTTTGAGGAACGCTACGAGATGATCTGCAAGGCTTTGCGCCTGCTGCATCCCGAAATCAAGATTTGCGGAACAGTAGGTCCTTTTCATAGTCCCTCGGCCGACTATATCGAGGGTTGGGATTTCGCCAAAAAGCATCCTGACTACCAGTACATGACCGACGAGCACTACTACGAATCAACAGGTTGGTTTATGTATCATCGTGACTATTACGACAACTACGACCGCAAGGCACCCAAGGTTTATCTGGGCGAATGGGCTGCATCGACCAAGGTGAAGCGCCCCAATCTGGAGACCGCACTGGCCGAGGCGCTCTATCTCACGGATATCGAACGCAATGGAGATGTGGTCGAAATGACGTCTTATGCACCTATGCTCTGCAAGGATGGCCATTCGAACTGGAACCCCAACATGATTTACTTCGACAACACAATGGTGCGCACTACACCCGCCTACGAGGTGCAACGCCTGTTCTCGGTGTGCAGTGGCGATCGCTACATCAGCAGTACGCTGAAGTTGGACAATCAAGACCTCGACTATCGTGTGGGAGCCAGCGTGGTGCGCGACTCAAAGACTGGCAACCGCTACCTGAAGTTGGTCAACGCCTTGCCTGCCACCCTGAAGCTCACCGTAAAGGGCGTCAAGGTTCCACAGAACGCCAAGTGCTATCAGTTCACAGGCAAGAACGTAGAAGACCAGCAGGCTAAGACCGAACATGTGGAGGTGGCCGACCCTACCATCCTGCCACCTTATAGCTTTAGAATCATCAAACTATAACTTTAGAACAAGAAAAGTATAACTTTACGACAAGAAAACAATAACTTTAAGATATGAAAACAGCTACTTTACTAACAGTAAACCTACTGTTTGCTGCAGCGACAGCAAGCGCACAAGTCAATATTAATATCGATGCCCAGCAGCGTGGGCCTAAGATTAGTCCTACGCACTATGGTATCTTCTTCGAGGATATCAACCATGCTGCCGACGGAGGACTCTACGCAGAACTGATCCGTAACCGTTCTTTTGAGGATGGTCCGAAATACGGTGCACCAGCCGATATGCAGGCTTGGTGCACGGATGCAGTAGCTCCTTCTGAGATGACGGTTAAACTGATTCAACCTACGAAGAAGGTGAAGCTGCTCAATGCAGCACAGCACAATGCATTGGAACTGAATATCAAGGCTACTACCGAGGCTCCTGCCTGTCTGGTGAATGAGGGCTACTGGGGCATCAATGCGGTGCAAGGTCGCTCCTATCGTCTCTCTTTCTTTGCAAAGGGAAAGTATAAGGGTGGTATCAAAGCCGTGCTGACCGATCGTCAGGGTCGTGAGGTGTATGCAGAGACTGCTGTTGAGGCTGTGATAGGAAAGGATTGGAAGAAATATACTGCCACACTTCAGGCTCATGCCAACGATGCCAAGGCGCAGTTCGCACTGGTATTCGATGGTGTAGGCACAGTTGATATCGATGTGGTGAGCCTTTTCCCACCCACTTTCAAGAACCGTGAGAATGGTATGCGTCCCGATTTGGCTAACATGCTCTGGCAGATGCATCCTAAGTTTATGCGCTTCCCTGGTGGTTGTTTCGTGGAAGGACAGGAGAGTCCTGAGAACGCATTCCACTGGGAGAAGACGATTGGTCCGATAGAGGAGCGCGAAGGTCACTGGAACGTGAACTGGGGCTATCGCACCACCGATGGTATTGGCTTCCACGAGTATCTGCAGTTGGCAGAGGATCTAGGCGCAAAACCTCTCTATGTGGTGAATGTTGGTCTTTGGCACGGAGGCTTGACGCCCGTTGAGGATATCCAACCTTGGATTGATGAGTGCCTCTCTGCCTTGGAATATGCGAATGGCGACGTGACAACTAAGTATGGTGCGCTGCGTGCTAAGAACGGACATCCGGCTCCGTTCAATATTGAATACCTGGAGATTGGTAATGAGAACAACCAGCCAGACCAGCGCCAACAGAGCGATCGCTACTATGAGCGCTACGATAAGTTCCGCAAGGTGCTACGTGAAAAGTATCCTAATATCAAGCTCATAGGCAACGTAGTGGCTTGGGGTGATGATAATCCAAAGTGGGAAAGCGACCTTGAAGTGGATCTTCTCGACGAGCACTACTATCGTAATCCAGCTTGGTTTGCTGATGCTTTCCGTAAGTATGACAGCTATGACCGCAAAGGTCCGAAGATCTATGTGGGCGAATATGCCGTGACCAGTGGCTTCGGCGATCTGGGTAATATGAATGCCGCACTTGGCGAGGCCGTTTATATGATGGGTATTGAGAACAATAGTGATATAGTGCCACTGAACTCTTATGCTCCTATTTTCGTCAACGAGAACGATGCTAAGTGGCGTCCTGACATGATACGCTTCAACTCCAGCCGCGTCATGGGCACACCTTCTTACTATGTTCAGATGCTCATGCCTCAGAATATTGGTACACAGGTGGTGAAGGTAGCACAGGAGAACCCTTACGAGGCACAGCGACTGAAGGCATCTGTTACGCCAAAGAAGAGCCGTGCTGGTTTCGCTACATGGCTCACAAAGGCTACTTTCAAGAATGATGACGAACTGGAATGCATCAGTGGAAACTGGAAACAGGCTGGCGATGAGTCTAGTCAGTTCAGCATGCGTGAGCAGTGTGTAGCCATTAGTAAGAAGGTGGTAGACGGCGACCATTACACATTGAAGTTCCGTGCTCGCAAGGATAGTGGCCGTGAAGGCTTCATGATTGTCTTCAACTACGTGAATCCGCAGAACTACTGCTGGCTGAACTTTGGTGGTTGGGGTAACACCCAGCACGGCATAGAGCAAATCTCTGGCGGTGGAAAGATGCAGGTTGCCACCAAGCGTGGCAGCGTGGAGGAAGGTCGTTGGTATGATATCACCCTCAAGGTGGAGGGCGACAACGTGAAGGCTTGGCTCGATGATGAGCTTATCTTCGACACGATGCTGAAGCACGACACCTCGAAAGGCATCTTCTCTTCTGCAACCATCGACGAGAAGACCAACGAACTGATTGTGAAGGTGGTGAACAGTAGCGAGGAAGCTACCACAGCATCGCTCAACCTGAGTCATTTCAATGCCAAGTGTGCACGCGTGATTCGTCTGGCAGCCAACGATGGAATGGATGAAAACACGCTGCAGCAACCCACTAATATTCATCCTGTAGAGCAGATTCTCTCGCCTGAAAGCGCAAAGAAAGTGCTGGTAGAGATTCCTGCCTACTCTCTCAATATCATCCGAATCAAACAGTAATAATCTTAATGGTATATGCTTATGAATATCAGAAATATGATGCTGCTGGCCGTTCTCTTTGTGGCGGGCCAGATGCAAGCTCAGGAAGAACTGAAGGTATGTGGACAGAACGTTCAGAACTATTTCATGACGTTGGATCGTGGACGTACTGATCCTACGAACGCAACATGGTCGTCGCCTAATAGCTTTTATAACACAGCAGAGGGTTTCAATAAGAAGACTTCAATGTTGATTAGTGCCTTGGCACCATTGAAGGCAGATATCTATGCTTTCAACGAGGTGGAGTGCAAACCTGAGGTATTGCCTTACCTGGCACAGAAGATGGGTGAGGCAAATGGTTATACCTATGCAGCTGTAGCTGATGGTTTGGATTACGACACGAGTGATCCCAACAATGCCAGTGGTGTGATCAAGTCTGGTTATATCTATCGTACTGATAAGGTGAAGACCTATGGCGAGAATAAATCGGCAGCAATAGGATACAGTAATATATATCCTAACCAGATGCGTATTCAGACTTTCGAGTGCATACAGTCTGGCGAGCGTTTCACTTTGACAATGAATCATTTTAAAGCTGGTAGCACAGAAGATGATATGAGCAAGCGTATAACCAATATGAGTGCTTTGCTTCAGGCTTTCAGCTTGGCGCTCGACCCCGATATCTTGGTGATGGGCGATCTGAATAGTCAGATGGGTGAAGAGTGTTTGAACATGCTGGTGAATGCCGGTTATGAAGAGCAGATTCTGAAGTATGACCCCACAGGCGCTAATGTCTATTCGCACTGCTATGGTGGCGGTGAACTCATTGATCACGTCTTCGCGAATGCTTCGATGGCTGCTCAAGTGACAGCTGCTCAGGTTTATCATATTGCCAACTATTGTTCTTTGAGCGATGAAGACAAGGCATATTCAGACCACGATCCTTATATGGTAACACTGAGCCTGGATAAGGACGCCTATAAGCCAGACCTTATCTACTACACCAAGGCTACTAGCGTAACCACAGACAAAGAGTATCTGATGGTATGCGACTTGAATGGTGGTTTGAAGGCTGCTAAGCCAGTGCCTGCAGGTAAGGATTATGATTATCTCTATACAGAGTCTGTTACTGAGGAGAATGGCGCAATTGCTCTTGCTGAATGCCATTTCGCTTTCACCTTCGAGGATGCAGGTAATAACCTATATTATGTAAAGGATGCCAATGGACGTTATGTCTATCAGAATGCTAATGGCAGCAGCTATTATGCCACGGTTGCCGCAACCACCAACATATCATTGGCTCAGCCTTTCAGCGTTACACTGCAAGGCGACGGTACCTTTAAGATCCTGAACACAGTGAGCAACTGCTATTTCCAGGGCTTGGTTTACAAAAGTACGACTCCTGAGTTTGCCCTCTATGACCAGGCACGCGACTTCCGTTATATGCCTTGGCTCTATGAGAAGAGTGACGGAAAGCCAACTTCTTCTATCACAGAGATTCCTTCATTCAGTCAGCAGAGCATGACCATCTATGACCTGCAAGGACGTAAGGTTAGCACGACGCTGAAGTCTGGCCTTTATATCATGAATGGAAAGAAGGTATTGGTGAAGTAAGGACGATTACTTGTCGAATATAAAACAGGTGCAAAGTTTGGCAGATTGAAAGATTCTGCTTAACTTTGCACCTGTTTTGTTATGTTTATGAAAGAACAGAGGCTGAAACGGATCTTAGCAGCACGCTTGTTGTTGGCAGTGTTCCTGCCCATGTTGCTGCTGACATCTCTCCACAGGCACGACTTCGCGCAATTAACGCACGAAGAATGTGAAGCTTGTGTGAACCATGTCTCGCACTCAGGCCACCTGTCAACGGCAGCCTTCTCGCTGCACGACTGTTTCATCTGTCAGTTTACCAGCATCAGTTATGTCGCAGCTGCGGCTGTTATGCTGGCTGTTCTTGGCTGTGCTGTCTTTCGTTTTCATGCTGTCACCAGTGTTGCCTGCGTGGTGCGGGCTGTCAATAGGTGGCAGGGTAGGGCGTCCCCGCGTTGTTTCTGAACCATTCATGAGACTTTATTTTAATTCAGAAACAACAAACAACAAAACGATGAACAGAAAAACTATTTTCCTGTCATTGTTGTGCTATGGTGCAACGATGACAGCCCAGAATGCATCCGACTCTTCGGACGTGTTCTATAAGCACTTGAAACTAAACGAACTGACGGTAACAGGTGTTACCGGACAAACCAAGCTGCGCGATATGCCAGCACCTGTAACGCTGATACGTTCAAAGGAACTGCGTGCCTCTGTAGGTACGAACATCATCGATGTGGTGAGCCATCAGCCCGGTATGGCACAGTTGACAACAGGCAGCGGCATCTCAAAACCCATTATTCGTGGTCTGGGTTATAACCGTGTGCTGGTGGTCAACGACGGTGTTCGTCAGGAAGGTCAGCAGTGGGGCGATGAACATGGACTGGAGGTTGACGACCAGGCAGTCAGTTCTGTTGAGATACTGAAGGGTCCTGCCTCGCTGATGTATGGCTCCGATGCGATGGCTGGTGTCCTCATCCTGCATAGTGCGCCTACACTGAGCGAAGGACATATGCGTGGTAGTGTCACTTCTGGCTACCAAACCAACAATGGTATGTTTGACTATTCGCTCAACTTTGCCGGCAATCAGCAGGGCTATGTGTGGAATGTGCGCTACAGTGAGAAACTGGCTCACGAATATAAAAATCCCGTTGACGGTTATGTTCCCGGCACACAGTTGCACGATCGGGCTGCCTCTCTCTTGTTGGGCATTAACCGCGATTGGGGACATTCACACCTGAAGTGGGATGTGTTCCATCTTACGCCCAGCATGGCGGAAGGAGAACGTGACCCATTGACTGGTGAGTTGGAGCATGAATACAGCCTGAAAACCTATCATAAGGCACTGCCTTTCCAACAGGTGAAGCACTATAAGGCCACCTGGGACAACGCGCTGAACCTGGGAAAGGGTGAACTGAAGACCATCATTGCCTATCAACAGAACAAACGTCAGGAGTTTGAAGACAGCAGTGTTGATCCAGAACTGTATTTCCGCCTGCACACCCTGACGGGTGATGTGCGCTGGGTGCAGAATGTTGACGACTATAAAGTGGCTGCTGGCGTGGCCACCATGTATCAGAAGTCGGAGAACTTGGCTGAGGAAGCACTGATTCCAGCCTATCATCTTTTCGATATCGGCGGTTATGGAACCGTACAGAAAACCATTGGCCAGTGGACCATGAGTGGTGGTCTGCGTGCAGATAATCGTCACATCCACGACTATGGCAACTTCAGTGGATTTACGGGAAGTATTGGTTCAGTGTATCGCGTTATAGAGACTGCCGACCGCTCGTTGAACCTCCGTTTGAACATGGCGCGTGGCTTCCGTGCGCCGAACATGAGTGAACTGGGTAGTGATGGTGTGCACGAAGGTACCATCCGCTATGAGGTAGGTAATAAAGACCTGAAGTCGGAGTACAGTTGGCAGGGTGACCTTGGCATAGACTATGAGGGACAGATGGTATCGGCACAGTTGAGCCTGTTTGTGAATCGCATAGAGAACTATATCTTTGCCCACCGCATCCCGCTGGTAAAGGATCCTGCCTATAATACCTATAGCTACACGCAGGGTGATGCTGTGCTGAAGGGTTTCGAGACACGTGTCGATTTCCACCCCATTCACCGCATCCATTTTGCCAACTCCTTCTCGTATGTTGATGGCCGACAGCTCCACCAGCCTAAATCCTCACGCTACCTACCTATGATGCCGGCTCCCCGCTGGACTTCAGAGTTGAAGTATGAGATTACGCACTACGAGCACCATTTCACCAATAGCTACGTGGCTGTGGGTATGGATTGCTTCTTAGAGCAGAATCATTTCTACGAGGCTGACGACACGGAGACGCGCACACCCAGCTATACCTTGTTTAATATAAGTGCAGGTACAGACCTGAAGTTGGGCAGGAAAAAGGTGGCAGAGCTCTATCTCACGGCACAGAACCTTTTCAACCGTGCTTATCAGAATCACCTGAGCAGACTGAAATATACCGATGTCAACGTGGTAACGGGACATCAGGGCATCTATAACATGGGACGTAACATTACCTTCAAGGTGGTGGTGCCCATCTTTATGTAATAACAGGAATGGAAGCAAGCGAATTGTTTCAGATATGTGCAGAACTGGCTATGACCGACCCTTCGGGGCCGGCCATACGCCAGATGCATGAGCTGTTGGTCCTTGCTTCTGCCGAAGGGTGTCGCCAGCAGGGTGGTACCTTTGGTAACCTGTTCTCACAGATAGACTGGGTTTGCAAGCAGTTGCATATCAGTCGTGCAGAGACACAGGCCATCCAGACGGCTCGTCGCCATTCCAATCAGTCGGAACCAATCGCTGCCGACGACTGGCTTTACGACCTACGGGCTGTGGCTCGTTACATCTCCCGTGTCTTTGTGGTCGATGTGCCTGGTTCGTTGCTTTGCCTGCTGCCCGCCAACGGCAAGCCACAGTCTGAGCATTTGAAGGTCAACAAACTGTATATCCGTTGTATCGTACGTTCGTTTGACGACTATGTCATCGTGGCTGATGCCGATGAGGGTGAACTCCACATAGACTATGGCAATACAGAGGATGGTCGCGACTTCGGCTATCTGAAAAAGGTGCTGCGCGAGGGTATGCAGCTCAACTTGCTGGACTGCCATGTCGATGCACAGGTTATAACGCCTCAGGTCATTGTCGTTGAGCCCGACTTTCTGTTGGATATATCCTCGCTGGCTGCCTGTTTCACCGCCTATGGCCATCATCCGTTGCTATACACTGTCAACCGATTGAAGCCGCAGTCCAATACGCAAGCCACACTCTTGGGAAACTTCGCAGGTACGGCGCTCGATGATGTTATCCATCATCCCGACGTCACCTTGCAACAGTCCTTGCAGCGTTCCTATCGAGAGCAGGCCGACCGCATTCGTGCTTGTGAGGATTTCGATCAGGAGAAGTTTGAACAGGCGGCTGCACAACAGATGCAGAACATCCGTGAGGCTGTGTCCCTGCTTTCGCCTAATCAGGCTTTGCTGGAACCATCGTTCATTTGCGAACGGTTGGGATTGCAGGGACGAGTCGACCTGATGACTGCCGACATGCAGTTGCTGGTGGAACAGAAGTCGGGCAAGAACATGAAGATAGAGTATCAGAGCCACGATGCCCACGGCATGCAGTTGGAGAACCACTACGTGCAGCTGCTACTCTATTATGGTATCTTGCGCTATAACTTCGGCAAGAGCGACCGTCAGGTGGACACCCGCCTGCTCTATTCCCGCTATCCCGCAGCCAAAGGTCTGGTAGTGGTCAACTATTATCGCACCTTGTTTCGCGAAGCCATCCGCCTGCGCAACCAGATTGTTGCCACCGAACTGCTTATCGCTCGCGATGGCTTCGGACGTATCCTGCCACTGCTGAATGCCGATATTATCTATAAAGGTGTGCCGCAGGATGGCTTCTTCCATCGTTTTGTGGCACCCTCGTTACAAACCCTCAACTCTCAGTTGTCATCCCTTAGTGCTTTGGAACGTGCCTACTTTGAGCGCATGATGACCTTCGTCTATCGTGAGCAGCAGTGCCAGAAGTTGGGCGTGGTGGAAGGACAAGGTGGTGCCACCAGCGATCTTTGGCAGATGCCCTTGAGTGAGAAGCGCGAAACGGGTAATATCTATACTGACCTCACCGTTATTGATCGTCAGCGTTCCTGCGATGATGGCGGTTTCGATGTCATTACTCTGCAATTGTCTGGTGAAGCCATTCATGCACCCATCAACTTCCGTCTGGGCGATATGGTCTATCTTTATCAGTACAAGGCGGAGCCCGATGTGCGAGAGAGTATTCTTTATAAGGGCGTGTTGCAGGATATCAAGAACGGTGTGCTGGTAGTCCTTCTGAACGATGGACAGCAGAATCCCGATGTTTTCCCCGTGTCATCCACCCATTGGGCTATCGAACATGGCGGTAGCGATGTGGGAACCAATAGTCAGATACGTGGTCTTTATCAGTTTGTGACAGCCCCCGTTCATCGCCGACAATTGCTCTTAGGGCAGCGAGAGCCCCGGGAGGACGCCTCGTTGTTGCTCTCTAAAAGTTATCATCCTCACTATGATGATATTCTGTTGCGTGCTAAGCAGGCTCGCGACTATTTCCTGTTGGTGGGACCTCCGGGTACTGGCAAGACCTCGATGGCCTTGCGCTTCATGGTGGAAGAGGAACTCTCGAGTACTTCTTCGTCCTCCATTCTCCTCATGGCCTATACCAATCGTGCCGTTGATGAGATTCGTGCCATGCTTCAGGATGCCGGACTGGCAGACGAGGAGCGTATCGTCACGGGCACCACATCGATGATGCAGGCCCGTCCGTTCCTGATGGCAGGGCGCCATTTCTCTCTGGCTATCATCGATGAGGCATCACAAATTCTCGAACCCAGTATTATCGGTCTGCTGAGTAACGTAGATATCGACCGCTTTGTGATGATAGGTGACCATAAGCAGTTGCCTGCCGTGGTGCAACAGACCGCCGAACAGGCTGCCGTTGATAGTGAGGAACTGCGTAGCATAGGCATCAGCGATTGTCGTCAGTCGCTTTTTGAGCGCCTCTATCGCTGGGAGTGCTCTCAAGGTCGCACGCAGTTTATTGGCACGCTGAACCATCAGGGGCGCATGCACCCCGAGGTAGCACAGTTCCCGTCAGCGATGTTCTACACCCGTGAGCAGCTACAGCCTGTGCCCTTGAAGCATCAGCTGGAAGGCTCGCTTGAATATGACCTACCTGCTGAAGATACGCTCGACGAGCTGTTGAAGGAGCGCCGCATGCTCTTCCTGCCAGTGGTTCCTCAACATCCTTTCAGTTCGCCCAAGTCGAATACCGATGAAGCACAGTTGGTGGTCGATTTACTGCATCGCATCCGCCGGTTCTATGGCAATCGCTTTGATGCCAGGAAGACCGTAGGCATCATTGTGCCCTACCGCAACCAGATAGCAGCTATTCGTCAGGCCATAGGAGATGACGAGGCCTTTGCCGATGTCACCATCGATACTGTGGAGCGCTATCAGGGTTCGCAGCGTGAGGTTATTATCTATTCGTTTACGGTAAGTCGTCGTTATCAGCTGGACTTCCTGACCAACAACAGCTATACCGATGTGGATGGCAGTCTGGTGGATCGCAAGTTGAATGTAGCGTTGACACGTGCCCGCAGGCAAATGCTCATGGTGGGCAATCCCAACATTCTGCAGGCTAATCCCCTTTTCGCCCAGCTTATTGCGAGATTTTCTTAGAATTGTTTTGCAGGAACGAAAGATTTTCGTATTTTTGCCTCCGATTGTGAAACTATTAAACCAATTACTATTATGAAGAAAATCAGTTTGAAGGTAGCTGCTATCTTGCTTTCAGGTTCATTCCTGTGCAGCTCTTGTATCGGTTCTTTTAGTCTTTTCAACAGCTACGAAAAGTGGCAGTGCAACATGACCAGCAATAAGTTTGTCAATGGTATCGTAGGTCTGATTCTGCAGCCCATCGTAGGTGGCGTATGCCTGTTTGTAGATGCCGTAGTACTGAACACCATCGAGTTCTGGACAGGCAGCAACCCCATGGCTGTCAACACCATTCAACAGGTGAAAGGTCAGGACGGCCGCTACTATGCCGTAAAGACCCTAAAGAACGGTTACGAGGTGAAGGCACCTACCGGCGAGGTTACCTACTTCATTCACAACGACAAGAACGACTCTTGGTCAATGCAGCAGAACGGCATCACTAAGGAACTGTTCCGCTTCAACAACGATGGCACCATCGAGGCTGTGCTTCAGAATGGCGAGAAGATGACCGTGACCAACGACGAGGCTGGTTTGCAGAAAGTACAGGAAGCAGTCTATACCGACAACTTCTTTGCACTCCGATAAGACAACTTTCATGCTGCAATACTTTGCGGCTTAAAATAAATTATAGCTATAATTCTCGCAATTATAGCTATAATTTGTTTAATAATAGCTATAATTTTTTCTGGCAGAAAATCCTTTTCTGATGATTTTCACGATTTTGTTATTGAAAAAAAGAGTATATCCAACTTAATAATTTACTGCTTTCTGCGTATTATAGTTGTATGACTCGCACAGAATTCGAACATATAGCGGTGGCGTTGCGCCAGAGAGTGCTGAAGGTCGGTCTTGACTTTTTCGGCAACAGAGCAGATGCAGAGGACGTGGCACAGGAAACGATGGCGCTACTATGGGGCTATTGTGAGCATATTGATGCTGTGCGCAACGTAGAGGCATTGGCTGTGAGGGTAGCGAAGAACTGCTGTGTGAGTCTCAACAGAAAGCGACGGCCAAGCGTAGAGATAGACATACCAGCGTTGCAGCGGTTAGAGTCCGATGGTTCCCCGGAGGCGTTGCTGGAGGCTGAGGACATGCAGCAGATGCTGTCGGAAGCAATGGAGCAGTTGAAACCACGCGAGCGACAACTCTTTGAGATGAAACATATGGATGACCTGTCCATAGCGGAGATTGCAGAAAAGACTGGCATTCCGAAGACTTCGGTTGCGGCAATGGTCTCTGCGGCACGACGAAAGGTTATAATGGCTCTGCGTATTATTCTGTCAACGGCTGCAGTTTACTTGGTTGGTATGTTCTTCTGGCTTCAGAAAGTGCCAGAGACACATGTCTGGAATACAGCCAAAGACCGGTCTGCTGCCCGCGAGCAACATCTTGGCCGCTACTGTAAAGATGGAACTCCAAAGGAGTTGTATGAGTGTTACATAGAACATAGACAAAAACATCCCAAGACCTATAGTGTCATCAAAAAGAGGCTTTATGAAAATCAACAGTAAAATAATACCTGCTGCGATGCTGATACTGCTTGCAGCATCGTGCAACAATAAAGATGATCGCATGCTGACGGTCATCAATGAGGACGGATCCTGCGCCCGTGAGTACACTTTCCACTCCACGCGACAGTTGCTGGCTATTCCGTTGGAAGAGGACTATGACAGTATCGTTGACAAGAGCTGGGAGCGCAGTTGGTCGGTTGGCGAACATGAGCAGCGCCATCTCGTCCCTCTGAAAGACGCGGAATGGGATAGCATACAAGCGACGGCTCCCAATGATACGCTGGACAATATGCTGATGGTTCACGTGAAGAAGGAGTATGAGAGTGTCAACGATATGAGCGCTCAGTTATATGCGCCAGAGAACTCTCATCTTGTGAAGGTAGAAGGCATAAAGGCTAAGAGCACTCTGGAGAAAAGCTTCAAGTGGTTCTACACGGACTATACATTTAGCGAGACGTTTGTCTATGATGGGGCTCCAGTCTTTCCCGTTCCCCTCACCCGTTTCCTTTCTGCCGACACAGCCGCTTATTGGTTTACTGGTCAGCCCGATTTGACGCGCAATCTTAGCGGTGCCGAGTTAAAGGAAATGCTTGACGATATTGATGCAAAGGTATGTCAGTGGATTAATGCCAACTATTTTTATGAGACATGCAACACGATTATTGCACATTATGACAGCATCCAAAACCCGCCTGTCAGTAAGGAACGCTTCATCAGTATGCGCGACTCGCTGGTCATGCTCCCTTGTGTGCTGAATGCAAACGACGGCTTTGTATGGAAGAATGGCGTCAATGTGCTTGATAGTTTGTTCCTCTCTGAAAGCTACTCATCGTTTCTTAAGTTATACGAAGAGGAACCAGAAGGTTATGCACAGCTTTTCTCTTTCTCCACAACCTACGACCTAAAGATGCCAGGCACTATTGTTGATGCTGGTATGGGTGAATATGACGGAGAGGTAATTCATTATCGCCTTAGTGGCGAACGCCTCATTCCTGATACCTTCACTATTACTGCCACTTCTCGTGTCACCAATATATGGGCATTCATCGTGACACTACTAATCATTGTCCTGGCCATTGGCAGTTTCCTTTATCAAAGGAAGCGTTAGTGACAGATGAAAGTATGAGTTGAAAGCAAAAGAAAGATGCAGTTTGTGCAGCAAGGTATTGCGGATAAAAAACAATAATGGCCAGAATTTTTGAAATTCTGGCCATTATTTATTAAATTTTGGCCAAAATTTACCAGCGGTCTTTGGTGATGATGTCGTCAGACCAGCGGTGGTCCTTGGGAAAAGCTTCACCATTCCATGCCTTTACCTGAGCCACACGACGAATGGAATAGTCTGTGGCCGTATAGTCGCCATTGACATCGCTCATGACGTTTGGTTGAATGAAAGCATGATAGAGTGAGGTGTAGAATTTCTGCATGTCCTGACAGTCACCTTCCACCTCGATACGACTCAGCAGTTTCTCCCACTGTTTATCTGCCCTTTCTGTGTATTCATCAAAGTTCCAAGAAGAGGCCTCTCGCTCCATATTCATGCGTGCATTTTCAATGCTGGTTGTGGAAAGTGCGACCTTCACCACCAGAGGCGTATCGTCTGTGTCATCAGTACAAACCCATGCCTTCAGCGCTTTGCCATTAACCACACTGGCTGTGCTAACATGATGGTCGCCATCTATCATGTCGAAAGATACAATCTGCCGAGATAGCTCTATGTGAAAGTAAACACGACGTAGCTTTGCCCATCCCGTGATGATGCGGTAGCCCTCAACAACCGTGGGACTGACGATGCGCAGTTGTGATTGAATGATATGGCGATCCCAGGAGCCTTTCGGTGCCGAGTGGTCTAAATCGATGAGCAACCTCGCGTTCGTGTTGAAGGATTGACCATGTCCTGTCGGTCGTCGAAGGCATCAGCAGCAAGTCGATCAGGTCGCAAGCGCCTGTGCCACTGAGCCTTGTATGACTGAATCCACACAGATGCGAGTCATTATAGTCGTAGCCCGAAGCCTTGTCCCAATCTGGCGAGGCTTGCGTATCAGGGCTGAGTTGCACCATGCCGAAAGGCACTGTGGCTCCAGGATAACAATTGCCTGACAGCGAGTTTTCGACGGCTCCTGTACCAATAAAAGGGTTGACAAACTGAGTGTAGCGACCAGCCTGTAAGTGACATACAGTCATCAAGCCAAGGATAAAGGTTATGATGTGTTTCAAGTTCATTTGACTATATACTTTTTCCCGTTTTTAATATAGAGACCATGCTTCTGTCCCCCTGCCACTCTTCGACCTTGAAGATTGTAGATAGAAGCATCACTGGGGAGTAGTGCTTCGTCTGCATGCGCGATACCCGATGTACCATTCTTCTCAATGCGATAGATGCGGGCATCGCTAGCAGGCACACTATACTGAAATCCTGTGGCCGATGCAGCGATGGTGCTGCTCGTCCATAGTTCCTTGATGGCTTTCACTTTGGCTGCATCGATGCCTAGGTCGGCAAAGGGAATCTGAGCGGAAATGGGCATCAGCATCTGATAATTGATGGCTGCCACGTAGACATACTTCTCCGTTTCGTAGGTCATGAGCGACTCTGCCCCAACACTCGAAGAAGCATTGCCATAGACTGGGCGGAACGACGAGCAGGTGCGCGGTATCTCGTTGATCTCGTCGATGGTGAGCAAGTCCAGCGCACGCTCCTGCGAAGTCTCCCAGTAGTTGGTCAGTTGCCCTTTCGATGGGTTGTTGTCGCGCCACAGCGTCACATTGGGACTGAAGTTGTCGCCCATGAGAAAAGCACCCGTCACCACACCGCTGGTCAGTCGGGCGCGGTTGGCTGCCACGGTCTGCACACCGCCGCCGTCCTGACGCAGGGCCATCACCATGTGGTCAGGGTCATTGGCCACATAGACCTCGCGCAGCCACCAGCCATACGACGTATTGTTCATCACATACTTCGTGTGGTCTATCGTGCCCCACGCGTCGCAAGAGATGCGCCGTCCGTGGGTGTACTGGTAGGGGAAAGTTGGGGCGATGCTCAGGTCCAGATACATCGTGCCCGCATAGCGCATCAGTGCTGCCATACCCTCGTTATAAGCCTGAATGCCCGTGTGGCAGTTCTTGTTGTACCACTCGTCGGCCTCGATGGCACCGTTCGACATGAAGTCGCACTTCAGATACTCGACGCCCCACGATTTGAACTTTTGCATCTCGTTCAGCATGAACTGTTTGGTACCCACATGTGTGGGGTCTAGACAATAGGCACCATCAACCACCTTAAAACGTCCATTTACCTTCAGTGCAATATCGCGAAAGCGGTATTTATTGCTAGTTCCGGGCACAAAGCTTTGCAAGTCGCCGAACCTACAGAAAGGACCATAGTACAAGCCCGGAATCATATGGTTCGCCTTGCAGTAGCTGACAAAGTCCTTCACCTGCTGCACCGACAGGTTGTCGTTCCACCAGGCGTCGAGGCTCATCACCACGCGCCCCTCACGGTCGTGGAAGCCATGCGACACAAGGTTGTCGCGGATGAAGTCGGCACAGTCTATGATACCCTGATACGAAATACTGGTCTGTTGCACACCCCATGAGCTCCAACCATAGGGCGCACCACCAGCCCACTCGCGCTTAGGAGCCACGAGTGTACATGCCTGGCCAAAAGTCTCCATACCTGTGCGCCAGTCGTCAAACCACCCCACCATGAAGCGCGCAGAACGCACTGTATCCGCCACCACAGCGCCATGCGGCATCACCATCCGCTCACTCTGTATGGAGTCATGCGAATGCTCATCCGTATATCCCGAGATGAGCGCCAGTTCGTCCACTTTGTCATAATCGGAACCTGTCACACGGACTGCACTCTTCCACAAATCATGGTCAAGAGCACCACAAATCAATCCTCCACGCGTATCCGTATTATAAATAGCAGTCACAGTATAAGAGTTCACAGTGCCTCGCAAATTATTTGATGCATAGCGAATGAAGCCGTCATTGTCCCATGGTACGAAAAGCACACGGTTCTTTTTGCCTGCAGGCATCATACGATTTGTAGATGTACACCTGAGCGGCGACATATAGTTACTACTTGTCTTAGAGCCGTTGGTAATGGCCAGTTGAGCTACCACATAAGGTTTTGAGCCATAGCATGACAGAGTCTGCAAAAGTGTGATACCATCATCCATTCGGTAAGTGATACACCATTGATGGCCACTGCCAAAAGCATCTTCAACGTTATTCTGTTCAATACTGACAGAGGTGGCATTGAATGAGCAATAGGTGTTATCACCCAGCCTAGCCTCAGCATAGGCATCCGTCATCAAACGAGTTCCATTATAGTCTATATTCAACCGTTGGGTCGTATTGTCTAAACGCATGACCCACCCATTACTTATAAAATCAGCCGAAAAACCTTTCAAAGAGGCGACTATACTAAAAAACAATAAAACATATTTTCTCATACAGCCTTGATTCTGAATACTTTTACATCTTTTGCGGGAATAGTCAAAACATCGTCTACCCCAACCTGCTTATGACTCCACAACTCCTCTACTTTGTAAATTCTGGTTCCATTTAATCGAAGCTGCTGTTTATCAAAACGAAACGCGCTAGGCTGGTCGGTGTAGTTAAACACCGCCAAATGGATTTTACCATCAGGTTCTGTACGGAGGAAGATATGCTCAGACCGCTCGTCGTTACCCAATAGCGGACGGAACGATCTTCCTGTGGCAAGACTGTTGATATCAGCATTAGTTAGATAAAGACGCGCACGAGCAATAGCCATACTGTCGGTTGAGAAGTCATCGCCCGTGATATAAAGTCCAGTAATCACACTTGAAGTAATACGAGCACGATTCTCGCCCTCAGTAGCATCACGCAGCACCACATGGTCGGCATCATTATACTGATAGACGCCATCTATCCACCATCCATATGACAGCGCATTCATGGTGTACTCCGTATCTTTTATCTTATTCCAGGCATCGCATGCGATACGACGGCTTTGAGCATACTGAGCAGGGAATATGGGCGAAATACTGAGATTAAGATACATATCAGAGAAGATGCTATCCAACAGATGCATACCATAATTATAGGCCTGTGTACCCGTGGTAACATCCGAACGATACCATGAGTCGGCTTCCATACGACCATGAGTCATAAAGTCCATTTTGACATACTTGAAGCCACAACGACGAAACAGGTCGTGCGTTTGTTCCATCATGGTCTTCACAGCAGGGTGAGTCGGGTCAATGGCATAAGCGCCATCTAAATCCTGCGGTTGACCATCAGCATATAGATAAAGATTCTTGTACTTATATTGTTCTACCCCGGGCACCTCACGTTCTGGGTTCTTTCCCCAATCTGTAAAAGGCGTCCAATAGATGCATGGCACCTGATGGTTCTTAATACATCGGTCGGCAAAGTCCTTCAGCTCTTCCTCTGAGAAGTTGTTCCAGCCAGAGTCGAGTCCGGTGTAGAGTAATCCTTCGGTATTGGCAAACGAGCGACCCTGCAACTCCTGAGCAAAGAAATCGGAGATGCGAGTGGAATTATCATGATTAACCTTGAAGGCCAATGCTCCCCAGGAGTTCCACCCCACCGGCATTGCTTTTGTCCATTGGCGTGGCGGAGTGACGATGGCATTGGCTTTGGCAAAACGTTCCATGCCCAGACGCCAGTCATCATACAGCCCTATCATCATACGCGCGGAGGTCACCTGATGTCCTTTGACACATCCATGAGACAACTTATCTCGCGTAAACTGGTCGGCCACACCACTATATGCCCGAAGCTGCAGAGCAGAACTATTCAGATCAACAGCATTCTTCCACACATTATGATCTATGGCACCAATGATCAATCCACGTCTGCTTTGCGGATTATACAATGCCGTAACCTCATAGGAACGAAGCATCGCAGTGTCTGGAAGCTGATGCGAAGAGAAACGCACCCATGCATCGTTGTCGTAAGGCACAAAAAGCGCTCGCTGATTCTGTCCGAAGAGTGTTACATTAGCATGTTCTATCACAATAGGAGCAATATAGTTAGAGCAAATCCCCTTGTCGGCTGACACGCTGACATCTGTCAGAATGAAATCTTCATAGACATAGAAATGCTGAGTCATTGTGGGAAGAATCTGACTGGTATAAGTGATAGTCCATAGTTTTCCCTCTCCAAACTTGTCAATGATACGTTTAACGGAAAATGATGGTTTCTTATACGCTTGTGTGCTTATGACGGTTTCGTCCTCAAGACGGTATTCCGCAGTCATGTTTGTGGCAATTTGTTCTTGTCCACGCTGAATGTTAATTCCGTTCTGATACGATAGCGACCACTTGCCCTGAGTCACACTCCTTGTCTCGCCGCATCCAGTAGTTAGAAAACACAAAGACATAAGGAGAAAAAGATAATACTGATGTTTCTTATTCATATTATTAACAGACTGTTTTAATTCTGCGTACAAAGGTACGCAAAACAAAACAGTCTGCTGATTCATATTTTTGCCATTATATAGAAAATCTGTCGCAATCAGTCCTTTTTCATCGCAAATTCCTTCGGAGTCATACCGAATTGCTTTTGGAACAGCTTAATGAAATAGCTCGGCGAATTGATACCCACCATTTCACAAACCTCATTAGAACGATAACCTTTCTCGCGGATTAGCTCTGCTGCCTTCTTTAAACGGATAAGTCGTATGAAATCGATGGGGGTCATGTCGCTCACCTCTTTAATCTTTCGATGAAGACTGCTGCGACTCATGCACATCTCGGCAGCCAACTGTTCTACATTAAACTCCGGTTGTTGGATGTTCTTTATGATTTTCTCAGTGATGTGACTAATGAACTGCTCTTCGACCTTAGATATACCACTCGACTGTACTGGCAAATAAGGGCGCTTTACAAAACTCTCACGTTCACGCTGACGATTCTGCAAAAGAGTTTCAATCTGTGTTAGCAGATGTGCAAACGAGAAAGGTTTTTCTATGTACGCATCGGCACCAGCTCGCAAACCCTCCAATCGGTTATCAAGTGTCTGTCGGGCGGTCAACATCACCACCGGAATATGACTGGTCTCCATATCATCTTTCAACCTGCGACACATCTCCAATCCATCCATTTCGGGCATCATAATATCACTAACTATCAAATCCACATGGTCGCGATGTGTCATGGCAAGTCCTTGAACACCGTCTTTTGCACTCATAACGTGATAATGAGGCGACAGGCCATCAACAATCATCTGCATGACTTCTTCGTTATCTTCAACGACCAGAATAGTATATTCATGAGACATATTGCCTATCATAGCAGAGTTATCCTCCACAATATTATCTAAAACAGTATCGGCAGAAGAATTGGAAAGTTCTGTCATGTTCTGCATATCAATGACATGTTCCTGTTTCAAGGGCAACACAAGTTCAAAATCATTGTACTCAGAACGCATGTTAATAGAAAGAGAGCCTCCATGCATCTCGGCCAAGGAACGTGCCATGGAAAGTCCTAAACCAGAGCCAGACTGCACATGTGTATTATCCAACTGTGTAAAAGGTTTGAATATGTATTCAGCCTTATCTGCCGGAATCTTTGGACCGTCGTTTATCACGTGAATAAACAGTTGGTCACCCTCGCTACGAACACTAACCTGAATAAAAGACTCACTGTACTTGCGAGCATTGTTAAGCAGATTGCTTATCATCTTTGTCATGGCCTCGCTATCGGCCTGTAAGACGATGTCTTCGGTCTCAATATCGAGACTGATAGTCTTGTTCATGCGACAAATAGCTGGCTCAAAGCGCTCTACAATACTGGTAAGCATTTTATTGAGGTTGATATTCACAAACGAGAGTGTCATACTGTTAGATTCTACCTTACGAAAATCCAAAAGCTGATTAATCAGATTTAATAGACGCTTGGTATTCTTTCCAATAGCCTTGATATCTTTCTGAAGAACAAGACTATCAACCTGTTGCTCGTTCATGTTCTCTACAGAGCCATTGATTAAAGTAAGCGGGGTACGAATCTCGTGGGTAATATCTGTAAAGAAATTAATCTTTGACTGAAGTAATTCTTTATCTTTCTCTTCGACAAATCGCTCCTGCCTTTCTTTTTCTTTTTGGCGTTGTCTAAACTGCATAAAACGGAATATGGCATAAGCCACTATTACTAGCAACACGAAATAGAAGAATTTCATGATTGGCGAGAGCCACCATGGATACGCGACAATTACGCGCAGCTCGGTAACTTCGATGCCGCCAGCAGGACGAACACGGAATAAATAAGTGCCTGGCTGAAGGCGCGAGAAGCTGATATCTTCATCATTGTTGCGTACCAATATCCATGAATTGTCAACGCCACTAAGCTGATATTCGTAACTATCGCCCTCTACACCACGATAGTTGAGCGAAGAAATACTAAGAGAAAAACTAGAGAAATCATACGGCAAGTGAATTTCTTTTGCCTCTATGATGTTCGACTCAAGGATGTCACTCTCTCCAGGCAGAATATCACGACGGTCTACCCGAAGGTTAGTAATCAGCACACGTCCTTGCTGGTCTTTGCCTGCCAGCATAGGGTTAAAGGCCACAATACCCTGTGTTCCGCCAAAATAAAAGGTTCCATCGGCTCCAACCGCAGCCGATTTGTAGTTGTACTGATTACCAGGAAGGCCATTGCTATTGAGATAAACTAAAGTAATATTCTCTTCTATATTACCACAGACCAAACCGTGATTAGTTCCAAACCACAAACGATGGAGCGAGTCTTCTAGAACTTTATAAGTAACATCATCAGGTAAACCATCTTCACGACTCCATGACTGCCATTTCTTAGTGTTCGGGTTATAGGTACAGATGCCACCCCTATCTGTAGCAAACCAAAGTCGCCCTTGGTGGTCAATACTAATGCTTGACACGTCATTAGAACTAACACTATTCGTATTAGAAAGATACTGTTGTGTACGTCCTGAGCGCACATCGTATCGGAACACGCCACTACCGATTGTTGACACCCAGATATTGCCCAAAAGGTCTTGTACAATATCCTGTACAAAAACATCTGGAATAGCGGTCACCTTGTTGAAGCGCATGTCGTTACTCCTGATATAAACGCCTTTTGCCGTTCCCAACCAAATATTGGCATCACGATCCTTAAACAAAGCATAAACAGATCCTTCGCCACGCAGCCCCAACTGCTCGGGGGAGAAGTGTTTAATCTTGTGCGTCTTCACACTTATTATATCAAGGCCATTTTTAAATAAACCGGACCACACATTGTCACCATCGACCATCAGAGCCAGACGGTTTGTACCACCTTTGTACTGTGGAGTAGGTAGTTTTTCAAATATCTGCAGATTTGGATGGAACACATTGATATGTCCTTCCTCCATGGAAATCCAGATGTCTCCATTACCGTCACACTGCATCTCACGTATGTGCTTGTTGCTCAATGAGCCCGGAAGTCCCGTAGGAATATAGCTATAAAAATGGATGCCACGCGGAGGCATGTAGTTAACACCACTCTGCATGGTGCCAATCCACAAGCCTCCGTCGCGGTCGCGATAGAGTGTATAAAGCATGTTATCACTGAGTGTATTGGGAATAATACCACCCTCACAAAGTCGCTGCTCGGTATGTTGCTGCTCATTGATAATATAAAGTCCGTCTTGTGTTGCAACATAGATGTTATTATCATAATAGTCTATTGCACGTATTATCTTATAATGCACGTTAGTTGCTTCAACCTGTCTCAACTCGCCGGTCTGAGGATTGAACTTCTTCAGTTGGCCTTCATGCTCGCCGACAAGTATCCATTCGCCGTAATTGGTCAATTTATAGATATCTTGTCCCAGTATGCCGTCAGAATATTGTTTCATGCGTCCTGTCTGCGGGTCTAATAAGAACAAACCTTGTCCGGCAGTACCAATCCACACATCACCGTCTGCACGGATACACATGCTCTGAGGGTCAAAAGTAGCATCGTCCGACTGACGACGAGTAGCATAACGTTGCAGACTATTAGTATCTGTATTATAGCGAAACACGCCCTCCAAAGGCGAGACTATCCATATATTTCCATCGCCATCCTGCTTGATTTCTGCAATCCAGTTACGTATTTGTTTGTTGTCCTGAGAAGTCATATCAAATGACGTAAACGTCTCAACAATAGGATTGAACACAAATATACCTTTATCAGTTCCCACCCAAAGTTGTCCATTAGTATCTTCCATAAGCGCAGAGATGTTGTGATTACCACGTTTCACGACAAAGTCTGTGACATCATAATGTTTCAACTGACGACCATCATAACGGTCCAACCCATTCTTGGTTCCTAACCAAATGAGTCCCCAACGATCTTGAACTATGCTCTTAACATCGTTTTCAGACAACCCATTCCGATTGTCCAAATGAGTAAAGTAGTAAACAAGATTCGCATCAATAGCCCAACAGTTTTGACCTCCTATAACCAGTGCTACCGATATGGTTAATATCCATATAACATGTTTCATAATAGGTGCAATAATATTTATTTGGATGCAAAAATAGCAATAATAAATGAATTAATGACCGTACAATCCAATTTAAAAGTGTTACAGTTGTTGCAAAATAGGCTACGTTTGTCGCACCGAGACACGTGGTATTCAAAAGTGCGATTCTTCGAGACGTATCGTTTTGCATTTAACGGCTATTTGAACTAATTTTGCAACACCAAACAAAAGTAACGCATGAAACAGCTAATCACCTTTGCCCTATTGCTAATTACGATAGGTATGAATGCCGAAAAAGCAAACATCAACATCAAGACACAAAGTACACAATTGGTACTTCAAGTGAAGGACGACGGACGATTGTATCAGACATATCTGGGACAGCGCCTATCGGACGAGACCCCTCTCGCCCTACTTAACATGCCACGAATGAGTGGAACCAGTAGTGCAATAGTACAGGGAGATGAAGTCTATCCCGTCATGGGCAGTGAGGATTACTACGAGCCCGCCTTCGAAATTCGACATGCAGATGGGAACCCTACCAGCATTCTGAAATATGTATCACATACCCAAAAGGGCAATGAGACATCTATAACGCTCCGAGATGAACTCTACCCCGTGACAGTAGTACTGCATTATGTGGTCTATCCAGAAGAAGACATCATCAAACAATGGAGCGAGATAAGTCATCAGGAAAAAGGGAAAGTGTATATTTCGCGATATGCTTCCAGCATGTTATATTTTGAAGCCGAGAAGTACTTCCTTACGGAATTCTCGAGCGAATGGATTCGCGAAATGCAAATGAAGACACAGGAATTAGTATTTGGTAAAAAGATTGTAGATTCTAGACTTGGCACCCGGTCTGCCCTTTTCGCCCAACCTTTCTTTGAGGTAGGATTAGGGCGCCCCGTTGCCGAGGAAGAAGGCACGGTTTTGATGGGTACCATTGGTTGGACAGGTAATTTCCGTTTCACCTTCGAAGTTGACCACCAACGCCAACTTCGCATCATCAGCGGTATCAACCCAGATGCATCAACCTATCTACTCAAAAAAGGAGATGTGTTCCGTACACCAGATTTTTATTTCACACTATCACAAAATGGTGCCGGAGAAGGCAGTCGTCGATTCCAGCGATGGGCGATTAACCATCAGCTAAACAAAGGCAAGGATGATCGCATGACCTTGTTAAACAACTGGGAGAACACCTACTTTGACTTTGACGAGCAGAAACTGACATCACTATTTTGTGAGGCCAAAGACCTGGGAGTCGATCTTTTTCTGCTCGACGATGGATGGTTTGGCAATGAATATCCAAGAAAAGATGACCATGCAGGTTTAGGAGACTGGCAGGCCACAAAATCAAAACTACCCAACGGCATTCCTTATCTAGTCAAGAAGGCCAATGAGACAGGCGTTGCTTTTGGCATTTGGATTGAGCCTGAGATGGTAAACCCACAAAGTGAACTGGCAAAGAAACATCCTGATTGGATTATCAAACTACCCAACCGCGAAACCTATTATTTCCGCAATCAGTTGGTACTTGACCTTGCAAATCCACAGGTTCAAGACTTTGTCTTTGGCGTGGTTGACGGACTGATGAAAGAAAACCCACAGTTAAAGTTTTTAAAATGGGACTGCAACTCACCCATTACCAACATATTCTCTCCTTATGAGAAAGAGAATCAGGGCAATTTATATATTGACTACGTTCGCGGTCTGTATCATGTCCTTCACCGCATTCATACCACCTACCCAGACCTCTATATGATGATGTGTTCGGGTGGTGGTGGCCGTTCGGACTTTGAAGGACTAAAATATTTCACTGAGTTCTGGTGCTCTGACAATACCGACCCAGTATCTCGTCTCTATATACAATGGGGCTTTTCACAATTCATACCTTCAAAGGCTATGTGCTCTCATGTAACTAATTGGAACAGGCAGGCCAGTGTAAAATTCCGTCTTGACGTGGACTTTACATGTAAACTTGGATTTGATATCGGATTGGCAGATATGGCAGAGCAAGACAAGCAATATTGTCGTGAGGCCATTCGTGAATACAACAGATTAAAACCCATTATTTATTCACCCAACCTCTATCGTCTTGTTTCTCCTTATGATGGTGAGCACTGCGTCTTGCAACGTGTTAGCGAAGATCGTTCACATGCTCTTCTATTTGCTTATGACATTCATCCACGTGTCACCGATGTTCAACTACCGACATGTCTACGCGGCTTAGATGCCAACGCTCTATATCTTGTACGTGAAATCTGTTTGATGCCCCAGCAACAAAGTTGGCTTGATTGTCACGACAAGGTTTATACCGGCGACTACCTCATGAAGGTGGGATTGAAGGTAACATCAGCAAACTCACTTGTAAGCCACATTATAGAAATCGTTAAGAAATAGTAATTGTTTTATAGTAATTCGTAGTTTTAGGTTAATTCATTGACTGCCGTATACAAAATGCATACGGCAGTCTTTCTTCAAGACATTATAATTTTTCGATAAGCCTTATAACGACACGTAACTATAAATATGAACAATTTATGTCTTAAACTGAATGAATTGTTTTGTTATAACTCACGATTATTTTGTACTTTTGCAAATAACAACTTATATCTAACCAATAAAAAAAATGGAACCTAGAAGATTATTCCTTACATCTTTGGCTATTGCAGCATCACTGCATTTGGGCGCACGGCCTGTCATGCCACCATTGTTTACAGACAACATGGTCATTCAACAACAAACAAAGGCGCCCATTTGGGGCAAAGCAAAAGCAAGTAAAAAAATCACTGTCAAAGCCTCATGGGACAACACCACCGTTACCACCACATCTGATGCTAAAGGGTACTGGCGAACAACATTGCAAACGCCACAAGCAGGAGGTCCCTATACTATCACCATCAGCGACGGTCAGAAAATCACATTGAAAAACGTGATGGTTGGCGAGGTATGGCTCTGCTCAGGGCAATCAAACATGGAAATGCCTATTGACGGATGGTCACAAGTTAATAATTTTAAACAAGAGAAGCAAGAGGCCAATCAATATACCAATATCCGACTATTACAAGTCCGAAAGAACACATCGCCAAAACCACTGAATGACATGGAAACCAATTTAGGTGGTGGATGGCAGATCTGTTCGGCTCAAAGCGTAAAAGAATTCTCTGCTACGGGGTATTTCTTCGGTCGAGAAATTCACAAATACCGCAACGTTCCCGTGGGACTGATTGATGCGTCATGGGGTGGCACCTTCATTGAGCCGTGGACCAGCGCCGAAGCACTCAGTCTGCATCCCGACATGACAGAGGCATTGAACGACGTCAGCAAACTCCCCACCGACAAGACCGAGCGAGATAATATCTACCTCAACCAACTGAACCAGTGGAAACAGCAGGAACGCAGCCTCGACCCAGGATATGAGGGAGAGAAACCACTCTGGGCGATGACCTCGTTCGACGACAGTCAGTGGCCTGAGATGACGATCCCTGTGCAGTGGGAAAAGGCCGGACTGACCAACTATGACGGTGCTGCATGGCTACGTCGCACGATAGACATACCCGCATCATGGGCTGGTAAGGAAGTGAAGCTGTCTATGGGCGGACTCGTTGACGACATCGACTTCACCTACTTCAACGGCATACAGGTGGGCCAGACCAACAACTATGGTGAGAAACGCGACTACACCATTCCTTCACGATGTGTAAAAGCGGGCCGCTCTACACTCGCCGTACACATCATTGACACCGGTGGCGACGGTGGTATCTACAGTCCTGCCGACCAACTCTATCTGGAGTGCCGCGGTGAACGCATCTCGCTGGCTGGCGAATGGCATTATAAAGCCACCACACCCATGGCCTCACTGCCTCGCATTCCCGTCAACAACACGTCATCACCTAATCAGGTAACTGTGCTCTACAACGCCATGATTAACCCACTCGTCGGCTTCGCTATCCGCGGCACCATCTGGTATCAGGGCTGCAACAACGAGCACAAAGGCTATCAGTACCGCGAACTGCTGCCGCTGATGATTCGCGACTGGCGCCATAAATGGGGCTACAACTTCCCCTTCTACATCGTTCAACTGGCCAACTACAAACAGCTTCAAACCGAACCTGGTGACGATGAATGGGCTGAAGTGCGCGAAGCACAGGCCATGGCCGCCCAACACGTAGAGAACTCTGGACTGGCATGCCTCATTGACATTGGCGAAGCTGGCGACATTCATCCACGCAACAAGCAGGAGGTGGGCCGCCGCTTAGGACTGGTGGCTCGCGCAAAGACCTATGGCGAACAACTGGAATATGCCGGACCTACCTACAACGGCTATCAGATTGAAGACAACGCCATTCGTATCTGCTTCACCCATGCCGACGGTTTACGCACGTCTGACGGAGGCCCCCTGAAGGGATTTGCAATTGCAGGAAGCGACCATCGCTGGCATTGGGCCAACGCACGCATTGAGGGACAGACCGTCGTCATATCTTGTCCTGAGGTGGCATCGCCTGTGGCCGTTCGCTATGCATGGCATGTCAACCCCCTCTGCAATCTGCAGAACGCAGCAGGTCTGCCCTGTGTGCCTTTCCGCACCGACGACTGGCCTGGCCTGTCTATCAACAATCACAACGCCAACTGATTGATTTCCACATACAGAAAAGTGCCACACCATCTCAGTGGTGCGGCACTTCTTTTTTATTCATGCTTTACTTTCTTCCCGTCTATCACGTAGATGCCTGGTTGCAACGTTTCTGGATCAGCCTTCAACGGGCGTCCATCAATCGCATAGATACCTATATGGCGAGGCCTCTGGTTCATCGTGTTTGGCTGGATACCATCCACGCCACCAGATTCACTTACCGACAGCGCCGGCCCATCATCAACGCCATTGACCTTCCTGATGCGATAGATGCGTGCATCCCGAGCAGGCACCGTAGCCGTGAACTTTCCTTCGTTGTTCAGATGAACCGTCGCACCGGTCCACAACTCCTTAATCTCAGCCACATTGCTCACATCCATACCAACGTGATAATATACATCGATATCCCAATTAGCTGTGTTTGAATTGAAGAGTGTACTTGAATTATAGTTCAAGCAAGCCACATAGACATACTGCGACGTTTCATAAACAAAGATATTCTCTGCACCGCTTTCGCCAGCCCAATGGCCGAAAGCCGGTCGGAAGGCTCGACAAGTCTGTACGGCGTGCATCAAGTCGGTATTGTTGGCCAGGAGTGACCGCGCATAAGTTTTGCTTTGTGCTGTGTTCGAATAACCATAGTTCACACCACTGAAGTTGTCACCCATCAAGAAGATGCCCGTCACCAATCCCGAGGTAAGACGTGCGCGGCATTCTGCGGCACTGTGAGAGCCATTCTTATCCACCATGACAAGCTGATCGGGGTCTTGTGCGAAATAGCATTCGTCCAGCCACCAGCCAAACGAAGTACTGTTCAGACAATACTTGGTATCGCTGATACTGCGAAAGACATCACACGAGATGCGACGACTGTGGCCAAACTGATGTGGAAAGGCCGGTGCGATGCTCAGATCCACATAAAGGCCACCATCCCCCCACAGGTCGAGAATCTTCTGTTTGAATCGGTTCATGCCCTGATTATATGCCTCCATACCGGTATGCACGTTGGAGTCGTACCATGCATCGGCCTCAATGGCTCCCTGCGACAGGAAGTCCACTTTCACGTAGCCTATGCCATAATTGTAGAACTGCTGCAGGCGCTCCTCCATCTTTGCAATGACAGCAGGATGCGTAGGATCCAGGCAGTAGGCACCGTCCAGGGTCTTATAGCTGCCATTCTGCTTCAGGCACACGTCACGATGCTTATAGCTTCCATAGAATGTCTGGTCCAGGTCATTCTCGCTGATCCAGTCAACCCACGGACCAAAATAAAGCCCGGGAATCATGTTGTGCTGACGACAATAGTCGAACACGGCATTACGATTGTTGTCCGAGAGGAAGTCCCACCACGAGTCAAGATCGAAGACCACCTGCCCCTGACTGTCACCAAAGCCATACGGCATGAGTTCCTCGGCAATAAACTTTGCCGTATTTAGCACACAGTGGTCGCGATATTCATATTGTACATTGGTCTGCAGCACGCCCCATGAGTTCCAGCCTACGGGTTTGGCTCCATGCCACTCCCAGCGAGGTACCACACGGGTGCATGCCCGGCCATAGGTCTCCATGCCCACGCGCCAGTCGTCAAACCATCCCACCATGAAGCGCGACGAACTCACCGAGGTGCCATGCACCATGCCGTGAGCCATGTTCTGGTCGTGCGTAAACGAACTGGTATAGCCTGAGCGCAGTTCGAAGTAGTTCACCTTGTAGTTGTTGGCTGCCACCACCTTTGCACAGTTCTTCCAATGATCGTGATCGAGGGCTCCCATAACGAGTCCATGGCGGGTGGTTCCGTTAAAAAGAGCTATCACCGAATTACTCTCATGAGTGGTGTTCATTGGGCGTGATTGGTATTTCACATACTCATCATTGTCCCAAGGAACCCAAAGCATACGATTGTCATTATTATAGGATCCATTCATAAAAATAGCCTCTTGACTAGAGCGTAAAGGCAACACATAGTTTGTTTTGATTTCTCGACCGTTTGTATTTGCCACAGTTAGCTGACAAACAAAATAATCTACATCATTATAAAACACGAAATCTTGTACTAATTGCGAGCCATCGCCACTATAGTTTGGCCAGTTGAATGTATAAAGAATACTATATTTGGTTCCTGTGCCGAAACTATCAGAATAGTTATCTATTCTTGTCAAGGTCCAAGAGGCTGCATCTTTTGTTTCCGGCCAATAAGCACCAGAGTTATCATCTGCGAAGTAATACCCTGCCGAACCATATACACCAGTAAAGAGCATGGAATTGTCATAAGAAATAGACATATACTTCGTGGACTCATCAAAATGGATGTTCCAACGTCCTTCGCTGATATTGAATGCTGACATTCGGAAGATGTTCAGGACTAGTATCAAAATGGTTAATATAATTCTATTCATCGGTAATTAAGTTAGTATTATTAATAAAGGAGGGCATGTTCTTATCATTTTGAACATGCCCCATACGAGAATAAGAATGTGAGTTATTTGATAATCTTAGTAATTTGATGATCCTTCTCCATAATAAATAGGCCATGGCCAAGGCTATTCATATTATTGCCCACATACCGACCATTGGCATCGTATATGCTAGGTACTGACATTTGAGTCGTATTTATATTATGGATACCATTTGTAGCACTTACTGTAGTCTTGGTAAAAGTGCTCGTAGTCCAGTCGTTCTTCAAAGTCTGCACACCAACCTCATACTCTCCTTTGGGCAGGTTGATAGTATATGACATAGCTGTAGGATCCTCGCTACGAAGAGCAACACCAAGTGAGTTCGTTGTACGAAGAGCGCCGGTCTCGATATCTGCAGGAATAAGCTGACTTATCCAGCCTGTTTCCGTACTCTTCACATAAAGATTATAAGCATATCCAGGGTTCATGTCATCACCTGACCAACTGATAGTCAGTTTTCCCTCTTCATCCTGTTCTGCCTTAACATTAGTTGGCGCATCAGGTGTTTCTATTCCATCTGTAAGTTGGCTTTCCCAAATTCCGAAATCAAACCAATAGTCGCCAATCACATCTAGCGCACCGTCTCCATTGACGTCACCTAGAGTCAAATAAGCTGTATTAGGATCTCCAAAATCTGTGTCGAGCGAGAATGTGCCATCGGTATTTTGGGTATGAATACGAGCACCCCAACCTTTTTCTTCAACATCGGTCCAACCATAAGAGAATACATCTACAAGACCATCGTGGTTGATGTCAACCAGGTTAGCATATGCAGCGCTAGCACCATAGAGGCCATTGCCCTGACCTACAGAACTGCGTGTAAAGTTGAACTCGCCATCACCATCGTTCAGATAGACATCGCCAGCCTTGGGCATACCCTCACCGCTCTGCGTACCAAAGATCACGATGTCGAGCCAACCGTCGTTGTTCATGTCGGCCACCTGCAGCTCACTTTCATACACCGCAGCAAAACTCTTACCCTCAAGGTTTACCTCCTCGAAAGTGCCGTCCTGCTTATTCTCGTAGATGTATAAAGAGATGGCGTCGTCATCGTTGCTCCATCCGGTAGAGATGATGTCCAGCCAGCCATCGCCGTTCAGATCGCCAAAGGCTATGGCACCGTGACTCATGGGCTTTGCCTTCATCGTGGGCTCCATCTGTCCTGACTCTACATTGGCTTCAAACAGGTCGGCAGGTTTCTGGTTCTGATCGAAAGGAATGGGCTTGAACACGTTGGCCTGTGTGAATGTGCCATCGCCATTGTTATGATAGAGAGCCACCAGGCGTTCGCCAGTCTCCTCATCATTATCCATCCACTTGTGATAGCACTGAATGAGCACATCGGTATAACCATCGTGGTCGTAGTCGCCGAAGGCAATGCTCGAGTTGGCACGGTTGCCCAGAGAATAGGTGTTCTCGTTACCACCCTTGGGGAAGGGACATGGCTGCAGTTCGAAGATGCCCTCAGCATTCTGCAACTGGAAAGCTACATACTGGGTGTCGTCGCCCACCTTCTGTCCGCTATACTCCGAGAACTTCCAGCCCCATTCATCCTGACCATATATATAGGCATCAAGACGACCGTCGTTGTTGGCGTCGAAGAAGTGATAGCCACCCCACGTGGTTGGCAGCAGACCATGAGCCTCGGTGCTGGTGCGTGCGCCCTCGCCCCAGTGATGCCAAGAGCTGGCCACTTCGTGGGTGTAGTTGCCGCCACCCTGATTAAAGAATATATTGGCCGTACAAGCCCAACTCAGCGAGAACCACGAGTTGGGATCTTCCGCATTGCCCTGCACAGCCCATTTGGTGTGTTTCTCCAGAATTTTGTTGTCTGTTCCATCGAGGACGTAGTTACCCTCTGGATCAGTCTTGAAGGTCACATCTCCAGAACCATCCTTGTCATTGTCGGGTCGATACTGTCCGCCATAGACCACATCGAGTTTACCATCGCCATTGACATCGGCAAAGGTCACAATACCACGGTGCAAGGGCATGAACTTCTCCTGGTTCTGTTCCTGTTCCACCTGTTTAAACGACTGTGCCTGCGCCGACAGAGTCGAACCCAGTAGCAAGGTCATAAGTAATGTAGAATGTTTCATAAAAGATAAAGTTGTTTTTAGTTAATGATTATATGATCTCATAAAGTTTTCACGGCTACAAAAGTAGCTATAATTAGGCACACTCCACTATAACGTCTGTGGTGAAAGATATAAGGAATGTGCCTAAATGATGTTTCTTCAATATTGGTGCAACAAATGTGTCATTTTGCGATTGTTTTTTTCCTACAGGTGCCTATTTTCCTGCTGACTATCAGTCTATTTATCGTGCGCAAACCACTCTGTAAGGTTCAGAAGTCGCTGCTCGGTGGCGGCGTCGTCTTCATACTTACGGCTCACCTTCCTTGCCATGAATGCAGGATGGTTGTCGCGATGGTGGGAAATGCGCAAGAGGTCAAAGAAACGGTTACCCTCGAAACAACTTTCAGCTGCCATCTCATCGAGGATGGCACGTTCCACATAGTCTATGGAGTCAACGCCAGCAGGAATAATATACTGAGTCTTATCCCAGCGGATGCCAACTCCCAGGCCACGTGCTGCGGTGCCGATATTCTGGTCATACTGTGAAGCGCGGAAGTCGATATAACTGGGATAGCGCTGCATCTCGAGCGTATCCACACGATGCTGGATGGTGTCGTACATCACGGCGTTCAGTCCATACTTCAGCACGGCAAAAGCGGTGGTGGGGAAACCTGCACGGTTGATAGCCTCGGCATAGCGAAGATACACCGTGGAAGGACGCAAGACGGCAAGTGATGTGAGTGGACGACGGTTCAACAGGTCGGTCTCGCTGCCAGAAAGATTATTATAGAACTTCGTGATATAGAGGGGAGAAGAGGCTGCGCCACGTGCCGCGATGGTAGGTCCGAAGGCATCGCCGATGCGTTTGCCGTTCGACAGTTCTGCCACGCCGCGCAGGTCGCCATAGAAGAAGCGCGAGATGGCCTGTCCGTTGTCAGTATGGAAGTGTGTGCGCTGCTGCATCCAGTCGGTAAAAGACTTCACAGGAAGTAATGCCGGTGCATGGAACTCTGAAGAGAGTCCGTCGTCATAGGTCAGTTTGCGCAACTGACTGTGTGCTGAGCGCAGATTGCTGTCGAAGACCTGTCGGGTGATCATCTCTGAGACATACGCACGCAGATGACCGTTGTTCAACTCCTGTCGGGTGGCAGTGCGCCATGTGTTGGCATAACCGCTGCCCACCGTGAGACGTCGCTGGCGTATCAGCTCGTAATAGGCGCTGGCTGCTTCTTCGTACCTATTATTATATAGATACAAGTCGCCAAGGAGCATCGTCGTAGGCAGGAAGAACTCCGAGCTATTCCAACCATCTATGCTGCCATAGTCCAAGGCACGGATGTTGGCGAAAGGCTCCAGGTCGGCTATCAGCAGTAAAGAAAGCGCATCCAGGTCGATTTCCGTGTCATGAAGCGCAGCAGCACTGCTGACATCTGTCAGAGGTTCGGTGAAGTAATTCACCTTACCAAAGATCAGTGCCATCTGCCAATAGGTATAGGCCCGCAGTGTCTTCACCTGCGCATACTCTGGCAGCAGCACTTTGGTCTGTCCCTCAACAAGGGTGGTATCCATGTGCGACAGGATGTAGTTGCAGTTATTGATGATCGCATAGAAATCGCGAGCCTGAGCATAAGCGTTATCCGACGAGAACTGCAGGTGGTCGATAGCCTGCAGATCCGTAGATGCCACCTGTGGATCTACCGTCATCAGGTCGCCACGCAACTCACCCATCAGCACGATGCGGTCGGCCACCTGCTGCAGTTGGGCCAGAACGCCAATAACCGAGTAGATAGAGTCGTTGGCCTGGTTCAGCTGATGCTGGTTGTCATAGGCCACCCGATGGTTGTCGATCTCCATCATATCCGAACAAGAGAAGAGCGCTGCGCCAAGGCAACAGCAAACAAGCGCCTTACGAAATATATTATATATTCTTTGGTTCATCGTTATAGTAATATTAAAGGTTTAGTTTCAGTCCTATATGATAAGCACGCGATGTGGGTTGCAGACCGGCATCGATGCCCTGGTATAGCACCTTGTTGCCATAGCTGAACTCAGGATCCTCACCGAGATAATGAGTCAGCGTGAAGATATTATTTACCGAGGCCCATAGGCTCATGCCCTGAATATACTTTGGTTTGATAGGCAACTGATAGGTGATGCTCAGCTGTTTCAACCTCAGGTAGGAAGCATCTTCTATCCAGCGATCGCTGAAGCGGCTGTTACCCATGGGGTCGCCATAGGTAGCACGCGGTATGTCGGTATGCTGACCATCGGCCGTCCAGCGGAGTCGCATGGCCTCACTCTGGTTGTGGATGCTGCTGCCACTCTCCAACTGCTGGCGCAAGGCATTATACGCATCATTGCCCCATGAATAGGTGAAGAGAGCATCCAGCGTGAGGCGTTTCCACGACAGGTTGAAACCGAAGGTGCCATAGACATCGGGGTTGGGGTCGCCAATGATTGTTCGGTCGTTTTCGTCGATGATGCCATCGGGCGTCAGATCGGCGAAGTGCATGTCGCCTGCTGCGAAATTCACGCGTCGGCCTGTCTCATCGATGATGCCAAGACCAGCCTCATCAGCCGCTTTCTGGTCGGCAAAGACACCCTCACTGCGGTAACCGTAGAACACGCCCAGCGGATGATTCTCGCTCGTCAGCACCGTTGCTCCGAGGATGTCGGCCGTAAAACTACCGTTCGTCAGGTGTGTCACTTTGTTTTTATAGTGGCCCACCGACAGGTGCGCATTCAACTGCCAGTCTTTCTTATCAATCAGTCGGCCAGTCAAAGCCAGTTCGAAACCTTCATTCTGCAGTCTGCCGTCGTTGGTCCAATAGTTCTGCAACCCATACTCCTCACGCAATTGTTTGCTGACCAGAAGATCACGTGTCACAGAGCGGAAGTAATCGGCACGCAGTGTGAACCTGTTATCCAGCAAATGAGCATCAACCCCGAAGGTAGCTGTGCCGGTGCTCTCCCACTTCAAGCGGTCATTACCGATATTGGTCAGGACAAGTCCTTTGGCCTGTCCTACAAAACCGATCGACTCGAAATAAGGACATGACACCGTGGCAGGCAGATTGTCATTACCCGTCAGTTCGTAGCCTACATGCAACTTCAAATGATTGATGCCACGCACCTGCTTCATAAACGACTCTCCCGTAACGAGCCAACTGGCCTCTACAGAAGGGAACAGTCCCCATCTGACGCCACCCAGTGCAATGCCGCCATCAGCACGACTTCCGAAACGACTATTGTTCTCCATCGTGGCTGAAACCAACAACTGGTAGCGGTTCTTCAGCAGATAGTCTGCCTGGGCATACCAGGCCAGGTCGCACCAGTCTTCGTTCGTGCCCAGAGTTGTACGCAGTGCAGAGTTGGTAACTGAGAGCGAGCGCAGATTGTCACTACCCGTGTTGTATCCCTGTCCATAGTCGCCCTCAAAGGTATCATTGATAAAGCGGAAACCTGCTTTGGAGTTGAGCGTAGCCTGCCGCGTCTTCACGATCTTCCAGTTGGCCTCCATAGCTACAGACAATGTGCTGTGGCGGGTCATCAAGCTTGCCACACTGTTGTCGCCCTCACCATACCAATCGCCTTGTTCGTTGACCAGCTGAACCTCTGGCAATCCAAAATCGGGCAAAAAGGTGCTTTCCTTTATCTTGTCCCATGAATAGTTGACCATGGCCGACAGGTTCAGGTTGCTGTTGAAGGTATAGGTCGGTGCCAGTGTGGCAGTGAAACGATAATTCTTCGTTTTACCCTCAGCCTGTTGGATAATTGCCAATGGATTGCCAATGCCCAGTTCATCCACATCCGACAAGCGATGAAACAGGTTACCCTGCGTATCATACTGATAGGCATGATACAGAGGAGACTTCACATAGCCCATGTTACGTGGAGAATACTGACTGAAGATGCCATCGTCAAAGATATTTCGGGTGACCTGCGAAAAAGAGATGTCGGCCCGGGTCTTCAATCGCTTAGTAAGGTCAATATCCGAGTTGAAACGCACGTTCAGCCTATCAAAGTCTGTCTCGCGAATAGCGCCCTCGTTATGGGCATAGCCCAGCGAGAAGGCATACAAAGCAATATCGTCACCGCCACGCACGGCGATGCCATAGTTCTGTGTCACAGCATTTCGCCCGATGACGTTCTGCCAGTCTGTATCGTTATGGTTGGCGTTGTAATAAGAGGTGTTGGGCTGATCATCCATGAACCGAAGAGCATGTCCGTCTATCATGCCCGTTGGTATCAGGTCAGAAGCCAAGATGCGATAGTCCGAAGCGCCAAGCAGAGGTAGTGTCTTGCCCCGCTGCTTAATACCTGCAGAGAGGTTCACTTCTATCTCGGTGGCCATATTATGACTACGTTTCGTTGTGATCACGACAACGCCGCCAGCGGCCTTGGCACCCCATATAGAAGTTCCGTTCTTCAGCACTTCAATGCGCTCAATATCCTCGGGAGCTATCAAGGCCAGCGGATTACTGAAATAGCCTTCATGCAGAGATGTGACATCTTGCTGCGACTGCCATATCTGTCCGTCAACGACAAAGAGCGGCTGCGACTGCATATTGATGCTGTGAAGTCCTCTGACGAAGAGGGCTGCACCGGCAGCGTCGAGTCCACTATGTCCTGCCATGCGCACATCGCCCAAGAGGCTTCGCTGCACAGCATCGTCGGTACTTAGATGGACAGGCACCGATTGCGCTACAGGCATCATCTTGATCAACAGCTCCTTGCGGCCCTGCAAGGGGATGATCTGCGTGTCAAAACCTGGGGCTTCTACGCGCAGCAGACCATTGCTATCGTCCACCTTCAAAGAGAAATCTCCTCCCTCTTCGGTCATGGTCATATTCGTCGTACCGATCAGTGTGATACGTGTACCTGCGAAACGCTCGCCAGTAGCACTGTTCACAACCGTACCCTTAACAACAGTCTGCGCATGACCTGCCACTATGAAGAGATGAAATAATGAGATTATCAATAATATTCTTTTCATATTTCTTCTGTGCTTTATTATTTTTCAACGGGTTCAAAGATGATACGGTCTAACCTGAATGAGCGCGACAACTCACCGGAGGAGAACTCCTTGGGAGTGACGTTGGTGGTGATGGTCAACTGTGTGGTGACGGGCACCCCACTGGCATCATTTGCGTCATCCATCAACCACAGGCGATCGGTAGTATTACTCACGGGAATCTCCAGATTCTCAAACGCCAGCATACGCGTCACGTCCGTACCACTCGTCAGCAATGTCTTCACATTATTGCGTTTGGAGGCCGAACGTCCGTTTGTGTTCTGATAGGCCACCGTGAACGACACACGCGTGGAGTCCAACTCTTCTGATGCTCCCTCTACCGCGACGGGGAGGAACACGGCATACACATTGTATGTTCCTGCCAGCACACCGGGAATGTCGAAGATCACCGTGGGGTTGGTCGATGCCGAGATAGGAGCCACTTCAATATAGCTGTCGCCACTGACGTGATCCACCATACTGCGTGCCGTCACCTCACGTGCATAGACCGAGGTCAGCGTGTTGTTATAGGTGCGACCGTTCTGCTGTTCGGCCTCTATGCTGATGGGCTTGTCCCACGTCTCGCGGTTGTTGAAGTTCAGGTGCGTAGCAGCCAGTGCACGACCGTTCGAGGTCTCCAGTTCTGTGGTGCCAGTCACCATCGCGCTGGGCACCATGTCACGATAGATCAGGTTCTCGACGATAGCCAGTTGTGTGCGCACATGCTGCAGAGAGTCGGCCACCACTGCATCCTCATCAAAGACTTTGAACGAAGGGGAGATGCGCTGATAGGCCTCATCCCACGCCGCATTGGTAGGCAGCACCATGGTATAGGCAGAGTCTTCGCGAGCAATAGCACCGATACCATAGACAGCGTGCTCCAGCAGTCGGTTATAGTTCACCATCACCGAGTCGTAAACAGGTCGTCCCTGCTCGTCGATGTCTATTTCTGTCGAGGCATCGACGTCAAACTTCACTTCATCAAATTGGCTGATGAATGCATACGCTTTCGAGAAGTCAGGATTCGTCTGCAGGTGTTCATAGAGATTGTTGCGGTAAGGAATGGGGTGTTGCAACTGGTGAACCAGTCCGTTTCTCGCCTGTTGGTTGCCTGCCGTGATTGGCGTTCCGGCAAAGCTGTCAGCAGCATCAAACTCATAAATCTTTCCGTTCAGCATCTCTACGCCGACGCCCTGTGGTGTCGATGTAGGATAGATATGGCGGGCTATGTGGTTGGCCACCACCCTACTGATGTCTGCGGCGTCGCTTCCCTGCACGGGGGCAAACACGGTGAACGACTGACTCGAAGCGAGCAGATCAGCATAGCCTGCCTGACGCACTTGTTCTGCAAAGGTCTGCGTGCTTCCGTCCAGCACCTGCATCACAGTCTGTCCGTAGCCCGCTGGCAACTGCTCTTCATAGTGGTCGCTCCAATCAGAGCAAGCCGTGAGAGCCAGCGACACCAACAAGACTGCTATTTCATTATTATGTTTCATCGTCTAACTGTTTTTAGTCTTTATCTTCTGTATCTATCAGACTGGTCGGCACATATTCCAGATAGTCAAAATGGAACTCGCCGAGTTCACTCTCTATATTTTTCACGCGGAAGTAGTGAGGGCCATAATCCTGGAAAGTGAAGGTACCCACGATAAAGCGCAGGGAGCCTACATTCTGTCTCAACGTTTTCTGTCCGTTGATCGCATAGACTGAGTTGGGGCCTTTCATATAGCCGCGATTACGCATCATCTTGTCGTTCTCCGCACCGTTGTCGGTGGTCTGGTCATCACTGATCCAGCCTATCTGAGGCTGTTCGCCCGTGTAGTTGAAAGACACAGGGATACCAATGATGTCGCCGTCCACAAAAAGCTGCGCAATACCACCCCACGAGCGAGCTGAATAGCCCAGACGTATTTCGTAGGTGCCGGGAGGCACGGGCAACATACGCACCGTGACATCATACCAGCCTCTGACCGAAATCTCATCAGCTTGGTAGTTGGTCCAATAGTCAGATGCCCACATAATAAACTTCGAGGCGTCATTGAATTTGAGGTAATCGCCACAATAGTCTGGGCTCATCGTATAGCCCCCAAAGCCGTCCAGATTCGTCAGCTTCCATCGTATGTTGTTGTTGGTCAGCTGTGGTGGGATGCTATAGGCATCAAAGCGGATACGCTTATTGAGCACATCATGCTGCATCACCGTTTCATCATATACCAGCATGTCGGTGAGCGAATGGATAAAACCATTCATGCCGTCGATATTAGACCTCGACTCGTCTATGCCCACATAGCGTCCGTCTCGCTGTTCGTTAAGATGGTTGCCGGCCTTAAATTCTATCAGGCGGTTTTCTAGCATGGTCTCATAGTATTCATAGCGTTTTCCCATGTAGTAGCTGCTGGTGCACACACCATTATATATAAAGGAGTTGGTGGACATCTGGCGGTTCAGCATGTGGTAACTGACAAACTTGTTCAGGGCATTATGGCGACTGGTCGGGTCGGCCTCGTCATCACGGCCATAATACGTTTGGGCATACTGTTCCAGATCGGCTATGTTGTGAATACCGGCAGCCTCCATCACGCTGTTTGGTTCTGCAAACAGCGTATAGCCCAGCCGGCGCTGCTGCAATGGCTTCATCGTGTAGCCCAGCACATTGACAAACTCCGTTGTATAGGGACTCTTATAGGTCATGTCGTAGGTCTCGGTTATCGAGTCGTTCAGATGCGTCAGTCGCAAAGCCTCAGCAAAGATGCTGTATGCAGGCATCTGGTCCAGAATAGAGCCCAGCGTCTCGTCACTTGGCTCCAGCACGTGGTCTATCACGTGCACCACACCATTGTGCAGTTCCACGTCAGGGACGGTGATCTGCGACTGCTTGTTCACCCAGATCTGGTGTCTTCCTTCGCCGGTCGTCGCATATGAGATAATCACATAGCGGTTGTTCATGTTCGATGTGCCCAGGGCACCCTCTGTGAAGTCCTTTGTCAGATAGTCAATGGCTGTAGAACGGATGATGTGGTTATACACGATCTGCTGCTTTTCTTCCTTTGTCAAGGCATCCAACGAGGTGTGATGTGCCTTGAAATAAGTATCGAAAGCCATATCGGTGGGGACAAAAGCCGTGTAATGTCCGTAAGTCGATAAGAGCGAGTACTCGCCAGCATCCTCCACGATCTTCGTAAAGATAGCAAAGGAGTCCGGTCGGTTTTCTATATAGGTGGCCACGGTCTCACCCTTGAAGGTGTAGTAGCTGTCTCCGCTCAGGTCATCGCTATTGCAAGACGCCTGCAGGGCAACGACCACAGCGAGTGTGCCAAAGAGCACGCCTTTGGCCAGTTTACGTTTCACGTATGCAGATATCATCGTTTTCATACCTTAGTTCTTTTCTATATCACTGGAAGTTGCATAAAATGGGTTCTGTTTCAGCAGCTTATTCACCTTGAGTTCGTTGCGGTGAATAGGCAGATAGAGGGCGTTCAGCGTGTTCAAGCGCGTCAACACGGTTGCCTGATCCTGACTCTCATACTTTCGCAACAGATAGGTAGAGACCACATTGTTTAGGTCGCCCGTTCTGCGGATGCGTCGCAAGATGTCAAAATAGCGCTTTCCCTCAAACAGGAATTCTCGCTGGCGTTCGTCGAACACCAGGTCGCGCATCAGCTCCTGCGAGTTGTACCTTGACAACTGCAACGTCCCGCTACCCTTTGATGGGTTGGCCCTGTCGTAAGAATAGCTCACCAGCGCCAAGGCTGCTTCCAGGTCACCAGCAGCATTACGCTCCACCAGTGCCTCTGCTTTCATCAGATAGACGTCACTCAGTCTGTACACTATCCAGTTCTGCGTATTCTGATTCGTCACATAATCGCTCTGCAACACCTGTGCACTGGTGCTTTCCTTGCGATAGGCCACATACTTCTTGATGGGTATGAAGGCTGCTGACGTGTTGCTCCACAGTGCGTCATACTGCCTGACATCGCTATTCTCAAAGAGGTTATATTTCTTGAAGTCGAGAGACGACAGGTAGTTGGCACTGGTGCGTCCGCCCTCCGTGCCATACATCTCGCACACCACGTAGTTGGGCACATAGTTGTCAAACTGCAGTTCAAAGATGCTCTCCGACGAATTGCCTATACCAAACACCTGCTGGTTGTAGCGCGCCGATGGTTCCAGGAAGAGCGGGTTGACACCTGGTTGCAACACTCTGTCGCACATCGCGATGCACTGGTCGTAGTCTCCCAGCCATAGGTACATATCTGCCATCAGTGTCCAGAGGGCTTTCTGCGTCACGCGTCCTTTGGTGTCGCTCGTTGTTGAATAGACGGCTTTCGCATAGTTGTCTTTGATGGTCTCCAACTCAGTCAGCAACTGTCGCAGAATGGTGTCGCCATCAGTCTGTGCCAACTGGAAAGGACGTGTGTCGTCGCTATAGGCCTGCGTGGTGAAAGGCACATCACCAAACGTACGTACCAGATAGAAGTAGCACAATGCGCGTAAGGTCATCGCCTCAGCCTCGTAGGCACGCAGTTCGCCAGTCTTGAAATTGGGATCCTGCTGCTGCACCTTTGGGGCATTCTCCAACACGGTGTTACAATAGTTAATCACGCGATAAAGGGGCGACCACTGCGTATAGCCATTGCTTGCATCGATATTGGCCGAGAGCATGTAGCTCAGGTCGCCACCGGGGTTCATGCCTGCCAGCACATTGTCCGAGCGCACCTCGCCCCAGACGATGAGACGTTCCATGGCCTCGGGCTCGAGCAGCGCGCGGTAACAGGCAGCCAGCGCACTCTCCACATCCTGCTTCGATTGCCAGAAGTCCTCGCCCACCAGTTCCGTCTGTGGTTTCAGGTTAAACCAGTCCTCGCAACTGGTCAGGGTGCAGATGCTGCCACCACCAATCATGAGGGCTATGAGAATATGATAAATCTTCTTCGTAATCATAATACACGTAATAAATTAGAGTCCTACTGTAATGCCAAAGGTGAAATACTTGGAGCGCGGTGTCTTCGACCAGTCGGCACAGATGCCCTGAGAGTCGTAGCCCACCTCGGGGTCAACACCAGAGTACTTCGTCCATGTCAGGATGTTGTTGAGCGTGAACGACAGTGACGTCTGGCTCAGTCCCACGCGCTTCACCAGTTTCGGGTCTAACGTATAGTTCACCGTGAGCTGTTTCCAGCGCAGGAACGATCCATCCTCCACGAAGCGGTCACTACCCATCCAGTTGCGTCCGTCCTGATACAGGGCGCGTGGCATATTGGTCACGTCGCCATCCTTGCGCCATCGCCAGTTCACCGACACACACTGGTTGTCGTTCGAGTACATATTCTCGGCATACATGCGGGCATAGTTGACCACCTTGTTGCCATAGCGGAAGTTAAAGAAGCAGTTCAGCGACAAGCGCTTGTTATAGCGCAGCGAGAAACCGAAACCGCCATTCAACTTCGGGTTACAGTTGCCCAAATAGACCACGTCGAGCTCATCGATGGTACCGTCCTTATACACATCCTCATAGATGGCATCGCCACCACGGAACTTCCGTGCGCTGGTGGTGCCATAGGCATAGTACAAAGGCACGGGCTCATGATAACTGTCGAAGACCACGTTTCCGTTCTTATCACGTGCCACCGGTGCGTTTGGTCCACTGACGCCTGGCACTTCCACTTCGCTCCATTTGTCATACTGATAGACGCCATGCGAGCGCAGTCCGTAGATAGATCCAAACGAGTTGTTGATCTGCACTCGGCTCAGATAGTTGCCGTTGGCATAGCTGAAGTCGCCGTTGTACGAGTCCAGCACATTGGCGTCCAGCGCCTTGATGGTGTTCTTATAGTTCGACAGGTTGGCGTTAAGGTCCAACGTGAACTTACCCATGTTGATGAGGTTGGTGGTGTTGATGTTTAACTCCCAGCCGTCGTTATCCATGGTTCCTGCGTTGATATAACTCAGATAGTCGAAACCCGAGCTTCCTGGTATGCGCTGGTCCTTGAACAGCATGTCTTCCGTGCGACGGTGATACACGTTGAGGTCGGCCGTGAAGCGGTCTTCAAACAGCCCCAGATTCAGACCCACGTTGTAGCTCGTGGAGCGCTCCCACTTCAGATTGGTGAGCTTCACCGAACTGGGTTTGATCGTAGGCGTGCCATTATAGTTGTTGCCGCCCGTGCCCCACGAACCGTTGTATCGTGCAAAGTACAGATACTCACGGTCGGGCATATTACCCGTCACGCCCCATCCGGCGCGCAACGAGAATTCCGACAACCAGTTCTCCCAGGGTTTCAAGAACTTCTCATCACTGATGATCCACTTACCCGACAACGAGGGGAAGGTGCCCCAGCGGTTGCCAGAACCAAAGCGGGTAGAACCGTCCCAGCGGATGGTTGCATCCAGGATGTAACGGCCCTGATAGGCATAGTGAAGACGGCCAAGCACAGCCATCGACCTCCACTGGCCTTGTTCCGAGTTGAGGTCGCGCAGGTTGGCGCCTGCCGTTGCATCGGTGATGGCCTGTGAGGGCGAACCAAACGTCACGAAGCGCTGGCTCTGCGAGTTTCCGGTTGTCATCTGCCACGAGCCATACAGCATCAGCGAGTGGTTGTCACCCGTGTTGGGCATCCACGTCAGGTTCTGGTCGGTCATCACCGACAGGCCCTCGTTCTCCTGCTCCTCGCTGCGGTTGACCTGTTCGTTCAACCATGTTGTAGGCACAATCTCCTTAGGCAGGAACTTATTGATCTTATAGTTTTCTATGTCAAACGTCACGTAGCCATTGTAGCGCAGGCGCTGATGGTCGGTGGGTTCGATGAAGTCATACTGCACACGCAGCGTGGGGATGATACGCATGTTCTTCTGCACGTTCTGTGCCAGATGTGCCACAGCGATGGGGTTGTAGAGGTCTTTCTGCGAGGCGTCCAGTCCCGACGAGGGCAGGATGTTATAGTAAGCCCCCGTGTTGTTGCCGGCATTATCCTGTCGGTAGATGCCCACGTTAGGCAGTTTGCGGTAGGCCACGTCCAGCAAACCGATGTTTGAGCCCGTGGCTGGGTAGTACTGCTCGTAGTTACGGTCGTTGTTGGTGTAGGTCATCGAGAAGTCGCTGGTGAACTTCAGGCGTTCAGACACCTGATACTCTAGGTTCATGCGGGTTGAGAAGCGATCCATCTGCTGTTCTATCACCGTACCTGTCTGGTTGTAATAACCCAGCGAGGCGCGGAAGCGGGCTTTCTGTCCACCGCCACTGATAGAGAGTGAGTGATCGTGTGTCCATCCCATCTGACTGACCTCCTTCACCCAGTTGGTGTTGTTGTTAAACTGCTCGTATTCCGAGAAGTTGGGGTCGTAGTTAAACTCGGGCACGTTTGCCTCGCGCTCGTCCTGGTTACGGTTGAAATAGGCCTGCTTCATCAGCATGGTATAGTCGTCGCCGTTCAGCATCTTCATGCCCTCCGGCTGCCAGTTGCCGCTCAGGCGGTAGCTATAGGTCACACGAGTTGGTCCTGTGACGCCCTTCTTTGTTCTGATGCTGATAATACCATTGGCACCGCGTGCGCCCCATATCGCACAGGCAGCACCGTCTTTCAGCACGGTGATGTCCTCTATATCCTCTGGCGATATGTTCAGCAGCGTGGCAAACTGGTCGTTGGAAGCTGTGTTATAGTCGAACGAGGCATCTATCTGCGAGTCGAAAGGAATGTCGTTGAGCAAGATCAGCGGTTCGCTGTTGGAGTTGATACTCGTGGTACCACGCACACGCAGCGACGAGCCACTGCCTAGGTCGCCCGAGTTGGCCACGATGTCGAGTCCGGCAATGCGGCCCTGCAGGGCGTCATCGACCGAAGCTACAGACATTCCCTCGAAGGTTTTCATCGAGATGGTCTGCTGTGCACCGCTCAACTCGCGCACCGGCACGTTGAAACCGTCGGCTCCGGTGCGTCGCTTTCCTTTGATCTGCACCTCGGCAATGGTCTGACTGTCGTCTTTCAGGGTCACCACAAAGCGTCTGCGGTCTTTGATGGGCAGCAGCTGTGTCTTACAGCCCACATAGGATATTTTCAGCATGTTGTCCACGTTCTTCACCTGCAGTGAGAAGTTACCGTTGAAGTCGGTCACGGTCGATGTGATGATGCGTCCGCCCTTGTCCTGTTCCACGATGGTGGCACCAATACACTCGCCATCAGGAGCCATGACCTGTCCGGTAATCATCGTCTGTGCGGTGATACCGCCGACGCACATCATAAGTAGGGTTAATAATAGATATCGTTTCATGTTTCTTTTATTCTGGGATTAAGGCACGATCAATGAGGTGGATCACAGACTGCGACGAGCTGACCATCTGCGTGGCGTTGCGATAGTCGCTGTTGTTCACGATGAAGTCACGACTCTGCAGGTTATACAGTCCGGGCGTTTTTACCACATGGGCACGATGGCCCTGTGCATCGGTGAAGGTGAGGTTCTGACCGTCGCCGCTGACACTGATTTTCTGGAAGCGGCCGCTGTTAGAGCGGGCTGCCGTTTCGAAGGTCAGCGCAGCAAAGGGTCGGCTGTCCACATAGGTTGAGTTGTCGATGAAATGGTACTGAAGGAAACGTATCAGTCTGACAGCCCACTGGCGCTGCACGTCCACATCGGTTTGCTGGGCTATCTCGCTCCAGGTATGCAGCGTCGGGTCGGCGGCAAAGGCAGCATCGACGGCATCGTTGGTGGGCACCAGCACCGTGTACTGGAAGTTGGCAAACGAAGAAACCACGTTGCCCAGTCCCGACGAGGACGAGGTGCGGTTGAGCGTAAAAATGCTTTTGATCTCGGGGTCGTTCTGGAACGTGCGGAACACCATGTCGTCTCCGTTCAGCAGTTCGAAGAACTTGGCGTACTCGGCATGCGCCTGCAGGTTGGTATAGACCGAATTGACTGGATCCTGCAACACGCGATCCACGATATAGCAGCGACCGTTGTCCGTGTCATAACGTCTTATCTGATGGGCATCGGCCACCTGTTGCTCGGTGTCGCCGCCACCCGTGGCGGTCATCTGCTCGCCGGCACCGCTGAAACGGAGGGTCGATCCGCCCTTCGACTGGTAGTAATGATGCGTGCCGTCGTCCACATAGCCGCTCATGTTTCCCTGTTCGTCTTTCATGCCCACGATGATATGGCGGTCGCAGATGTCATACAGGCGGTTGCGCAGCAGGCCCACATCGCTGATGGTGTATTGAAACTCGCCCTTTGTGCCGTCGTCATTCACGGCATAGACATCGGCCGTCACGGGCTGGTCTTTGGTCTCATCGTAACGGAAGGCCCATATCTGGCGCTGACTTTTTCCCTTGGCCCAGGCAATGGGGTCGCGGTAGTTTTGCAAAGCCTCATCGGTGGGCACCAAGAGGTTGTACATGTTCTCCATAGAGCGCAAGTACAGGAAGAACTTCATCTCGTGGTCCTGCAGGGCCCAGTTCATGATGCGGGTGTTGCGGTTGGTCATCACCGGCGCATAGACGCTCTGGTAGTCGATGGGGGGGTACACCTTGTTGGTGACATACACCACGCCATTGCCCGTCACGTAGGTTGCCACCACATCCTTCTGATCCACGTGCATCGCAAACGACGCCTCATCGTTCATCGTGGACCACGACGATGGCAGACTGCTCATGAACGACTTCTTCTGGTGGTTCTTCACAAACAGTGCCACCAGCGATGTGGGCACCTCGTCCCACGTGCCGTAGGCATCTTTCAGGTAGGCACCCTTTCCACCGTTCAGGTAGTTCTGCATCGCCTCGTCTGTAGGCACAAACATCACGCCCATGTCCTGCATAGACTGATAGGTGTTCTGCGAGGGGTCTATGTATAGCAATCCGTAGTGGGTCATGTCGTTGCCCTCGGGATCGCTGGGTTGCGATTCGGTGAAGTAGCGCTTCACGAAGATGCTGTCGCTGATCACGGGATGCGCCTTGTCACGACCGTCGTACAACTGGTGCACGGCATCGGTGGCTGCACTGTTATAATAAGGTGCCGAGAAGCGCTCCATCAGTCGGGAGAACAGCTGGGTCTGAGGGTGGTGGTTGATGACCTCACTCATCGGACTATTGGGCGTCAGCACTTCCTGCACCACGTGTACATAGCCGTTCTTGCAGGTGATGTCTTTCTCCACCACCTGCGTGCCGTTGACATACACGTCTTTTGCATCATAGGCCTTGCCCAGGATCAGCGACAGGTCGGCTACCGCCAACTGGTTGGCTGCGGTGTGTTGCGGCGTGAAGTGCACCATATAGGTATCGCCCTGGTCGGCCAGTCGCACGCCCGTCTGCTGGTATTTCTGCCAGAAGGGGGCAGCCAGTTGGCGGGCATCCTGGCACCACTGTATGCTGTCCAGATAGCTATACTGTGTGGCACGGCGTAGGGCGGTGCCTTCTCCGCTCTGACTCTCCGAGTCGCCCGTATTGGCCAACATATAGGTCAGATAGGCCATGTTGATGGTGCTGGCACCCAGCAAACTGCGTTTTTGGGCAGCCGTCAGTTGCTCGTAGGATGTTACTCCCCAAGGATTATCACCACTGAAAAAGCGCGTCCACGCCTCATCACGCGCGGGAAAGACGGTTTTGGAGCCCGTCAGACTAAGCACTTGCTTATAGTCCAGATCATCGACCAACTGCAAGTAGGTCTTAAAATCGCCTTGCTGCTGCAAATAGTCGTAGATGCTTGCACCAAGGAAGTCAGGTTCATGTTGCTCATATTCATAGTCGTCTGAGCATGATGTCAGCCCACCAGTCAAAGCCAGTAATCCAATAAAGGATACCGACCATCGTAGTGGAACTAGGTGTTGTTGTTTCATAAGTAATATTATAGATTGCTTTATTTTCGATGCAAAGGTAGCACAATTATAAATATAACCAAGAAACAAATCACACCAGAAAATGATACGTTTGTCGCAATCACTACCACATTGAAACGTTTCTGCCATTTTGTGCATCCCCATAGTATTGCATATCACAAAACATTATTGTACTTTTGCACCATATTAATAACTAAACACATAATTATGAAATCAAAAACCTTGTTTTTATTAATCTCCATAGTCATGTTTCGCATGGGCTCTGCTGCTTGCAAAACTCAGCTGACGCTGACCTACGATGCACCTTCGGAGAAATGGATGGGGGCACTGCCCCTGGGCAATGGCCGACTGGGGGCCATGGTCTATGGAGGCATAAACCAGGAGACTATCGCTCTGAACGAAATCACTCTCTGGTCTGGTCAGCCTGACCCCGAAGCCAACAATCTATGTGGACCTGAAAAACTGCGTGAGATTCGAGAAGCTTTCCTCAGTGGCGACTACCACCGTGGCAACGATTTGGGCTGGCAGAACCTGTGCGGACATGGAAAGTCTTTCGGCACACATCTGCCATTCGGCGACTTAGTCATCACCGAAGAGACTGATGACAAAATGGTGACCGACTACTCGCGCTGTCTGTCTCTCAACGATGCGGTGGCTACCGTCAACTATCAACGGGGCGATGTCCGCTTCACGCACGAATATTTCACGTCTAATCCGGCTCAGACATTGGTGGTGCGCTATAGTGCCAGCAAGTCTCACGCCATCAACGTGGCTATTGGCATGAACATGCTGCGCCACAGCACCATCGATGCTTCTTGCTTATCACAGGAAGTGGGACGGCTCGACATCACTGGCGATGCGCGCTTCGATAAAAACGGTGAGGGCGGCGTGCGCTTCCGTGGCATTGTCAGGGTGCAAGCCGAAGGGGGAAGCGTAAAGGTTGAAGGAAACCGCCTGCTGGTCAGCGGTGCCAACGTGCTGACTGTTATAACAGACATCCGTACCGACTTCCAAAACACCAACTACCGCCAACAGTGCCTGCAAACCGTGACAGCGGCTTCACAAAAGTCATACCACCAACTGAAGTTAGCTCATATCAAGGACTTCCAGCAACTGTTCAATCGCATGTCGCTGGTGTTGGATACCGACAAGAGTCTGGCCCCCGCTCATACGGATGTGCTCTTTGCCAAAGCTCACAAAGGTGAGTCAAGCCCTGCTTTCGATGCGCTTTTCTTCCAATATGGACGCTACATGCAGATCAGTTCTTCGCGCGAGAACTCACCCCTACCCTCTAACTTGCAAGGTGTCTGGAACGACAACCTGGCATGTAATATGCCCTGGACGTGCGACTATCATCTGGACATCAACATCCAGCAGAACTATTGGAGCACGAATATTGCCAACCTAGCCGAATGCAACACGCCTCTCTTTACCTATCTGGGACTGTTGGCTAAATATGGCAGTGTGACGGCACAGAAGATGTATGGCTGTCGAGGATGGGTCACTCACACTATTAATAATGTGTGGGGCGACACGGCTCCTGGCGGTTCGTGCGGATGGGCACTGAACGTAACGGCTGGCGCATGGCTGGCCACTCATCTGTGGACACACTATGAATTTACGCAAGACCGTGAATATCTGCGCGAGGTGGGCTATCCCCTACTGAAAGAGACCGCACAGTTTTTCATGGACTACATGATAGAAGACCCCAAGACGGGCTATCTGCTCAGCGGTCCCAGCATCTCGCCCGAGAATAGTTTCCGTGGTGATGACGGTCGTGGCTACTCACTCTCCATGATGCCTACGCTGGATCGTGCCACCATCTACGAGATTTACCATGCATGCATCGAATCGAGCAAGATTCTCAATGTCGATGCAGACTTCCGTGCACGTCTGGAACGTGACATCAAAAAGTTACCTCCTTATAGGGTGCGTAAGAACGGTGAACTGGCAGAATGGCTGCTCGACGTAGGTCGCGACGATCCATCACACCGCCATGGCTCTCACCTGCACTCACTTTATCCTTATGGACATATCACACCTGAAAACACCCCTGATTTGGCGCAAGGCTGCGAGACGTTCTTAAAACACCAGACCTCGCATCCCAATTGGGAGGACACAGAGTGGACACGCGGTAACAACATCTGCTTTTATGCGCGTCTGCACAATGGCGAGAAAGCTTATGAAAGTCTGATGGGACTCTATACGGGTTTTATGCGCGAGAACCTGATGACGGTATCGCCTGCGGGTATTGCCGGTGCCGAGAGCGACATCTTTTCGTTTGATGCCACCGAGGCTGCAGTTGCTGGCATGTGCGAGATGCTGCTGCAAAGTCATCATGGGATGCTCGACTTCCTGCCTGCTCTGCCTCAAGCATGGACCTCGGGCAGTGTGCATGGCATCTGTGCACGTGGCGGCATAGAGGCCGACATTGAATGGAAAGAGGGCAAGGTCACAAAGGCTATCCTTCGTTCTAAGAGCAACCAGACTGTCAATGTACGCATCAATGGCGAGACTATGACTGTTCGTCTGAAAGCAAATAGCGACACAAAACTGAAGATATCATAAGCTGAAAGCACATGAAAAAAATCCTTATAAGTATTCTGTCGGCACTGCTTCTATGCGTGCCGACAATGGCTGAGACGGTCCTGCGCCCATTACACGATGGATGGCGCTTCCGTCAGGGGAACAGCGAGATATGGCATCCGGCGCAGGTGCCTGGCAACACGCATCTCGACCTGATGCGTGAGCGTATCATCGACGACCCGTTCTTCCGACTGAACGAGCGTTCGGTGCAGTGGGTCATTGGATGTACGAGACGCACTTCCAGCCATCTGCCAAGGAACTGGCAGCCACCCATCAGACGCTGGTATTTAAGGGGCTCGACACCTATGCCGATGTCTATCTGAACCACCAGCGCATCCTGGTGGCCGACAATATGCACCGCGAATGGCGATGCAACGTGCAGGGCATCATGAAAGAGGGCGACAACCTGCTGGAGGTCTTCTTCCATAGTCCGGTGAAGGTCAACGTGCCTAAGTTCGATGCACTGCCCTATCGCCACAACACCGGCCCCGACCACTCGCAGATGGGAGGCCTGTTCGACAAGACCATCTCACCCTTTGCACGCACGGCGGGCTTTGAATATGGTTGGGACTGGGGCCCACGTCTGGTGACCTTCGGCATCTGGCGCCCAGTGCTGCTCGAGACGTGGAGCGGCACACGCATCGCCGACGTATGGTATATTCAGAAGGACGTGACCAAGGCCCGCGCCCAACTGCGCACCATCGTTGAGGTCGAGGCCGACAGCGCACAGAGTGCCACCATAGCCATCACCGCCGACGGCAAGCCTGCCACCACAAAGGCCGTTGCTCTCAAGCCGGGCCTCAACGCCATCACCCTCGACTACACCCTGAAGAATCCCCGACTGTGGTGGACCAACGGCCTCGGTGAACCCTATCTGACGACGATGAAACTTAGACTCACCCCCGACCCCTCTCTGAGCAGAGAGGGGAGTGGTCACTCTCAAAGCAACAATCGCGATAAAAAGCCATCTACTCCCCTCTCTGAGCAGAGAGGGGCTGGGGGGGAGTCTTCCACCCTCCTCGGCATCCGCAGCCTCAAGCTACACAACGACAAAGACCAGTACGGCCACAACCTCTACTTCGAACTGAACGGCGAACCGCTCTATGCAAAGGGTAGCAACATGATACCCAACGACAATTTCCTCAGTCGTGTCACGGACAGCATCTACCGTCAGGTGGTGGCCGATGCTGCAGCTGTCAACATGAACATGATTCGTGTGTGGGGCGGTGGCATCTACGAAGACGACAGTTTTTATCGATACTGCGATGAAATGGGCATTTTAGTGTGGCAAGACTTCATGTTTGCCTGTCAGACCTACGAGGTTGACTCGGTCTTCTTAGCCAACATCAAAGAGGAAGCTATCTACAACGTGCGCCGTCTGCGCAACCATGCCTGCATGGCTGTTTATGCTGGCAACAACGAAGAACAGGATGTGTGGTTCGGTTGGGGTGGCAAAAAGCGCTATTTTGAAGAACTGGGACAGGCAGACCGTGTCTGGAAGATGCAACACAGCATCTTCTACGAGGTGCTGCCCGAGGTGGTGCGAGAGTATGGTGGCGGCATTGCCTACCGACCTTCGTCGCCCTGGGCCTTTGAAGACACACCCAGCGATGGCATCAACGGCGACGACCACTACTGGGGCGTATGGCATGGCGGCGACCCCATCGAGGCCTACTTCGACCATCATGTGCGCTTTCAGTCGGAATATGGTTTCCAGTCGTTCCCGGAATATGAGAGCGTACTGCTCTACAATCCCGACTCTCGAGACCATAATATCTATAGCGAAGTGATGATGGCGCATCAGAATGCGGGGACATACGCCAACCACCGTATCGAAGAATATATGAGCCGTGATTATCGAGTGCCTACCGACTTCAAACGTTTTCTTTACGTGGGACAGGTCCTGCAGGCTGATGCCGTGAAGATGGGCATGGAGGCTTTTCGCCGCGATCGTCCCTTCTGCATGGGAAGCATTGTGTGGCAGCTCAACGACTGCTGGCCAGTGGCTTCATGGAGCAGCCGTGACTACTACGGTCGCTGGAAAGCGCTGCACTACGTCACACGCAAGGCCTACGACGACATCCTGGTATCCCCCCGCATCAAAAACGGTTCAGCCTGTGGCGATATCATCGCCACCCCCACAAAGCAGGTAGCAGCTCTACCTGGACAGGAGGACGGCGGCGTCAAACAGTCGGCAGACATAGCGGTGGCAAATAAAGTGCTGGAAGTGAAGTTGGTCAACGATCGGCGGACATCGGTTGCTGGCACTCTCAAGTTACAGGCCATGACCATAGACGGTAACATCGTCTTTGAACAAACGCAGAAAGTAACGTTGCCTAAAAACAATGCCTTGCACGTAAAGACATGGCGTATTAACGACCTAATTGGCGATGAAATGGCAGAAAATATCATCTTCTACATCACCTATCACACTGGCAACAAGACCTACTACAACATCGCATACCCTGTTCGTCAGAAAGAGATGCACTATCGCAAACCTCAACTCACGACAAGCATCAGCGAAACGGCAGACGGCTTCAACGTCAGCGTCAGCACAGACATTTTCGCCCGTGCCGTGTTTATGAAGACAAAAGGTATCAAAGATGTCTTCGCCGACAACTACTACGACCTGCTTCCTGGACAGACACGTACCATACATGTGCGCACATCAAAGTCGCGTACGCAGTTCCTGCGCGAACTTGAAATAACGACCTTAGGCGACGACTACGAACCATAAAGCTGCATAGACCTCTAAATAAAACAGCGTTAAAAAAAAACGCCCGTTTCATCGTTGAAACGGGCGTTTTTTTGCAATAAAAGCACCGGTTTTGTCCGATAAAACCGGCACTTTTTACCCACAATAGTGGCCGAATCTCCATGCAATACTTAAGGTTTTAAAGCCATTCTAGACTCTAGAAACGATGCATCTAGACTCTAGAATCAACACTTCTAGACTCTAGAATCGGTGCGTCTAGACTCTAGAAAAGACATTTCTAGGGGCTAGAATGGAGTGATCTAGCCCCTAGAACCGACACGTCTAGCCCCTAGAATGGAGTAATCTAGGGGCTAGACGCGATGCAATAGTGGCACTTTAACAACACGAAAGTTGTACTATTGGGCGTGAATAGTGGCACAATTGGGCATGAATAGCGGCACAATTGGGCGTGAATAGTAACGAGACAAGCGCACCATTCGGCAGATACAAAAGCGCAAAACAGCAAGAAAGAATTACCTATTCCCCTCCGAAGATGCGGAGGGAGTTGAAGGCTATCTACTCCCCTCCATACAGGGAGGGGCCTGGGGTGGGTCTCCCATTTCCTCCCCCTTGGGGAGGTCAGGAGGGGGTCAAAAATATTGGCGGCACCTGCTTCATGGTATTGAAGCCGATGCCGCCGACGAATTGGTTAAGGTGAATCAATATGATAGGCTTTTTACAAACATGCCAAAACTATCGTTAATAAGGCTAAGAGGTAAGCTCCGTAGAGGATAATCCAAATACGTTCCTGCTCGAGTATTAGCCTAACGCGCTGATAGCGCAAACTTGTCTTTTCCATGGCGCTCTGTTATTTAAAGATCGATATCACCGCTGAAGCAGTAATTTCCTTGTACAATATTAATATAATAATAACCCGAGATGTATGCAGGAATCACCACCTGGGTGCTGCCCGAAGCCACGTAAATGGTGTACTCCACCTCTTCTTCCTCATTGAGCAACTGAATCTCTCCCTCTACCAGAGGTGCAGTGAAGTTCAGCGTGTGGCCTTCTACAGTAACCACAGGAACAGCTGGCTTTGCGGGAGCCTTACGAATAGGCTTCTTCACCTGCATGGGATTAGTGAATTGGTGTGCGTACAAACTTAAAACATAGGCTGAAGATACCTGGGCGCTGGCAACAAGCAACCCAGCGAACAACAGCGAACTTAAAACTGATACAAACTTTTTCATTTCTTTCTACTATAGGTTTAAGTGATGCATTGATTTTAGTCGATGCAAAGTTACGAAAACATTCCAGAAAGAAATATCAAAATTGTTTTTTTTCTATAAGTCAAAATAAGTCAAAACGCAAAATAAGTCATTGCAACAAACTACACATCAGCGACTTATAAAAAAAATAAGTCAAAATAAGTCAAAGGTCCTTTGAAGCCAAAAAAAGCCCTCTTTTTAGTCCGTGCGCACCTTTTACACCAAACAATTTCATGTTGGCACGGGCCTTTGCCTTGGTGATAGTTTGGGGTATTGAACCCGTAAGACTGCCAATGGAAGCATCGTCGAAGCCCAGCAATATCAGGATGCAAACGTTCAACTCTAGTGGCGATAGTTTCTTTTCCTCGACCAGCATGTGGTGCATGGCAGGCATCTCTTTAGAGAACTGCAGCACCAGGGCGCGCCATTCCGCCTGACGGGGCGAAGGCTTTTCGAGCTTATTGTCTTGCTTTCGGCGGAACACCTTAGCGATAACACTCTCATCAAACTTCTCAAGACTATCTTTGTCTGTGGGCAATCCGCTGGAAGCCTCCAGTCGTTCGATGGTTTGGCGCAGTTCTTTCTCTTTCTTCTCCTTGTCGGCAATCAGTTTCTTGATGTCACGGTTGTTAAGTGTCAACAACTCGCTCTGCACAACCTGATACTCCTTTTTAGCATCGGAAAGCGACTTAGACAATAAATCGATCTCCTCTTGCTTTTTCCTCTTATAGCTCAGATACAACTTATAGGTTAGCGAAACGCCCAGTAAGACGGTGAACAGAATGCCGATAGTCCAAATACGAGCGATGCGTGCATTGTGAGCCTCTTGCTCTGCCAATTTCTGACTGCGGCTATAGTTATACATGGACGACATCTGGTGGATGGCATCTATCTGCATTTGGTTGTGAACCGAATCCAAAGCCTGTTCATGCAAGAGTGTAAAGTGCATCACTGAATCAATATTTCGTTTCTTGTGATAGAGCGAAACCAAACCACGATAAGCATCAACAGTAAAGCATGAATTTATCGCACGTCTGAAGTCTTTTTCGGCCGCATCCACCTTATTAACTTCAAGTTCATAAGTGCCGCGGATATAATAATAGTTCTCACGACCTTTTTCAATATTACCCTGGGCATCGAACAGGCCCGACTCATGTTCAAATATGTCCATAACCCGTCGTGCCTCGTCCAGTTGTCCACGCTCAATATAAATATAAACTGAAGCCACCAAAGCATCAGCCGCTTCACGATCTTCACCAATTCTCTTCAACGATGTATACGTGTCATTGATGATAGCCAGCACACTATCCTTTTCGCCAAGCTGATAATATGGATTTATTAACTGTTCTTTAGCTATGATGTACTCTTTCTCCGAATCAGTTTTGTGGATATAGTCGATGTAATGTCGCAGCGCCCAGATTTCATCGTGTGGTAAATTTTGCATATAAAAGATCTGAGACATCTGTCCATAAACAGGTATCAACACATCGTAGTCGCAGTCGTCGCTCAGCGTGTCGGCACATTCGATAGCATCGTAGAAAGCCTGCAAAGCCTGAGGGGCCTCGCCCATATCGCTATACACACGGCCCAACAGATAGTTAGCCAGCAAGCGCTCGTTGTCGGTACCATGGTGGTTGTAGTAATCGGCCACCTCTTTTGCGATGGAATCGGACGAAAATAGCACATTTGCCTTGTTTTGTGCCTTCATCTTCACCAGCTCATAATGCATGCGGTCCACCTTGCTCCAGCGGTCCACCTTGTCTTCATAGACTTTCAACATGGTCAACGCCGAATCAGGATGCTCGTCGGCTATCTGACTGATAGCCTCCAGCTCGTTCATGGTCTTCTGGTTGTGGCAACCGGTCAGTGCAAGCACCGCCAGTGCTATATATGCAAGAAAAAAGAGCGTCTTTTTTCGAAAAACAATCATCATATCTAATACTTTTCGACTTCTATTGACTAAGATTTGGAATGCAAAGATACAACTAAAAGTCGGAAAAACAAAATAAAAAAAGCAGCCTCTGACATAAAACATCCTTTTGAATCCACAAAACGGAAAACTATTTTAAATTCTATAAGTTTTTCCTCAAGCTTCCAACGCACTATTTGAACTATTATTTTCAACTAAAAAAGAACAAGCAGACAAGGAATTAGCGTTACAACGGGAACCACAAAAACAGAAAAAGGAAAGCAAAATGGCGCAAAACAGAACAGTTTGTGCATAAATAATGTAAAGCAGTCGTTAAACATTGTAAAAATTACACCCTTTGTTTTTTATCTAAATAATTTTGACTAACTTTGCACCCATAAAATAAAATTGCGACAAAACTCTACGTTTAAGTGCAAGCATTAGTCAACCATTTAAGAATAAGTATTTTTGCTACTATTATGATTCTCGGCTTATCAAACGGATGGGCCGAGAAGATAGACACATTGCGCTACAGACAGCTGCCGGGCTACCCCTTTGTCTATGTGTCCGAAGCCTACGTCAACACGCCGCCCGCCATCAGCGACTCGCTGTTCGACATGGTGGCACGAGGCTTGCGATTCAAGGTGAACCGTACCGAGCTGCTGGACGACGATCCCTTCATCACACTCTACAACGACAGTCTGGTGCCACTGCTCAAAGAGCAGAACCTGGTGCTGCGCCAGGTGTTTGTGAAGGGTGCCGCCTCGCCAGAGGGTCCCTACTGGAACAATATCCGATTGAGTCGCGAACGCACCAAGCGCCTGATAGAGTTTTTGAAGAGCAACCTAGACCAGCCCCTCGGCAACTGTCCCACCGCTGCCAAGTGCGTGACAGAGGACTATGCCTACCTGGTGAAGCTGATGGAACTGGCCGGCGACGAAGAGTATGAGCAGGTGCGCGCCATCTGGGAGCACAGCAAGGGCGACGAACACCAATGCAAGCGAGAGCTGATGGCCCTGAACGACGGCAAGACCTGGAACCGCCTGCTGCAGGTGTACTACCCCACCCTGCGCCAGAGCCGCGTGGTGTTGTGGTTCACGGTGAACCCCGACCGCATCCAGTTCAAGGCCTGTTCGGTGAGCACAGAGGCATCCAACCCACTGCTGACGCCCCTGCCCGAGCAGTTGAACCTGATGCCCGCCAACTACAAGGCCTACACACGCCGCCACCTGATTGCAGCTAGGACCAACCTGCTGCACGATTTTGCATATATACCGCAGTTCGGCTTTGCGCCTAGCGGTAATATCCAATTGGAATACTACCCACTGACGGGACACTACACCTATAATGCAGGCTTTACATTCTCTAACCATCGCCACTGGCAGGACCATCAGTTCATGCAGGTGCGCGACGTGCAGTTAGAGCTGCGCCGCTACTTCAAGGGCGGTGGCGCTTTTCTGGGCACCTATCTGGGCGCCTACGCCCAAGGCTCGGTCTATGGTATCGGCTTCAGCCAGACCAAAGGTTGGGAAGGCGAAGGCGGTGGTGCCGGACTGACACTGGGCCACACCTGCCGACTGAACAAGAAAGGCAGCCTGCGACTGGAGCTGAGCCTCAGCATGGGTGCCTTCATCACCCGCTACGACCCCTACGTGTGGGGCAACCCCATCAACGGAACCATTGACGGTCTCTACTATTACAACTATCGTGGCAGTATCAGCCAGTTTAAGAAGCGCAACCATCGTTTCATGTGGTTTGGTCCCACCAATGCCGGTCTGCACCTGACCTACGACATTATCTACAGAAAGAAAAAGGAGGTGACAAGATGACACGCGTACATATTTATAATATAATAGCCATCATAACGGTAGTGCTGGGCATGAGCTCGTGCATCGAACCACCCCTGCACCTGCCCGGACAGAACCTGGACTTCGTGATGCCACAGGTGGAGACCGAGATGGACGTGGTGTGGGACGTGGATATGGATATGGAGACCGACTGGTTCTACGGATGGGACCTGAAGGACGACTCTATCTGGGGCTACATTGGCTATGAGCGCCCCTCGAGCTACGAGGTGCACCGCTACTACAAGGGCGACGACCCCAACGCTAAGCACACCACCGACGAGGCCTTCTCTATTCGCGGCTCCCGCTTCCGCCGCTATTTCCAGTTTGGCTACTACGACATGCTGTTCTATAGCGACATCGACTCAAAAGACGGTACGCAGGTGCTGGTGATGCACGAAGAACTGGACTCGGTGACGGCCACCACCACAGGCACTCGCGGCATCTCGCGAAGCATCGCAGACATGAGCCGCGTCAACGAGAAAGATGAATCTAGCGCCATCGGCCTACTGAACCAACCCGAGATCTTCTTCGGTGCCTACCCGGAAAACATCTTCATCTCGCACGACCTGGCCGACTATGAGTACGACCCCGTGGAGAATGTGTATATCAAGCACCTGGAGACCAAGCTGCGCCCACTGGTGTATATCTACCTGGTGCAGTTCATCCTCTACAACAACGAGGACGGCAAGATCAAGGGTGTCAACGGCAATGCAGCCCTCTCGTCGATGGCCAGTTCGACCAATGTGAACACAGGACATACGGGCAACAAGCCTGCGGTGATCTATTTCAACACGCGCATGAAGAAAGGCCTGATGGTGAAGGGGCGCAAGAGCGATGTGATTGGTGGTAAGCTGACCACCTTCGGTCTCTGCGACAACGAGCCTTACACCCGTTCGGGTGCAAAATATGTGGGTTCGCGCGCTGCGCTGCGCAACTTCCTGTACTACGACCTGATATGGAAAGACGGACAGGTGAAGACCTACGAATATGACGTCAGCGACCAATGTCGCGCCCAGGCGCACGGTGGCATCCTGACGGTGTGGATCGACTGCGACAAGCTGACGCCACCCGACCCCGTGAACCAAGGCACCGGCAGTCTGTTCATACCTACGGTAGAGGACTACGACGAGGTGTTCTGGGAAATTGAGATATAGGGGGAAAAACCTCCCCTAACCCTTCCAAAGGAGGGGGATTATGAACTCCAGAAGGAGGACGATACGAGACTAAGATTATTCACTTTTTTATATAATATTAAAACCATTAAAATGAAAAAATTAGCATTCCTGACAGTTACCGCTGTAGCACTTGCAAGCTGCAGCAGCGATGATCTGGTAGACCGATCAGCTGCCGAAAACGAAGCTCCTATCGCTTTCAGCGTGGAGAAGAAGAACATTACTCGTGCTACAAATCTGGAGGCCCTTGGTCACTACAACTTCGGCGTGTGGGCTTACAAGTATGGCGCAAGTCTTACTACTCAGAAGGTGATGGACAACTATCTGGTGGGTTATTCAGATGGTGCAGGTAATGGCTACGACAAAACCAATGCAACCACGTGGGCTAGTACTATTGGTTCAGAAACCGACCACACCTCTCCTTGGTTCTACGAGTATCTGGGTACAACCGAGTACCTGAATGAGGTTGCCGCAAAGGGTTACACAAAAGATCAGGCTGCCTACATGTCAGCCAATGCTAATCAGTACCTGCGTTACTGGGACTTAAAGTACACCAACACCAACTTCTATGCTTATACTCCTTACCGCGCTGCTGGCGTATCTTTCGATGAGAGCAATAAGAAAATTACTGTAGCCAACACCGCTCAGGTAGCTGGTTATAATGACCCCTCACTGCAGGAGTTTATGTATGCTGGCGCTCAGGCTACCAATGCAGAGCTGAAGGACGTGAAGCTGAACTTCAAGCACCTGGGTGCTCAGGTTAATCTTCGCTTCTATGAGGATGTTCGTGGCTATAAGGTTCAGATTATCGACGTGACAGATGCTAAGTCTGGTATTCAGGCTACTCCTGCTACCAAATCTAGTAACACTTACACCAAGGCTGACTATTACACCAGCTGCGGTGCAACCATCGACTTTACCACTGTTGGCACACCAACCGCAACTGTTAATCACACAGGTGCTACAACGACTCAGGACAACCTGAAGTTCCTGATTCCAGCCGGAACAACAGACGGACTGACTGAATACACTTCAAAGCTTAGCACAAAATACAATGTGATTCCCGAAGCAGTAGCAACCGGCAACACACAGAACTATGCTAAGTCTTCTACCGTTTATTACCCAGTAGCTCAGCCCGAAAACAGCGAGGTTGGTTTCACCTTCCACGTGTCATATAAGCTGATTGCTGAGGACAATGGCGAGGAGATCACTGTTCACAATGCCCGTGTCTATGTGCCTGCAAAGAACGGTTCAGAGTTTATCGCCGCTTGGCAGCCTAACACCAAGTACACCTATACTTTCAAGATTACAAAGGACTCTAAGGGTACAACCGATCCTGATGATACCACCATTGATATCACCAACCCCGATGTACCTGCTACTCCTACCGTATATCCTATCGTATTCGACGGTGCTACTGTTGAGGATTACACAGCAAAAAATAGTTCAAGTGATTTCTAATCATACAATCAACAAGACACTAAGCTGGTGGACTGGCGCACTCCTGTTGTGCTCCAGCCTCACCGCTTGTTCTTCTGACTCTACTTTCCTGGATGAGGATACAGACGACGGACGCGTGCCCATGCAGTTCAGTCAGGCTGTGATGAGTGCACCGGTGATGAAAGCACCGACACGTGCAGCATCAAGCAACTACCTGACACAGGGTTTCCTGGTGAGCTGCTGGAAGGGCTTTGCCACCGCCAAGCAATCGCTCATCATGGATAAGTATGAAGTGAAATACAAAACAGACGCTTGGGCCAACCTGTCGAAATGGGACTATGTTGGCTCTAAGACCGAAGGCTACTACAAGACACAGATTGAGCGCTATTGGGATGCCTCGGCTTTCCCCTACCGCTTCTATGCCATCAGCCCCTGTCCTGCTCAGGACGATATTGCCAACTTCACACTGGATGCCAGCACGTTGGAGATACCCGCCACCGCCGCATACGTCTATCAGACCTGCAACAACGGTGTGCTGACTGCAGGTGCCGAGCCTTACATGCCGGCACAGGTGGCTTGCAACGATGGCTCTAACACCAAAGACGTGGACCTGCTGAACGGCAGCACGTTTATCAGCAAAGATCGCACAGAGAATGGCGCTACCACCAAGTACGACCGCTACGTGGCGCTGCCCTTCCACCACCTGACGTCGAAGGTGCGCTTTGCCATCTACAACAACTACGGCAAGGAGACACCTGCCAACTTCTACTTATATAATATAAAGGTGAAAGTTGTTTCCGACAACTTCGTCACCGAGGGTCATGGCTACACAGCCGACCTCGCCGGCAGCGATATGCTGCATGGTGCCTTCACCACCACGACGAAGGCCGCCAACGACAGCCAGAGACTGCTGCTGCAGACCGACGACAGCAAGCAGGGCGACCTGAACAAGGCCATCGACCGCGAGCACGCCTACTACTGCGAATGCAAAGACGGCATGCTGCAGATACCACAAACGGGAGTGAAGATGACCATCTCGTTTGATGTCTATGGCTTGGACTATAAGAGCGACTTCACAAGTGCCGATGGTCATATCCGCTACGACAAGGCGAGCAAGACCATCCACTACACCGACATCGCTATCAAAGACGACAAGAAGAATATCGACGCCTTCAACTGGGAGTCGAACAACATATACACGTACATTCTAAAGGTCAGTGAGTTCTATCCGTTGACCATCGACTTCAGCGCAGAGCTGATGCCCTGGACGAATGTTTACGGCGACATCGAGACCAACCTCGAGCAATAAATCTATCACAGAATCATAATAAAAAAACAATAACCAAAATGAAAAATCTCTTTTTCCCGCTGTTAGCCGCTACCGCACTGGTAACCACAGCATGTTCAAACAGTTTGGAGGACGATGCAAACGCCATCGATCCCAGTAACAAGACAGCCATCTCTTTTGTAGGTGAAGACAACGCTGCCGTAACCCGTGCAGGCTTTGCCATTAACACCCACATTGCCATGCACATCCGTAGTAACAAAAACGGTTTGACCACTGATGGTAATGTCCGCGAGACACGTACCGTTGCCAGTGCTCTGGCAGATGCAACACTATCAGATGCTTCTTTCTCTTCGATTGAAGCTCCCAGCGACGAAAACGTGCGCTATTGGGACGATGCCTATGGACGCAGCGCCCAGCTGTCTGTATTTGCTGTGGCTGTACCTGGAAAGGACAATACCTTGAAGAATGATGGTAAATCTCTTACCGACCTCCTCGCTGGTACAAGCGTCTGGAGTAACGGTGCACTGTCTGAGGAGATTGCCTGGACTGTATCTGCAGACCAGAGTGGTACCGACGTGATTGGCAAAGAGGACCTGACCTATAGTAACAATATCAGTGCTAATGGAGAGGGTGGCGCTAAGTCATACAATTATACAAGCAGTGCTTACGACACACCAAAAGACGGTTGTCTGCAGTTCCGTCTGAAGGACGACAGCATGCAGGACGGTCCTGGTAAGTTTGACCAGGGTAACCTGAAGTTCAACCATGCCATGAGCCGCATCACCGTTCACCTGAAAAAAGGTGTAGGCTATGGTGACGGTTCTTTTGCTTTTGCAACTGGTACCAACATCAAAATTTTGAATGTACCTACCGCAGGTAAGCTGGATATTGAAAATGGCTCATGGACTGTCGAAACAAGCAGTGACATCAACAAGATGGCTACAACTACCACACAAAGTGGTGCTACATATTCTTTGATGGCACAGATGCTGCCTGGCTACACATTCGCCGAAAACAGCGACGTCAACGTGCTGGAATTTATTATTGACGACAACAAGTATTTCATCACCCAGGGTATGATGCTCGATGCATTGAATCAGGGACAGAATACTTCTGTTACTTCTCTCGAAATGGCTCAGGGCAAGAACTACGTGTTTACCATCACTGTCGGTAAGAGTAAGATTATCAACGTGACGGCAACTCTGGAGCCTTGGACTGATGTGACGGCTGCCAACAAGGATATGGACAACTCGCACATCGAACTGAGCCTCTTTAAAAACGCTGATGGTACAGCTGCTGATCATTTCGACCTCTATCGTCTGAACGACGAATCTGCAGAGATTAACACAGGTGCAAGTGAAGCTAAGAACTGGAATGGTAACTATACCGACAAGGCTGGCCTCACTCAGAGTGGCACTGTATGGACAACAGACTGGTTCTTCGAGAACAACAAGTCATTCTATCACTTCCGTACCGTCAACGAGGGAACAAAAATCAAGGGAACTACTGATAATGCTGTTGATGACTACTTCGAGGTGACCTCTGGTGCTCAGACAACTCACGATTATCACTGGGGTGCTCCCTTCCTCACCAGCACAACCAGTCCTATTCAGTATAGCACCACCAATGGTTATGCAGCTACACTTAGTCCTGCTATCGGTGCTACCAACTCTACCATTAACCTGACTGAGTTGCACATGATGAGTAACATCAACGTTGTATTGCGTACCACCAAGTCAACAAGCCCTGATCATGTGGAACTGGAGGTTGGTTCTAACCAGTGTGTGGTATCTCTGACCTACTTCTATGCTAAAGGTCAGGTGAAGATGGGTAGTGGTCTTGTTACTCCAACGGGCAACCTCACAGCCAGCGATGCATTCACTGCTCCTGCAGCAGGTCTAGATGATACAGATGCCACATATCAGAAGACCGGCGCATTTACCTTTGCCGTTGTTCCTCAGGCTCTGACACGTTCTGAGGGTACAAACCTCTATGTAGGTATCACCATCAAGACACCCGACAACAACCAGTACTACGTGGTTAAGTCGCTGAGTGATATCATTGCTACGGCAAATGGTGGCAGCCAGAACCAAGCTACAAACGGAAAGGTTGACTTCTGGTATCCTAACCACAGATACACTTACACCTTCACCCTGACTAAGGCTGGCATCAAGAATGTTACTTGCACAGTTGAGAAGTGGGTTAACGTAACTGCGGACAACAAAGATATTACTCTGGAAGACTAATTCTCTGTAATGACAGGAAAGAAAATCATATATACATTCATGACCTCGTTGGTGCTGGCAGTCGCTGCCTGTACCAATGAGGATATGGATGTATCGCTCAACCATACTGCCGAAGGTGCCATAGACCTCAGCGTGGGCGTTGAAGCCACACCGGCAAGACGAGCCTTGACCCGTGCCGGTGGCGCTACGTCAGCGTACTATGCCATGAAGGCTGGTACGCAGGTGCGACTGAAGGTGGACGGCCGATGGACAGGAAAGACACCTGAGGCCATCAGCCAGAAGACCACCTGCACGACCATCGCTGCAGAGAGCGGCTCGGCCGTCAACGCTTTGTCGTTCACCGAAGACGAGATGCTCTACTGGGACGACTATGGAACGGGCGATCCTAACAATAAGACTAACACAGACCAAGGGCTGAATGTGCTGGGCGTAGCTGTTGACGGCAAGGATGCTGCCCCCACCATTGCAAACGACAGCCAGTGGGAAAGCCTGCCCTGGGATGTTGTCACCGATGGCGACGATGTGCTCGGCAGCGATATCATCGTGTCTAACAACCTGACAGCCTATCAATTTAAAAATCGCAACGACGACGAGGCCAAGAAGATAATCTTCCAGCACCCGCTGAGCAAGATCACCATCAACCTGAAGGCTGCCGATGGTTTCACAAAGGGTACCGTAGGTGCAACGAAATATAAGTTTGAGAAGGACCCCACGGTGACGCTGACCAATGCCACCACACTGGCTGGCATCAGCGATGCAGCCAACGACTATGCGCTGACCAAAGGTACGGTAAGCATTGCCAGAGCCGTGGCAGAAAGCGACGGCACGAAGGAGACGCTCATTGCCGGCACCACCAGCACCACGGATGAAGATATCACCGTGATAAAGCAGGCAGTGGTTTACCCCGGCACACAGTTGGGCGCAACCGCAGATGCCGTGATTGCCATCGTGAATGCCGACGACAACATCTACTACATCCGTGCCAACGAGATTCACGCTGCTATCGATGACAAAGGCGGGCATACAGACTATAAGACCCTGGCGGGCTACAACTACATCATCAACGTGACCGTCAAGAAGACCGGTATCGTGCTGACGGCTACCGTGGAGAAATGGGTGGACGTGAACTCTGACGAGGTACACCCCGTCATCAACGTCAATACGACCGTGGGTGGTGGCATCTATAAGCCTACTGGAGCCAACGTGTTTGCCTTCTATCGCAGCGAAGCCATTGACAAGGGTTATAACAACGACGCAACGCCCGAGATGGAGATCGACGGCACGGTGGACTGGACCAACACCACCACACTCTACTGGACCAGTCACTATCAGCACTACCACTTCCGCGGCATCTATCCCGACACGACCACCGTGGTGGAGGATGCTACCGACCAGACACAGTATGTAGAGGTGGCAAACGGTGACTACGATGCTGCGACCTTCCCCAGCAACTTTGTGATGGGCATGCCCGAGATTGCAGCAGGAACGCCGTGCGGCAACCCAGACCACACTCAGGTGGACATGAGCATACATGGTATCTGTGCCCGCGAGGCTGCCATCAACCTGAATTTCCGCTATATGATGAGTCAGGTGGAGGTGCTCCTTACTTCGAGCGCTGAGGGAGCCCATGACCATGTGGACCTGAGCAACGTGAAGGTGGAACTGGTGAACGTCTATAACACAGGACACATCCTGTTGAAAGATCGCTCGGCCGTGGTCACTGGCACAGCCGCCGACTTCACTCTGCCACAGATAGATGACACCAAGCATCAGTACCTGGGCGTCATCGTACCACAGGCGCTGCCCTACACCACCGCTGGTGCAGCAACCAATCTGCGCTTCCGCATCACCGTGACCAACAGCGATAGCACGAAGGACATCTACTATGCCGACGTGGAGCCTATTCTGAAGAAAGGCACCACCGAGAAAGTAGCGCCCAAGGGCAAATGGGAATCGGGCATACACTACGTCTATAACCTGAAGGTGACAAAGACAGAGATCAAGTCCACCGCATCGCTCACCGACTGGCAAACTGAAGATGCCGAGGAGGAAGTGTGGTTCTAATTATAATATAAGGTATAGGTAAATGACAATCAAAAGATACATCATACTCGCACTATCAGCACTGACGCTGGCTGGATGCAGCAACGACGACGAGGCCTCGCTGGTGCAGGAGCGCTTGCCTCTGACATTCGAGACATCGCTCTCGGGCAGTAGTCTGGTGACACGCGCTGCTGGCAGCACGATAGAAGCCGACGACAAGCTGTTGTGCTACGTGCGCCACATCGCTGACCAACAAGCAGAGCCCGTGCAGAGCAAACTGGTGACCATCATCAATGATGCGCCTACCGAGCCCCTCTACTGGGATGACTTCAGCGAATCGACAGCAGATGGCGCCAAGGACCTGCGCACCAGCGGTCACGGACTGCAGTCGTTCTACGGCTACTGCTATAATGGCGGCACGCCAACGACGGCACTTGACGAAGCAACGGGTGTCCTGGGCTGGACCACCGCTGCCAACCAGACAACTGCCGAGGCGCTGAAGGAGAACGACTTGCTGTGGTCGGACGCTCAGAGTATGATAACCTATCAACATGCTAAGGACAAGCATGGCACGCTGACAGTGCCTTTCTATCACGCCATGAGCAAGTTTACCATCGTGGTGGTGCTGGACAAGGGCTTTAAGGCTGACGACCTAGCAACTACTACGGTCACCCTGGCAGGCATGAACCTGAATGGCACCTTCACGGCGCCAGACTCGACGGTCACCGCCACGGGAACTACCTCCGTGAAGATGTATGCCAACGCAGCCTCAACAACAGAGGCAGGCAAGCCATGTCGCGCCTACGAGGCTGTGGCTGTACCACTGACTGCACTGACCGACGGCAAATTGCTGGCCACGATTCAGTCGGTGGATGGCAACGACTATGAGGTGGTGCTCAACTCGGACGTACTGAACAGTTGGCAGGATGGCATCAAGAACAATGCCAGCATCAGCGGCGTGAACTATAAGCTCACCGTGACACTGAACAAGCAGGCCATCAGTCTGGTAGCCACGCTGGCCGACTGGACCGACGTGAGTGCGTCTGCCGTGGGCAGCATTAACTTCACGGCCGACGTGAAGACCATCGACAAGACCAACAATGCCAGCCTGAAGGCCGGCGACTCGTTCTCGCTGTGGCGCTCTACCGACAATACTGACTTCGGCACGATGGCCACCACAGCGACATATGATGATGGCAAGTTTGTCAACAGTCCAGTCATCTACTGGCCCAACAGCAGCACCAACTATTATTTCCGTGCATTGGCCCAGAAGACCAACGAGAAAACACTGGAGGCTGTCACCACGATGGAGGCCAATCAAGGCACCGACCTGCTGTGGGCTACCACCGCTGCACACACAGGAACGGAAGCCGATGGCACCACCACACATGACTATACCGAAGGCGACGCCATCAATCCCCGTACGGGCGACGTGCCCCTAGTGTTCAAGCACGTGATGAGCAACGTAAAGGTAGAACTGAAGACCAGCAGCGATGCCTCTGCCGTTGACCTGACAGATGCCACGGTGACCATGACAAACCTGAAGAACAAGGGTGAGGTCAATCTGGCAACAGGTGTTGTCACGGCTGATACAACCAAAGCCACCATTCCGGTGGAGAACGAGACAATCATGGTGCCACAACACATCACAGATGCGTCAAGACTGGTCATCACCCTGAAAGATGGTACGACCTACTCGGTGCAGCTGAACCTTTGTGAGGATGACACACAACAGGTCATCACCAATTGGCTTGGCGGTAATAAGTACATCTACACCATCACACTGAAAAAAGAAGAAATCAAGTTCCGTGCCTTGGTTCGAGACTGGACCGAGAACACAGGCAGTGGCAATGCAACACTGGATTGGGACTGAGAAGTAGTGCGGCAAGGCCGCAAAGTGAGAGGTGAGAGGTGAGAACTGAGAGGTACTTTTAAGTGAGAAGACGTGAAGAATTGGTATAACATATATTTATGCTTTGTATTGCTGTTGGCAGGATGTACTGCTGAACAGGAGACATACGACGGCGGACAGCAGACGGAGCGGATGCCTGTGCTTTTCTCTGCTGGCAACACAGAGACGGTCATCACGCGTGCCGCTTCGGCATCCTTTATGCCGAAGGATAGCCGTTTTGTGTGCTCGATGTTCTTCCATGCTGGTGCTAACGACGACAACGACACGGAGTTCTACTCTGAGACCCAAGCACTGGCAGAGGATGTCAACATGACAACGGCATGGCTGAAAATCAGCAACACCGTTGGCAACGCCGTCTATTGGAACAATGCCTATGCAGCAGCCACAAAGACCGACAGCTATGGTTTCGACGAGGCGGCCAAGTGTTTCTACTGGCAGAACCGACTGAACCATATCTTCCTGGCTCTGGCAGACTACAACAAGTTGAACAATGATAATGGCACGGATGCAGGCAACCTGAGACTGTATCCAAGCGTGACCACGCAGTACAAAGACCAGTATATGATGGCCTATGACCTGACCCGTGGCAACAAGACTGCCATCACACAGCAACCCGACCCCATCCTGGCTGTAGAGGTAGCCAAGCCCTCAGGTGCTACACCCGAGGCCAACCGCGTAAAACTGTTCTTCAAGCACCAGTTCTCGCAGGTTCAGGTCAACCTAAAGAACTCGCAGGATGCATCGGTCACCATCTCCCCCGACCAAATATTAAGCGTAGAACTGCTGGGCGTTGCCGAAACAGGCTATGTGGCCTATTGCATACAACCAGATGGCAGTGTGCCTGCCACCACCTCGGCACCCATCAATGTGGACGATGCCAGATACAATGCCACGAAGAAAGACAACCCCTACGGTTCGCTTTTCAGTTTGTTTGAGCGCACCACCACGACGCCCGGCTATCTGAAATCGTTCGAGGGTATTGCCTTCGGTACGCTGCAGGGCATCCGCATCTCGTGGAAGGAATCAGATGCTGCCGATGCCGTGGTGCACAAGGCCACCTTCAAAGGCGTGAAGAACCTGACGCTGGAGAGTGGCAAGAAATATATCTATAATATGGAGTTGCGTCGTAGTCTGATAGCACAGGTCACAGCCGAGATTGCCGATTGGGAAACCGACAAGACGGTTTACGATGCTGATGCCACCATTCAAAATAACGAATAGAACACGTATGAATATCAACCAGCTATATAAACAGTCACGTATCGCACTCATGGCCGCACTTGCCTGTTCGCTGACAAGCTGCAGTGAGTTGCTGGACGGTCTCTTCTCTGACAATGGTTCAGAGCAAGAGGAAGTGATGTTTACCACTGCTATTCCCAATGTCACGATGACTCGTTCGGCCAGATCAGAATACGAAGAAGCCATGGGAGCCTATCAGGCCGTGAACGAGGCTTACGAGTTTACCGTTGGGATGTATGGGGCAGACGGGAAGCTGTTGGACACCGGCATCTACCAGCCTGTGGCCAACAACATCATGGGCACGCTGGCCTCCAAGGATGACGAGATGCCGCTATACTGGCCCAGCACTACTACGGCCTATGGCTTTAAGGCAACTGCCGGTTCGGAAACGTTGTCGGCCGACCAGCGCACAAAGGCAAACTGGCTGCTGCAAGACCGATTGGAAGGCTACGGTTATATTCAGAAATGGGATGGCGACGACGACAACGGCAATCCCATAGACCGCCTGGATGCCCTGAACTATCACAGTGCTAAGGAGTGGCGACGCCTGAACAGTGAAGTCAAGTTGGTCAGCGATGATGAAGACTACAAGAAAATACCTCTCTACCTGCAGCACCAGCGTTCGCTGATTACCATCATCCTGAAAGCCGACGAGGGCGTGAGCAGAAAGGCACTGAACTTCAACGTGGCCGAAAACGACCTTAGCGCCAAGATATACTCGTACGACACCGAAGCCATGGAGATTGCGCCATTGGCTGGCGAAGAATTCATTGACTACGACGAAGACAAGAACGGTGCTGCCGAGACGCATGTCAGCACCACACGCTACGATGCGATTGTTGAGCCTCACGACTACTCCCTTCAGCCCGCCAGCGACCTCATCACGCGAATCTCGCTTTCGGGCCAGCACTATTCTTTCTATGCCGGCAACGACAACGACTTCGAACACAATAAAGACAGTTATAAGCTGGAGGCTGGCAAGCACCTCATCATCACCGTGACGCTGAGTCGTAACAGTCGTAAGGTGATGATGACGGCCTATATCGAGGACTGGACCGAACAGGTGACGAACACCATCTGTGACGACTATGGCAATGCGGGCGACCCCATCATGATTGAGAACCGCCAGGAACTGATAGACTTCCTCAGCAACGAGTCGCAAAACAAGGCCGGAAACATTGCTTTGATAACCAACGATATTGACCTGGAAGACTGGTCCACGACCTACGACCTGAACTGCACGTTGAACCTGGGTGGCTGCAGCCTGTTGAGCAACTATCGCTTCCTGAACGACATGCAGGATGCTGCCAGTCTGCTGAATGGTACCATCCAGATAGGCGCTGCCGTCGATGCCGCCATTGCCACCACCAACAACGGAACCATTGAAGACGTCAAGGTGACAACGAGAAGCAATAGTGATGCCCATGCCACCGTGGCAGGTGCCGTGGTACACAACGCAGGTACCATCTCGCGCTGCCGTTCGTCGCTGAAGGTAGTGGGTGCCGCCACTACCGCATTCGTCGGTGGCATTGCAGCCATCTCTGCCTCTAGCAGCAACAAGATAGCCACCATCGACGCCTGTAGCGTGAGCAACAGCGTGAAGGGCGGACAGGTTGGCGGTGGCATTGTAGGTCAGGCCAACGGTAACGTGACCAACAACACCTTTGAATACGGCATCACCCTGTTGCAAGACAAACAGACACATAAAAATATTGTGGGCATCGTGAATACCGACCATGCCTTCACAGCCGAAGGGAATGCCTGGCCTACGGTCGATGGAGATTTCGACTTAGAGAATAACACTGCCAGCGAACAGCGCTATGATGGTATCATCGACAGCGGAGAAGAGCTGCACGAATCGACCAAGACTGTCTATAACAGCGACACCAAGCGCTACCGACTGGCACAGAACATCAGCGTGAGCCGTCAGGTGGGCAGCATTACCTACGAACTGGATGGCAACAACAAGCAGATTTCCACCAGCGCCATGATCTTTGGTGCCATCACCGGTAAGGTACACGACCTGACGGTTATGGTAACAGATAATCTGATTGCTACACCAGACAAGACAGCAGCTACCGATGCCATTGCGGCCTTGGCCTTTGAGGTGCATGGCGATCAGGCTGCTATCGAGCGTGTTAACGTAAAGATGGCTGATGGCACCACGATACAGGCCTCAAACCCAGCTGGTTTGGTGGTTTGGGTATGGGGTGGTGCCACCGTGAGTGGTTGTGAGGCCACGGTGAACCTCTTTGCCGATGTGGAGGCCAACATCACACAGGGACGTAAGTTTGCCGGTGGTCTGGTATCTACCGTTTCCCGCGGCACCGTTACCCAGTGCATCCTGCATTCTGGCAGCACCTTTAAAGGCACCACGTCAACCATTATCTATTATGGCGGCATCGTGGGTGGTATCGAGAAGAAAGATGGTTCTAACGATGCGCCAGCACTCACCATCACCGACTGCACCAGC
>JAILHK010000043.1 GCA_024695815.1 Prevotella sp.
AAGGGGTATTGGAAGCATCGCACATGGGGTGAGAACCAGGAGCGCCACGAAAACATGTTTTATATCACAGATATACAACAGTTATAATTCAAGGCCTACGGATTATACGGATTTTACAGATTAAATTATTTAAAGGAATAATATTCGTAAAATCCGTAGGAAAACAACAAACCTTTGAGTTGAAGCCGAGGAGGATATTCTCGAGTAAATGGCCAAAGAATCTGAAACTTCTTCTCGCTTAAAATCAACTCAAAAAAATGGAAGTTATTATTAAAATCAAACTGAACGATAGTGTTATTGCCCGCATGAAGAAGGGCGAGTATGTGCAGGGTTCGCTGCACTTTGACGAAAAGACCGGCGAAAAGGCTTTCACCGCCTACGCAAGGAAGTCGAGGGGGGCGGGCTATATGCCGAGCTACAAGACGATAGCGGAGCTGGAGAACGGATGGCTGAAGGAGACGAAGACGCTCATCATACGGCGCGAGGCGTTCCAGAAGCGAGTGGGCACGGCACGCATCATGACACAGATGGATAGAGGGAATCAGCAGGCAAAGGATGTGCTGATAGACCGAGAGATTATTGAATTTTGCTAATACCATAGAATTATGTTTTGCTATCAGAAGAATTTCAGTAATCCTACGTTGCCCGTTGACGAGGCTCAGTTTTGGGCGCTTGTCAGGGCAAGCAAATGGAATGAGAATATCGATAAGTATCGCGAGACGCACGATGCGGCTCTCAAACGCAAACTGCCTGCGTTCATCTTTCAGGCCACGTTCGACGAGACGACATCGAAGGCGGGGAAACTGGGGCGGTGGCGAAAGCAGGCTGCAACCCGCCTGACGGGACTTGTGGTGATGGATGTGGATCATGTAACCCCTCCCGACCTCCCCGAAGGGGAGGAGTGCCTGCGGAACATCTGGGGGAAGGCCTATAACAGGTTGACTGATGAGGAAAAAGCCCGAATTCTATTGGTTTACATTACTCCGTCAGGTCATGGTCTGAAGATTGTCTTTAAGGCACGCACGGAGTGGGGCAACCTCATTGACAACCAGCACCAGATGGCGAAGCTGCTGGGCGTGGAGGTGGACGAGAGTTGCAAGGATGCCAGTAGGATGAGTTTCATCTGCAAAGAGACTGATATTTTGTATTTGGATAAGGAGCTGTTTACCTACGAGAACAAGGCGTATGGTGAGAAGTACGACGAGGAGTATCGCAACGGGCACTCAGAGGCGACCCTTCAGGGAGAAAAGTGTCATGCGAAAGCTGAGAATGTAAGCTCTGAGAATGTAAGCAGCTCCTCCCCTTCGGGGAGGTCGGGAGAGGCTTTCAAAGGCATCCCTTACAGCGAGATTATCAGCGAGTGGTGGAAGCGCAATGGTGGTGAGCCACAAGAGGGCGAAAGAAACGTGAAGCTGTATCAGTTGGCGGTGAACCTTAGGGCTATCTGCGACAACAACCGCGAGCTGCTTTTGGGGATTATGCCCCGACTGGGACTGGAAGAGCAGGAACTCAGAAGCATCGTGGAGTCGGCCTGCAAGGAACCTCCCAAGGGACTGAGCAAGGTGATGCAAAGCATCCTTGCGATGTATGATGGAAGAGGTAAGATGGAGAAGGGTGGCCATCAGCCTTCAAACATCGACCATCAACTCTGGGACTGGGGTGCTCATATTGAGGCGCTTAGCGAGCAGTATCCGCAATTGAAGGACATCTGCAAGGGTCTGAAGAAAAACCAGTATCCTGCGGCGATGTTTGTGGCTGGCGGACTGCTGATGACGCTGATGACGCGCTGCACGTATCGCTTCTACCATCGTCCTGAGGAACTTCGCCGTCTGAACAACTCGACGCTGATTATCGGCGACCCTGCCAGTGGTAAGAGCTTTGCCACTCGCTTGTTTAAACTCTTGGCTTCGCCCATCGTGGCTGCCGACAAGGTGGGCAAGGATGCTATCAACGCCTATCGCGAACAGATGCGAACGAAGGGGGCTAATAAGGAGAAGCCCAAGAAGCCGAAGGTGGTAGTGCGCATACACCCGGCACGAACCTCTAACGCTCAGTTTATACAAGACATGGTGAACGCTGTGGAGAATGTGGATGGAGCGGATATGCAGCTGCACATGCTGACCTTCGACACGGAGCTGGACAACACGCTGTCGTTGCAGAAGGGTGGGGCGTACATCGACAAGCAGGCGCTGCAACTGAAGGCCTTCCACAACGAGGAGGACGGACAGGCTTACTCTAACGTGGACAGCGTGTTCCAGGAGTTCTACGTGGTTTGGAACTACATCTATACGGGTACGCCCATCGCCTTGAAGAAGATGGTGAACGAGCAGAACTTCGGTTCGGGACTGGCAACCCGCCTGACCTGTATCCCTCTGCCTGCCACCAACTTCCAGATGATGGGTCGCGAGAGTTTTGTGGACTACGACAGCGATGAGCGTCTGAAGGCCTGGGCTGAGAAGTTGGACAGGGTGAAGGGTGAACTCTCGGTGCAGAAGATAGTGGATGAGCTCTACGACTGGACGGCACGACGCATGGAGGATGCTGCCGAGAACGACTCTAAGGCCGACGAGATGTTGCTGAAGCGCTGTGCCTATCACGGACTGAACTTCGCTGCGCCTTTCATCGTGATGCGCCATTGGGACAAGATGAAGCAGGACGGACAATATTGGTGTGGTGAGTTTGAGACCGACGAGGTGGACTGGAAACTTGCAGAACTGATTGTAAACATCCAGTATGCCTGTCAGCGCTACTACTTCGGTGCTATGGCTGAGAACTACTTCGACAATAAGTTGAAGGATGCCTCAGTAAATGTGCGTCGCCAGCAGAAGACCATCGAGGCTTTCCAACGACTGCCAGAGGAGTTCACCTTAGAGGATACGATGCGCTGCTTCAATTTGTCGAGCGAAGGTGCTGCGCGCAGTAAGACGCACCGTCTAATAAGGGACCATTTGGTAGAGAAAGTGAACGATGGCAGGGGTACGACGACAGGTCTTTCGACTTTCCGCAAGACAGGTGTACTGATACTGTAACGTGCCATCGTACCATCGTACCATTTTGAATTTTGAATAATAACAAAGACTGCCATACCCCTGTAAGCAGTCCCTCCCCTCGGGGAGGTTAGGAGGGGGGCTATTTATGATACCAAGAGGAATCAGAAATAATAATCCTTTGAACATTCGTCGTTCTAAGGATAAGTGGCAGGGCTTGAGAGCCCAGCAGACCGACGCTGCGTTCTGTCAGTTTGAAACAATGGCGTATGGCTGGCGCGCAGCCTTCGTGCTGCTGACGCGCACGTACTACCACACGTATCGGTTGTTTACCATCCGAAACATTATCAGGCGGTGGGCGCCTGAGAACGAGAACAACACGGAGGCGTATATCCGCAATGTGGCGCGACTCACGGGCATAGACCCCAACGAGCCTCTGGGCATACCGAGCGACAAACCTGGGCGATGGATAGCCTTAGGTCTCGCGATGGCGATGCAGGAGAATGGGGCTGACGCCACACTAGACACCTTCGCCGTGTTGCGAGGGTGGGAGATGAGGAACTAATTGGCAGTTGCTTTCTTCGCCTGCTGCAAAGGAACGGCGGAGAGGACTGCTGACGAACGAAAAAATGAAAAGAGCGCTATCCGTAGTGGAGTAGTGCTCTTTTCTGCAAATATGGTATTAATATAGGGCTTACTTCGTCTCGGGGGCCTCGCCGATGAGCTCCATAAACTCGTCGAGCTTTGGCGTGATGATGATCTGGGTGCGACGGTTGCGCTGCTTGCCCAGCTCGGTGTCGTTGCTCTGCAAGGGGTTGTACTCGCCACGACCGCCTGCGGTGAGGCGCTTGGGGTCAACACCATACTTGTTTTGCAGGGCCTGTACTACCGACGATGCACGCAGACAAGAGAGGTCCCAGTTGTTGCGGATGTTTTCGCGCGCAATGGGCACGTTGTCCGTGTTACCCTCGATCAGCACGTCGTAGTCTTTATAGTCGGTGATGATCTTGGCAATCTTAGACAGGGTCTCGGCGGCACGGTCGTTGATTTCGTAAGAGCCGCTCTTGTATAACATATTGTCTGCCAGCGAGATATATACCACGCCTTTCAGTACTTGTACGTCGACCTCTTTCAGTTCCTCTTTCGAGAGCGAGCGGGTCAGGTTGTTGCTGAGCACCATGTTCAGCGAGTCGCTCTTAGACTTCACCTCTACCAGGTGGCGGATATACTGGTTCGACTCGTTGATCTGGTCTACGAGTTTATCGATAGACACATTGTTTTGCGAGGCGTTGGAGAGGCTCTTGTCGAGCGATGCCTGCAGTTTGGCGTAGGCAGCCTTCTGTTCGTCCAGTGCTTTCTGCTGGTTTTTGATTTGCTCTTCGAGCGAGGTGATGCGTGCATTCTTTCCGGCCAGGTCCTCGCGTGTGTTTTGCAGGTTGGCCGTCAGTGCCTTGTTGTCGTCTCGACATTCCGTCAGTTCTTTTTTGCTGGCACAGCTGCTCAGCAGTATGGCAGCCACGGCTGCAACCATCATCATGTTCTTCTTCATAATCGTTCAGTTTTTATTGATTAAACATAAAAAATCGGGTGCAAATATACAGATACGACTGTCAAAACCACCAAAAGTCAATTGGAATTAGCGATTTTTAACCTCGCAGCGCCTGTTTTTTGAAAAGTTGACCTTTTTAGATAGGTGAGAAGTGGTGCGCCTTGCGGCGCAAGTTGAGAGGTGAGAAGTGAGAGGTGAGAGGTGAGAGGTGGTGCAAACTCAACGATGAGAGTAAAAGCGCCCCTCCATTCAGGGAGGGACTGTAACTTCTTTGCAGTTAGAACAATACTGACCCCACCCCCGACCCCTCCCCTACATGGGAGGGGAGGGCTTACGGAGTCCCTGCATTTTTTAACCGTATAGTACGAAAAAAAGTTTTTATGGTTTGTAATATTTGCCTCTGATGTTGCGTATATAAGGATAGAGAAACGAAACAATAGTAACAACAATTTAAAAACGAAAAAGCTATGGATTGGATCATGATTCCGCTGAACTGCCTGATCGTGTTCGGCACTATTTACAAAGTGGTGGAACTGTTTGTGCGCAAGCGCGAACGACTGACGCTCATCAGTAAACTGACGGAGATATCAAACGTCGATTTCAAGGGTATCAAACTCTACAACAGTGGCAATAAGTTTACAGCTCTGCGCTTTGCATGGCTTCTGATGGGAGTGGGCTTGGGATTCTTTGTAGGCTTCTTTCTCAATCTCGTGACGGCTCAGGGCAGTCTCGAAACCCTTACAGAGTGGCAATTCATGGACAAAATAGGTGGCATCATCTATGTGTCTAGCATCTCTTTCTTTGGTGGCTTAGGCTTGCTTATATCATATTATACAGAACGCAAGGCAGAACAGGCTGAGGATAAGAAGAACGACGACAATCAAATCTGATGCAGCAGGCAGACGAACAGCAACTGATAGCCCGTATCCTCGACGGACACGCCGAGGATTACGGCTATTTCCTGACGCGCTACGGGCAGGAGGTGTTCCGGCTCGTGGCCCGACTGGTTCCCCAGCAGCAGGATGCCGAGGAACTGGTGCAGGATGCCTTCGTTCGTGCCTTCAACCGTCTGGACACCTATACCGGTGAGGCGCAGTTTCAGACGTGGCTGTGCCGCATTGCCTACAACCTCACGGTGAGTTGGCTGCGCAAGCAGAAGATAAAATACACCCGCATAGACGAGGGCCCGGACATCAGCGATGCGGATATCGACCGACTGCTGGACGACAATTCGCGCGTAGAGCAACTCCGCGATGCCTGCGCCCAACTGACGCCCGACGAGCAAACCCTCGTCAACCTATATTATTACGATGAAAAGCCCATACGCGACATCGCCTATATCCTGGGACTCGAACAGGGCAACATTGCCACCCGACTTTTCCGCATCCGCAAGAAACTATATCTAATCATCAAAAAAACAGAGAAGCTATGACAGACCATGCACTACACGAGGCATTGCGCCAACAGGCAGAGCAGCACCCCATGGAGCTGCCATCGAACTTTGCCTATACTACCATGCACAGAATCGCGAAAGAGCAGCAGGCGCGCCAGCGGCATGAAAGAGTGGTGGCCACGGTGACCATCTGCATCTGTTGCGTGCTGGGCATCGCCGTGATGGGCTATTGCTATGGCGAGGCATTGCTGAAGGGGCTACACGCCATGCTGCATCACACCGAGGGTTTCGGCGTGGTGCCCGGTTTAGCCTTCTGTTTCCTGTTTCTGGCCACGCTCAATCACTTCCTGCGTCGCCATTTTTCAAGATACTGAAAAGAGCCTCCTCTGCACCCCTCCAAAAGAGGACTTTATAAAAAAATCGCTGAAAAATATGGTGGAAAGAAATTTATTGTTTATCTTTGCACCTAATCTGATATAATACGATTATTAACGAAACTTGAATCTATATTATTACTAGCTGATAAGTTCAGAATACTTTGCTGCTACAAGACGGGGAGAGGAACGGATAGATACACAAGACCGTTGGTGCTGTTTTAGTTTTTGTATTGTGGCTTAATGTTTTGACTTTTAGGGGATTAATCTATTAACGAATTAACTTAATATGACATCACTCAAAGGAAAGATTAACCGCGACTTGCCGCTACGTCTCAGTTTGAGAATAGCTGTGGGCATTTCGGTGCTGCTGGCCGTCACGCTATTTATCATGCTGCGCTTCACACGCCAGACGATGAAAGAAGATGCGCTGAAAAGGGCCGAAAACACACTGGAACGTGCCAATACGAACATCGACAATATATTGCTGAGCGTGGAGGAAACCATCGGCAACGTGTATTTCAATATGAAGTTCGACGACCCCGAGAAAATGTATGGTTTTGCCCACCGCATTGTGGAGAGCAACCCGTATATCAGCGGTTGTGCCATAGCCTTCAGGCCTGGCTATTTCAAGGGGCACAACGAGTTTGTGGCCTATGCCTTTCGGGTGGACAGCACACAGCAGGACGGTGAGAAAGCTCTGATAGTACACGCCGACACGTTTGGCACGAAACCCTATACCCGACAGATATGGTACACGCGCACCATGACCATGAACAAGGCTATCTGGCTGAACCCGCTCGAGGGCATGGAGACAGACATCGAGCCGCTCACGGCCGTCAGCGCACCAATCAGAGATGCCAAAGGCGAGCCCTATGGCGTGATATGCACGTTTGTATCTACGGGGCTGCTTTCCAACCTGATAGTGGCTGCCAAGCCATCGCCACAGTCGTACTGTGCACTGCTGGACCGACATGGGGCGTTCGTCGTTGACCCCACGGGTGGCCATCTGCAGAAGACCAAGGCCAAGAACCTGCCTGGCGAGTCGCTGCAAGAGGCTGTGAAAAGGGTGATGTCTGGCGACAAGGGCAACATGCCGTTCGAGGTGAACGGCCACAAGTTTATCTTGTTCTACAAGCCTTTCACGCTGGCAAAGGTGCCATACCGCTCTATGGACGACCTGGAATGGAGCCTCGGGGTGGCCTTTGCCGAGGCCGAGATTTTTGGCGGCTATAATGCGCTGCTCTACTATGTGCTGATTATTGCCATCGTGGGCATCGTGCTGATGTGTCTGCACACGCACCTCATCATACGCCACCGACTGAAACCGCTGAAGTCGCTGACTCAGCTCACCGAGCGAATAGCTCAGGGACACTATGATGAGCCTTTCCCCAAGCGACACACGAACAACGACGAGATTGGCATGCTGCAACGCCACTTCCAGAAAATGCAACGCTCGGTATCGACCAACATCAACGAGCTGCACGAACTGACCGACACCATCCAGAAGCGCAGCAAGGAACTGCACATTGCCTACAAACAGGCTAAGAAGGGCGACAGGGTGAAGACGGCCTTCCTGCACAACATGACGGACCAGATGCTGAACCCCGCCTTCGCCATACAAAACGATGTGGCGGCGCTGAACCACTTCGACCGCGAGGAAAGTGCTATGAGCGTAGGCCAGCTGGTGGACGATATACAGCAAAACGGCACCACCATCACGCTGATACTGAACAACCTGATTAATCTCTCGGAGAAAGAGATAGAACAGGAGAAAGAGGCCGAGATTGACAATGATATAAAGATAGGTCAAGAGATAGACCGGGAAATAGAACAGAGACAAAAGAAAGGAGGTGAGTTATGACGCGCATTCGTTTGTCGTTCTCGACCAAGGTCAGCTTGTGGGTACTGCTCTTTTCTGTACCTCTGTTTCTGGCATCGGTAGGCGTGCTGTTCTGGCAGTCGCACAAAATGATACGCAACGAGGCCGTGCATAGGGCCAGCGACGTGTTGGTGGGGGCCATGCACCGCATCAATCGCTATCTGATCACGGCACAGACGGCCACCAACTCGAATGCGTGGCTGGTGGAACAGTCGCTCAGGGCCGACTCGCTGCTGTCGTTCACCAATCGCATCACCACCACCAACCCTTATACAGACGGGTGTGCCATCAGTACCGAACCGGGGACTATTCCGGGCCATCCCGATGGATTCATGGCTGTGTCGTTCAACGACAAAGGCACTATCAAGACTTTCATCGAGACAGACCATGTGTATTTCCAAGAGCGTTGGTATGCCGTGCCTCGCGCACAGCAGAAGTCGGTGTGGGTGGTGTCGAACGAAAAAAAGAGCGAACTTGACATTAACGACGATGTGATGATTGCTTCCTATCCGCGTCTGCTTTACAACGAGCACAGACAGTTTGTGGGCATCATCTCTACGTGGCTCTCGCTGAACCACATCTCGCATTTGTTGGCCGAGGTGCGACCGTATCCGCATTCTTACTATATGATGCTCGACGAAGAGGGGCGCTATGTGGGCCATCCTGACTCTACACGTCTGTCGGGCAAGACCATCTTCAACGTGGCCGATCCGCAACGCGAGTCGGACTTGATAGCGCTGGGATATGAGATGACCAGGGGCAAGAAGGGCAACATGTCGGTGGTGATCAACAACACCAAGTCGCTGGTGTGCTACATGCCTGTAGAGGGAACACCGTGGAGCCTGGCCATCGTTTGTCCTGATAGCGACATCATGAAGGGCTTCAACCGGCTGACCTACGTAGTCGTGGCGCTGCTCATCATCGGTCTGATATTGATATTTGTGTATTGCCACAAAGACGTCACCTTCATGCTGCAACCGCTGCAGCCCCTGTTGGAGAAGGCGCAGGCCGTGACCAACGGCAAACTGGATGTGGACATCACGCATACCGGTCGCACGGACATCATCGGTGTGCTGCAAAACAGCTTTGCCACGATGCTTGAGTCGCTGAACTACTACATCAACAGTGTGCGCAATGCCACGGAGCAGACGCAGCGCTACAATCGTGAACTGGAACACACCACCAAGTTGGCCATGGAAGCCGAACAGCAGAAAATTGTGTTCATTCAAAACGTGTCGCACCAGATTCGAACACCCCTGAACATCATTATGGGATTCTCGCAGGTGCTGAACATTCCTGCAGACGATGCGTCGCTGGGCGATGCCATGGAATCGGACGAAATCAAAAGCATAGCGACCACAATCACTCACAACAGTCATCTGCTGGTGCGCATGGTGATGATGCTGTTCGACAGCTCGGATGTGGGCAAGGTGGAAACCAGCAAAATCAATAAGCGCGAGCTGGTGGGCTGCAATGATGTGTGCCGTCGGGCCATCAAATTCATCACGAGGCAGAACCCCGATGTGCCTGTGGGATTCGAGAGCGAGGTGGCCGACGACTTCTTGTTGCACACGAACGGGCGCTACCTGGAGTTCACCATCGAGGAACTGTTGAACAATGCGGTGCGCTATTCCGACCGGCAACATGTGGCGCTGCAGGTGAAATGCCACGACCAGACGGTGAGCTTCATCGTGACCGACATGGGTAAGGGTATTCCGGAAGCGGAAAGGGAGAAAATATTCAGGTTCTTTAGCAAGGTCGACGACTTTACCGAGGGCTTGGGCTTGGGACTGCCGCTGTCTAAGCGTCATGCCGAATCGCTGGGCGGAAACCTGACGCTGGATGCCAGCTATCACGACGGTTGTAGGTTCGTATTCGAACTTCCTATCTCATAAGTTCGCTGTGAGGAAAAGTAAGCATTATTTGTCTGTTTGTATTGACTTCTTGGTCATAATTGTTGCGCAAATGGAGAATAATGCTTACTTTTGCACCGTCTTTTAGCGAATGCAAACGTAATGATATGATAGAAATAGGATTGAAGCATACCAGCGAACTGACCCAGATTGATGGTCGCAAAATCATGTTCAAGGTGTCTGCCTATTGTGGCGATACGCTCCTTGGCGAAGGCACCCACCTGCGCTTTGTGGTAGATAGAGAGAAGTTTTTGTCTAAACTGTAATAGCGCATGGACCATCAGCAAACGTCATTTCCCAACGCGTGCGGACACAAGTATGCACTCTTTTTTGATATCGATGGTACGCTGGTCAGTTTCAAGACCCATACCATCCCTGCCTCTACGATAGCGGCTCTGACTCAGGCCAAAGCCAATGGCCACAAGATTTTCATTGCTACCGGCAGGCCTCCGCTGATTATCACCAATCTTGGTGCTATCCAGCAGCTCATCGATGGCTTTGTCACCATCAATGGTGCTTTATGCTTTGTAGATAACCAGGTGGTCAGCTGCAAAGCGATCCCCCAGGAGGACGTCCTGACCTTGGTAAACGATGCGCAGCAGAAGGACTACGGATTGATTGTGGTAGGCGAAAAGGATGTGGCTGTGCTCGACCCCCATGGTGAGGTGGATAGAGTTTTTCGTGGGGAGATAGCTGTAGAGAATCTTCACCTCTCGAAGCCACTAGACGTGGTACTGCAGCAGCGCATCCTTCAACTCACACCTTTCTTCTCACAGGACTACGAGCGCGAGATCCTGCTGCGTATGCCTGGCTGCACCTCAGGGCGATGGCACCCTGCCTTCACCGATATTACGGTCAAGGGCGCCGATAAAGGCGAGGGCATCAGGACCCTGTCTGCGCGTTTGGGCATTGACATGAACTACACCATGGCTTTTGGCGACGGCGGCAATGATACCTCGATGGTCAAGGCAGCAGGCATAGGTGTGGCTATGGGCAATGCGTTGGAATCATTAAAAGCGGTGGCCGACTATACCACCACCTCCGTGGATGAGGATGGCATCCAACAGGCCTTGCACCACTTCCAGTTGATATAAGTAGCATTGCTTTTTTCTGAAATAAAAAAGAGCGAATCAAGGCATATCCTTGGTTCGCTCTTCGCGTAACAACAAACTAAAATTACGGTTTTGCCCTTATTGTGCACTTGGATTTACCAGCAACTCGTATGAGGGCAGTGCCCAACAATAGGTAGTGCGATCGGCAGGTGTGGCTACGACTACGGTGTTCCACATAACTCTAGATAATCGTAGAGATTGATGGTGCCGGCCTCGCTTTCTATTTCCAGCCCAGGGACGTATTCCACCAGTCGCGTAGAGCCATTGGCTTTGTTGACGTAGAAGTAGGTCAGTGCTGCCGTATAACTACGGAATATCACCTGATAGGTAGAGTCGGTCTCTTGTCCCATAGTCACATACATCGTGATGCTGTCTTCGGTGGCAGGGGTCCAGTCGAACTCATGCTGACAATAGTTGGCAACG
>JAILHK010000024.1 GCA_024695815.1 Prevotella sp.
ACGTCCTCACCAGAAGCAATCACGTGGTCGAGACCACCGTAACCGATATCGTAAGAAGCACCGTCACCACCGATGATCCACTGTGAGCGCTTAACCAGGTAGTGGTCGAGCGTCTGGAGCTCCTTGCAAACGGGGCAGCCCTTAGCGGCGCTCTCAGCGATGCACTTGCGCAGCTTCGGAGCAATCTCCTTCGTCTTGTCAGCGTCATCCTTGTTAGCAATCCACTCAGCAGCCAGTGCCTTGTACTCATCGCTGGCATTGCCGTCGATCATCTCCTGCAACAGCTTAGCTACGCGCTCCTTCATCTTCTTGTTACCAAGTGCCATACCCAGACCGAACTCGCAGAAGTCCTCGAACAGAGAGTTGTTGAATACAGGACCCTGACCCTTCTCGTTCTTGGTGTAAGGAGTAGAAGGAATAGAAGCAGAGTAGATAGAAGAACATCCAGTAGCGTTGGCAATCATCTGGCGATCACCAAACAGCTGAGAAATCAGCTTAACGTATGGAGTCTCACCGCAACCAGAGCAAGCGCCTGAGAATTCGAACAGAGGTTGTGCGAACTGAGAGTTCTTCACATTGCTCTTGATGTCAACGAGGTGCTGCTTAGAAGGAACCTTAACCAGCTTGTCCCAATCGGCAGCCATCTTCTTCATGTCGGCAGCATCGGGGTTGAATGGAACCATCGTGAGAGCCTTGCCGGTCTTCGGGTTGCCCGGGCAGATGTCGGCACAGTTGCCGCAACCCAGACAGTCGAGTACTGAAGGCTCGATGACGAAGTGCATGCCCTTCATAGCGGCAGGAGCCTTCATTTCGAGGGTATCGATCTGGAAGTCTTTCAGCTCGTCGTCAGTCAGAACGAACGGACGGATAGCAGCGTGAGGACAGATGTAAGCACACTGGTTACACTGGATACAGTTGTCCTTGTTCCAAGCGGGAACGAAGGCCTCAACACCGCGCTTCTCGTAAGCGGCGGTACCAACCTCCCAAGAACCGTCAACAGTGCCATGCTTAACAAAGTCAGAAACCTTCAGCAGGTCGCCGGCCTGAGCGTTGATAGGACGAACCAGCTCCTTAACGAATGCTGGAGCGTTGTCGGCCTTCACCTCATCATCGGGCAGGTTAGCCCACTCGGGCTTAACAGTCAGCTGAACGTACTCACCACCACGATCGATAGCAGCATAGTTCTTATCAACAACGTCCTGACCCTTAGCACCGTAAGACTTCAAGGCAGCAGCCTTCATCTTCTCAACAGCGAGCTCCACGGGGATCACACCAGTGATGCGGAAGAATGCACTCTGCAGGATGGTGTTGGTGCGGTTGCCCAGACCAATCTCCTGTGCAATCTTGGTAGCGTTGATGGTATAAACGGTAATATTGTTCTGTGCGAAGTAACGCTTTACCTTGTTAGGCATGAACTTCTCGAGCTCGTCGGCGTCGAAGATGGTGTTCAGCAGGAACTGACCGTTCTTCTGCAGACCGCGAGTTACGTCGTACATGTGGAGGTAAGCCTGAACGTGGCAAGCCACGAAGTTAGGCGTTGTTACCAGATAGGTAGAGCGGATAGGTGTATCACCGAAACGCAGGTGAGAGCAGGTGAAACCTCCTGACTTCTTAGAGTCGTAAGAGAAGTAAGCCTGGCAGTACTTGTCGGTGTTGTCACCAATAATCTTCACTGAGTTCTTGTTAGCACCAACGGTACCATCAGCACCCAGACCGTAGAACTTAGCCTGGAACATACCCTTACCACCGAGAGCAATCTCCTCAACCTCAGGCAGAGAGGTGAAGGTGACGTCGTCGACGATACCAATGGTGAAGTGGTTCTTAGGCTCGGGCATAGCGAGGTTGTTGAACACGCTGATGATCTGAGCGGGAGTGGTGTCGTGAGAACCAAGACCATAGCGGCCACCTACGATAACAGGACGATCCTGAACATCGAAGAAGGCATCCTTTACGTCGAGGTACAGAGGCTCACCATTAGCACCGGGCTCCTTGGTACGGTCGAGAACGGCAATCTTCTTCACGCTCTTGGGAACAGCTGCGAGCAGGTGCTTCACGCTGAATGGACGATAGAGGTGAACAGAAATCATACCAACCTTCTGACCCTGAGCGTTCAGGTAGTCGATAGCCTCACGAGCTGCATCGGTAGCAGAACCCATCAGGATAATCATGCGGTCAGCATCCTCAGCTCCGTAGTAAGAGAAGAGGTGATACTCACGACCTGTAATCTTAGAGAGCTCGCCCAGATACTTCTCAACAACCTCGGGCACTGCATCGTAGTAAGGATTGCAAGCCTCACGGTGTGTGAAGAAGGTCTCGGGGTTCTCAGCGGTACCACGAGTGATAGGACGCTCAGGGCTCATAGCACGATCGCGGAAACGCTTGATGTACTCTTCCTTAACGAGAGGACGAACATCCTCCTGGTCGAGCAGCTCAATCTTGTGATACTCGTGAGAGGTGCGGAAACCGTCGAAGAAGTTAACGAAAGGTACGCAGGTCTCGAGAGATGCCAAGTGTGCAGCAGCGGTCATATCCATTACCTCCTGTACAGAGCCCTCGCAGAGCATAGCGAAACCAGTCTGACGGCAAGCCATCACGTCCTGGTGGTCACCGAAGATACAGAGTGAGTGAGAAGCCAGCGTACGGGCAGAAACGTCGAATACGCAAGGAATCAGCTCACCGGCAATCTTGTACATGTTAGGAATCATCAGGAGCAGACCCTGAGAAGCAGTAAAGGTGGTGGTCAGAGCACCAGCCTGCAGAGAACCGTGAACGGCACCGGCAGCACCGGCTTCTGACTGCATTTCCTGAACTGAGACGGTCTGGCCCCACAGGTTCTTACGACCACGGGCAGCCCACTCGTCAACATGCTCCGCCATAGGCGAAGACGGGGTGATGGGGTAGATTGCAGCTACCTCCGAGAACATGTAGCTCACGTGAGCTGCAGCCTCGTTACCATCACAGGTGATAAACTTCTTTTCTTTAGCCATTTGTTTAGAATAGAATATAAAAATGATATACTTTTTTTGCTGTCTAGTAGAGGAATCCCAGCAACCATAGCGGGATTTGATTATCCTTTCCTATTTCAGTATTGTATCTAGCGTAAATTGTGTCGGGGGTGTACCTCATCTTGCTGGATGTCTCGGCGTTGCAGACTTTAAACTTCAGTTTCTCGTCGATGAGATAGAAGTTGTCGCGTGTGCTTTGGTTCACCTTGTGGTCCTTCCATAGCGAGTTCACAAAGAAGGTTTCCATTGCGTCTTGCTTCTCTACGTGAATGGGGTAGATGGCATAGAGCAAGTTGGAATTGTGTAGCATCACCTTAGAGGGCTTTTTGGGGAAATCCTCACCGATGGGGTAAATCATGTTAAGCAGACGTGCATCGGTGAGATACTTGATGTAGTTCATCACTGTAGCACGGCTGGTTTCTATATCCTGTGCCAGCTTCGATACATTGGGCGCCTTTGGTCCTTCTTCGGCCAGCTGGTAGAACAGTTTTTTAATCTTTGTCAGGTATTTCAGCTCGATCTGCTTGATGAGCAGAATATCTACCTCGGTCATCATGTTCATCGTTTTCAGCAGGTTCTCAGAGTAGTTGCGCTGCTCTTGGAAGAAAGGATAGAATCCGTGGTGGATATAGTCGTTGAAATAGCGGTTGGGTGAAACTTTCGGTAGAATCTGTTTGATGATATGCTCGTGGTCGCTCAGTATCTCTTCGAGCGTATAGGGGCGGAAGTTGTTGCCAGTGAGCAGGTTGATGAATTCGCGAAACGAGAAACCGCGCAGGTTGTATGACTTCACGATGCCGTTCAGTTCAGGGTTCTCGTCTTTCAGGCGCATCACGCTACTGCCCGTGAACACGATTTTAAGACCAGGATACAAATCATAGCACTTGCGCAACTCCTGCGACCAGTTGTCTTGTTTGAAGACCTGGTCAATCAGCAGAACGCGACCACCATGATAGTAAAAGTCGCCGGCAAAGTCGGCAATGCCTCGTCCTTGAAAATAGAAGTTGTTCATGTTGATGTACAGACATTGGCGGTCTTGTACATCAAAGTGCTCCTTGGCATATTGGAGCAGGAATGTAGTTTTGCCAATACCACGTGTACCCTTAATGCCAATCATGCGATCGTTCCAGTCAATCTCGTCCATCAGCGTACGGCGAACTGGGGCATTGACATGCTCAACCAAGTACTTATGTGTTCTAAAGAAAGCTTCCATTCCAAACAGTTATAGTTTCAAAACGCGGGCAAAGTTACAAAGAATTATTTAATTTGCAAAGCAGAGATTACAAAAAAATACCTCGTTAAACAATTTTTGCAGTTAAAAAACAGGTCTCTCGCTGCTATCCCCCCTAAGGAATAGTTACGGGAAACCTGTTGTTTGGTACCGCTAAAGTACCTGTTTAGTACCGCCAAAGTACTGGTTTGACACCGCCAAAGCGGGGCATTTTTCGAGATTTTAGTTCTCGCTCAAGTCTATATAAGAATAGGTAACGGTGCTGCCTTTAGCATCGGTGAGCGAAAGTGATTTTCCTTCCTCGTATCCGCTAACGGTGAATTGCTCCTGAGTGCTGTCTCCATAGGTCAGGGTAAGCACATTGGCGTTTCCGCTTGTTGTGATAGCATAAGTGAACTCGGTAGTTTCTTCTGTGCTGTAAATGTAGAGTGCGCCAGAACCATCAGCTTCGAATACCAAAGCGAAAGACTTGTCAGGCGACTGCCAGGCTGTACCAGCCAGCTCGTTGGAGTTCTGGAAGAAAATCATATCGACGATGTCGATGATGGTCTTGACGTCATCCTCGTCACAGCTAGTGAACGTGGTTGTGGGTACTGCTGCACAAAGCAGGAACGTGAAAATGCTTAAAATCTTTTTCATTACTTGTTTTGTTGTTTTTATGAATAAATAAAAGTTAAGAGAATACGACTGTAAGTCCTGCCATCACGATGCTGACCATCGACATGAGTTTGATGAGGATGTTGAGCGACGGACCAGAGGTGTCCTTGAAGGGGTCGCCCACGGTATCGCCTACGATGGTAGCCTTGTGAGCAAACGAACCCTTTCCTCCGAAGTTGCCTTCCTCCACCATTTTCTTGGCATTGTCCCAGGCACCACCCGCATTAGCCATGAAGATGGCGAGGGTGAAGCCACAGGAGAGTCCGCCCACGAGCAAGCCCATCACACCAGCGATGCCAAGCACGATGCCTACCACGATAGGAATGGCGATGGCCAAGAGCGAAGGAACGATCATCTCGTGCTGAGCAGCACGGGTGGAAATCTCCACGCAAGAGCCATAGTCAGGTGTGCCTGTACCTTCCAGGATGCCCTTAATCTCGCGGAACTGGCGACGCACTTCCTCCACCATCTTCTGGGCAGCACGTCCCACAGCCTCCATCGTGAGTCCGCAGAACAGGAAGGCAGCCATAGCGCCGATGAAGGCTCCCACGAGTACGCGCGGGTTCATGAGGTTCACCTGGAAGAAGTTCATGAAGTCGGGGATGGTGGCGTTGATAGCGTCAATCTCGTCGCCAGCCAGATTCACGATGAAGTCGCCAGAACGATGCATCGCAATCTTCACCTCTTCTATATAAGAGGCGAGCAGAGCCAGTGCCGTGAGAGCTGCCGAGCCGATAGCGAAGCCCTTACCTGTAGCAGCTGTCGTGTTGCCCAGCGCATCGAGTGCATCAGTACGATGGCGCACCTCTTCACCCAGTTCGCTCATCTCGGCATTACCACCTGCATTGTCGGCAATAGGTCCGTAGGCATCGGTAGCCAATGTAATACCAAGCGTAGAGAGCATACCCACGGCAGCGATACCAATACCGTAAAGACCCTGAGAGAGCGCCTCAGCCTTCAGGTCGATGACGAATCCGTTGGCAAACAAGTAACTCAGCATGATGGCTATGCCAATGGTTACCACAGGAATGCAGGTTGACATCATGCCTGTGCCGATACCCTTGATAATCACGGTAGCAGAACCAGTCAGACCAGCCTCGGAAATCTTCTGCGTGGGCTTGTAACTATGAGATGTGTAGTATTCGGTAGCCTGTCCGATGATGACACCAGCAGCCAGACCCGTGATGACGGAGAACGAGAGCCCCAGCCAGTTGTCTATCTGCAGGGCGTAGAGAATGCCAAACGTGGCAATGGCGATGAGCAGAGCCGACACGTTGGTTCCTACAGACAAAGAGTGAAGCAGGTTCTTCATGGTGGCACCTTCCTTCGTGCGAACCAGGTAGATGCCCAGGATAGACAGGAACACGCCTACGGATGCTATCAGCATAGGTGCGATGACAGCCTTGAGCTGCATCTCGGGAACCATAGCGAAAGCCACAGCACCGAGAGCTGCAGTAGAAAGGATAGAGCCGCAGTAAGACTCGTAGAGGTCGGCACCCATACCAGCTACATCGCCCACGTTGTCGCCCACGTTGTCGGCAATGGTGGCAGGATTGCGCGGGTCGTCCTCGGGGATGTCGGCTTCCACCTTTCCCACGATATCGGCACCCACATCGGCAGCCTTTGTATAGATACCACCACCCACACGAGCAAAGAGCGCCTGCGTAGAAGCACCCATACCGAAGGTCAGCATCGTGGTGGTGATAGAGATAAGACCTTCTGGGTCGAAGGCATTCAATATGAGAAACCAGATGGCAATGTCGAGCAATCCCAGTCCTACTACTGTCAGACCCATCACGGCGCCAGAGCGGAAAGCAATTTTCAGGCCGCCGTCCAGGCTCTTGCGTGCGGCATTGGCTGTGCGGGCCGAGGCATAGGTGGCAGTCTTCATGCCGAAGAAGCCAGCCAGGCCGCTAAAGAAACCGCCTGTCAGGAATGCAAACGGCACCCATGGATTCTGAACACCAAACCCATAGGCCATCACTGAGAAGATGAGAGCCAGGATGACGAAGACAATTGTGACAACTTTATACTGTTGTTTCAGATAAGCCATAGCTCCGTCGCGAACGTAGGCGGCAATCTCTTTCATTCGGACTGTGCCTTCATCGGCCTTCATCATTGACCTAAAGAAGAAATAAGCCATACCCAGTGCTGCAACAGATGCGGCAGGTACTAACCAAAAAGCATAAGGAATGTTCATAACATAGATTAATTTAGAGGTAATAAATATGTTTAGGTATTGCAAAAGTAGAGAATATTTCTGAATAAAGCAAGACTGTTAGTGTTTTTTTTAGTATCTTTGTCGGCAAAAAAATAACAGGAGATGACACTACATATATTTAATCCCGAACACGATATCGCCCTTGCTGCCAATCTTGAAAATTTTACTTCGCCTCATGCAGGCAGGCAACTGCGCTATGAGTTGGGGTATCTGCCAGCATTATGGGCAGACGATGATGACGTGGTCTTGGTGGACGACGTGCACGAAGCTGAGAAGAACTTCCAGATGTTCAGCACTTATGTCAAGCGCATGGGTATGCGCAAGGAACATCTGTCCAAGCCTCAATTCGTGACAAAGCGTGAGTTGGCTTCGCTGTCAGGCCTGAGCAGGGTGGAGCCATGGGGATGGGATCTGGCTGTCAGGAGCATGCTAGCAAAGAGCGGAATACCTGAAACGGTGATGCCTTCTGTTGACGATGTTGAGAAGGTTAGACAACTCTCTCATAGACGACTCACTGCCAAGATGCTGCCTTTGATGCAAACTGATAGTACGCTGGGACAGGCTCATGAGTTTTTTGATAGCAAAGCTTTGCGCAGTTGGCAACATGCTCGTGGCTCTATCGTTGTGAAGGCTCCCTGGAGCAGTAGTGGCCGAGGGGTCAGGTTCTTCAAAGACGAGGCGTGGAATGCCAATCAAGAAGGATGGCTGAACAATGTGCTGAAAAACCAGGGCAGCGTGATGGCTGAGCCATATTATAATAAGGTGAAGGATTTTGCCATGGAGTTTGATTGCAGAAAAGGCAAGGTGTCTTACCGTGGTCTTTCGCTGTTTGATACTGCCAACGGTGCCTATACAGGCAACATTCTGGCTACGGAGAAAACCAAAGAGCAGATGGTCTGTCGCTATGTGGCAGAAAAACACTTGCACGAAGTCAAGGAGAAGGCTATCGGTGCGCTGGAACAACTTTTGGGAACTGACTATGAAGGACCTTTAGGCATCGACATGATGATAGTCAACGATGGTGAAGCCGGATTAAAACTGCATCCTTGTGTGGAGGTCAATCTGAGGTGCACCATGGGACATGTGGCTCTTTGTCTCAGCGAGTTCTGCAACCCTGACCACGACGACGAGTGGGTTCGCGTGATGAGAAATCAGGGAACAGGATTGAAGTTGAGATTATTATGAAATAATTACGCAGATTTTTTGCAGAGTATAATATTTTAGTTATCTTTGCCACCTAGAAACTTATATAATATTACAAACAGTTAAAATAAAACTATGTCTAACGTCAAAGAAAAACTCTTTACCGAGTTTACGGCTCCGACCACCCAAGAGTGGTTGGACAAAATAGAAGTGGACCTGAAAGGTGCCGACTTCCAGAAACGACTCGTATGGAGAACGAATGAAGGCTTTAGCGTTCAGCCGTTCTATCGTCGAGAGGACCTGAAAGACCTCAAGGCCGTAGACTCTCTACCTGGTGAATTTCCATTTGTTCGTGGTAACAAAAAGGACTCTAACGAGTGGTACGTACGTCAGAACATCGAGGCTAGCGACCCAAAGGCCGCAAATGCTAAAGCTCTCGATGTGTTGAACAAAGGCGTGGATTCGTTGGGATTCCATATTCCGGGCCGTCTGGTGTCGATGGAGACTGTCAAGACGTTGCTCGACGGTATCTATTGCGATGTTGTCGAGGTGAACTTCTCGACATGTCAGCGTCACTCACTCGAGTTGGCAGAGATTCTGAAAACCTATTGGCAGAAGAAAGGCTACGATAAGGAAAAAATTGTGGGTTCTATAGAATGGGACCCCATGAAGAAGATGTTGCTGAAAGGCAAGGATGTATCGCCTGTATTGGCTTTTGGACCGAAGTTGGCCGAGTCGCTTAAAGATTATCCCAATTTCCGTGGCGTAGCTGTACATAGTGATGCACTCAACAATGCCGGCGCCTACATCGTTCAGGAACTGGGCTATGCGCTGGCATGGGGCAACGAGTATTTGCAGCAGCTCACCGATGCTGGTGTGGATGTGGATACGGCTGCCAAGAGCATCAAGTTTAACATGGGTGTCAGCGAGAACTACTTCATGGAGATTGCCAAGTTCCGCGCTGCCCGTCTGCTTTGGGCTCAGATTGTGAAACAGTATGAGCCAAAGTGCGATTGCGCCTGCAAGATGATTATCAATGCTACCACTTCTATATATAATCAGACCTTGTTTGATAGTTATGTGAACCTGTTGCGTTCGCAGACAGAGGCAATGAGTGCTGCACTGGGTAGTGTGCATTCGATGGTGGTAACCCCGTTTGATGCGCCTTACGAGGAGGCAACCGACTTCTCAGAACGTATCGCTCGCAACCAGCAGTTGCTCATCAAAGAGGAGAGTCACTTCGATCGTATCGTTGACCCATCTGCCGGTTCTTACTATATTGAACATCTCACCGATGCATTGGCTCAGGAGGCTTGGAAAATATTCCTGAAGGTTGAGGAAGAAGGTGGTTTCCTGGCTGCTATTAAGACAGGAACAATTCAGGACGATATCAATACTACCAACTTGAAGCGTCATGGCGATGCTGCTAAACGCAAGGAGTTCTTGCTGGGTACCAATCAGTTCCCCAACTTCACAGAGAAGAGCGAGGGTAAGAAGGCCTATAAACACCATTGTGGTTGTGGCGGCGTGCACCATCATGGTGAAGATACTATTGCTTTCAAGACGATAGAATCCACTCGTTTAGCTGCTGACTTCGAGGACCTGCGTATCCATACTGAGGAAACCAAGGTGCCAACTGCCTTTATGTTGACTATCGGTAATCTGGCCATGCGTCAGGCACGTGCACAGTTCTCGTGCAACTTCTTGGCTTGTGCCGGCTATAAGGTGATAGACAATCTGGGCTTCAAGTCGGTGGAAGAGGGTGTTGATGCAGCGCTGGAGGCTAAGGCCGACATCGTTGTCATCTGTTCTTCTGATGATGAGTATGCTGAATATGCAATCCCCGCCTTCAAGTATCTGAATGGTCGTGCTATGTTTGTAGTGGCTGGTGCCCCTGCCTGCATGGAGGACCTTAAGGCTGCTGGCATCGAGAACTACATCCATGTGAAGTGTAATGTGCTGGAAACTTTGAAGGAATATAATCAGAAACTTGGTATTTAAAGAATAGGAGACTTGAATTATGCGTAAACAGTTTAAAGATATTGATATCTATGCAGGCATCAAGGCTCA
>JAILHK010000025.1 GCA_024695815.1 Prevotella sp.
TGGAAGGCTAGTGCTCTATCAACTGAGCTATTTCCGCAAAAACATCTCTTGAGAGTGGGTGCTGATGGATTCGAACCACCGAAGTCGAAAGACAGCAGATTTACAGTCTGCCCCATTTGGCCACTCTGGAAAACACCCAAAATCTTTGCGTCCCAACTTGTCGAGCGCTTGCTTTTCACTCTTGTAGAGCCTCTTGTCGGATTCGAACCAACGACCCCGAGATTACAAATCACGTGCTCTGGCCAACTGAGCTAAAGAGGCTTTGTAAAGCAGCCGCTCTCGTTTCAGATTTACGACCTGTTGGAAAACGGCTGCAAAGTTACGACTTATTTTTGAATTACCAAAACTTTTCCAAGTTTTTTTTTAGTAATTTCTCAATTTTTCCTTGAATTTCTGCAACTGCACCTTCATTGTGTCAACGCAGAGGTCTATACTCTCTTCAAATGTGTCGCTCACCTTCTCTACATGTAATGTATTTCCAGGCACAGCCACTGACAAACTCGCTTCTTTATTTTGAGCGGTTGCAGGCTTCACGACCTTTAATTGCACCTCAACTTTCTGAATATCTTCGTACGACTTTTCTAACTTGGCGACTTTCTTCTCAACGAACGCCTCTAATTTCTCGGTAGCGTCGAAATGGATCGACTGAATCTTAATTTCCATAGTTACCTCCTATTATTTTAAAAGTTAAACTATAAAGATCAACCCCGTGGATGGGATTCCTTGTAAATTCGTCTCAACTGCTCGAACGTGGTGTGCGTGTATATCTCGGTTGTCTCCAGGCTTTCATGTCCCAGCAACTTCCTAACGCTTTCCAGTCCGGCATCGTGATTCAGCATGGCTGTGGCGAAGCTGTGACGGAGCACATGCGGCGAGCGCTTCTTCAGGGTTGAAACTTGCCCCAACTGTTCTCTCACAATATTATATACTGTTGTCTGAGAGATGCGTTGCCCATTTCTTCCCAGGAATAGAGCCTCGGACTGCTTATCCACCTGTTCGTCGCGAATAGCCATATAGTCTTTCAACTGTTTAGCCATTTCTTCGCCGAAAGGTATCAGACGCTGCTTGTTGCGCTTACCAGTCACTTTCAACTGCATAGCAGCAAAATCCACATCGTCATCGTCCAGGCCTATCAACTCTGCCCTTCGCAATCCCGCCTCATAGAGTAATATAATAATGGTACGCGCACGTACTTTTTTATATTCGTCTCCATAGGCTGCATCCAATAGTTCGTTCATCTGCCCTTCTTTCACGAATTGTGGTAAGGGCTTCTGTTTCTTGGGTGCCTGCACCTGATGTGCGGGATCCTTCTTGACCAATCCTCTGGCGAGTGCAAATCTATAGAACGAGCGGACTGCAGAGAGTCCGGTGCCTACAGTTGTAGCCTTGTCGCCTCTGTCCATCATGCTCTCCATCCAAGAACGGATCACATCGGCATCCACCGATACCCAGTCCAGACTATCCTCCCTGCTCTTGAAGTATGCTTCAAAGTGCTTTAGACTTTTCTCATACGTCAGAACGGTCAGCTCACTGCGGTTCCGTTCGTAGCGCAAGTAATTGAGGAAGAGGTCAATCATTTCACGTTGTTGTTGCTTAGTAATCCATTTATAATGGTTTTCGGCAACGAATTTACGGAAATATTATGAAACTACCAAATTTTCAAGAGAAAATTTTATTCCTCGTTGGTGCGAAGCTGCTGAACGTAAATGGCATGCTCCATCTTCAGGCGCTTCAGGACAGAGGGCTTGTCAAACTGCTGACGACGACGCAGCTCCTTAACAACACCTGTCTTCTCGAACTTTCTCTTAAACTTCTTGAGGGCTCTTTCAATGTTTTCGCCTTCTTTTACGGGTACAATAATCATACTGTTTTTTGACTTTAATTGTTTAAAATGTTATACATTAGCGCATAGTTCGGGCATAGTGCACACGAAATGCGGGTGCAAAGGTACTACTTTTCCAGGAAACCGCCAAGCTTTTAGCGAGTTTTTTGCTGTTTTTGTGATAGTTACGTTCATTTTCCCCTTGTTTTACGACCTGTCAAACGATCACAAAACGGCCTCTGCGCATACCGTCTTCCATCGCGACAGAAGGTGGAATCTATTACAAGCATGTAGGGTTGCAAAAGTATTAGTTTTATACACCAAGAGGGGCGGTTTCAACGAGTCATTCCCCCACCCTTTGTCGACAAGAGTGGCATTGTTGTTTTCATTCTAGGGGCTAGAAAGGTCATTTCTAGAGTCTAGAATGCACGGTTCTAGAGTCTAGAATTAGTATTTCTAGGGTCTAGAATTGGTATTTCTAGAGTCTAGAATTGAATCAAAACCTATACTATTGCACGACAATAGTGGCACTCTTGCTATTTAAAAGCTATTGTTTGACGAAGCAAAAGTGGTTGGTTGACTAAGCGAAAGTGATTGTTTGACTAAGCGAAAGTGGTTGTTTTGTAAGTCCAAAGCAACTATTTTGCATGCGAAAAGGACACCTTTACGATAACCAGTGGCAAAGAAGTCCTTAGAGCTTTGACTTAATTTCAAGATACTTATTGATAACCTCCACCGAGAGGTTTCGTGGTGTGGTGAGCAACGACTGGATGCCGTACTGACGTAAAGTCTGCACGATGGTGCGTTGTTCGTACTGGAACTTCTCAGCGATGACATGCTGATAGACAGACTCCACGCTGCGAGCCTTGGTGGTGACGTACTCGCTGAGCTCTTCGTCGGCAAAGAACACCACAAGCAGACGGTGGCGAAGGGCCAACTGTCGCAAGAAGGGCAGTTGGCGACGAAGACTTGCCATTGAGGTGAACGAGGTAAAGAGCACCAGCAGCGAACGACGGTTCACGTGTTTGGCCAGTCCTACCAGCAGCGCCGAATAGTCGGTCTCGCCAAACACGGTCTGTTCGGCATAGAGCGCCTCTTGCACGGTTTGCATGTGACCGGGCTGGTTGGATGCCGGCACGAAGGTCTCAAACTGATCGGCAAAGGTGATGAGTCCCGCCTTATCCTGCTTGTTGACTGCTACGAACGACAGCACCAGCGAGGCATTGATGGCATAGTCCAGCAGTGTCATATCCTGGAAGGCCTGCTGCATCATGCGTCCCTTGTCAATGATGGTATATACATGTTGGGCGCGTTCTTCCTGATAGACATTCACCATCAGCTGATGTCGGCGTGCGGTGGCACGCCAGTTGATGGTGCGATAGTCGTCGCCCACGACATAGTCTTTAATCTGTTCAAAGTCTGTGTTGTGCCCCACACGGCGGATGCGTTTGATACCCATCTCCGCAAGGTTATTGCTGAAAGCCAGCAACTCATACTGTCTCAGCATCATATAAGAAGGATACACCTTCACATCGCGAGCCTCATCGCAACTATAGCGGCGCTGCACCAGTTTCAGACGCGTGACAACAAAGACGCGTACACGTCCGAAACCATAAACGCCACGATGCGTGGGGCGCAACTGATACCTCACTGTGGCCTCGCCCTTGGCTGGTAGCGACGCCTTGAAACACACGTCGCGACGCTGAAAAGCAAAAGGTATCTCGTCGATCACCTCCACATCCACGCCGAAGCCATAGTTACTCTCCAGTAGGATGCGCACATCGTTGTCATCGCCATTAGAGAAGCGTTCCGACATCAGTCGCATAGCCGTGATGCCCCGTCGGCTCCACAGCAGCCACACATCGGCGACCACAGCCATGGAGAGTAGCAGCAACAGCACCTTGCCCGCAACGAACAATGGCGCCACGGCAAAGCCAGCAGCCGTCACCAGTATGACGACAGTCATCAGCAGATAGAAACGACGAGTCAGAAACATCTTGCGTATTACCTTATATATTATTTAGGAACCTCCACCTTCTCCATCAGTCGGCCGATCACCTTCTTCGGTGTCATGCCTTCCATCTCGGCCTCGGCAGTCAGGATGATGCGATGCTGCAAGACGCATGGAACCACAAAACGCACATCGTCGGGGGCCACGAAGTCGCGACCCTCTAACAGCGCATGAGCCTTGGATGCTTGCAGGATAGCCACTGAGGCACGTGGCGAGGCACCCAGAAATACCACCTTGCTCTCGCGTGTCTGCTGAACGATGCCCGCGATGTAGCGCAACAGCACGGGGTCTACGAACACCTGATCCAACATCTGTCGCAGTGCCACCAGCTCGTCTTTTGTCACCACCGGCTTCACCTCGTCGAGCGAGGTCAGTCGGGTGTTCTGATGATGACGCTCCAAGATAGCCACCTCCTCGTCGATAGAGGGATAGCCCATGGTCAGCTTCATCATGAAACGGTCGGTCTGCGCCTCGGGCAGTTTATAGGTACCCTCCTGTTCCACTGGGTTTTGCGTGGCCAAGATAGTATAGAACTGTCCCATCTGGTGGGTCACGCCATCAATGGTGACCTGTCGTTCCTCCATCACCTCGAAAAGAGCTGCCTGCGTCTTGGCTGGTGCACGGTTGATTTCGTCCACCAGCACCATGTCGGCAAACACAGGACCTGCGTGAAAGTCAAACTCAGACGTCTTCATGTTGAACACGTTGGTGCCAAGCACATCGCTTGGCATCAAGTCAGGCGTGAACTGCACACGACTGAAGCGGGCGTCGATCAGTTTTGATACCAGTCGGGCCAGCAACGTTTTGGCCACGCCTGGCACACCTTCTATCAGCACATGGCCATTGGCCAGAATAGCTGTCAGCAGCAGCGTCACAGCCTCGTCCTGTCCTACGATGACTTGCGAAATTTGCTGGCGCAACTTACTGATACGCTCGGCAAAAGCCGTCAGGTCTATTCTTTGTTCATTGTTCTCTTGTGTCATATCTATAGGTTTTGAGTCATTTCATTCAAATCGGCAATGTGTGCCTTCAGTTCTTTGTCGCTGACGTCGTACATCCCCGAAGCTGCCACCTTGGCATTGATCACGATATCGTTGAGTCGCTGAGCATCCATACCGGTGAGTCTCACCAGCATATCCATGTTTGTCTTCATGGCCTGCTCGTCCATGATGTCCACCCCAGTCTCGCGACGCACCGTCTCTGCCGTGTAGTTCAGCTTCTTTTTGATCAGGTCGGCATGGTTATGTTCCTGCCAATAGAGGCTGCCAATGAGTTTCACGAACTCCAAGTTGCGATTCTCAGGGGCCTTTACCACTGGAATGGCGCGCTGACGGCGGCGGGCGGTGAACACCATTAATAATAAAATGGTGATAACCGACAGGTAGAGTGCCCAGCGCAATGGGGGCTTTTGCAGGAGCACATAGAAGGGCGATATCTGGTTGTGGGCCGTAGCCTGCATGTATCTCTGTGTGCGGACGACGTGCAGATGCTTCATGTGGCCTAGCAATCGACCGATGACTGCCGAACTACCATCATCGAGCATCGTATAGTTGGTCATCAGCAACGGGGCCGACAGCACAATCAGTTCACCTTTGCCCACCGGGAACGACGCCGCCACGACACACGTGTCGCTAAGGTTGTTAGCAGATACCATTTCGTATTGCAACAGTGGTGTGCACACGGCATTCTCATCCAAAATGATGCGCTCCGTAATCAACTTATTATATACGGAATAGACAGCCGGATGATTGGCATAGCCACTCTCCTGCCCTATCCATCTCAGGCGACCTTTGACGGCGTCCTGACCAGTCATCTCGTTGAGAATAAAGCGGGTGCGCCACGTCACTTCAAAGTGCAACGTATCTTTCAAATCATTTGCGTTGCTACATCCCAACAGCACTACATGACCACGTTCGGCCAACCTATAGGCGCGTGATGCATCCGCCATGCGCTGGTCTGTCAGAGCGATGATGCCTATGGGGGCCTTTATCGTGCTATCCTCGAGCATCTCTCTGAAGGTGCTATTCTGCACTTCGTAGCCATGAGGCAGCGATGCCGACAGCACGCTGTCCATGATCATACAACCGAAAGGCTGGTCGTCCTCGTGACTGAACGAGTATTCCCAAGAGAAACGGCGGGGCATCTGGTATTCAATGGCGAACGCCACTGCCACCAGCAGTAATATCACGATGACAAACTTCACATTGATCTTCATGCCTCCTCACCTCCTTCCGTCGGTTGGTTGAGCCAGCGTCCAACATTCTCTTGCAGGATATCCATCCGCTCTGCCAATTGCTTCGTGGCCGTGAAATTACCGTATCTCACACGCATGAACAGGTGCGACAGCTCTGTAAAGTCTTTCTGCCCTACCTCAGCCACATACTGTGTGGGCGTCTTAGAGGCCTGCCAGTTGATGCGAGTGGCATCGCTCAACATCTTCAACGTCTGCAGATAGACCAGGCGAACCACTTGAGCATAGTCCTCACGCGTCAACGCTTCCTGTATCAACTGGGTGAAGTCCATGCCATAGATGGTTTCTCCCTCGAGCTCGTAGTCGAGTGTGTTATTACGATGACCGTAGTTGAGCTTCAGCTGGCGCTTTCGCCATACAAACCAGCCAACAGCAACAACGATCACCACACCCAACGCAGCCAGGAGCCACTGCACCCTTTCGTCGTGCACTGCGGCAGAGAACAGTTCATCGAACCATCCCATGACGACACGCTGCAGCCATTCCAGCAGACTTTCGCCACCGCCCATCAGTTCGCGGTTGTAGTCGTACCGGCCATCCTGTTGCCACATGGCAACCTGCGCGCTGTCTATCTGTAAGGTATCGAGAGCCTCCAAGGTCTTATCTGCGATTAGACGTTATCAAACTGGTCAAAATGGTCAATATGTTGGGCAACGCCACGTCCGTCGATTTTGTCGGCAGCATGACCATACTGGATGGTGATACCCACGATTGAGAGGGTCGAGGCAACCATCATACCAAAGCATTGAAGAATGCAGAACAGGTACTGCGTAAAGCTGAAAAGGAACGAGCCCGTCATGCCGGCATCACCATCGTGTGCCAACGTAAAGATCTCTTTAGTGAAAATCATCACGTACCAAGGCATCGTGGTGACCATCTCGAAAATGGTACTCACAAGTCCTATCACAAACGACACAGCAAACACGCCTGCCCATGTAGCAAAGCCCAAGCGGAAGGCCTTCATAAAGGCATTGACAACTGAGCATTCTGGCTCCAGCATATAGATGGGCGTCACCAGCAGCAGAGGTATTGTCACAGCAACAACTGCCAAGATAATGAACAAATATATCGGGAGAAGGGCAAAGCGCATGCTGCTAAACAGGAAGGTGAGGCCTACTAATACCACCACCAGCGCAATCGAAGCCACGATGCACAGCACTAGTGTCACCAGCGACAAAACGAGGGAACGCTTTGCATAATACCATAAGCGGGGTTTCAGCTCCTCGAAACTGACTTCCGTCATTTTCTTATCGGTGAAGAAAACGAAGTAAATCACGGCATAGACTACTGCACTGAGAGCGATAAAGGCCGCTCCGTAGCAGACAAAAGAGCCAAACAGATTGACGAACCACTCCAATATATTGTCAAAGTTACGATAAATGCCTGATCCATACATGGTAACTCCCATCATGCTAGTAAGCATGCCAGAATAATCGGAAACGAGATTATTCGTAAAGAAAGCCAGTATCACACTGATTGGCAGCAACAGATAGGTCTCGTAGCGCAACAGCAAGCGCCAGTTGCTGCGGATAAATTCTATGGTGTCCGACAATTTCCTTCCGAAGTCTCGTGTAACGTAGAGTTCAGTTTGTAGTTTTTCCTGATTCATGATGTTTTAAATATGGTAATACAACAAAATAATAGACAATAAAAAGAGCCGAGAACGCGATGATGCCCAGGCGCCATGCATCGCCCATGTCCACATGGCGAGTGGCAAAACTCTCGATAAAGCCAGCCACGATGAACACAGGCACCGTGCCAACAACAATCTTCAAACCGCGTTTCACACCCCGACGGAAGGCATCCATACGGGAATAAGTGCCGGGAAACAGCCATCCATTGCCCATGGCCAGACCGGCAGCTCCGGCAATGACGATGGCAGAGATCTCCAGCGTGCCGTGCAACCAGATGGCCAATGCCGACTCATAGAGCAGCCCATGCTGAGCAAAGAAGGTTTGAAAAGCACCCAGCATCACCGCGTTCCGCATGAGAAGAAAACCCGTGCCAAGACTTGTAAAGATGCCCATGACAAAGATAAAGAAGGACACCCTGACATTGTTCAGGGTAATCTGTACAAACATCGCGCCCTCTTCCGAACTATCATAGACCGCCATCGGCGACCCCTTAGCGATATTGTCGAGCGTCATATCCACATAGCTATCGCCCAAGATGAGGCGCGAGAACTCTGGATCGAACCATTGCGACAAAGCACCAACAAAGGAGAACAACAGGAAAATCAGCAGCGACCAGCGCAACTCGCGACGGGCATCCCACATAGTGGCGGGCACCTCTTGGGTCCAAAACGTATAGATACGGGTCCAGCGCTCACGCTTGTTGCGGTATATCTTGTTGTGTATAGATATACCGAGGTTGTTCAAATAGAGCGAGATACGTGATTGCGGATAGTGTGTCTGTGAGAAAGCCAGGTCTGAAGTAACGTCGATATAAGCATCTGCCAAATCATCAGGCGTAGAAAAGACCTCTTCTTCGAGCACCTTTTCATAACGTCTCCATTTGTCAAGGTTTTGTCTGATAAAAGTTACTTCTTTCACTGACGGTTGTTATTGGATTGACTAATTTCGTGGGCAAAAGTATATAAAAAAACTTATACTTGCAACGATTTTAAAGAAAAAACACTAATTTTGCAGCGATTTCAAACTAAACCTTGCCAAAATATGCCGGAACCAAGTTTTCTTACAGGACAATACGTGCAACTGCAACTGACACCCGCCAGTGTGGGCGACCGCATCGCTGCACAGTTGATAGACTGGTGCGTCATGCTGGCCTACGCAGTCTTGATGGCAAGGGTCCTGAAAGAACTGAATGCCGGATTCTCAACCAATATCTTAGTGGTGGTTCTGCCCTTATTTTTCTATACGCTGCTTTGCGAACTGTTCAATAACGGACAGTCGGTCGGAAAGATGCTGATGAAGACGCGCGTGGTGAAAGCCGACGGCTCGACACCAACAATCGGTGCATTCCTGATTCGCTGGCTGATGTACATGGTAGACGGTCCTCTACTGAGCTATGCCGGCGTACTGGTCATGATACTGAACCGACGCAACCAGCGCATAGGCGACATGGCCGCAGGCACAATGGTCGTCAAACTGAAAAAATACAAGGATATACAGGTCAGCTTGGATGAGTATGACTTTCTGGAAAGCAACTACAAGCCGCGCTATCCGCAGGCTGCCGACTTATCACTAGAACAGATAGAGATTGTCAGTCGTACGCTGGCCATGAAAAACGACGACTTCCTGCCGCGCACTGCCGCCCTGGCCAACAAGGTGGCACAGAAGCTGGGCATAGAGCGGCAGGAAGCCAGCGATACAGCATTCTTACAGCGCATCGTACGCGATTATCAGTACTATGCGCTTGAGGAAATCTAATTAAATCTTCGAGGTTTGTGCTCTGAGCCATTCGTTCTCTTCATCGTTTAGACAAGGAGAAAGACGCTCATAGACCAGAGCATGATAGTCGTTGAGCCATTGGCGCTCTTCGTCGGTCAGCATCTCCATCATGATGGGGCGCTTATCGATAGGACAAAGTGTGAGGGGCTCGAACTGCAGATAGCGACCGAAAGCGGTCTCCATGGCTGGAACCACTAACAGCGTGTTTTCAACGCGGACGCCAAACTTGCCTTCCAGATAGAGACCAGGCTCATCGGTGATGGTCATGCCGGCCACGAGCGGAGCTGGTTTCCATTCCATACGGAACTGGTGGGGACCTTCATGGACGTTGAGATAGGAGCCTACGCCATGGCCGGTGCCATGCAGGTAGTTCAGTCCTTCGCGCCACATGTACTGACGGGCCAGCACATCCAACTGGGTGCCGCTGGTGCCTTCAGGGAAAATGGCGCGCGACAGGGCGATATGTCCTTTCAGTACCAGCGTGTACACCTTTTTCTCTTCGTCGGTGAGGGGACCGAGGGCAATGGTACGGGTGATGTCTGTCGTTCCGTCTTGATACTGAGCACCACTGTCCAACAGCAACAGTCCTTCGGGTTTCAGATGTATGGCCGTGGTGGGCGTTGCCTCATAATGCACAATGGCACCATGGGCAGCATAGCCTGCAATGGTATCGAAAGACAAGTCGCGATAGAGGGGTTGCTCGGCACGCAGGGCGGTCAGCTTCTCGTCAATGGTCAGCTCTGTCAACTGCGTCACGTCGGGATGCTCCGTCAGCCACTTCAAGAACTTCACCATCGCTACGCCGTCTCTCAGCATCGCTTTGTGGTAGCCTTCTATCTCAACATCGTTCTTCCGTGTCTTCATACGTTTCACTGGCGATTCGGCCTCAATGATCTTTCTCGTCACCACTTGCGAGAGGGTGTAGTTCACTTCGTCGGGGTCCATCAGGATGTTGTATTCGAAATAGTGCTTCAGCCCATCGGCAATCTCTTCGTAGCCACGGATCATCACGCCCTCGGCAGCCAGATACACCTTGACCTCGTCGGTCAGCTTTACGGGATTGACATAGAGCGTCGCTTCGACAGACGACACCAACAGATAGGCCACAAACAGCGGTGTGCAGTGCACATCGGTACCACGCAGGTTCAGCGTCCAGGCAATATCATCGAGCGATGCCATCAGCATACCGTTGGCATGCTGACGACGCAGAGCCTTTCGGATGCGCGCCAGTTTGTCGTGTGTCGTCTCGCCGGCATACTCCAGTGGTTGCAACTCAATCTTGTTCTCGGGAATAGCCGGACGGTCCTGCCATATCTGATTCAGTGGGTCGAGATTGGTTCTCAGTGTGAGTCCTCCCTGCTGACGCAGTTCGCCAATCAGCTCGCGCACATCGCGTACAGAACTGACCATGCCATCAATTCCCACCTCGGCACTCTGAACGGTCTTCAGTTCCTGTCCCAGCCACTCTGCAATGGTCGGCGTACCAGGCATCTTCAACTTCATCAACTGATATTCGGTGTCCTTAAGTTGTTCGGCAGCAGCAATAAAATAACGGGAATCTGTCCACAGTGCTGCGCTATGCAGTGTCACCACAGCCGTACCTGCCGACCCGTCGAAGCCACTGATCCACTCGCGACCTTTCCAATGGTCAGGCACATACTCGCCCTGATGCGGGTCGGTACTGGGAAATATAAAAGCACTCAGATGCTCGCGACGCATCAGCTCGCGAAGTGCTGTCAGACGTTCTGCTATCATAGTTTTACTATTTCTACAATTAAACAAGATAGCGCAAAGTTAACACTTTTTCTTTCAGTCTCCAAAAAAACGTGATAAAAAAGGCATCATATCCAAATAAAAAATATGGCTCATCAACTATATAAAAGGTCAGGAGGCCCTAATCCTCAGTGATGAGGAAAGAGGATTTACGAATCCCACCATGTCGCCAGACGGTAAATGGATTGTTTGTGAGGGAAACTCGAAATCGAGTGTTTCCAGAAATTACTCATGGTTCTACTATAGAGCCTATCTAAAAGACGAAAATAACAATTATTTCTTTAGCGATGTTAAGACTGCATATCCCTAAGACCATGGTTTTGGCAAATGCAGTTTACAAATGACAACCTATTATTAATATTTAACGTTATTAAATGCGGAATTATAGACTTTATTTCCGCATTTTTTTTGTAATTTTGCACCATTCAAGAAAATTATATAATAATATAAAACACTAAAGTAATTATGGCATTTTTAACTGACGAGAAATTGGTAATTGTTGGTGCCGGTGGTATGATCGGTTCTAACATGGTACAGAGTGTGCTGATGCTGGGTCTGACTCCTAACATCTGCTTGTATGATATCTATGAGCCCGGTGTTCATGGCGTTTACGACGAGATGTGCCACTGCGCCTTCCCTGGTGCAAACATCTCTTACACTGTAGATCCTAAGGAGGCTTTCACTGGCGCTAAGTACATCATCTCTTCAGGTGGTGCTCCACGTAAGGAGGGTATGACCCGTGAGGACCTGCTGAAGGGCAACTGCCAGATCGCAGCCGACTTCGGTGAGAATATCAAGAAGTACTGCCCCGACGTTAAGCACGTGGTAGTGATCTTCAACCCCGCTGACGTAACAGCTCTGACAGCTCTGATTCACTCAGGTTTGAAGCCCAACCAGCTGACTTCACTGGCCGCTCTCGACTCTACCCGTCTGCAGCAGCAGCTGGCTCAGGAGTTCGGTGTACAGCAGGATAAGGTTACAAACGCATACACTTACGGTGGTCATGGCGAGCAGATGGCAGTATTTGCCAGCAAGGCTCTCATCGACGGCAAGCCTCTCTCTGAGCTTTCACTCTCTGAGGAGCGTTGGGCTGAGATCAAGCACATGACCACACAGGGTGGTAGCAACATCATCAAGCTCCGTGGCCGTTCTTCATTCCAGAGCCCCGCTTATCAGGCTGTTAAGATGATCGAGGGCGCTATGGGTGGTGAGCCTTTCAAGTGGCCTGCTGGTTGCTATGTAAACGCTTACGGCTTCAAGAACGTGATGATGGCTATGCCTACCGTTATCGACAAGGACGGTGTACACTTCACTGAGCCCGAGGGCACAGCTGAGGAGATGGCTGCATTGCAGGCTTCTTACGAGCACCTGCAGAAGATGCGCGACGAGATTATCTCTCTGGGCATCATCCCTGCCGTAGAGGACTGGGCTAAGGACAATGCAAACCTCTAATTAATTCAACAATATGAAAAGGGCAGCATGGTGCACCATGCTGCCCTTTTTTTGTTTACATAGAAACCAAAACAACTGAGCATGTTTTAGAGGTAGAAATAAGTATTTCTAAAAAATAATAATTATCTTTGCAACCAGTTATGGCATTAATTAAGAGTTATAGAGGTCTGGCACCCAAGTGGGGAAAGGACTGTTATTTCAGCGAGAACGCTACGATTGTGGGCGATGTAACGATGGGTGATGAGTGCTCTGTGTGGTTTAATGCAGTAGTACGCGGCGACGTGGCACCAATCACCATTGGCAACTGCACCAACATTCAGGATGGCAGTTGTGTGCACGTAACCCACGAGACGGGCCCCACGCATATCGGCAACTATGTCACCATCGGGCATAATGTCACTGTGCATGCCTGCACCATTCATGATAACGCCTTGATTGGTATGGGTAGCACCCTGCTGGATGGTTGTGAGATAGGCGAAGGTGCCATCGTGGCTGCAGGTGCCTTGGTACTGCAGAACACTAAGATTCCTGCTGGCGAGATCTGGGGAGGCGTACCTGCCAAATATATCAAGCCCGTACGACCAGGCCAGACCGATAATGCCAAGCACTATGTGGCCTACTCCAAATTCTATCTAGAGGAAGGCGAAACAGAACCTACAAAGTTTTAAGTATCTACATCAACGTAGCCACCACATATTCGCTCTGGGTTCCGATGCGGAACTTGCCACCCCAGATGCCTATGCCCGACGAGACATAGTACTGGGTGTTGCCACGCTGATAACTACCCCATGAGCATTCGTAGATGCGATCCGTAATCCAAGAGATTGGCCACACCTGTCCACGATGGGTGTGGCCACTTAGTTGAAAGTCCACACCAGCAGCTTCGGCACGATCCAGATGGTAAGGCTGGTGATCAAGGACTATGGTATAAAGCTCGGTGTTTGTCACCAACTCATTAATCGGCATACGATGAAGGTTTGTACGGTCATCACGGCCGACGACTACAAAGCTGCTATCCACGACGACAGCCTCGTCCACCAGCAAATGGATGCCGGCATCCAGATAGAACTGTTGTGCATCGGGCACACCGGCGTAAAACTCGTGATTGCCAAGGCAAGCATAGACAGGTGCCTTGATACGTCGAAACTCCTCTGCCATGTTTTCTTCTATGAGCGGACGCATACTCATGTCGATGATATCACCAGCTATCAGCACATAGTCTGGCTGTTCAGCATTGATCATATCCACCCAACGGTGCAACTCAGTTCTCGGATTATGATAGCCCAGGTGCAGGTCGCTCATCATCACCAGTTTCAAGGGTTTGCGGAGAGGCTTCGTGGTGTTCAGGTGCAGTTCTACACGCTTCTTGTGATGATAGATCAGATTACCTGCCATAAACATTACAAACATACCTAGGGTGATAACAATCGTCGTATAGAAATTCTGATGCAACCACGATGCGGGTATCAGATGCAGCAGACGTCCAAGGTCAAGGACCAGAAAGATGAGCACAAGGTAAAGCAGTACGATGATGGAGCTGTCGCCCACGTCGTAACACACACGAGCCAAACTCAATGGCAGATGGTCTATCACACGACCCAGGTTGAGAAACAACAGTAAGAAAGACAGTAGTCCAAAACCAATCAAACCAGCACGGAACCAGGGCGACAAGGGCACCAATGTCCACACGTGCCAACCAATATATGCGATGCCGAGCAAGGGCAACAGCAGGAAAAAAATCATCCACATAAATTTCATTCTTATTTTTTTTGAAGTACAAAAATACGAAAGTTTTTGTGTTTACAAAAATCATTTGTATCTTTGCAACATCGAATAACATTTTTAAACGATGGAGCTACGCCGAAGAATTGCCCTTGAGGCCAACCGCTTGCGCAACCATAACCTACAACAACTACACCCCTTGCGACAGTTGTTTTGGGAGTGCACCTTGCGCTGCAACGTGCATTGCCGACATTGCGGAAGTGACTGCAAGCACGAGGCACAACAGGCCGATATGCCACGCGAGGATTTCTTCCGTGTGCTGGACAGCGTAGCCCGCAAATGCAACCCTAACGAGGTCTTTATCATTCTGAGTGGCGGTGAACCGCTGATGCGCGACGATCTGGAACTATGTGGTCGCGGCATTATGGAACGCGGGTTTCCATGGGGAATGGTGACCAACGGGCTCTACCTCAGCGAAGAGCGCTATAAGGCGCTACGACAAGCAGGCCTCTGCTCGGTGGCCATCAGCCTGGACGGATTGGAAGAGAACCACAACTGGTTGCGCTGTCACCCCGAGAGCTTTAAGCGTGCGAACGCTGCCATCGATTTGCTGGTGAACGATGGCAAGATTAAATATGACGTGGTGACGTGCGTGAACCAACGCAACTACGACCAGCTGAACGACTTCAAGGAGTTCCTGATAGAGAAAGGAGTAAGCGACTGGCGACTGTTTCCCATCTTCCCAATGGGACGTGCCGCCAACGACCCACTGCTGCAACTGCCACACGACAAGTTTCGCGGTCTGCTGGACTTCATACGTGACACACGTCACGAAGGACGCATCCGTGCGAACTATAGCTGTGAAGGCTATCTTGCTGACTACGAAGGCGAGGTGCGCGACTGGCTGTTCCGCTGTGCTGCCGGCGTCACTGTGGGGTCGGTGCTCATCGATGGTTCTATCGGGGCCTGCACCAGCATCCGCTCTGATTTTTCGCAGGGAAACATCTACAAAGATGATTTTATGGACGTGTGGGAGAACCGCTACCTGCCTCATCGGCATCGCAAGTGGATGAAACGGGACCAGTGTGCCAAATGCAAACACTGGCGATACTGCGAGGGCAACGGGCTACATCTGAGAACAGCAGACGGACGACTAATAAAATGTAGCTTGGAAGGAGAAAGATGAAAGGGGATGATTCAGAAGATGAGTCCCCATACAGAGATAGAATAAAACACTTGAGTATATGAAAAAGAAAGTACTGAAGACTACAAACATCTTGCTGTCTGGTGCGATTGCAGCACTGGGCTTTGGTGCCTGCAAATCTAGCAAGAACGTAGTAAAGGAGACAAAGCCAGCACCCGCTCCGGAGTTGCTCAAAGATGCAGACATCCGCGTGGTCTATGGACCACCACCAGTCTATCTGCAGAAGGAAATTCCCGACACCGTCAAGACCAAAGGTGCGAAAGACAAGAAAAAGTGAAAACGAAAAGCGGCTATGCTCAATGCACAGCCGCTTTTCGTTTATTTAATCTGTATATGACTCAGAACCTTTAGGGTGGCACCAGCTAATTGTTGTACCAGTTTGCCGGCTTCACAACCTGCCGACGCTATCTTTTCAGCATCTGCATCAAACAGGTTCATCTGCCGTTCAAAGTCATCGTAGCTCGAGATCTCTAATCCTCCGCCGCAAGCCTTCAGTTTCTGAGCTTCCTGGAACTTCTGATTATTAGGACCGAAGAACACAGGAACATCCCAGACAGCTGCCTCCAAGGTGTTGTGGATACCCACACCAAAGCCACCACCAACATAAGTTACATCAGCATAGCGATAGATGCTACTGAGCAGACCGAAGCAGTTTATAATTAAAACATCTGCATGCTGAATATCTGCTTCTGTGGCCTCGGTATAGCGTACTACCTTACGGCCCTCAAGCAACTTTTCTATCTGTTTAAGATGGTCTTCACCAATCACATGGGGCGCAATAATCATCTTCCAGTCGGGATGCTTCTGGAAATAAGGAATGAAAATCTCCTCATCGGGCTGCCACGAAGAACCGGCTATGAAGACCTTGGGCTTTTGACCATTGGTTGTTGACTGTTGGCAGAAAGCCTCAACGATAGGCAACTGCTTGGCAGCAGCTTTGATCTGAAGCACACGATCGAAACGGGTGTCACCCACCACAGTAGTGTTTGTCAGGCCAATGCCAGCCAGCAGTTCGCGACTCTTTTCGTTCTGAACGAAGAAGTGGGTGAAGCACTTCAGCACGCGTCCATACTGACGTCCATACCAGCGGAAGAATACCTGTCCGTCGCGAAAGATGCTGGACACGCTATATACGGGTACATGACGATGCTTCAGTATGTGGAGGTAGTTGTACCAGAACTCATACTTGATGAAGAATGCCATCTCCGGACGTATGATACGCAAGAAACGACGTGCATTAGTGATGGTGTCGAGGGGCAGATAGGTTATGATATCGGCGCCTTCGTAGTTCTTGCGCACCTCATAGCCAGAGGGCGAGAAAAACGTGAGCAGTATCTTGATATCGGGATGCTCGCGCTTGATTTGTTCCATCAACGGACGACCCTGCTCAAACTCACCTAGCGAGGCTGCATGGAACCACACATAGCGAGCATTAGGATCCACCTTTTCGCGCAACACTCGGAAAGCATCGCGCTCACCACGCCACATCTTACGCACCTTCTCATTGAAGCGACTATAGATAGCCACTCCAAGAAGATACATATATATAATCAGGTTGTATAACATTAGCCCAGCACTTCGATGGCACGTTTCATTCTGGCAATGGTTTCATCCTTGCCCAAGAAGGCAGAGATATCAAACATGCCTGGACCTTTACCCTCGCCAACGAGTGTCAGTCGCCAAGCGTTCATCACATTGCCCAACTTGTATTCTTTCTGCTCAACCCAAGCGTGTACAATCTGTTCCTGATTCTGGAGCGAGAAGTCTTCAATACCCTCAAGTACGCCAATCAGTTCGGTCATCACCTGAGCAGAATCTTCCTTCCAACGCTTCTTAGCTGTCTTCTCGTCATAAGCGGTGGGAGCCTCAAAGAAGAATGAGCAGAGGGGCCACAGTTCCTTAACGAAACTGATACGGTCTTTCATCATCTCGCAGACTTTGACAATGCGGTCGAACGAGTCGTTGACACCATGAGCACGTACCTCTGGTTCCCACAGACGTGCAATCTCCTCGGCACTTTTCTTCAAGACATATTCGTGGTTAAACCAGATACCCTTCTCGTAAGCAAACTTTGCACCTGCCTTCGAACACTTAGAGATATCAAACAGAGGTACCAGTTCGTCAAGTGTAAAGAGTTCCTGCTCGGTGCCGGGGTTCCATCCCAGCAATGCAAGGAAGTTGATGACTGCCTCGGGGAAGTAACCCTGTTCACGATAACCTGTAGAAGTGACGTTACCCTGCTCGTCTTTCCAATCGAGTGGGAACACAGGGAAACCAAGACGGTCACCATCGCGCTTTGACAGTTTACCCTTTCCATCGGGCTTCAGCAACAGAGGCAGGTGGGCAAAGCGTGGCATGGTGTCTTCCCAGCCAAAAGCCTTATAGAGCAACACATGCAATGGTGCACTGGGCAACCACTCCTCACCACGAATTACGTGAGTAATCTCCATCAAGTGGTCATCGACGATGTTTGCCAAGTGATAGGTGGGAAGTTCGTCGGCACTCTTATACAGCACCTTATCATCGAGGATGTCGCTCTTCACACGCACCTCACCGCGAATCATATCGTCAACCAGCACTTCCTCACCAGCGTCAATCTTGAAGCGCACCACATACTGCTTGCCCTCAGCAATCAGCTGCTCCACTTCCTCCTTAGGCATGGTCAGCGAGTTGCGCATCATGCCGCGAGTCTTGTTGTCATACTGGAAGTTCTCTATCTCCTTGCGCTTGGCATCCAGTTCCTCTGGGGTGTCGAAAGCGATGTAGGCCTTACCGTCGTCGAGCAACTGCTTCACGTACTTCTTGTAGATGTCGCGACGCTCACTCTGGCGATAGGGACCATAGTTGCCACCAAACGAAACACCTTCATCAAACTTGATGCCCAGCCACTTGAAAGCCTCGATGATATAGGCCTCGGCACCAGGCACAAAGCGATTAGAGTCGGTATCCTCGATACGGAACACCAAGTCGCCGCCATGCTGACGAGCAAACAAGTAGTTATACAGGGCGGTGCGTACGCCACCGATATGAAGGGGTCCGGTAGGACTAGGTGCAAAGCGCACCCTTACTTTTCTTTTTGCCATGTGTTTTTTAACTTCTATTTTATATTTTGCGTGCAAAGGTACAAATTTTAAATCATTTAACCGCCATTTTCCTTTATTTATTTTAATAATGTATAAGAGAGGGCGATGCAAACGATTTCATATTTCGTATACATTTTTTAACTTAATTTCTATGGTTGTTATCCCCACATTATTTATTTTTGCACCATAAAAACCTAACAAGCCCATAGTTATCTGGGCTGGACATTATTAAATTGAATTAATTAATTAACTAACTAAAAAGAATAGAAAAAGCTTATGAAAAAATTTATACTCATGATGCTAGTCATGGTTGGCGGAGTGCTGCAGGTAAATGCATGGAACTACCTCAAAGGCACATTCAATAGTTGGACTGAATCTGCAGACTACTGTCTTGACAACGGCCCTGTTGCAGTATACCTAGAAGCAAGCAATACCGCTTATGAGTTTGGGATTAACGCATCCGGCACTTGGAAAGGACCAAACAACAATGCCTCTATAACCGAAACAACCACAATCAGTAGCTTTGGCAACTCGGGGAATTTTTTACTGACCGTTTCAACCTCAGGTTACTATGTGTTCAGCACTAATTGGGATAGCGGTTTGGCTCTCACTGTGCGCTATCCGAATACATCAGTGTATTTTTACAACACTTTAAATTGGGAAAACGTTTACATGCATGATGGCTGGTGGAATGGTGACAAGGGAGCCACAAACAAAAACGCACTAAGAGGCATTGCTATGACATCAGGAGCGAATGGAATCTACTCCGCATATATACCAAAAGAGAGTTTGACTCGTATTACTTTTACCCCAAGTAAACAGGTCAACGATGGTTCTAGCGACTATGGAGCAGGCTACGAAAACTTTTATGGAACCAATGTAGTATGGAACGCAGATGTTTTTAATTCAAAAATTCCACTTTATGTACCTACTACGACAGTATCTGCAACACTTAACACCTGTTCTTATTACTATGGCGGTGCTTGGCATGCTTACGAAACCTACGAACGCGATGTAACAGAAGGCAACTTTGGAACGATTTGTCTTCCTTTTACTGCTACAGTAACAGGTGCAACCGTTTACAAAATCGTTAGTAAGACCGTTGACGGAGAAAGCAAATTGACCGGTATCAATCTCGAATCAGTCGATGAATTAGAGGCTGGAAAAGCATACATCTTCAAAGCAACCAGCTCTAAACTCACAGCTACGCTCTCAGGCAGTTTCACTGATGCATCAGCCGGCTACGGCATGATGGGCAACATCGGTGCAACAATCAAGGCTCCCTTGGATAGCTATATAGTTTCTAGCAATCAATTGCGTAAAGTATCAGTTGCTGAAGCTGTCAATGTTGGCAAGTACAAAGGATATGTTACTCTGACAGGCATTAACGGAGCCACTTCTCGCAGCGCAAATTTCATTGGCTTCGACGAAGAAACAACAGGTATTGAAAGCATCGCGAATGCAAAGAATGCAAACGTTGTTTATAATTTAAATGGACAGCGTGTAACCGACAGACAGAAAGGCCTGGTCATCGTGAATGGCAAAAAGATGCTTCGCAAATAAGAGAACAACGAATCTAAGTATAACGACATAAAAGAATAAGCTCATGAAAAAGATATATAGAAAACCTGTACTCAATGTAGTGAAGATACAGATTGAGAATGTACTGAATACGGCATCCTTAGGCGTGGGTAGCGACATCAGTTCTGGTGATGCCGACAGCCGCAGTATGGATTGGGACGAAGAATAATCATTCCCGTAAACGAAATAGTGAAAAAAAGGCGCTACCGCAATATTGTGGTGGCGCCTTTTTTGAATAGCTACGCTTTTCACACCGAAAAGTGCCACCAAACGACCAGAATAGTGGCACTTTTCGATGCGTTTGGCGGCACTATTCTTTTAGCCCCAAAAATAATTATAGCTATAATCGTTGCAATTATAGCTATAATTTTCTTCAGCCCAAAAAGAATTTTGGCCAGAATTAATTGAATTTTGGCCATTATTTAATAAATTCTGGCCAGAATTTATTTCAGCCTCATCACTTTTCATCGCCAATTCCTTGGCTGTATCACAACAAATACTTATCTTTGCGGCACGAATACTATACTAAAGAAACTACTAACCGTATGAAGAAAACAATCCTAACTTACTTGCTATGTATGGCTGCCGCTTTGCCCATGCATGCGCAACTGGACAAAGCCATGAAGATGGCAGAGAACATGGTGAATGCTAACGTGGAAAACGTGGAGAACATCATGAAGTATGAGAATTTCAAAAAGGTGGCACGCCAAGACGACACGGTCATCTACACCAACAAGAAACTGGGCATGGGCTGTCAGGTGACTTATGTGAACGGACGTGTTGACAAGGTGAAGATGCTGCTGGCAGACGACGTGGACATGAACACCATGTGGGACTCTACCCGCCCCTATGAATATCAGAAGACAGGACAGAACGGCAACGCTATCTCACTGGAAAAGAAGGGCAAGCACATCAGCGCATCGCCCATCAAAGGCAGCAAGGAGTATAAGTATGGTTTTGAGATGACACACCGCGAGCCCCGTGGCGACATTCGCGACGAGACGCTCATCATCGACGACATCGTGAAGCCTGAACTGGAGAGTCCCGATCTGCACTTCCTGGGACTCCACGGACAGGTGAGAAAATGTGACGAGGGAGCTAAGTCTGAGGACATTGTGCAATACATGTTTACCCGCGACGGCAAGTTGGAAAGCTCGTTGGCCACATGGGGCGGACAAATGATTGAGGATGCTCAGCGCGACAAGAACGGACGCATCGTGAAATATGGTGGTGAGGTTAGCGACATGGATGGAGAACCCTGCTTTTTCTATGTAAACTGGCGCCCCTACGATCCCAACCACTACGTGGACTACATTGTATTCGACGGTCCCTGCTGTTCCATCAAGACCGTGTTCACTTATGGCGATCCCAAGCGCCCTTACCTTGTTACCGAGAAGAGAGTCATCACCGACTTCCCCTGTGCAAAGGGCACCGAGAAGTACGAGTACATTAAGTTTGACGACCACGGCAACTGGACTCAGCGCCTGGAGATAAAGACCTATGACGAGGGTAACGGGCCGAAAACAGTGAGGGAGATGAACTTCCGCCACATACAGTATTGGAAAGACTAAAAAAAGGAAAAAGCGATGCGCTCCCGTTCTACAGGGGCGCATCGCTTGCGTCTGGAGCACATTTTCAACCAAAAACCTTGGCTGTCTGCAAAATAATTTCTAAATTTGCTGCCAGAAAAGGACTTATCTACATGAAAGGTATTAACTTTAAGATAGAACTGACGTGGCAAGACATCGCAAAACGTATTGCCCTGATGCTTGGCACCGTACTCTTCATCGTGTGGTTTATGCCACGTGACAACAAGCCTTCGTTCAAAGTAGAGATGGACAAGGTATGGCGACACAATGACCTAACAGCACAATTCGACTTTCCTGTTTACAAAAGTGACTCCGTGATACAACAGGAAAGGAAACAGGTTCTGAGGGACTATGAGCCATACTACATCTACGACAAGGAGAAAGGACAACAACAGGAACACCTATTCATCACAGAGATAAGACAGAAACAGCCTGGATTGTCTGGCAGCTTTGTCAACGCCGTTAGCACACGCATTCGCATGCTCTACAAGCAGGGCATTGTGGACACCAAGAAACCTATGAAAATGGCAGACGACTCGGTGAGAGCAATTCGCCGCATCGACGACAAAGAGGCCACAAGCATCGACGCCAGTTCGGTACTGACCCCTGTGGAAGCCTACGAACGACTGATGCTGGATCCTGGACTGATGTACTACCACGAGGCCATCTCCAAGATGGACATCAACAACTACCTGGTGCCTAACCTGACCTACGACAAGTCGCGCAGTGAGGAAAGCATGGAAGACTTAGTGGCAAGTGTTCCACTGGCTGTAGGCGTCGTACAGCGAGGTCAGAAGATCGTGAGCCGTGGCGACTTGGTTGACGAGCGTACTTACCAGATCATCACTTCTTATCTGAAAGAAATTGAACTCAGACATAAGTCTGAATCCACTTTTAACAGTACTGTGGTAGGCGAGCTGCTGTTCGTCACGCTGCTTGTCGGCGCTTTCACCATCTATCTAAGCATTTATCGCCGCGACTACTTCGAACGTATTCGCTCGGCCATGATGATATACGCACTCATCGTGCTAGCCACAGTAGATGCATCGCTACTGGTAGAGCACAATTTGTTTCATGTGTTCCTGCTGCCATTCGCCATCGTACCCATCTTCATCCGCGTGTTTATGGACTCGCGAACGGCTTTTATGGCCCATGTAGTAGTGGTTCTGATTTGTTCTACCATCCTGCAACGCCCACTGGAGTTCATATCGGTGGAGATTGCTGCGGGACTAGCAGCCATCTTCTCGCTGAGAGAACTTTCGAGCCGCTCGCAACTGTTCTGGACAGCCATCGTCACATCGGGAGTCGCCATGCTGACGAACCTCGCTGTATTCATGATACGCTCGGGCAACATTGAGCGCATAGATCATTCAGAATATGTGTACCTGGTGCTGAGCGGCATCATCCTGTTCTGTTGCTATCCCCTCCTCTATCTCATTGAGAAGTTCTTCGGCTTCATATCAGACATCACACTGATTGAGTTGAGCGACATGAACAAAGACCTGCTGAGACGAATGAGCGAGGTAGCCCCTGGCACCTTCCAACACTCTATACAGGTGGGCAACCTAGCAGCAGAGATTGCACGTAAGATTGGTGGCAACCCGCAACTGGTACGAACAGGCGCACTCTATCATGACATCGGTAAGACACAGAACCCTATCTACTTCACAGAGAACCAGTCTGGCGGCATTAACCCACACGACGAACTGTCGTATGTTGAGAGTGCACAGATGATTATCAGCCACGTCACAGAAGGACTGAAACTGTCCAACCAACATAACCTGCCCAACCAGATTCGTGATTTCATCGCCACACACCACGGATTGGGTAAAGCGAAATACTTCTATATTAAGTACAAGAACGAACATCCAGATGAGGATATCGACGAGCTGCTATTCACCTACCCCGGACCCAACCCATTCACAAAGGAGCAGGCCATCCTGATGATGGCCGATGCCGTCGAAGCTGCATCGCGCTCGCTGCCAGACTATACGGAACAGAGTATCCGCACACTGGTCAACAAGATTGTTAACAGCATGGTGGAAGATGGCTATTTCCGCGAGTGTCCTATCACCTTCAGAGATATTGCCTACGCACAAACCGTGATGATAGAAAAACTGAAAACAATCTATCACACACGCATCAGTTATCCAGAAGAGAAGAAAAACGGCGCATAAAATGCACACTTAAACCCTCTTTTGTGCAACGAAAAACTGCACAAACTGCACTTTTTGTGCAAGTTTGTGCAGTTTTTTAGTTAATTTACCTTAATTGGTGACGTTTCTTTAAAAAGTTTTAAATCAAACTCTATACCTTTGCAGCCGAATTTTTTCAACATAGTTCTAAATTGAAATGAAAACAAAATCAATTATGGCCGGCCTTCTGCTGGCAATTGCCACAACAGCAAATGCAGGTGGCATCTTAACCAACACGAATCAAAGCATTGATTTTTTAAGAAATCCCGCACGTGACGCTGCGATTGGTCTGGATGGTGTTTATTCTAACCCCGCAGGTGTAGCATTCCTACCCGAAGGCATTCATCTGGCATTCAACTGGCAGAACGCACATCAAACACGTACTATTGAGTCAACAAGTCCGTTCTTCGCCAACGGTCAAAAGAATAACGGTCAAACAAAAAAGACCTTCGAAGGTGTAGCTGATGCTCCCATCATTCCTTCTCTGCAGGGTGCATGGAACAAGAACAACTGGTCTATTCAGTTCAACTTGTCAGTACCTGGCGGCGGTGGTAAGTGTGAGTTTGCCGACGGTCTGGGTTCTTTCGAGAACGTAGTAGGTAAGATTGGCGCAGGCTTGATGCCCCTCGGTGCTACTGGTGCTTACGATATGGACGGCTATATGCAGGGTAAGCAGTACTACTTCGGACTGCAGGTAGGTACAGCATACAAGGTGAATGAGAATCTGGCTATCTATGGTGGTCTGCGCATGTACTACGGTACTGCTTCTTACAAGGCTAAGCTCAGCAACATCATGGTCGGAACATCTAGTGGTTACGTGCCCTTCGGAACATTCATCGACAACGGCATTGCCGGTCTGGATCAGAAGATTGCACAGGCAGGTCAGGCACATGATGCAGGCATGATGACCGATGCCCAGTATCAGGCAGCCTTGACTCAGGCTAACGGTGCCAAAGCACAGTTGAACGCCCTGCAGGTGTATCGCGATGGTGTGAACCTGCAGTGTGACCAGACAGGTATGGGTTTCGCTCCCATCATTGGTGTTGACTATAAGGTTGGTGCCTTCAACTTCGCTGCCAAATACGAGTTCAAGGCTGAGATGAAGATGAAGAACAAGTCAACGCTGAACCAGGCTAGCGAGATTGCTGCCATGAACAGGTTCCGCGATGGCGAGAAGGTAGATGAGGACATCCCCGCGCAGTTGGCTCTGGGTGCACAGTGGAGCGTAAAAGACGATATCCGCGTAAACCTGGGTTATCACCACTTCTTCGACAAGCAGGCTACCTGGTATGGTAACACACAGGAGTTGCTGGACGGTGGTACCAACGAGTATCTGGTAGGTGCAGAGTGGGACATCAACGAGAAAGTAACTGTCTCTGGCGGTCTGCAGTGCACACGCTACCCCTTGACCGATGCTTACATGAACGATATGTCGTTCGTAACATCTTCATATAGCTTCGGCTTCGGTGCTAAGTACAAGGTAAAGGAGAACATCAGCCTTAGCCTGGCTTACTTCCAGACCAACTACGAGCACTATAAGAAAGACTATACCGCAGATGGTATGAACTTCCACGACGACTTCACCCGTACAAACCGCGTATTGGGTCTCGGTGTTGAGGTTACGCTCTAAAGCGGATCAACGTCATAATATACTTGAAGTGAACCATAACGCTTGTCTTGCAGCAACTGCTGCTGGGCAAGCGTTAAATATTGACGGACCTTGGGCATATCAATGCCGTTCTCTAGTTTGAGAACCAGCTTACGGATGCACAAGGCCTTGACTTTTGCAATGCTTGGTTTGTCGGGTCCCAACACACGACCGCCAAACCACTGGCGAAGGCGAGCGCCTAGTTCCAGACTGGCCGTATTGACCACCTCGTCGCTCTTGTGTTTCAGATACACATAAATCAAACGGTAATAAGGAGGATAGTGGAAGAGTTGACGTTCTGCCACCATGTCCAGATAGAGCGACTGGTAGTCATTGCGCACCACTTGCTGGATGACAGGCAACTGAGGATTTTTGGTTTGAAGAATCACCAAACCACGTTTTCCCTTACGTCCGGCACGACCGCTGACCTGCGACATCATCATGAAAGCATGTTCGTAGGCGCGGAAGTCGGGATAGTTAAGCATCGAATCAGCATTGAGAATACCCACAACACTGACCTTATCGAAGTCTAGACCCTTGCTGATCATCTGCGTGCCAATGAGCAGATTGGTACGCCCTGCCGAGAAATCGCTGATGATACGCTCGTATGCATTGCGGGTGCGGGTGGTGTCAAGGTCCATACGCGAAATGCGTGCATCGGGAAAGATGTCGCGAATCTGGTCTTCAATCTTCTCTGTACCATAGCCACGTCCCTGCAGTTCCTTGCAACCACAAGCAGGACACTCGGTAGGAACGCGATAAGTGAATCCACAATAATGGCACGTCAGCTGGTTCATGCTGCGATGGAGCGTGAGACTGACATCGCAATGTTCGCAATGGGGCACCCAGCCGCACTGCTTACACTCTACCATTGGTGCCCAACCACGACGGTTCTGAAAGAGAATGGCTTGTTCGCCACGTTCCAAAGCCTCGCGCACGCGTGCTAATAGAAGAGGTGAGAACGGACCATTCATCATCTTGCGATGTTGCAGGTCCTGGATGTCAACAACCTGAATCTCGGGCAACTCAATACCCTGATAGCGTTCTTTCAGTTCTACAAGGCCATACTTCCCAGTCTTGGCATTATGATAAGTCTCCATACACGGGGTGGCAGTACCAAGGAGTACACGTGCGCCCTTCTGTGCCAACATGATGGCAGCACTGCGTGCATGATAGCGCGGCATTGGGTCTTGTTGCTTATAGCTGGTTTCATGTTCTTCGTCAACGATGACCAGTCCTAAGTTCTTAAAAGGCAAGAACACCGCAGATCGAGCACCAAGAATGATGTCATAAGGTTGATCAGAGAGTTGTTTCTGCCAGATTTCCACACGTTCGGCATCACTATACTTAGAGTGATAGATACCCAAACGGTGTCCAAAGACGCGCTGTAGGCGCTGCATCATCTGAACAGTGAGCGCAATCTCTGGAAGCAGGTAGAGCACCTGACGATGTTGCTCTATCTCGCGCTGAATGAGATGAATGAATATCTCCGTCTTACCGCTGGATGTAACGCCATGCAACAATGTGACGTTCTTCTTCATGAACGACAGCAATATCCGATTGTAGGCATCCTGTTGAGCAGGGTTTAAAGACTTGATAAGCTCAGGATGCGGCTCACCACCATGATTCAAACGTCCTACCTCCACCTCATAGGTCTCAAGAAATCCTCGCTTAACCAGCAGATTAAGTGTAGGGAGTGTTGCACCGGTAGAGTTCATTAATTCCTCGCGAGTGATCTCCATTACGCTTTCATGACAAGTATCACCATCAATGGTGTCCCAGCGCGACAAAGAGAGATAGCCTATAAAAGCCTCTAACTGTTTCGGGGCACGTTTCATAATGTTGAGTGCCACATGCAAAGAAGCCTCATGACGGTAGTTGGCCGTCAAGCGGATATAAGTCTCCGTACGAGGACGATAACCATCTTCTGCTTTCAAACCAGCAGGAAGAGCAGCCTTATAGACTTCGCCAAGAGGCGACATATAATAATCAGAAATCCATTGCCATAGCTTTAGTTGCTGCGGCAACAAGATGGGAAAGGTGTCTATTTGCTGAAGGATTTCCTTCACGACATAGCCCTCGGGCTTTTGTTGGTGAAGGCGTGCAACGATGGCAATATAGGTCTTGCTTTTACCAAAGGGCACCATAACGCGCATGCCCGTTGATACTGTGCCTTCCATCGACTGAGGGACAGCATAGGTAAAAAGGCCGTCTAACGGCACCGGCAATATGACGTCTGCGTAGGTCAAGCGTTAGAAGTAATAAGAAACTGAAATACGCCAAGAATTAGTTCTTGACTTGGCTGTATGCATATCCAAATCCTGAAGTTCCGAGGCCAGAGTATCCCAGGTGAAATCGGCTGTTTTACCAAGAGGGACGTTATAGTAAACAGCCGCTTCAAGGTTGCCTCCTATCTTGGCGCCAGCACCCAGATTGAGACTTAGTGTGGTCTCTTGAAAGGTAAAATGCTTACGATACTGGTCTAGGTCTTCCCACTGGAAAGAAGACTTACCGAGGTTATAGCTTAACTGAGGACCGGCACAAACAAAGATGCCTAGCAGTTCTCCGATAGATACCCCAAAACGGGCGTTGGCTGGCACCACCAGACTTTCTTGTGTGAGAGTACGTGTGCCCACCTTGATGTTGCGTTGGTCATAGAGTGCCGACACATCTACAGAGAGTCCCATGACTGGTGTCTCAATACGCATGGTAGGACCAATGAAGAAACCTGCACGGTTACTCTTGTCCAGATCACCACTCGAGAACTCCATCGACGTCAGGTCAAATCCGCCCTTAGCACCTATTTGTATATCTTGCGCGAACAATGACATCGTCAAAAACAATGCCATCGCCGTCAGATATACTCTTTGTATAAACCTCCTTCGTTTCATACCATTCGCCTATTAATGTCGCTGTCTGCGCACAGAGACACGAGCTGCCGAAGAGCCTCCACTCGAAGCACTCTTTGTCTTGGTCTTCGTCACCTTCTCTTTCTTGGTCGCAGTGCGCGTCCTACGTGTTGAAGTCTTCTTTTCCTTGGTCGTATTAGCCGTTAAGCTGTCAGGCTCTGCCGGTTTTTCTCTGTCACCAAAAATGCCATTACGGAAATTCTCCAGTTCTTTTTCGATGCGTTTTTGCTCAGCAGACAACTTGGTAGTATCATTACCTGCAATTTGTGCCAAGGTCTTACCGAGGCGATTAGCCGTCTTGTATATCTTACCATGATACTTGTTCAGCGTGAAGTAGTCGTCCATGTTCATCACAGCAGCATCATTGATATCGCTGGTCTTCACGGTCTGACGACTGAGATAAGGCTCTACCTCACTATATTTCACCCAGAACAAGGGGTACTTGGCTGCCTCGCCACCGAAGTCATCCTCGCGCAGCATCACCGGACACAGTGCCAAGGGTTTGATATGGAAGGTCGAATTGGCCTGGTTGTAATAGGCACTCTCTTTCAGATAATACATCTTCACCTCAGAAGAGGGTATATCACTGTTGTCCACCTTCAACTTGCCATCTTTCTCCTCATAGAAAATATGATAGTTGTCAAGCACTGTCTTCATGTCAATCTTAGCGCTGGCCTCCAGCACCTCGTTGCCATCCAGACGGTACTCATACAAGGGGATATAACCCTGAAGAGCCAGTTTGAAGATATAAGTAAACAGGTTCATCTGCTTGCCAACAGGTTCCACAGGATCGTAGAGTCCTGCATTAGCTTCATGACTGAGGTCTATCTCACGGTAAATATCACGACGCCACACCACATCCTCGGGCATATCGAGAGCCGTAGGATATTGAATACGCATGCGTTGTGTCATGCCCTGAGAACCCGACTGCTGCTGTTTCTTCTCAGTAGTCTGCTGATTACGACGCTGTTTGGGTTGCGCCATTGCACCACCTGCCACCAACGTTATCATCAATAAGAAAAATAGTCTCTTCATATGTTTCTTCACTCTTATTTCTTCACTCGGCTATGCCAAGGAAATTAACTCTTCACTACTTTACAATAATCTCCATCGACGTGGGCAACGTACGCTCTATGCCATCGGGTCCGATAGCCTTCACACGAGAGATGTAGAAGCGACGATTGCGTGTCAACTTACGGAACGTTTCTTTCTGACGTGCAGAGAACCTGCTACCCTCGCCCACCCAAGGAACGGCATTACCCATGTTGTCATAGAACACGGTCTCGAACGATATCACACGGAAGCCGATGTCCAGGATACCATCGTCGATAGCAGCACCGATACCATCAAGCGACATCAGGCTGGCCTTCGACATGCCACCACCCTTGAAGCGGATAGGATTACCCTTCTCATCCTTTATATCGATATAAGGTGTAGGATCTGGTAAGCGACGCACACGGAAAGCAAACTGTCCCATCTGTTGAGGACGTCCGGTGTTCGTAGAAGTCACGGTGATAATAGCATTCTCGCCAATCTTCGACGGACGGGCAATATACCTGCCGGGACCGGCAGAAGTCAGCGAGCCGTTCGTCATGGTTGCAGTGATCTTATTCTGAGGAACGCCAGGCACAGAGATGCTGATGGGGTTATTATAGCCAGCATACAGCATGTTCATCAAATCGGCAGATACCGTTGCACTGGGATCTACCACCGTATATTTCTGTTCAAAGTCGCGACGCAGCTTGTCACCATTGCCATTCACCGTTTCGATAAAGCCTTTCAATGTGAAATCGCCCGTCTTACCGCAGACGGTTTCGTAGAGACCATCCTTCAGGTTCATCTTCTGATTGTTGATATAAATATCAGGTACCTGCGTGGTGTCTACGGCAGCCATTACAATATGGGCAGAGAACTTATCACCGCGAACGATGGTTTGCGAGTTAGGAATCACGAATGCATCAAGTGCATTCACACGGATATCTTTCACATCGACATTCTGGATCAATGTATGCAGCACTTCCGTCTCGGCATAGCGGACATCACTCTGCAGCTTAGACAACAACGTGACAGCAGCCGATGTGGGCATTGACTCAAACATATACTCCTGCCAGTTCTTGCCCAACCCAGTGTGAGGCACTTCGGTAGTCAGATTGCTTGCAATAATCTTCTGCTGTGCAGGATCGGGCACCATCTTCAACATGCGCTCTCGGAAAGAGTTGATGGCCTGACGCAACTCTTCGCCACGACCACGTCCTGGAGCCAGCATCACCTGATTTGCAGCTTCAAGGTCTTCCTTATTCTTGATGTTTGCAGGATCCCCATCCTCACCATCAGCTTCCTTCACAATAGCAAGTTTCAACTCAGCAGCAAAATTATAGAGCGAATCGCACATATGCTTCACCATCTGAGCTTTGTCATACCACACCTTGGTCTTTTGAGGATTGGAAGCCATCTGCTGTTCAAAATCCTCGTATATTGCAGCACTCTCCTTTGACGCATTAGCCGTTGTACGATTCAGGCTTTCCTCCACGATAGAGAAACCGTTGAGCACCTCGTTTGAGACGTTCAGCGCAAGCATTGCCATCAAGACGACATACATCAGGTTAATCATCTTTTGGCGTGGAGATACTGGTCTTTTCTTTATTGCCATAATTGCTTTATGATGGTTCCTATTAAATAGGTCGGAAACAATTAAATTATTCTTCGCTCTTCGCTACTTTAGGCATATTCACCGTCATAGCCTCAATCATGCGAGCATAGATCTTATTGAGCTCTACTATCTGGTCGGCCATCTTACGAGTCTGCTCATTGATCTCATCGATGGTGCCAATCTGCTGACTGGCGCCCTTCAGCTGCATCTCGTAAACCTTACAGATACCAGTAAGCGTACGATTGAGGTTCTCCATTTCCTCGCTATCGCGTGTCAGTCGCTCACTTTGTACCGATACCTTCTGTAGCATCTCGGTCAGTCGTTTCAACTCATCCACATAGTTAGAGGTAGCCTCCTCTAATTCGGGGTTGACAGATGGAACAGGTGAAGCCACATTGCCACCAGCCATCGTTGAAACGGAAGAAGATACAGCAGCAATCGCCTCGGTATTGACAGCTTCTGTTGTTGCAGCCACCGTCTCTGCTGCAGGTTGTCCGCCAGCCATACCGCCAACGACACCGCCACCAACAACACCGCCACCTATGATGATGGTACCACCACCGGCAACACCACCCGTTGACACTGTTCCCTGTTGTCCCTGGAGCTCAGGCATATCACTATTCTCCAAGTTACCCTCCGGAACCTGGCCACCGGCCACCATTCCTACATGGGTAGGCAAATCCATGCCATCGGCAGTCTTATCAAAAGGACGGTCGAATGCTGAGATGAAGAACACAAACACCTCGGTGCCCATACCCAAGAACAGGAAGAAGTTAGCACCTGCCAGGTGGGTCAGTTTGAAGAGCGTACCCAAGATAACGATAGAGGCACCCCAGCTATAAGCATAGTTCAAGAATGTCTGTCCTGGAACACTATCTATCCACTTCTGCAAGCGATAGACGATATTGAATTTACTGTAAATAGTCATTCTACTTCAAGTTTTTAGTTATTTCCTTGTCTTCTTAGCGCTTGCCTTTGCAGGACGAGCCTTATCACTAGTTGTATTAGCCAAGCTACGTACACAACGGAAGCCGATGTATGAACGTGGCTGATTCTGATATTCAGAGGAACGCCATGCCGAACGGATATAGCTCTCGGGATCTTTCCAAGAACCACCGCGCACGCTTTTCTTTTTCAAACGATAGGGATCCTCTTTGGCGGCATTATACTTCAACTGCGGGTTAATGTCGTTCATGGCATCTACGCCTGCTTCGGTATAGATTGTGGATGTCCATTCTGCCACGTTACCAGCCATATCAAACAAACCGTTAGAATTGGCCGAATAGATTCCGGCACGACTGGTAATCAGGTTTCCATCCTTCGTATAGTTACCATTATCCGGTTTAAAGTTAGCAAAGAAGCAGCCCTTACCACTGGCCACATCCTCGTTCTGCCAAGGGAACTCGTTTTGGTCTTTACCACGAGCAGCATACTCCCACTCGGCCTCTGTCGGCAGACGGTAGCGCTGTACATAGCGGGCAGCAGCACCCAATCCTTTCAGCAAATACTCTGTACGCCAAGCGCAGAAGGCATTCGCCTGTTCCCATGTCACGCCAACTACGGGATAGTCATTATAGGCTGGTGCCGAGAAGTAGTTGCGCATATATACCTCGTTATCGGCATTGGGGAAGTCGTTCACCCAGCAAGTGGTATCGGGGTATATATTAACAATGTATGTATTCAGGAAATCCCAAGGCCCAGAAAGCGGACGGTTGATGGTCTCGCGAACGATGCGGCCCTCGTCATTGATATAAGCCGTATCCTTAGAAATCCAAACCTCTTCGTTGGGATTGGCCTGTACATCCGTGTTCAGATTACGCTCTTCCGGATTCAGACGGTTGCGACGCAAAGCTGCCTCTGTATAGTCGTAGACCTCGTAACGATAGTTCATCTGGCTGGCATCAAGCATCTTCTCGCCCGTTACGGGGTTCGTCACATAGACGCTCTCCATAGCACGCAGTTCCTCGTCATTAGGTTTGCGTGGCAGATTCTTCTTCCAGTTCAAATGAGGTTTGACTGGGTCGCCGTTCTTATCTTCCACAATCATGTAGCTCTCATCGCCACCGTAGTTAGGATCGGCCAGACGCTGACGGATGATAGAGTCGCGGACATAGTTCACGAACTGGCGGTATTCCGAATTGGTAATTTCAGTATCGTCCATCCAGAATCCCTCCACCGATATGTCTCTCACTGGTGTCTGTTTGCCCCAGAGCGAATCGACAGACTCCATTCCCATACGCAGATGACCACGTTTGATAAGAACCATGCCATAAGGAGCTGGTTCTGAGAAAGCGCGTCCCGATGCTCCAGTCAGCTCACCGCCAGTGGACGTTGTCTCCTTGCCTCCGAAACAACTGGCAAGCAGCAACACCATCGTGGCGCTTAGTACTATCATTACATTCTTCTTCATATTCTTATGCTTCGTTTTTTTTTCTTAATCATGGTCAGAGCAGTCTTACGGACTGATGACGGTTGCGACCTTTCTTAAACAGGTCAACATCGGTCTGATAACCGACAAACAGTTCGTGGGAACCATTTCCCAGACCGACGCCATTGGTATATATCTCGTAGGCATAGCCCAAACGGACACCATGGAAGTCGCCCCCCAAGAACACCGTCACCGAATTGCTGGGACTATAGCCCAAGCCGGCATACATGACTCTGTTTTCATGCTTATAGGTTAGTCGGCTCGTCACATCGGCCCTATAGCCCACACCGTCGAAGCGTCCTAAAACAGAGGGCTGTATAGATAAGAACGGATTTCTCAGTTGAATATTGCATCCTCCGGTAAAATAATACGTCTGCGACACTGCAATTTCGTTAGTTTCGCCCAATTCTACGGTAGGAGCCAGTGCATGTTGCACCGAAGCACCAACATACCAGTGACGTTGCTGATAGTAGAGTCCTGCACCCAGATCAAAGGCAGAACCGGTTATTTCCGACGTAGAGAAAGCAGGGTCGCTACCTTTCTCCAGATCTAGTTTCGAGCCATTAAAGGTCTCACTCAGCATGGCAGCCTGCACGCCGATGCTCAACGTACCGCCAAACAGTTTTTGTTTGTTGGCATATTGCAAAGCGAATGTCTTGTGTGAAAAGAGACCGATAGCATCGTTGATGATGCGTGCGCCGACACCATGATATCCCCCCAGCATAAAGAAAGGCATATCGGCAGAGACGTACATCGTCTTAGGACTATGCTCAAAGCCTGTCAGCGTCATGTTATAAGCACCCACGAAGTTTATCTTCTCCTGTTTTCCAGCCGAAGCAGGGTTGAAAGAGGTCTCCATCGTCCAGTAATGACTGAACGATGGATCGTATTGTGCACAGACTTCAAGCACCGTCACAACACCGAGGGCCAATATCAACAGAATTCGCCTAAACACGTTTATTATAACGTATGGTTTCTTCTTTTATTATATAAAAATAGGAAAAAGCGGCTACTTTACCAGTATCCGCTCTGCCATTTTAATTTGTTCTGAAGTAGGAGTTGGTACATCCTTCAGCGTATATTCCACGCCGAGTTGTTCCCATTTGAAGGTGCCCAACGTATGATAAGGCAGCACCTCCACCTTTTTCACGTTCTGCAGCGTGTCGATAAAGGCACGCAGACGCGTCAGCTGTTCTTCGTCGTCGGTAATGCCAGGCACCAGCACATGACGTATCCATATGGGTTGTCCTATTTCGTCCATATAACGGGCACAATCCATAATGCGATCATTGGGATGACCTGTCAGCCACTGATGGCGCTCGGAGTCAATCTGTTTGATATCCAAGAGCACCAGATCGGTGCTTTTCATCAGTCGTTCAAACTTCGAGAAGAAATCCGTCTTGCGGTTGAAGGGCTGCGCTGAAGTGTCCAGACAGGTATTGATGCCACGACGTTTTGCCTCCTCGAAGAGTTCAATCAAGAAATCGATCTGCAGCAGAGCCTCTCCGCCACTCACCGTGATGCCACCTTCCTCGCCCCAGTAACTGCGATAGCGCTCGGCTTTGCTGAGGAGCTCATCGACGGTGACAGCGACACCTGCCGTCTCACCGTCTCCCACCTTCCACGTATCTGGGTTGTGGCAGTAGCGACAGCGCATGTGGCAGCCCTGCATGAAAATCAGAAACCGAATCCCCGGCCCATCAACGGAGCCGAAGGATTCGGTGGAATGTATATAGCCTTTGCTAGTCATACTAGTTATTCGGTTATACTCGACAGCCAGGATTAGAGGCTCTCGTGCGACTGACGTGCGATAACATCTTCCTGCTGCTCACGAGTCAGGTCGATGAACTTCACAGCGTAACCAGATACACGGATGGTGAAGTTAGCGTACTCAGGCTTCTCGGGATGCTCCATAGCATCGCGCAGCTTGTCAACGCCAAACACGTTCACGTTCAGGTGGTGAGCACCACGGCTGAAGTAACCGTCCATCACGCGAACCAGTGTGGTGGCACGCTCCTCGTCGTTGTGACCCAGCGTGTTGGGACTGATGGTCTGTGTGTTAGAGATACCATCGAGTGCATACTCGTAAGGCAGCTTAGCCACAGAGTTCAGCGAAGCCAACAGACCGTTCTTCTCAGCACCGTAGCTGGGGTTAGCACCAGGTGACAGAGGAGTACCGGCACGACGACCATCAGGCAGGTTGCCGGTGTACTTACCGTAAACCACGTTAGAAGTGATGGTCAGGATAGAACATGTAGGAGTAGCGTTACGATAGGTAGCGTGCTTGCGGATCTTCTTAACGAAGGTCTTTAGCAGCCATACTGCAATCTCGTCAGCGCGGTCGTCATCGTTACCATAGCGGGGGAAGTCACCCTCAGCCACATAGTCAACGTTGAAGCCCTCTTCGTCACGAATCATCTTCACTTTTGCATATTTCACAGCCGAGATAGAGTCAACTACGTGAGAGAATCCTGCAATACCCGTAGCGAAGGTACGACGCACGTTGGTATCGATGAGCGCCATCTCTGCAGCCTCATAGAAGTACTTATCGTGCATGTAGTGAATCAGGTTCAGGGTGTTCACATAAACACCAGCCAACCAGTCCATAGCCTGATCGAAGCGGGGTTTCAGTTCCTCCCATGTCAGATACTCATCCTTGATAGGACGGAAACCAGGAGCAACCTGCTCACGGGTCTTAGCGTCCACACCACCGTTACAAGCATAGAGGAAACACTTAGCCAGGTTGGCACGTGCACCGAAGAACTGCATCTCCTTACCGGTCTGTGTAGCACTTACGCAGCAGCAGATGCTATAGTCGTCGCCCCATACAGGACGCATCACCTCATCGTTCTCGTACTGGATAGAGCTGGTCTTCACCGAAATCATGGCAGCATACTTCTTGAAGTTTTCTGTCAGACGAGGAGAGTACAGCACTGTGAGGTTTGGTTCGGGAGAAGGACCCATATTCTCCAGTGTGTGGAGGAAACGATAGTCATTCTTGGTCACCATGTGACGTCCGTCCATACCCATACCACCTACTTCCAGTGTTGCCCATACGGGGTCGCCAGAGAAGAGTTCATTGTATGAAGGAATACGAGCGAACTTCACCATACGGAACTTCATCACCAGGTGGTCAATCAGCTCCTGTGCCTCGCTCTCGGTCAGTGTACCCTCTTCGAGGTCACGCTGAATATAGATATCGAGGAATGTTGACACACGACCTACAGACATGGCTGCACCATTCTGAGTCTTGATGGCAGCCAGATAGCCGAAGTACAGCCACTGAACGGCCTCACGTGCGTTGTTGGCAGGCTGAGAGATATCGAAACCGTAAATCTGAGCCATGGCCTTCATTTCCTTCAAGGCCTTGATCTGCATTGAAATCTCTTCACGCTGACGAATGATGTCGTCGCTCATCACGCCAGCACCGCAGTTACGCTTGTCAGCTTCCTTCTCGGCAATGATGAAGTCGATACCATAAAGAGCCACACGACGATAGTCACCTACGATACGGCCACGGCCATAAGTATCGGGCAGACCTGTCAAAATGTGGTTGTGACGTACATGCTTCATCTCCTCAGTATAAGCATCGAACACACCATCGTTGTGTGTCTTGCAATACTTAGTGAAGATCTCATGCAACTTTTCTGAGGGCTTGTAACCATAGTTTGTGCAAGCCTGCTCTGCCATCTTGATACCACCGAAGGGCATGAATGCACGCTTCAGGGGTTTGTCGGTCTGCAGACCTACTACCTTCTCAAGGTCTTTCTTGCTCTCATCAATGTATCCAGGACCATAAGCAGTCATGCTTGACACGATCTCAGTCTCCATGTCGAGCACACCACCCTTGGCACGCTCTTCTTTCTGGAGCTCCTGCAGACGACCCCACAACTGGTCGGTAGCCTCGGTAGGACCTACCAGGAATGACTCATCGCCTTCGTAAGCCGTGTAGTTGTTCTGAATAAAATCTCGTAGATTGACCTCTGAAGTCCACTTGGTTCCTTTAAAACCTCTCCATTCTTTTCTCATAATACTTATTTAAAATACCTTATTCAATCTTTTCGGGTGCAAAGGTAATACTTTTTTTGCGCAATCGAAACACTTTCTTGTAAAAATGCTTATCTTTGCACTCAATTAGTAGTCAGAGGCATATTAAAAGCACCTATTTTCTGCCTTACCTTATATTTATATGAAAAGTATTTGTAATTTCATAGCCCGTTGGATGGGACTCATGGTCTTGCTCGTTGCAGGTATTTCTTTGTTGTTTCCCAATTCTTTTATTTGGATAGACACCTGGACCATCAACCCCATGCTCGGCGTCATCATGTTTGGCATGGGACTGACGCTCTCACCTCATGATTTCCGCATCGTGCTGAGTCGTCCAAAGGATATCTTCATCGGTTGTCTGGCACAGTTCACCGTCATGCCGTTGCTGGCTTGGACGCTGTCTTGGCTTTTCGCCTTACCCAAAGAGCTGGCGCTGGGTGTCATCCTGGTGGGCTGCTGTCCTGGTGGTACCGCTTCTAACGTTATCACCTATCTGGCCAAGGGCGACCTTCCGCTGTCTGTCGGCATGACTGCCACCTCCACCTTGTTGGCTCCATTGGCGACGCCCTTCCTGGTTTGGTTTCTGGCAGGCACCATGGTCGATGTGGACACACTCGGCATGCTGCAAAGCATCGTATATGTGGTGATTGCGCCCATTATTGCCGGATTGCTCTGCCAGCGCTTCCTGCCTGGCATAACTAAAGCTGTCACGCCCTATCTGCCCGCCTTCTCATCGATTGTCATCGCACTGGTCGTAGGCATCATTGTGTCTCACAGTGCCGATCGTCTGTTGGTTGGCGGCATGGTTGTCGTCCTCGTCGTCATGCTCCACAACCTGTTGGGGTTGTCAGTTGGCTACCTTCTGGGGCGCCTGCTTCATCTCCAGAAGTCAAAGTGTGTGGCCCTCAGCATTGAGGTAGGCATGCAAAACAGCGGGTTGGCCTCATCACTGGCCGTACTTCATTTTGCCACCTTCCCACTTGCCACCATCCCCGGTGCCGTGTTCAGTGTTTGGCACAACATCAGCGGTGCGCTGGTGGCAAAATTATACAGTTCCGATTCCAAATAAACACGTTGGTCATAGCGAAGTATTGCTTTGGTTACGGCAAAGTATAACTTTAGTCGTACTAAAGTGCCGCTTTGCCGTAATGAAAGTGGCACTTTTCTAGTGTCAAAAAACCACTTATCTCAAAAAGCAAAGGCAGCTTCTCAAAAAGCAAAGAAAGTAATCCGCCCTATTCAGCCCGTTGAAAGAAATTATCCTTTTTTGAATAGTTTTTTTCCTTATCTCACTTGAATTTTGATGTACCTTTGCCACACGTTTCACATACCTAATCAAACTATAAATTAACCACTTATGTTTAAAACAAGTATTTTAAGTCTATTCGTAATGACTGTCAGTAGCATTTCATCTTATGCTCTTACGGTAGACCATCTGCGCGTACAATCTTTGCGCAATCCTAATGGCATTGATGTACTGTCGCCTCAATTTTCATGGCAACTGCATTCCAACGAACGAAATGTGGTGCAAACTGCTTATCAACTAATGATTTTTAACGATGCAGACAACGCTCAACCCATCTACGATTCGGGAATGGTGGAGAGCAGTGAATCCGCCCACGTCACCATCAAGGACCTGCCTTTACAACCGGCTACGCGCTACCATTGGCAAGTGACGGTCTGTGACAACAAAGGTGGCAAGGCCACATCCACCGAAAAGGCTTGTTTCGACACAGGCCTGCTGGGTTCAGGATGGAGCAACGCCAAATGGATTCAATATAGTGATTATGCCTCCGGCCTGACGCCCGAGGTGATTACCGACTACACCGTTGAGAGCAAGATAACCATCGAGCACACAGCTGCAGGCCTATGCTTTGCCATGCAGGATGCAGGCAACTTCTATTACTGGCAGCTGAATATCGAGGGCGACTATCCTCGTCTGCGCCCGCATGTGTGGAGCAATGGCAATCCTGCCTGTCTTGCAGACATCAATCTCACAGGGAAAGTAGCTCTGAACAATACTGACGAGTTTACGTTACGCATCGAAGTGACCAATGCCTCGCTCGCACGCACATACATCAACGATGTGCTGGTTGACGAACGCACCGGAAACTTTAAATTTGGCAAGATTGGCATGCGCGAGGATCATGGTGAGCGCGACGGACTACCCGAAGTAGGAGTTTACGACGACATCAAAGTCAAGAAGTCCGATGAAACCGTACTTTTCTTCGAAGATTTCTCTTCTGGCAGCCTCTTCTCAGGTGGCACCGTAACCGATGGAAAACTGCGTATCGTGGGCTCTACCAACAACCACGTGCTTGTTTGGCAGAAGGATGCTAACGAGGAAACGACACACTTCAGTATCGACTACGACATGTATATCGTTAAGGCTGCCGCAGCCGTCGTCTTTTCTGCTACCTCAGGAAACACCTATCACATGTGGCAAATCAATGTTAACGACAATGCCAATCCCTCTGTTCGCCACCATGTCTATGTCAATGGCAACCTGACCTGGAACGATGCTCAGTTCACCCAATTCTCAAAAGCCGACCTTACCGGCCATCTGCATCACTACAGGATAGATGTGAAGAATGGTGTCATCAGCACCTATATCGACAATATCCTCGTGGACACCTTCAACGACAATAGCGGCAGCGCCGTGATGGGCAATATCGGCATGCGCGTTGACAACAACACCGGCGAGGAGGCCTATTTCGACAACATCGTGCTGACGCGATACGACAGCGAAGGCACGCCATCGGTGTTGATAAACGAGGACTTCGAGGCCCTGTCGTCCGACCATTTCTTTGATGCTGACATCGAGACGTTCTTGGACAACCAGATGTGCCATGTCAAATCAGCATCTGGCGAAAAGAAGGTCATGCAGACCACCACAGACGGCATGCCAATGTTCCGCAAGACGTTCTTCGTCAACAAGAAGGTTATTTCTGCCACGCTCTTCACGTCAGGTCTCGGCGTATATGACCTGTTTGTGAACGGCCAGCGTGCAGGACATGTTCAGCCCGATGGCACCACCATCTACGAAGAGTTGAAACCAGGATGGACCGAATATCGTAAGCGTGTATTCTATAGCACGCACGATGTCACCTCTCTGCTGCAAGAAGGAAAGAATGCCATTGGAGCCATCGTAACTCCAGGTTGGTGGGCTGGTGCTGTGATGCATGGTGCCTATGGTTCTCCCACCAAGGGTTTTCTTGCTAAACTTCTCATCACTTACGACGATCAAACTCAAGATATTATTGTCAGCGACCTCACCTGGTTGTCATCTAATAAAGGTGCTTTAAAACTGGGTGACATCTACGACGGAGAAATATACGATGCGCGCCTCGCCACAGATTGGACCGCTGCCGATTACGATGACAATGGATGGAACGGTGTAGAAGAGAGTCATGAGTTCAATGGTGAGGTGAATGCCTTCACAGGTGGTTACGTATTAACACTGCCCAACCTTATCCAGCATGTACGCACTGCCACCATTCACGAAGGCAGCAAGTCAACAGGCACGGACTTTGGCATGGCCAACGTTGTATCTCAACAGGAGAGCGATGGCATTATCACATTGAAGAAAGGTCAGTCGGTGGTCATCGACTTCGGTCAGAACATTGTAGGATGGGTCAACTTCAAAGTGAAAGGTCAGACAGGCAACCGACTGAAGATGCGCTTCGTCGAAATGCTTAATGACACCGGTGAACGCAGCCGTGGCAACGATGGACCTGGAGGTACGCCCTATCTGGCTAACCTGCGTTCGGCAAAAGCGTCACTCTACTACACCCTGCGCGGTGATGCGGATGGCGAGAGCTATCATCCCTCTACCACATTCTTCGGATTCCGTTATTGCGAGATTACTCCCAGTGACGATGTTGAAATCCTGTCTATCGAGGCTCAGCCCATCAGTTCTTCAACAGAAGACACTGGCTCTGTAGAAACAAGTAATGCGCTGGTCAACCAACTCTTCTCGAATATCACCTGGGGACAACGAGGCAATCTGCTTAGCATTCCCACCGACTGTCCGCAACGCGACGAGCGCTTGGGATGGACAGCCGACACACAGGTATTTTCTCGCACAGGCCTTTTCAATGCCAACATGGAGTCGTTCTATCGCAAATGGATGCAAGACATGCGCGATGGTCAAAACGGAGAAGGCGCCTATCCTGGTGTTGCACCCGAATGTTGGGGCACACCCTTCGGACAGACCGTATGGGCAGATGCTGGCATCCTGGTTCCTTACAATCTTTATATGATGACGGGCAACAAGGAAGTGCTCCGCGAGAACTATGAGTCTATGACGCGCTACATGAACTATCTCTCTAAGCAGGTATTCGATGGCTATAAATATAATGGTGGTGGACTTACCTGGGGCGACTGGCTTTCGTTTGTCAATACTGACACACGCTACATTGCCGTGGCCTACTATGCACTCGTTGCACAACTGATGAGTCAAATGTCTATGGCTCTCAGTCAAACCGACAACGACGATTATGCACAGAAAGCACAGACATATCAAGAACTCTATCAGAACATCAAGGCTGAGTTCCGTAGTCGTTACATCACGCCTTCTATACGTCAAAACACACAGACAGCCTATCTCATGGCACTCGACTACAACCTGTTGGAAGACGATGCGGAGATTGAGCAGTTCAAGAACCTGCTGGCACGCAACATCCGCGTCAATGGCTATAAGCTCAACACTGGCTTCGCCGGTACTGCCATTCTCAACACCACCCTCTCGCGTTTCGGTCTCAACGACTATGCCTACGACCTGCTTCTGCAGCGCAACTGTCCTTCGTGGCTCTACAGTGTCGATCAGGGCGCCACAACCATCTGGGAACGATGGAACAGCTATACCTTGGAGAGTGGTTTCGGCGATCCGGGCATGAACTCTTTCAACCACTATGCTTATGGTGCGGTAGGCGAATGGATGTACCGTTATATGTTAGGTATCGAGTACGACCCTGCACAACCTGGCTTCCGCCACATCATCCTGCAACCGCAACCCGATCGTCGCACCACGCTGCCTACTGGACAGGAAATCATCACCAGTGCCAAGGGGTATCACCAGAGCCATTATGGAGAAATATGTTCCAGCTGGCAGACTACAGACCAAGATGACATCACCTACGATTGCACCATCCCTGCAAACAGCACTGCCACACTCTATCTTCCCGTAGCCGATGAAAAGACCACAGTCATGGAAAGCAACCAGCCTGCAACCGAAGCCGAAGGAGTAGAGTATCTCGGATTTGAGAACGGCTGTCAGGTCTATCGGCTGGGCTCTGGTAGCTATCACTTTACAACGAAACTTAAGACAACTGCCATTCACTTACCCTCTGCCACAGAGGGTAAGCTGAAGGCCAACCCCATCTATGACCTGCAAGGTCACTATATTTGTACAGACCTCAATCAACACACTTTAAAAAAAGGATTCTATATCGTCAAAGGCGATAAATCAAAAACCATTATCATCAACTAACAGCCTAAACAATGAAAAAGTTTATTTTAACTATGGCACTTGTACTTTTGGCAAGTGTCCAGACATGGTGTTACACATTTACCAACAACTACACCATCGAAACCAAGTTCAAAATCAACGCTATCGGTGCAGGAATTATTTTCTCAGCCTGTCAGGGGCAAGATGGCAATCTCTACATGTGGCAGTACAGCGTGGGAGTGAATGGCGACCGCTCACTCTTCCGCCCGCACCACTGGAATCCTGGAGCTCTGCTTGAAGAGAAAGGCACCGGTGATGTAACACTGAACACCACTGATTGGTTCATCACCAAGATTGAGATTACGAATGGCAGTCATGCCCGCACCTACCTACGTAACGCAGCCGATGATGTTGACGTTCTTATTGACGAGCGTGATGGTGATTTCCGTTATGGCATGATTGGCACACGTCAGGATCATGATGGCAACACCAATGAATCAGCCTTGTTCGACTATTTCAAGATTACCGATGATGACTCTCAGAAGATGCTCTATCTCGAGAACTTTGATGAGACTGACGGTAACTGGACGAATCATCCTATTTGGGAAGACGGCACACTTCGCACTGAGGGAGTTGATCTCTCTGAACGCCGCTATTTTCCTGACAACATGTTCAAACAGAGCATAGACATGCACTATGCTGTCGAAGCCGACTTAACCATCGAGAAGGGCTACGTCTCTATTATCTTCGGTCTCAATGAAAATGGCAGCAACTACATGTGGCAGATCTCGCCCAACTATTATAACGACGGCTCTGCCAACATCTACTATCATCTGGACCGTGGCAATGAGCAATGGAAAGCTCACGCCGCCGGTGCGCGATTCCCTGACTTCAGCGCTGAAGATTTCCTGAATCCACACCACATCAAGATAGAGGTTGACGGCAACGTCGTATATACCTATATAGACGACAAGCTACAAGACACCTTCAAGCAGAACGACATTACCGACCTTGAGTTGCTCAATCTTGGCGGCATCGGCTTCCGCGCTGATGGTTCCAACAACAAAGAGCATAAGAGCCTTATCGACAATATCAAAGTGACCACCTACGACACCGAAGGCGAGCCTACCGTGGTTCTCTACGACAACTTCACCGGTGGTCAATCACGTTACTTCAATCTTGACGTCAACGAACTGGCAAGTGTCGTCAATAATAAGTTGGTCATAGATGTCCCTGCCGGTTCCTATGCAGCTCGATTATTACAAGAAGAGACTCCACTGGCTGCTTTGTACATCAGCGAAAGCGAAGACAATACCAATTTGCCGGTGTTAACGGATTCTGACATCACGATAAAGAAGACGTTTGCTGCCAACAGATGGAACACGCTCTGTCTCCCCTTTGCGCTTTCTACTGAACAATTGACAACACTCTTAGGAGAAGATTCCCGCGTGGCTGCTCTGACCAATATTGACGCAAGCACTTCTTCGTTCTTTTTCTCTTCTGTCACCACCGGAACTGAAGCTGGAAAGCCCTACCTTGTATTCCCCACCAAGGACATCAATGCCCCCATTGAATTGACTGGCATAGACCTTGCCTGCGAGGAAGCCATATCTGAAACTCACGAAGGGTTTGCATTCAGTGGTCTGCTGGCGCCCTTGTCCATCACTGCTGGCGAGAAGACAATCTACTTGCTGGGCGACAACTATAACCTGAAAAATGTCACTGAGGATGAAACCATGCCAGCCTTGGGAGCCTACTTCACCGTTCCCGAAGAGACGACCGGTGCACTATTGTTCATAGACAACATCTCTACTGACATTCGCACCGTCGGCCATCAAAAGCTGCATGACAACATCAAAAGTTTCGACTTGCAGGGACGCCACGTGGACATGTCACAGGCAAAGAAAGGCATCTATGTTAAATCTGGAAAAAAGTTTGTTAAGTAATAATGATGATTGATGAAAGGGGGCGGAACAATACGGCTTCGCCCTCTTTCTCTAATTGGCTATTAATCCGAACACGATAATGATTAGAAAATCACTGAATGCAGCAAGACTGACTTTCGCTGCGATGCTGTCAATGGTTCTACCGATGCAGACCTCTGCCGACAACACTCCTGCAGCTATCAACTATGAGACCAAACTATTCCGTACGCCCCCCATGGACTGTAGGCCCATACCGTTATGGTTCTGGAACAACACGACCATTAATGCCTCAACACTGGAAGAACAACTTGAGCAGATGGTCAACACCGATGGTTACGGTGGTTGTGCCATTCTGCCATTTGGCGCCAACTTTCGTCCATCGTATCTCTCTGCCGACTATTTCACGCTCTATGCCCGCGCCATCGAGAAAGCGCGTCAGTTAGGAGCCCACATGTCGATATACGACGAATATGGGTTCCCCTCTGGCAGTATGGGAGCCATCAATGGGTCTGGCGTCAAAACCTTTATGAACAACCATCCTGATTATACCGTAAAGCGACTTGACAAGATTGAGTATCGCATTGATCGTGGTGCTACGTTCAATCGTCTGCTGACTTACACCGGCAAGCTGATGTCTGTCGTTGCATGGAACTCAGAAACGAAGCAGATTATCAATCTGCGCTCGAATCTCAACGAGGACACGAAACGACTCACTTGGACAGCTCCAGACGAAACAGGATGGCACATCATGGTATGTCAGTGCATCACCGATGGCGATCCCAACGTTGATTACCTATCTTCAGAGGCTGTCAAACTGTTTGTTCAAGACACGCACGAAGCCTACTTCAAGCAGTTTTCTAATGACTTTGGCAAGACCATCGTCTCTACCTTCTTCGACGAGCCAACCATGTATCGTGCGCAAGGACGCATGTGGACAAGCGACTTCAACGAACAATTTGAACGTCGTTACGGTTTTTCACCCGAAGAACTCTATCCTGCCCTATGGTATAACATCGGAGAACGCACACCATGGGTTCGCAACTTGTTTTTCGGTCTTCACTCTGCGCTCTACAGCGAAGGATTCATGAAGACCATCGGTGATTGGGCAAGCACTCATGGCATTTTGGCTACAGGACACCAAGACCAGGAAGAAATTGCCAACCCCACAAGTGTGGCTGGCGACCTGATGCTGGTTGGCAAATATCTCTCTATGCCTGGCATCGATAAGATCGGTGGCGGACGCCCTACTGAGAACTTCTATAAGGTGGTATCGTCTTCAGCCAACTGCTGGGACAAGACTTATGTCATGTCTGAGACCTATGGCGACATGGGTAACATGCCTGTCGAGGAGCTCTATCACATTGCCATTGAGCAATATACCAAGGGCATCAACCATCTCATACCTCATGCCGTGTGGTATAACAATGGCGATGTCACGTTCCTGCCAGAACTGTCATGGCGCAACCCCCTCTACAAAGCAGAGTTACCTCATTTCAACAGTTTCCTGGCTCGTTTGAACTACCTGTTGGCTCGCCCTTCACGCCATGTGGCAGATGTTGCAATGGTATATCCTATTCAGACACTCTATGCAGGTCATTATCTTGACGGTCCAAAAGGATTCTACCAAGGGGGCGTCAATGTTGAAGGTACCGATTATCCTGAAATATCACGTCTTCTGACCGATGAACTGGGATGCGATTTCACCTACCTTCATCCAGAAGTCATCGATGACCGTTGCGAGGTATCCAACGGACAACTGAACATGCTTAACACCATCAACACGGAACACTTCAAGGTCATTATTGTGCCAGGCATGTCAACCATTTCCTCGTCTAATCTTCAAAAAATTGAAGAAGCGTGGAAACAGGGGGTTGGTGTCATCTTCACCACTCAGTTGCCCAAGCATAGTGCCGACTCGAAAGTTTCTGATGCCTCCATCGCAGAAACTGTCAATCGTATGTTGAATGGCGAAGGCCAGCATACGGCTGCCTTGTTTGTGCCGACGCCAACAGCCGAAACGATGAAGACGGCTCTCGACAGTCTGTTACCACAGCCCGACGTGCAGTTCACTAGTGGAAAGCATCCTTTCAATTATCTACATAAGCTGGTTGACGGACATCACGTTTATTATTTCGGAAATATCGACACCTCAAGTGCCGAATGCACCATTCGCCTTAAGGATGTGTCTCCATCGGTATCAATGACACTCCTTAACCCTCATAACGGTGCAGACCAACCTGCGCACCTAACGGCCAGCGGTGATGATGCCATGCTGACCATCACGCTTCGCCCCAACCAGAGCATTTTTCTTGTTGACGACGCCTTGCTGAACAAGAACGCGACAGGCGAAATAGCCATCGAACAACATTCATCATACACCATTGAGGCTCGTGTCAACATCCACCAGCTTAGTGCTGGCATCTGTTTTTCATCGACCGACGCACAGAATTTCTACATGTGGCAAGTCAACGTTGCCGATCCTGCGCATCCACTGTTACGTCCACATCGCTGGACAGGCGGCAATCCCAGTCTCTTGGCAGAGATTCCCATTCCTTCAGAAGCGAACATCGGTGTAGAAAAGCCATTCAACATACGCATAGAAGTTGAAGACGAGAAATACGTCAGCACCTACATTAACGATATACTTATCGATGAACGGAGCGGACAGTTCGAATATGCCAACATGGGATTTAGACAATCACACGATGGCGCTCTTGGCATGACAGAGAAGGCTTCTTTCGACGATGTGTGCATCACAAAGAAAGAGGCTGACAGCGACACGAAGCAAGTCATCTTAGACGAGGATTTCAGCGAAGCGAATCCCTTCACCTCAGGAACATTGTCGAATGGATGGCTTCGTATTGATGGTCAAATGACCTACGACGAACTGGTTTGGTTAAAAACCACGCCACAGATCAATCCCACTCCACAAACTGGCGAGTGGGTCAACCCAATGGTACTGCCAGGACTTGACAACCGAAGTCTGGGCGATCCATATATCATGAAGTATAAAGGCTATTACTACCTCTATGTCAGTGCTGGCGACCGGAACATCTACTGTTGGCGCTCAAAGGACTTGATCAATTGGTCTTCTTCCTATATATGCTGTACCGACGAGACGACAGCTGTAGCTTATGCACCCGAGGTCATCTACTGGAACGGCAAGTTCTACATGTGCACTTCACCTCGAGGAGGCGGTCATTATATGCTCACCAGCGACAGCCCGCTTGGTCCGTTTGTTCATCAGACAGGCAACATGGGACGTGACATTGACGGTTCTATGTTTATCGACGACAATGGCAGTTGGTACTTCTATCACGCCAACAATGGTGGCATTCGCGGCTGCACCATGCCCACGCATCTCTCGTATGGCGAAGATGTAGATTTGGGATGTTGCATGACAGGACAATGGACAGAAGGACCGTGTGTGTTCAAGCGCAACGGACTCTACTACTTGCTTTATACCGGCAACCACGTGTGGACCAACGGCTACCGCATCGACTATGCCATCAGCAACAGCGGTCCTCTCTCTGGCTTCCATCCGCAGAGCGACCAGAATCCAATCCTGATAGACACAGAGACGCCTACCCACAAGGCTCTTGGACATGGAACGGCGTTCGTGGGACCCGACCTTGACACATACTATTTCTGTTACCACAACCTGCAGGACAACAAGGCGCGTCGTCTGCTCAACTTTGAACGCATCGGATGGTGTGGCGACAAGTTGATGATGACTGGTCCCACTAATTGGGAACAAGACAAGCCCATCGTTGCTGCCAACGATTATTTCGAGCGTCAGGAACTGGGCAAAGACTGGACTATTCTGAGTGGAAACCAGTGGCAGATCGTGAATAGTGACCACTTGGCTCAGACTGACACTAAGGGACAGCAATCTATCATCTTCGACAAGGGCGCTTATGAACAATACACGGCAGAGTTCACCATTCGCTCTTCCACTGCGACGGGCTCTTTTGGCGCTATCTTCTCTTATCAGGATGCCCAGAATTACGGCGAGGTGCTCATCAATGCTGCCGAGAAGAAGATGGAGGTCATCTATTATGCGAACGGCTCTGCCCTACTCGACAAATATGTTGCCCTGCCTGCCGACTTCGATCCTGCATGCTGGCATGCCATTCGCATTGAGAAAAACGACAGATATACGAGAATCTATGTTGATGGTATGAAGAGATATCAGATCATCAAAAAGATAAATGGAGGAAAGATTGGCTATACCACGAACCAAGCTTCTGCCGACTTCTCATACATCGCCATCAGCCCATACGTTGATGGCAGCGGCATCCGTGATGTCTGCCTGCCTGTGCCAGGCATCATTGCGGCTTCCATGTGCAAGGAAAAGAGTGAAGATGTCCTGGTGGAGAAGTACAGCATGACAGTGGGTACAGCCAACTATCTGCGTTGCACCGCAGGCAGTAAGATGACCTATCAGGTCAATATTCAGAACGACAATATCTATAACCTCGGCCTACGATACAATGCTTCAGCAACAGCCCGCATTCGACTGCTGCTAGACGGAAAGGCTATTGCCAACGATATCGAGTTGCCAGCAACGAATTCGGTGGTTACCACCATGCCCATCTATAACCTCTCGATGAAGGGCGGACGACATACGTTCTCGATAGAGGTTCTCGATGGTGCACCATCCTTCTATGAGTACACCTTCAAACCTGGTGTAGCCCATCCACATGTCATGGCCGACAACTTCGACAATGGCTTCAGCAATGAGTGGGACTATCGCGAAGGCAATTGGACCATTCAGAATGGGCAACTGGAATCAACGGGCCGTTACGGAAAGATGCTGATGGGCGGATTCGAGGATATCCACCTCACCGACTATACCGTAGAGTGCGACGTCATCTACACCAGCAACGACATGAACGGTGGTCTGCTGTTCCGCACCACCAATGCATCTACGGGCGGTGCCGACGACAACCCCGTATTGGGAACCGACTTCCTGCAGGGCTACATCTTCATGGCGGGCGCCACTTCTGTGGCACTGGGCAAGCACAACTATGGCTGGCAGACCCTGGCCACCGTCAACAAGACCATTTCGCCCTCTGTTCCGCATCACATGAAAGTTGAGGTTGAAGGGGCCAACATCCGTTGTTATATTGACGACATGGAGACACCCATCATCACATATACCGACCCCAAACCATACATCACCGGACGTGCGGGCTTCCGTACACACAACACCGTCATGCGGTTCGACAATTTCCAGGTGACACCAAAAGAGTACGGGGCATCCGGGATTCGTTTTCCACAAGCATCCACCCACCAGCACACCGACACCTCTGGGCACTGCTACAATCTCTTAGGACAGGTTGTAAATCCCTCTGCCAATCTGCATGGGATCTTTCTGAAGGGGCAAAAGAAAGTGCTTTTAAAATGAGTCACCGGCACAGAGAGACATACTAAGTTTTAGTTTGTAATAATGATTGTTAGAAAGGAAGAAGAGTCCGCCTGAACAGGTCAACCTCTTCTTCCTTGTTTTTTTTATAATGTCGATGCTGACTACGACAATCCTTCTATCTCACCGTTCACAATGGTGATGCGTTCGGCCTGCGGACTCTTTGGCAGTCCTGGCATGCGGAGCATATCGCCTGCAATAGCTACAATCATCTCGCTACCACAGTTCAAAATGACATCACGTATGCGAATCGTGAATCCCTCGGGTGAACCATAACGTGTAGAGTCCGCCGAGAACGAATACTGCGTCTTGGCTATGCAGATAGGATAATGGCTGATGTCTTTGTCGTCTGCAAAGATCGTACGAATAGACTCCAACTTCCTCATACCTGTCTTACTGAACTCCAAGGCAGCAGCGCCATAAATGCGCTTACATACTTTTTCTATCTTGCCTTCTATCGAATCTGTCTCTGGATAGGTAAAGTTCACTGGCAGGGGCTTTATACGCTCAATCGTATCCACCACCTTCTGTGCCAGTTCCACAGCACCATCGCCACCTTTCAGGAAAGCCTCGTTGACAGCAAAGCCCACACCCAGATCCTCACAGTTCTTGCGAACAATAGCAATCTCCTCTTCGGTATCGGTATCGAAACGGTTCAATGTAACGACAACAGGCTGTCCAAAGCTCTGCATATTGCTGATATGACGATTCAGGTTCTTTAATCCTTCCTTCAGTCCACCGGCATTTGGCTCCTTAATATGGTCGAGTGCCACACCGCCATGCATCTTCAAACCTTGGGTTGTGGCCACAACAACCACCAACTGAGGTTGAAGGCCAGCCTTTCTGCACTTGATATTGAAAAATTTCTCAGCACCGAGATCTGCACCAAAGCCCGCCTCTGTCACCACATAGTCACTATAGGTCATTGCCATCTTCGTAGCCATCACGCTGGAACAGCCATGAGCTATATTGGCAAACGGTCCGCCATGAATAAAAGCTGGTGTCTGTTCGGTGGTCTGCACCAAGTTGGGCGAGAGGGCATCGCGCATCAGCACGGTGATAGCACCAGCCACACCCATGTCGCGTACACGGAATGGCTTGCCGTCAGAGGTGATACCCAACAGGATGTTTTCTATACGTCGCTGCAGATCTTCCTCGCTGGTAGCCAGACAAAGAATGGCCATCAGTTCTGAAGCCGGTGTAATATCGAAGCCTGTTTCCGAAACGACGCCATCGCCATGAAGTCCCGTCACCACATTACGTAGGGCACGATCGTTCACATCGAGCACGCGTTTCCAGTAGATCTCACGCAGCGAGAAGCCCTCTTTCCGGTGCTGGTACAGGTAGTTGTCCAAAAGAGCACTGATAGTATTGTGAGCAGAGGTCACTGCATGGAAGTCGCCCGTGAAGTGGAGGTTGATTTTCTCCATGGGCAGCACCTGGGCATAGCCGCCACCGGCAGCACCGCCCTTCATACCGAAACAGGGACCCAGCGAAGGCTCGCGCAATGATACAGAGGCGTTCTTGCCAATCTTGTTCAGTCCCATCGCCAGACCGATGCTGACGGTGGTCTTGCCGATTCCCACCTTTGTCGGACTGATGGCTGTCACAAGGATTAACTTACTCTTCTTCACCTTCTCGTCATCAATAAGCGCAAAAGGCACCTTGGCCATATAGCGTCCATAAGGCTCAATTTGATTCTTATCGATGCCAAGCTTTTCAGCAATATCGCCAATGGGCTTCAACTCGCATTCGCGTGCAATCTGTATGTCTGTTTTCATAGTCGTTTATGGGATATTCATGAATATCGGGTGCAAAATTACAAAATCTACTTGAAAATCAGTCAAATTTAGCATTCATTAAGTAGCCGGCGTACAATTCCACACCTTGTTCCATACCGCCACATTTAAAAAAAACAGCTAATAATTTGTACTTTTTACTTTAGAAGACCTGAGACCATGGTCATACACATACAGGCCACATCATTGATTATGGCATCTCCCTTCACAGAAGCAGAGACCAACCAAGGTCCAGGCCTTGGTGATCCTGCAGACTTCGACGAAGACGAGCCTGGTTTGTAGCTGCGACATCATAAAAGTATGTGGCGGACATCTTTACAAGTCAAGCCTCAATTCCCTTAAGCATCGGGAATTGAGGCTTGTTCTTTATTATATAGCCTATGATGAGACCCAGAGACAGAGGTTATGCCAAGAGCTTCTTCACAATCTCAGAGATGATGCGGCCATCGGCCTTTCCAGCCAACTGCTTGCTGGCGGTGCCCATTACCTTTCCCATCTCTTTCATACTTGTGGCTCCCACCTCAGCAATAATCTTCTTCACTTCTACCTCTATCTTCTCTTTAGAAAGTTGTTTCGGCAGATAAGTCTCAAGTACCTCCACCTGTGCCAACTCTGCGTCAGCCAGGTCCTGGCGTCCTGCCTGAGTATAGGTAGCAGCTGTTTCCTTGCCCTGCTTAGCCAGTTTTGAGATAATCTTCAGTGCATCAGCATCAGACAGTGTGTCATTGGCACCTGGTGCCGTCTTTGCCTCCAGGAATACTTTCTTGATGTTGCGAAGCGTCTCCAGACGCACCTTGTCGCGAGCTTTCATCGCGGCCTTAATATCTTCACTAATTTGATCGAATAAATCCATAATACCGTTATTTAATGAATTGTTTTATACTGCAAAAGTAATTATTTTCCATTTGAACGAACCACTCTTCTATAAAGATTTAGTTTTATTTAGCGATTAAACCGCAACGTGTAAAGGTTGACAGATAGAGAACTGTTCGGAAATTCCGAACAATTGTGACAGGCAGATATTATGCCTATTATACAAAAATGCGTTACGCAAATTTGTATAATTGTATTTTTAATCCCCTACCACTTCCCAATGGCCCCCCTTGTCTGGGCCAATACGTTTAATTATTCCTTTATCTTGTAAAGACCTAATATGTTTAGCAATAGTTCGACGAATAATCCCAATGGAATCTGCCATTTCCTGGGTTGTAACATAAGGATTCTCACGTATTAAGTTTATTATTTTCTGTGTA
>JAILHK010000047.1 GCA_024695815.1 Prevotella sp.
CGTACCAGTCCATCCGGCGAAGGTATATCCCTCGCGGATAGGAGCGTTCAGCGTGATAGGCTGGCTCTCGATGGTGTAAGTTGTAGCGTTGGTGACACCCTCGGGCATTGCACCACCGTCCAGGTCATAGCTGATGGAGTAGGTAATAGCCTCCCATTGTGCCGTGAATGACTTATTCTCAGCAGGAACCTTTGCAGGAACAGCAGTATCCCATCCCTTGAAGGTATAGCCAGTCTTGGTAGGAACAGGTGCTGTCAGGTCGCTGTTGTAGTCCTGTACCTTCACCACGTTCTCCTCACCATTGTTCAGTACAAACGTCATCGTGTACTGGTTGATGGTAAACTGAGCTGTGAAGTTTTGGTCGGAAGCCGGCATCGTTTCAGGAACCACGGGAGTCCACCCCGCAAAGGTATAACCTACCTTCTGTGGGTCAGTGGGCTTGGTGATGGCAGTTGCGTAAACTACGGAATCACTCTTCACCGTTTCTCCCTCAGAAGTGAACTTAGCTAAGTATTTGTTGGGCGTGTACTGAGCCGTGAAGACTACATCAGAGTCGGGTACCAGTTCTGGTACTTCGGGTTCCCATCCTTTGAATGTATGTCCCTCTTTTGCAGGTGCCTGTGGAATCACTATGGCAGTAGCATAATCCTGCTTCTGGTTAACTACAGCCTCTCCTTTAGCCATGAACTTTACCTGGTACTGATTGATGGTGAACTGAGCCGTAAAGGTTTGGTTTTCAGCAGGCATGTTCTCAGGTACGACAGGCGTCCATGCAGAGAATGTGTATCCCTTCTTCTGCGGATCCTCGGGTAACGAGATAGCATCCTCGTAGAGCACAGAATCACTCTTCACAATTTCCCCTTCAGAGATAAACTTTGCCACATACTTGTTGCGCGTCCACTGAGCCGTAAAGGTCATGTTGCTTCCAGGAATGGTAGCAGGTACTTCAGGATCCCAACCGGCAAAGGTGAAGCCAGTCTTTGTAGGAGCACTCGTTGCGGGAATAGACTCACCATAGTTCTTCGTAATCCATCGAATCTCCTGCCCGTCAACTACATAAGTCATCGTGTACTCATTAATTTGGAACTGAGCCTCGTAAGTTAATGGGTTGTTAGGCATCTTAGAAGCAACGGACGGTGTCCACTTCGTAAAGCTATAGCCCTCCTTAGTAGGATTCTCTGGCAGTACAATCGTTGAGTTGTAGTCCTGCAATTCCGAACATACCGTGTCGCCCTCACTGATGAATGTCAGTAAGTGCTGATTGGGCGCAAAGATAGCCTGCAATTCCGTAGCCTTCATGACAGCGAAAGTACAGGTGTCGTTCGTCTCATCATTTGACCATTTCACAAAGTGATAGCCGGTATTGGCTGTCGCTTTGAGGTGTGCTATTTCCTCCTCCTCATAGATGCCGCTGCCAGTAACGGTTCCCATCACCTCGTCGTTGGGGGTTCCTGTCACCTGATACTTTGGCGCATTGGCAATGATGTTGTATTGAACGGGAGTTGACACTTCGCCAATCGTTCCACCATCCACAAGAGCAATCTTCGCACCATAGATGCGCTTTTCCTCTTGTGTCAATTTGTTGTAAACCTTCAAATAGGCTGTTTCCTCAGAAACGCCATCGCAACGGATTTGCAATAAGCCGTACTTATATGTAATCTCATTCTTCACAACCTGTTCAAAGGTTGCTACGCCACGACATTCTTCACCGACAAAGGCAGCCACCTCATAGGGTGTTGTGTCTTCGTAGACGTTGGTGCCATCAGTCAGGTGGAAGTAGACCGACATATAAGATTGGTTTGCGTTAATATCGCATTGCCAGTGGCTCTGGGCACTGAGGGCCGAAGCCCACAGTACCATAGCCATGATGGATAAGATTCTAATCTGTTTCATAAGCAATCAAGTCTATTTGTTAGCTTTCAGAATCTTCTTGTAGTAAGTCTGTCCGTCGGCAACAACCGTTACCACGTAAACACCAGCAGATAGTGAGCCTGTCGTGATGACAGCACTGTTGCCAAGATTGTTGGCTCTCACAACCTCACGTCCGCTCATGTTGGTCAGGGTCAGCTTGCTGATGTTATGACCATTTGCGCTTACGGTGATGTGATCGCTGAATACCTGAGGTGTTACGGTCAGCTTGTCCCACAAGTCTTTCACTCCAGTAGCTTCCTTGCCGATATGCAGAGCCATTGGCAGATGCCATGAACCTACATTGTCGACAGCAAATGCTACGTTCTCGGTAATGTCGTAGAGACGCCCGTCTGCCACGTTGGCAGCCATGAAGGTGATATCCTCGTGGCGGTCGCCAACAACATTGATCAGTATGCGTCCATCCTTCCACTTACCAATACCGCGACATTCTGTTCCTGCAAAAGCACCTACGATGTACTCATTCTCTTGAGCGATAGAACCCTTATCGTAGAGTTGAGCTGTCACAGGCATCAGGTTAGCATAAGCATACTTGTCGCAAGCCCAAGGTGCCTCATAGAGTTCAATATGCTTGTCTATGCGACAGGAAGCGATAGATACGATGGTGGTGTTGAAGATAATCTCGTCAGCCTTGCCCGACTTGAACATGTAGCCCTTGCCAGGCTTCAGTCCTTCGAGACTTCCTGCCCATTCACCATCCACAAACTCTGCAAAGCCTTCTTGCCCGAGCACATAGTCGCCTTCCATTGGTGTGAAGAATGCGAATGCCTCTTCGAGGGTCATGGTCTGACCGATAGGATAGCCTATCCAGTTCCATCCCTTTGCTACCTCCAGCGACTTGCTGAGTGCGTTGAACTCATAGCCGTCCAAAGTATTGTTGGCTGTCTCAGCCACCTTCACTTTGTAGGCTTGTGCAGGTTGTAGTTCTGTCAGATTGCCCACCAGTCCTAGCTGTGAATCCTTGATAGCCTCGGCCTTGAGACCCATAATCTTCTCTGCTGTAGGAGCAAACTCCTCTACAGGTACGGGTTGCTCGAAGTTGTGCGATACCCATGTCCAACCAGTTGGGAACTGATAGCCCAGTCTGGTCTTCTTTAGCTTGTAGTTGAACTCAGCCACCTCACTGTCTTCCAGATCATGTCCCTTGGCCAGGGCCTTAATGGTTACATTGTCGGAAGCAATGATGATAGGACTATTGTTATCATACTTAATCACGTTTGGACCTTCGCCGCATGGACATGTGCCATCCAGCGTGTAGTAGATCTCTGCGTTTTCAGTCTCAGACGAGAGTCGGATCTCTGTGCCGCGGTATACCTCGGTACCTGATACACGTGAAGCACGTGGCTCCATAGCAAACAGGTCGATGGCATCCTTTACATTAACCAGCATCTGACCCTTTATGTCACTATCCTCTATAGAGAACGAGATGACAGTCTGACCAGGCAGTTCTCCAGAGACGGTAATCTCGGCCTGTCCGTTAGCATCGAGTGTCAACGACTGGGTAGCTGTCTTTGCGATCATGTCGGAGAGCGACTTCACATGGACTGTCTTACCCTTTGAAGCATCAGCAGGCAGGGCAGCGATTTTGAATAAGCGGTCACCGCCGTAAGGCACGTTCGCCAGCGAGTCAACAACCATGTTCTTGATGCGTGGCATAATGTCAAGACTCTGAGTGTAGTCTTCCTGCATAGGAATGCCAGCATAGCTTTCTACACTCTTCTTGATAGTTATTCTCACGTCGTTGCCAGTCAATAGCTCATCGTTTGCAGGCATCTTGAAGAGAAGTTTTGATGCATAAGTCTGAGGATTATCCTTGCTTACGCTCTCTTCATTAATCAGTTCGATGGTACCTTCAGCCTTGACACTGTTTCTGGTCAGCATGATGTTGTCAGTAGTTAGCGTAGCGGGATCCATGTACTTGTCGAACTCTATCTCCACACCCTCGTTGTAGGCCTTCACGCTCTTCACGTTGGGCTGTACGAGTTGAGACATGGCGATGTTTACATCCAACTGTGGAGGAGGAACGGGCAGCCATTCAGAGTAGGTAGTCTGATAACCTTCCTTCTCAAACTTCACCTGCCAGAGTCCCTGCGGAACATCCCACTGATACATACCGTTTTCATCGGTGAACAACGGGTTCTCCTGTGCATAGTCCTCTGCATTCCAAAGAACGATGTTCTCATGCAAGTCGCCATACATGTCCTCTACAATCTCCTTGTAGTAACAAGAAGCAAGAACACCCTGTATGCGGTTAGACGATACAGCCTCATAGACATAACCTGATGGGTCCATAACATGCTCCACATGCTTGAATCGCCAATCGATATCATCCTTACGCTTCTTTTTCTTCTTCTTGTCGTCTTTCTTATAGCATTTCAGACTCTCAACACCCTTTTCTATCTTTTTCTTGGCGGCGTCGATGCCTGCGTCAATAACGAAGCTTCCTATGCAAGTAAGTGTCTTTTGGGCAAGACCCCAAGCAGTGGCGGCAAGCGTTGTTCCTGCCGAAGCAACCGATCCGACGACACCAGCTACAACTTCCGCATCGCTTGTGAACGAGCTAACCAGTTCTACTGTCGCTTTTGTGATAACGGTGCCTAATAGTGCATAAGTAGCATTGCGGTACCAGTCTGCGTTGGCTTGGTCATCCTGACAAGGATTTGGAATAGAGTAGTAGATGCCGGCTATGTCATTGATGTCATTAGCCAGGGAGATTGCCATAGATGCATACTTGATAACAGGCAGTGCCTTCAGGGCAAACTTGAAAATCTTCTTAGCTAGCCAGCGAGCAGCTTTTGCCTGTAGCAGACTCTTCTGGAGGAATAGCTTTTCAATTCTCCATTTCCATACTTGGCTAGTCATGCCTTTCTGACCAGCAAATCTGATGTACGTATCACTCTTAGCCAAGCGGAACTCAATGTCCTCGACAGCCTTGAGCATGTTCCTCTCAGAAACCTGTACCTTATCCACCATGCCAAGTGACCAATTGTTGATCATCTCAACAAAGTCGTTGATGGCCTTGATAGCATTGGCAACCTTTTGTTCTACGGTTTCATTGCCTGAAGCGCGGAACATACGAGCGCCAGCCTCTACGGGTACTTGAATCGTTACGTGAACGTTTCTCAGCAGGTCAACATACTCTGTCGTCTGGTCATTGAACTTCACATAAACGAAACTTCCGTCCGTACAAACCATCTCTTCATAGCCTGCCTCTATGAGTCCGGCTGCTGTCAGTCCTGTGCAGTTGGTCATGGTGAACTTAGTGCCATTTTCAAGCGTGAACTCACCTTCTGTACCAAACTGTAGCCACTGTTCCAGGTTCTGCAAGTAGGTTTCTGTGTCCCCATGCTTTGCCTGGAAGGCAGCATACTCTTCATTGAGATAGTTTTCCAACTCATCATCGGTCATGCCTCTCAGCTGTGCTTCGACATCATCAGTATTGACGATTACTTCATCATCACCGATGGCAGCAACCAGTGCTTCGAATGCATCATCACTCAATGGTTCTTCTGCATCAGCAAAGGCAGTTGCAATGTTCGCCATCTGTGTTTCGTACTCAGAAAGATAGTCGTCAAGTTCTGCTATTGTCTCATCTACCTGACGCTTGTCGAACTGACTGGTAGCGTTACTTGTGAAATCCACAGAGACATTTGTTGGAAGAGCGTCAGAGTTGTACTTCGCATTAGCCACCCAGCACTTTCTCTTTCCATCGTATACGGGATAGAGCGTAGATACGGTATTGTCGGATAACAACACATTGAGCTCTACATTGGAAACCATTGTCGTGTCGTTATTGGTGAACTCTACCAAGAACGTGAAGTCTGGATAGCTTGGCCAATACCAGTAGGGCTTCAGTGTCTTACCAGGATTTGTGAAGTCGAACTCAGTTACATATTCGCACAGATCCAGTGAGTTGGCTGGGTGAGCCACATTGATCATCGTCACCTTTGTAGGCTCAATGGCATTCTTGTCGTAGGTCACTTCCTTTACGTCAGATTGCAACTCCAGTCCATCCTGTGTCACCACCTTGGCATAGATGCTGTGTGTGGACATGTTGTATGGGTTGTTCAGCTCAATCTCTGTGTTCCATGAGCCGTTTGCCAATGCTGTGGCATGACCAACAGAAACACCGTTGTCGAAGATTTCCACTTCCGACTTACCAATTGCTGTACCCAAAACAGGAACTGTCGTCTTGGCCACCAGCGAAGGCGCTGTGATACTCAGATTGCTTACTGTGAAGACAACGCTGCCAATAGGCTGGCGCATGGTCTTGCCGTTGATGTCGAACTCAATGCTGGCACTGGGAGAGTAAACGCCACCAATGGTTGGAATGACGCAGAATCTTACCTGGTCATCCATATTCTCCAGAGGCACGGTCAGACGATTACTTTCCTGCGTGTAACTGCCGATGATATTACCTGTCATCACAGAGTTGTTGACAAACGAACAGTTCTGAGGAAGTTCGAAGACGATTTTCAGGTCGCTCACACCATATTTATATATAGGCTTGAAGTCTATCTGCGCACGCAGTGTGAGATACTGTCCTGCAGAAATCTCGCTCTTGTTCACGCTGAAGCGGGTATTGCTGTCGGTGTAGTACAGTTTCGTTTCGTCCAAGTAGGGGATGAGCTGGTTGGCGATGGTTGTCGTTTCTCCGCTCTTTACCGTTACCTGATTCTTAATGTAGTCTACACCTTCCTTCAGTCCCACTTCGGTGAACTGGCTCAGCAGACCAATGGCATTGAACAAGTGGCTATAGCCCATGGTCACTAGTGTATAGGTACCATCGGTAAGCTCGTCAATGTTCAGTTGAACACCATCATAGTCGTACTTCTTCACGAAACGACCGTCGCCATCATAGAGCATACCCACAATGCTGTTGTTGTCGGTCTGACGGAACGAAGCTGTAATGCCACCCAGCTGCTTGATGGGCAGTGTGATTGCTGCATTGTCGTTGGCGTCAACCGTACAACTGGCGGTAACGGGCATGAACTTGTTCTTCTTGCTGGTGGCGGTGATGGTGAATACCGTACCTTCGGCATGCTCGTCTAGCAGCACAATCTGTGGATACTGCACGTTCAGGTCGGTGATAACCTTACCATCTGCATCCTTCACCGTGTAGGCCACGTTCGCATAGTCATCGTAATAGCCCTTTGTCTCACCTTTAGCATCGGTATAGGTCAGCGTCAGTTGGATGCTTGTACCATTGATGTCCTTCAGTTCGAAGGTTGGTACTGTGCTCTCTTCCAATGATTCCAGTGAGGCAATGCTCTGTGTCTGACTAATATAGTCGGTAGCAGAAGCGATAATCTCAGTTGGCATGTCGAGAACTTCCAGTTGCCATTCGCCGTTGGCGCCCACCTTGGTGCTGTACGATTTGGTGTACTGTCCATGCACGGTCTGGTTGACAGTGATGCCAGCGCCCTTCAGCGGGTAGGTGGTCTTCACGTCTTTCACCATTCCCTTAATCTGTACCTTTGCGATAGGTGTCAGTGTATAGACGATAGCATTGGTGGCCTGTACCTCGTAGGTGACGTCTTCGGGGAGCATGTACTGAACGGCCAGTTGCTGGGGCAGACTGATACGATAGCCCACCTTGTTGCCTTCCAACTGATTGGCCAGTTGGTTACTACGTGTCAGATAGGTTCCCTTTTGGTCTGTCCAAGTGATGCCGGCCTGATCTGTTACGTCATCACCAGCAGGTGTCTCCACTTTCAGTGTCAACGTCTTTGGCTCTTTCAACTTGTCGAATGCCACAGCCACGTTCTTGTCGATAATTTCCACATTCAGAATCTCGCCCAGAATATCACCTGCCTTGTTCTTCAGGTATATATTATAAGTGGTGTTCTGAATCAGACTGTTGAACGTGTAGGTCGTGCGATCAGTAATCACGTAGCGCAGCTTCTGTCCACTCTTTACGTTGATCAGTTCCAGGAACATGTCTTTGTAGATGGCTGGGTTGCATCCCTCGGGCAGGTTCACTTCCAGTGCCTGTATCTCATCGGTAAATGGCAGAATGGTGAACTCCTTCCATCCGTCGGCGTCCTGATAGAGTGTCACAGCCTCGGCTGGAACATAGATAACCAGTCCACTGCTCACGCCTTCGAAAGCACCGCTCTCTACTTTGGGCGGAGTCATGGCATAACACTTAATAGACTGTAGCGATGCGCAGTTGTAGAAGGCATACCATCTGATATTGGCAATGGATGCCGGCAGCACCACGCTCAGTAGGGTTTGATTGTTTTCGAAAGCCCACGATGGCACTTCGTCAGAACCACTGGTGCGACTCATGTCGAGCAGCGTACAATTGCCAAAACTGTTGGCTACGCCCCAGTCACCATTGTTTATCGGTCCAGCCACGGTAATCATCTTCACCTGGTCGTTGCTGCCAACCATGTCAGAGATGCTGTAATACAGTTCGCCTGGCGTGAAGTCGTCAATGATAATCTCGCCTGTTTGGCTGTTCCAATAGTTCTTGCCCGGGTTCGATGGGTTCTCTGGGCTATATTCGAAGATAGCCGTGATGTTGACATCATGTCTTGGCATCTCGAAGGAATAGTACGGATTCTTGATGACCAGACTGTCGCCAATCCTCATCTCGCGGAACTTATAGCCTTCGTTGATGTATGGATAGACGTCCACCCATCTCTCTTCCTCTACGCTGGAGCCATTGGACCAGTTAAAGTTACCTGCATCGGCAGGAATGGTAGAAAGATACAACTTGTGAGTTGTCTTCTTCATCTCGGGGTTAGTCGGTGAAGAAGGATCATACTCAAAGTGGGCAGTCAATGTAGCATCGCTTCGCTTCACCTCGTAGTAGAAACCATAGTTCTTGGAAATGGTGTCACCCTTTTCGTCAGACCAGTACACGAAGCGGAAGCTGCTGTTTGCATAGGCGCAGATCCATTGCTTCGATCCCACCTCGAGTCTTGATCTCAAGTCATGGTTAAAATAACCACCGTTGGCGGGGTCGGCCTTCAGATACAGCGTGCTATATTCCACAGCCATCTCGGGGTTACCCGGGTTCTGCGGATCGTAGTCATCGTCCGCCCAGCCTACTTGCGGTGTTAGCGCAAGTAAGCTCAGGCAGAGGATAAACATTCTATATAATCTGTTCATAGTTCATGAGTTTTTAGTTCACATGAGTTTTTTTGTTCACGAGTCTCTGTTCTGCTCATGAATTACTTCACAACAACTTTTTGGCCATTCTTGATGTAAACACCCTTGGTGGCGTTCTCCACGCGACGGCCTTGCAGATCGTAGTAGTTCTCGTTGTTCAGTTGCTTGTCAACAGACTTGATGCCTGTCACCTCACCAGCTGTGAGACGAATCAGGAAGCGGCCGTTCAGTGTGCCGGCTTCAGCCTGGAAGGTATAGCCAGCCTCACCCAGCAGAACCTCTTCGCCTGTCAGCAGGTCAATGATGTAAACCTCAGCATCGGCCTTTGTGTCCAGATTAATGGTGTAGGTACCAGCCTTCGTCACCTTCATGCCCAGGGCAACTTCACAATTGTTCAGCGGACGTTCGTTGATGGCGTAGTTCAAACCATCCTCGATGGTGTAGAGCAGTATGCCGTTTGCGTTGCCGTCCATGAACTTCGAAGCATCCTTATCCATCTCGTAGCTCAGCAGAGCTCCTTCGTTGATGACGAAGCGCGTCTCGTCACTCTGGTTCTCGCCCTCGATGCTCAGGTTGAAGATGCTACGCTGAGAGGTCATCTCGCTCTGGCGAGTGCCTGCGAAGTAGCTTACCTCATCCTTGGCCTGTGGTGTCAGCTGACGGCCTTCACGCAGGAAGGTGATGCTCGCCTGATCAAGAGGACGTTGCATGAAGAATGCCTCGCCGGGAGCCAGGATATAGTTATCGTCAACGGGAGAGATCGCCTTGTACCTGTTACCATTCTCCCATACGGTGATAGGAGCTGTGCAGTCGATGGCACGTGTGTCGAAGTAGCAGGGGTAGGGGTTACCGATGAAGTTCCAGTTGCGGTTCTGTGGGAACTCGCTCAGGTTCTCCTCCAGATCAACCTCTACGGTGCCCGTGCGGAACATGTTGTTCTTGTTCACGCTTTGCTGAGCCTGTACGTCGAACTCAATGTCGTAGTTCTCGTTCTGATACTGACTACCGTCTTCCTCGGTAATGGTCTCAGTGGTGTGAGCACCCTGCCAGATGTAACCCTTGCCAGCTTCGAGGACGTCGTCGCCAGTCATGTTGTACCAAGTCTCGTCCATCTTTCCGTCGGCACGCTTCTTTACGTCGTAGCCACGAACCACGAACTGCGTGTTGTTCACATTCACAATGTCGCTCACCTTCACGTCGAACGGCAGTGCAATGAAATTCCACTCGTCAGCTCTCAGGTGCAGCTTCAGCGTGTTGTTGTCCGTACGAATCTTACCGTTAGCCATCAGTGTGGCGAAGCGGCTGTAGGTGTCGCTGTTGCTCTCGCGCTTGTAGAAGTAGTCCCAGTACATGGAGAACTCCTTGGCAGAAAGCGTTGCATTACCCGTTACGGTAACGGCTGCGTAGCGATAGCGATCCTCAGACCAGTAATTGTCACCACGATCCATCTTGGTCAGCTCTACGTTGGGCTTGTAGCTGAAGCTTACGGTGTCTGGCCATAACAGACGGTAGGTGTCGCTGATGATGATGTTCTCAGGCATGATGTTCAGTCCGTAGATATTGGGTGCGAATTTACTCCACCTGTCGGTCTGCTTATAAGATGCCAGTGAGAGTTCAGGTACATAGAGTGAGCACTGTGACTCCTTTCCACCCATGATGTCATTATCGTTGGCGTATGGAGGAGCAATAGCCTTCACCGTGATGCTAGTTAGGTTGTCGCAATCGCGGAATGGATAGAATACGCTGTTCACAGAGCTGGGCAGAGTCACTGCCGTCAGACTATCACAGTTACCGAAGGCGTTGCTTTGAATGATGCTCAGTCCTTCGGGCAGTTCTATGTTCTTCAGTCCGCTGTTATAGAATGCGTCAGAACCAATCTTCTTGATAGTAGAAGGCAGCGTGACGCTCTTCAGTGCGGTACAACCCTCGAAGGTCTCGTTCTGAATCTCAGTCAGTCCATCACCGAAGATCACCTCCTGCAGTTGTCTATTGCCGTAGAATGCACGGTTGCCTAAATAGGTCAGTGTGCTGGGAAGGGCTACCTTCTTTAGGTCGCTACTGTAATAAACGGTAATCCAATTGCCATACTCATCGTAGTAGCCGTTACTGCTGTTGCTAGAGTAAAAAGCATAACTTCCTATCGAGGTAACACCCTCAGGAATCGTTACTTCCGTGAACTTGTAGCAGTTGTAGAACGCATAATTGTCGATAGACTTCAATGTAGCAGGCAGTGCGACATTCTCCAGGTTATTACAATTGTAGAATGCGCGATAACCGATGGTTTCCAGATTAGCAGGGAGTACGACGCTGGTGAGCATGGTACGATCTCTGAATATCTCACGTGGAAGATTCTTCAAGTTGATACCGTTCATGTCGATTTCCTGCAGGTTGGTCAACTGGTTCTTGATCTTGTCCATATCGGTATCATCCACAGGACCGCTGATGCGCAATCCCTGAACATCGGTGAAGTTGTTGATGCGTTGCAGAATCTCATCGCCCAGAGTACCTGGGTCGCCGATGGTGATGGTCAGGTAAACCATCTGCAATTGTGCGATATGCCATGCAATCTGCTCCTGCAGGATAGCGATGTCTTCAGCCTTGTAAGTACCAGCGCCGATGCCAGTCTGTACCTCGGTGATGAAGGTATTGGCTGCTTGCAACTTGGCGGCATCAATAAATTGGTTGTTCTGGCCCGCTTTGCTGAGGCTTGTTAACGATTTCTCGATTGAAGTATATGACTTTTCAAGATCCAGAAGGTTAGTTCTGTCAGCCTTCAAAGATTTGATATACGTCTTCATCAAGGCAATGTTGGGAAGTTCTTCTGCTAACAAAGCCTTTGCTTCACTGATCTTTGTTATCAAAGCAGCCTTTCCATAAACGTTCTCATGCGTGAGTCCTTCGATAGCGGTTTCCGATAGGATTACTTGGTCGTTGAGACGTTCTACAATCTCTTCGTCTGATGGATTGTCAAAGGTAATTATGAAGTCAGAGAAGTACGCAGTACTACCTACATTAGTGATTGTAACCTTGTCTGCTTCACCAGTCCAATGAGCACTTTCCAAGTTACCTTCATTAGCATAACCTTCCATGCTAGTCTCGTAACCGTCAATAATCAATCTGATATCTATGATCGGTATTTCGGAAGTAAATGTTACAGAGTTTCCTTCGTAGAGTCGCATTTTAGAATAGTCGTTTCTTGGCGTACTATTTCCATTACTATTGAATGTCAGCTTCACATTGTCATATGATAAAGCGTCATCAATATAGTAATATTTGCTTTCATTAGGAATGTAATAATGATAACGCACAAGCATCATCTTTTCAATGACCATTCCCTTTATTTCATTGAGCGCAATTATAGCTTCGTTAATACTCTCAGCATCTAATTCGCTATTATATACGGCTGTTGCATCTACTATAGCCTTGTCAAGTTTTGCCAGTCCTCTTTCTGATACATTACCAGAATTTGCTAAGGAATCAGCAGATATAATAGCCTTCATTAAAGCAGCCTTTGCATCAAGAGTTTCCTGAATCTGTGTTGATACAATCTCAGTTTCATCGTAGATTCTTGTCAGTAAGCTAAATAGAGCTTCTCCGTCTTCTTTGTCCGTTTCATTTGCTTCTGTGTTCAAAGACTGGATAGTTTCTTTCTCTGATGCAGTGATGCCCTTGTCTAAATATTGGTTCAGTTCTTCAAGAGCTGATACGATGGCAGCGCCAATAATGTCGGTGTTGTATTGACGATAAATAAGACGGAAATTGTCGAAGATAGCCCAGTTGGCATCGTCAAACTGTCCAGTGAGGTTACCCTTCACACCAACACGCATCACATCGCCATCCTTAGCTACAATACCAAAGGTAGATGCTTTGTACATGCCATGTGCAAAAGCTTCAGCAGTCTGGACCATATTGTTAGGATACCAGTTGCCGTCACCTGGTTTATCTGCCCAATCTGGATCTGAATAATATGTATCCTCGTCGGTTTCGTTAACCTTTGGAAGCAGACCGCCGGGAGCACCCTCAGAATAAACACACTTCAGAGGAGTTTGTGCCTGATTCATGTAAACCCATGCGGGAGCAATCTGCTTACCATCTACCCAGATGTCCCAAGAATTGGTAGAAGCATTTTCATGCTGTGGACGACCCAGACGGAAGAAACTCTGTACCTGGATCTCATAAACGCCCACAGGAGCGCCCTTCACTTCCTGATAGATATCAAACTTCTTGGCATAAGCCTCAGCACAGGTATTACCGCCGCTTGATTGAATTGTAGGACTTCCGCTCCAACCATTTGCGCCATTCTCAAAATCTCCATTAACTAAGAAGTAGCTACAGTCGGCACCTTCTGCTATGTGTGTCCTTGCTTCTGCTATAGTGGTTTCAAAAGTTTGAATCTTGGCTGTCAATTCTTCATTGCTCAAAGCCATTTGTTCACGCCATACCAGATAATTAGCCATTAACGATTGCAAATCCGTCTTGAACTGATCTTGGATGTAGATGTCCTTGTTTACGTATTCAGCTTCACTATATTTGGTTTGTAATTGTTCCCAAAGACTGATATTGGTCAGCAAGGCTTCTTCTGCATTCTTGATGTTTTCTTCAATAGCAAGTGCTTCTTCCTTGGTGGAAGCAGAGACATTTGTTAAAGAATTGTTGTATGCATCAAGTATGGAGGTTGTACATTCTGCACCTTCATATTTATTCGCATTAGAAACAATATAGTTCGTCCATAGTTGGTAAGCATCTGCACCATTACCATAATAGATCAATTTGAAGTTGTCGAATGTGGTCCAATCATTACGAATATTCTTCTCATTCTTTACACCTATTTTAATAAGGCCCCCTTCAGACTCAAAGGTCAACACATTATTATAATAGCCATTTTCAAAATAGATTCGTGCGCTGGCAGGATCGTTAGGAGCATAATAGACCTTATCTCCATATTCTTCTATAGCTTCGTTTGCACGTGCTCCGAATGATGTTTCTCCCGCGAATGACTGCTCGTTAAATATATCCCATGGATTATGTAAAGGTTGAATAGCAGTTTTATTGCCAGAAGTAGCGTAAAGGTGTGCATTATAGTTTGTGCCATTCTGGGCATCAGCAATCCAACCACGATAGAAACCATTAGCACTCAGCGTGTAAATACCTGCAGGCATGTTTTCCAAGATTTGATAGGTGTCAAATACTTTGTTGTAGTACTCTGCAACCTCGGCATATTTCTGATTGTCGTTTCCAAATCCAGGTACAGTTCCTTGCCAACCATAAGTGCTCTGATCGTCAAAATTAGGATTGACAATGTAATTTGTCATGTCAATAGGACTTTCTGTTGATGCTGTGCTCTCGTAATAAGTACCCATAAGGGCAATTATTTCCGCAGTAGCTTTTTCTATCTCTTTTAGATTATCGCTATAGATAGCATTCTGTTGCTTAGAAATATCAAGATTCTTATCTTGCGCCTGATTGATGTAGTTCCGCAATATTTCTTTTGCCTGTTCTACAATCATGTAAGTACGATCTTCAAAGTAATTCCAACCATCGTAGTAGTAGAAACGATCACCAGAAAGGTATGTGATATCTGAAGTTTGAGCTCCACTTCCATTGTTGAATAGAATATTTAGTCCGTTCTTGACAGTGAATGTCATGGTCCAAAATTCATTGTTATATTTACTTTCCTTTTCAGACATCTGAACGCCAGGCCATTCTTCAAAGAAATTATTTCCATTTGAATCCCAAGCCCACATGTATGGGGCATTGTCACTAATAACGTAAATCGTTATTGTGGGATTTTGCTCCTCAGGATTTGGATCGTCTATTCCGCCAGACTCTGAACCACTGATGCGTATGTACCAGTTTTTCCCGATTTCATCGCCACCGTCCCATGCTACCATGATAGTAAACACGCGATAAGATGTGTCTTCGATATTAACAACGAAATTTCCATCCTGATCCGTTGTTATCCATTCTGGAAAACCATCTTGAGAAGCTAATTCCCCATAGCCTACCCAATATGTAGCGTCTTCAGTTACAGGACAGAACTTGAATTTCCATTCATCTTCAACATCAGCCTTGCTTAAGTCCACGGTAATCGTGTAGGCCTTATCTGCTTCTATGGCGGAGAAAGATTCTGCTTGGGTGCTCCATTCATTGTGGCTTCCTGCAAGCATAACACCCTTAATGACTGGGTCGTTAACCTCTATGGTTCCCTCCTGTCCGTTCTGTTCCTCATTCAGGCTCATCTTGCCATTCAGGGCAACGAGATAGCCACTTGATTGCATCTCAGGCTTGCTCTCTTTGTAATTTATCAGTTTACCATAAGCAATGACTTCATCGCCTACTTTGACTTCGTAATCTTTGGTAAGCTTTTCACCGTTGAAACCTTTGATACGATAGAGCGTGAAGGTGTATATCTCACCTGTCTCACTATCTGTTTCAGTTAGTTCAACGGTCATGTTTCCGTAAGTGGCGACGTCGGATTCTAGAATATTAGATATGACACCTCTTACCAGATATTCACTTTCTGTTGCTGTTTGACCAGTCTCTTGACAAACTTGAACAGCCTCCTTTACACTTAGAGCCTTTGCATAAACGTCTCTATAAGTGAAACTCTCTCCTTCGGAACTACCCATTATTGATGTAATTCCCTGTACTCCTGCCACAACTATCGCTGAGGCCAATAAGAGCACCGTCAAAAATAGATACTTCTTTTTCATAATTCAAGGTTTTTAGTATTAATATATAATCGATTATCTCTAGATTTTCTCGATGTGGAGGGCTTTTCCCCAAAAAGGCTTATTCTACCCCTCATTAACTAGTAAGTAGGTGTTGGCAAAGATAGGGAATTATTTCCAATTGGCAATGGAAAAATTTAATTTTCTTTAGATTTTAGCAAAAATAGTTTAATAAGTGTAAAACGGATAATCAAAAGTATAACTATCATATTGACAATCAGACAGTTAATAATCACAAAAAGCTGTACTTTTCGCATGGAAAAGTACAGCTTTTTGGTGTGAAAAGTACTGCTTTCAGCGGATGTAAGCTTTCGTTCCTTTTTCGGAGTCTATTACCAAGCCTTGACGATGCTTTTGAGTCACTTTGCGCCCCTGAAGGTCGTAGCGCAGTGTTCCTGCGCTTCTCTCCTGTTGGGTAAGAGTGATGCCAGTATTGTCGGCCTTCTTTGCAGGGGTGTAGCGCTGGTTGTTGTTGATGATGGTGTTCACCAGTTCCAGTCCTTTCACGTCGTACGACTTAGACCTGTCGGTGCCGGCGAAGTCCATGAAGACGATGCCAGTAGGACCGGCATGTGAGTCATCGGACAGGTAATCAATGATTTTCTGATTGCATTTTGCAGCATTATCCCTGATTCCATCGGTAGAAGCCGACTGGGTGTAGCCCGATGCGTGGTTGATGCATATAGCCAGATGGCGCACACCTTGAACCACATTGTTCTTGGTCGAGAAGTCAAGCAGCTTCACGATGCCGTTCTGCTTCTCGGTCATGTGGTCCATCACCTCGTAGTAGTCTTGTAGATAGAGTGTGCCCGGAAGTCGTTCGGGTCCCTTGATGGAGCCCGTGACGTAGTCGGCCTGATGGCCCCATCCGGTGATAAAGCCACCAACGGGTGTGCTGCCATAGTTGTCGCGCGAGAGTACGAGCACCTTTCCTCGCAGTTCGCCTACGGTGATGTCGCGCTTGTAGTCGGCCAACATGCTGTGCAGATCATCGCTGTTCAGACAGTTGTTCATCATGTCTGCCCATTGGTCGCTGTTGCTGTCGCCATCAGTTTCGTGGCGCATCACCACGACTACGAACTCCGTGGGGTGATCGGTCACGAACTGGCAGAGTTTCTTAAGTGTCTCAGGGAACTTGGCACTGGTCTGTAGGATGCCGTGATTAATCACCAACTCTTGTCCTGAGACGCAGGGACGCAGGTCGAAAGCCCTCACGCCGCAGTTCAGCTGCTCGCTGATATTGAGGTCTTGAGTTAGTCCCATCGACGGGCCGAACATGATACCCAGTCCTGTCCAGCCTTCTCCTGTGGCACAGTCGTGCGTGCCAGGTATGCTCACTTGCGACAGATAGGTGTTGTCGTCTAGTTGTTCCATCCAGTCTTCCGCCATGCAGACTGCTATGGCCTGCATCATCATTGCAATTGCTAAAAATCTCTTCATGTTGGTCGTTATTGATAAATATGAGGAACAAAGGTACGATTAAGCGAGCAAAGAACCAAATTTTTTGAGTTCTTTCGAGCAAGAGTACCTTCGGGCGACAGCCCAAAGGTAGTGCAAATTGAGAGAAAAACCAAATTTATTTGAGTTTTTCCGAGATGCAGCCTACCTTCGGGCGTCAGCTAAAAGGTACGAATAAACGAAGAAAGAACCCCGAAAGTCAGCAAGTGTACTTTCGGGGCTTAGCTTACTCTAATGGTATTTCAGGGTGTTGGACTGCCAGCGGCAAGTCTTTCTGCGAGAGATAGAACATGTAGAGGATTACGGGCTTGTCGCCACGGTTCTCACCATGATGAATCGTGTTGACCATCTCTACCACAGCCTCGCCTTCATGCACAACCTTCTCGGTACCGTCCTGTCCAATGATAGTCAGTTCGCCCTGTATCAAGATACCGTAGTTCATCACAGGATGGTGATGCCACCCCAGCTTTTTGCCAGCGGGGAACACATACTTCACGGCAACCAGCTCCGGACGTCCTTGAAGATAGTCGGGCAGTTCCACACCATCCCAACTCTGACTTGTACGTATCAACTCTTCGCTGACCACCTGATTGGCAGTCTCATCAGACGAAACGTTATCGGCTGCTTTTGTCTTTTGACAGGAGGACATGATACCAACGCCGAACACAAGGGCAAGGGCCATTGTCCAAAAGAAAATCTTTCTCATAATGACTGATGTTTTGTAGTTAACCAATATACTTCAGAATTAGGTCCACGATCTCCTCTTCCGTCTTTTCGTCGGCAGAGATGACCAACTGGTAGTTGCGCGTATCATAGCGCGACGTCTTAGTGTATTTATTCACATAGTTCTCACGCATCTTGTCCACCCGTTCGATGGTCTGGCGAGCCTCCATCTCGGTCATATTCTTCTTGCGCATGACACGTGCCACACGGAACGGCATAGAGGCCTGGATAAGGATGCTCAGGTGGTTGGGATGTTTGCGAAGCACATGGAAGCCCGTACGTCCGGCTATGACACAAGAGCCACGCAGCGTCAGGTTCTGCAGTATCAACTTCTCCGTCTTATACACATCATCGGTGGTCAACGAATCAGGTTCATCACCCCGTTGCGGAAGAAAGTAGTTTGAGTTCATGCTCGGTCCCAACTTCAGGATGCGCTCCACCTCTGCCCAGAAGGAGTGCTCACGCCCCTTCAGATGTTCAATCTCATCAGCACTGAGGTTGAATTGCTCCTGCAACTCATGAATGAGCGCCTTATCATAGTAAGGCACGCCCAACTTCTCAGCCAGCAGTCGTCCCACAGTACGTCCGCCACTGCCCAGTTCACGATTAATCGTGATAACAAATTCCTCGTTCTTATTCATACCTATTAGATTGGTAGTTTTTTCTCTTATTGATATCATCATGTGGTCTTCCCCACAATTCTTGCGGTAAAGATACAAAAAAAATCCGAATCCCCAATCACATTTCCCCCACTTTAACACATACTCCCACTCCCACCACCACTCCCAACCACTACTCCCGACGTTTCTCCGTCGGGCAAAAGTCGTCGGGCAAAAGCCAACAGCCAAAAACCACCAGCCAAAAACCGCCAAGTATAAAAAAAAGAGTACGCGCACACATGTACGCGTACTCTTTATATAATATAGAGCGTTAGCTTACTCAGCAGCAACGGCAGCCTCTTCCTCCTTGCGGTCCTTCTTGCTCATGGTCAGATAAGCAGTAGGAGCAGCGATGAAGATAGAAGACAGCGTACCGAATACAACACCGAGAATCATTGCGAACGAGAATGAACGGATGCTGTCGCCACCCAAGAAGAAGATGGTGAGCAGTACGATCAAGGTTGTCACAGAGGTGTTGATAGTACGAGCCAGAGTCTGGTTCAGCGAGTCGTTGAACAGGGTCTTACGATCGCGCTTTGCATAGAGCTGCATGTTCTCACGGATACGGTCGAACACCACCACCTTATCGTTGATAGAGTAACCGATAACCGTCAGGATAGCACCGATGAAGGTCTGGTCAACCTCGAGAGACCAGGGCACGATGTGGTGCAGCAGTGAGTAGAAGCCAATAACAACCAGTGCATCGAGTGCCAGGGCAACAATTGAACCTACAGAGAAGGCTACGTTGCGGAAGCGGAGCAGGATGTAGAGGAAGATGGCAATCAGAGCCAGAGCCACACTGATGATAGCACCCTGAGTAATGGTCTTAGCCACAGAAGGACCTACCTTAGAAGACTCGATGATAGAACCGCCCTTACGATCGTCGGGGTTCTTGAAAGCAGCAACACTCTCCTGAGAAATCAGGCCTGCGCCCTTCAGTGTCTCATAGAGGATATTCTCAGCCTGATCGTCGATGGTAGGATCGTTAGAGGTGATATTCCAGTTGGTAGAGATACGAACGGTCTTCTCTGAAGAAGCACCCAGAGCGATAACGCTGGTGTAAGCCACCCTACCCTCTTCCTCGGTGAATACGTTGCTAACGAGTGAACGAACTTCCTCTACAGGTACTTCCTTGTCGAGAACTACCACATAGTTACGACCACCGGTGAAGTCAATACTCTGGTCGAGGCCGCGAGTAAAGAAGCTACCTACGAATACGAGTGCAGCAACACCCCAGATGCAGTAAGAAGCCTTGAACTTGCCCATGAAGTTGACGTGCATGTTCTGCATCATGTTCTTTGAGAATGATGTGGTGAAGGTGAGGTTCTGCCACTTGTCTTTCTTCATCTGACGGTCGTAAACCAGACGGGTCATGAATACGGCAGTGAAGAACGATACGCAGATACCGATGATCAGAGTCGTTGCGAAACCACGGATAGGACCTGTACCGAATACGTAGAGGATGATACCAGTGATCAACGAAGTCAAGTTAGAGTCGAAGATTGCAGAGAAAGCGTTAGAATAACCGAGGTTCAAAGCCTCCTTGATATTCAGACCGCGGCGCAGCTCCTCCTTGGTGCGCTCATAGATAAGCACGTTAGCATCGACGGCAGTACCCAGCGTGAGGACGATACCTGCGATACCAGGCATGGTCAGCGCAGCCTGGAACGAGGTCAGGATGCCCAAGGTAAAGAACAGGTTGAACAGCAGAGCCATGTTGGCCAGCATACCAGGAATCCAGTTGTAGAGAACAACCATTACGCACATCAACAGGATGAATGCCACAACAAATGAGATAGCACCCTGCTGGATTGACTGTGCACCCAGTGTAGGACCAACCACCTGCTCCTGAACGATGCGGGTAGGAGCTGGCATCTTACCAGAGTTCAATGTGTTGGCCAAGTCCTTGGTCTCAGTCTGTGTGAAGTTACCTGAGATCTGTGAGTTACCACCAGTGATCTCGTCGTTCACACGGGGAGCGCTGTAAACCACGTTATCCAGAACGATAGCGATGGCACGCTTGATATTGGTCTTGGTGAGGTTTGCCCAGATGCGGGTACCCTCTGTGTTCATCTGCATTGAAACGATAGGTTCGGGAGTGCCCATACCCTGAGAATAGTCGTCCTTGGCAGAGGTGATCACGTCGCCAGAAAGAGGAGCCTTACCAGAAGGATCACTTACCTTGATAGCGTAGAGCTGGAAGTAGTTGCCCTTCAGCGTGCCCAGACGCTCGCCTTTAGCACTCCACAGCAGTTTCACGTCAGAAGGCAGGTCTTTCTTAGCAATGTCTGAGTAGATGACTGCATTAACAGCTGCGGTATCCAGTTCGTTGACATCACCCAGCATAGCCAGACCAGCACGCTCGGTGTGGAGGTAGTAGAACAGAGGATTCTGCTTCTTCACTCTCTCTGCAGCCTCGCCATTGTCGGCAGCATCCTTGCCACTAGCCAGCTTAGCAGCCAGATCGTTCTGAACGGCTGCGGTGTCGGCCTTTGCCTCTTCGGCAGCCTCAGCAACCTGAGCGGTGGTGTCTGCAACCTCGCCAGCCTTGTGGCTCAGCTCAGCAGCATAGTCAGAGTTCAACTTTGACAGGAAGGGCAGGATCTCCTGAGCATTGTAGGTCTCCCAGAACTCCAAGTTAGCGCTACCCTGCAACAGCTTACGAACGCGCTCGGGCTCCTTCACGCCAGGCATCTCGACCATAATACGGCTCTGACCCTCCAGCTTCTGGATGTTGGGCTGAACAACACCGAACTTGTCGACACGGGTGCGGACAACGGTCTCGGCATTGTCGATGGCCGACTGTACCTCAGCACGGATGGCAGCAACGACCTCAGCATTGGTGCTGCGTGTTGACACCTTGTCGCGCATCTGCTGTGTAGCGAAGATAGCAGCCATAGGACGCTTCTCGTTCTGCTCCCACATACGAGCAAAGATTGAAACGAAGTCACCCTGAGTCTTCTTCTCTTCCTCACGAGCCAGATTTAATACTTTGCGGAAACCAGGGTCGCTCTTGTGATCGGCCAGCATATCAACGATATCGGGAACCGATACTTCAAGAACCACGTTCATACCGCCTTTCAGGTCAAGACCCAGGCCGATTTCCATCTCACGACATTCCTTGAGGTTGTAGGCCCAGAACCACACTTTAGAGTTCTCGACCGAATCAAGGTACTCCAGACTAGCCTTCTCACCCTGCTGAGCAGCAATCTCAGCAGCTTTGTTCTCGTGGTAGCGAGTCACAAACGAGAAGGAAAGATAGAAGCAGCAGATCAGCACAAGTGCGACTGCAATAAACTTTACAATTCCTTTGTTTTGCATGTTATTTATTTGTTATTTATTAAGTATTTCAAAATTTTAGCTTGCAAATATAGTGATTTTTCTACACTTAGCGAAATTTTCAACCGATTTTCCTTCATTTTTTAAGGTTTCTGCACTATTTCCTTGGGTTTTAGGTTTATCGGTGATAGGTTTTTAGGGGTTTAGGTTACTTTTTTGTCCATTTCAACGAGCAATAGATGGGGTTATGATCACTGTAGTCGGCCTTACTATCAACCTGACAGTCATAGGGTTGAAAATGGTCGGAACAGAAGATATAGTCTATCCGCACGTTAAAGCCTTTCTTATTGTAGGAAATGCCTGGCCCACAACCGGTTTCGGCATAGCAGTCGTGCAGTCCCTGCCCCACCGTATGGCGGGCAAACGAGATGGGTGTGTCGTTAAAATCTCCACACACTATCAGGGGGTACTGACGGTGGTCTTCGATGTATTGATGCACGACTTTAGCCTCGCTAGAGCGCTTCACCATGGCATTAGACAGTTTTTCCAAGAGCAACAGGGTTTCTTCTTCCGCCTCTTCGTGCTCCATATTGCCGCGCAACACCTCTTTGTAGCGCTGACGGTCGTCGGACGACAGATGGGTGCTTTCCAAATGGTTGTTGATCACGATGACGGTATCGTCGTCGACCTCCAGATAGTAAGCCACCGAACCGTTGGTAAACGAGTCGTAGTCAATGCGTTCCTTCTTCACTATTGGATAGCGAGAGTGTATGCCTAATGCATTGATATTGACATTTGTAGGATGGCTCACATGCACCGTATCGTTGTAGGGGTAGGTATCCTTGAAGAAGGTGAGCTGGTTAATCTTGGTATTCTGTTCCTCCTGGATACAAACCACGTCAGCATCGACTTTCTTCAGGTAGGAATAAATGGTGTCGTAGGCATTGTCATACCGGAAATTTCCGTTATAGCCACACACGTTGTAAGACAGAATCTTGATGCCGTCACCAGGCTTTTCCTTGGAAAAATGAATAGGAGCGTAATACCTAATTGGTACGTACGCGAACGCGAATGCGAGAAGCGGTATCCAGACATACTTCCACTTGAAGAGCACCCACAGCACAAGGATGACCAGATTGGCTACAACAAAGAGAGGGAAAGTCATACCTATACATGCCAGCAACGGATGGGACTCTGGATCCAAACGGTCACTATAGCCCACAGCTACCATGGCCAATGCCGTGGCACTACTGGCTCCAAGCAGGATACCAACCAGAAAACGTTTAATGCTCTTCAGCATGCGCGGCTATGGGTTAACGGTCACGACTGGCTTCAAAGAGTCGTCTTTTCTCGTCTTTCGAAAGACTGTCATAGCCACTGATACGTATCTTATCGAGGATACGGTCAATCTCTTCCTGACGTTCTTTCTTTCGGGCATTATACGCCATATCGTCGTTGGAAGTGCCGTCGGTACGCGTCTGTTCTGAGAAACCAGAAGTGGTTGTGAAGTTATTGCGCCAAGTTGTTTTCTTTGTGCGGTCATTAGACCAACGACCAAAGAACTGGCGTCCACCGTTCAGTGTGAATCCGCCGTTGGAATGCTTTCGCCAATAGCGTATCAACAGGTAGCCTGAGAGCATACCGCCGATGTGCGCCATATGAGCAACGCCATCGCCATACGAGAACGTCGCCGAAAACAGTTCGAAAACGGCATAGATTGCGACGAACCACTTTGCCTTGATAGGAATAGGGATGGGGAATATGAAAATACGCTCATTGGGGAATGTCATACCAAAAGCCAGCAGAATGGCATAGACAGCACCCGAAGCACCTATTGTCAGAGAGTGATTCAAATAAACAGCGTTGTCAGCCAGACTACGATAAACATCAACAACTGAAGCCCCAGGAACCTGACTAGCAACACTAAAATAATAGCTCACGAACTGCACAAGCTCCTGACAGACACCAGCAAAGATTCCGCACGCAATGTAATAAATTAAGAATTTCTTAGCACCCCACTCACGTTCAATCACACAGCCAAACATCCAGAGGGCAAACATATTAAAGAACAAATGAGTAAAACCGCCATGCAGAAACTGGTAGGTTACAAATTGGAACAAGTGGAAATCGCTGGCCAAGAAAAAATAGAGACCACCTATGCGGTTCAGATCAATCCCAACCGTTTGCAGCACCATCGTAGCCAGAAAGGCCAACACATTGATGATGAGCAGATTCTTTGTAACTGTCGGTATATTAGCAAACATACGCAAATTTCAATATAAAATTACAATTAACGATGTATAACACTTTTGCGTGGCAAAATTACGAAAAATATCTCTTTTTCACCATAAAATGACGCTCTAAACAACTTTTTTTAGGCAAAAAACAAAATTTTTCTCACTTTTTGCTTGTTATATAAATACTTTCCTTTATATTTGCGGTACAATTTAGACAATCTTTTTGTATTATTCACTAAAAAAACTAAAGAAATTATGAACAAGACAGAATTGGTAGAGAAGATTGCAGCTGGTGCTGGTATCTCAAAGGTTGACGCAAAGAAGGCTCTCGATGCAACTGTAGCAGCTATTAAGGGTGCTCTCGTTGCTGGTGACAAGGTAGCTCTCGTAGGTTTCGGTACATTCGCTGTTAACGAGCGTCCCGCTCGTGAGGGTATCAACCCCGCTACTAAAGCTAAGATTAAAATTGCTGCTAAGAAGGTTGCTAAGTTCAAGGCTGGCGCTGAGCTTGCTGACGCTCTGAACTAATTAATTCTGTAAAGAAAAAGTTAAGGTGCTTCTTTTATCGAGAAGCACCTCTTTTTTTTTATTAACCTAGAAAAGTTGTCGCATTCAATAAAAATATGTACTTTTGCGAATGCAATCATAAATAATAGCTTTTATCATGGGTAAGAAAAAAGGTGGAAAACGCATGTCAAAGCGCGATATCGCTGACGCACTGCAGGCTTTGTTTCAGGCTCATCCCGGTGAGACACTCAGTTTCAAACAGATCTTTAAGTCGCTCAAGCTTGCCACGCATCCTGCCAAGATGCTGGCCATCGACGTGATGGAGGAGCTGGCATGGGACGACTGGTTGTCGAAGGTGTCTGACAATAGCTATCGCCTGAACCTGAAGACGCAGGTGCAGGAAGGCACGTTCATTCGCAAAGCCAACGGTAAGAACTCGTTCATGCCTGCCGATGGCGGCAAGCCCGTGTTTGTAGCTGAGCGCAACTCGATGTTTGCACTCAACGGCGACCGTGTGAAGGTGGCCTTCATGGCACGCCGACAGAATCATATCAAGGAAGCTATTGTGACCGACATCCTGGAGCGAAAGCACGACCAGGCCGTTGGTGTGCTGCAGGTAGAGAAGGACTTTGCGTTCCTGAACACCGAAGGCAACATCTTTGTTCACGACATCCTGATACCCAAGAAGAAACTGAAAGGCGGAAAGACCGGCGACAAGGCCGTCGTAAAAATCATCCAATGGCCTTCGGCCAGTTCGAAGAACCTGGTTGGTGAGGTCGTCGACGTGCTGGGTAAACAAGGCGAAAACACAGTCGAGATGCACGCCATCCTGGCTCAGTACGGACTGCCCTACAAATATCCGAAGCGCGTAGAAGAGGCTGCCGAGAAGATTCCCGCAGAGATTTCTCAGGCAGAGATAGACCGAAGAGAGGATTTCCGCGAAGTGCTTACCTGCACCATCGACCCCAAGGATGCCAAAGACTTCGACGACGCCCTCTCTATCCGTAAAGACGGCAACTACTACGAGATAGGTGTTCACATTGCCGACGTCTCTCATTACGTGACAGAAGGCAGCATCATCGATCGTGAAGCCGAACAGCGCGGCACCAGCGTCTATCTGGTTGACCGCACCATTCCGATGTTGCCAGAACGTCTCTGTAACTTCATCTGTTCGTTGCGCCCCGACGAAGAGAAGCTGAGCTACAGCGTCATCTTCAAGCTCGACGAAGAGGCTAATATCAAAGACTGGCATCTTGCGCACACCGTGATTCGCAGCGACCGCCGCTTTGCTTATGAAGAGGTGCAAGAGATACTGCAATCACCCGAAGCTACTGTCAAGACCAAGAAGACGGACAGCCCCGATTGGGACACAGCCTTGCGCACACTCGACAAGCTGGCTAAGAAGCTTCGCGAGCGCCGGTTCAAGAATGGCTCTGTGAAGTTCGACCGCGAAGAGTTGCATTTCGAGGTCGATGAGAACGGTAAGCCCACCCGTTGTTTCTTCAAGAAATCGACCGACGCCACCCAACTCGTAGAAGAGTTCATGCTGTTGGCCAACAAGACCGTGGCCGAATGGGTAGGCAAAGCCGGTAAGGCTGGTAAGAACGAGAAATCGGAGAAGGGTGCCAAGGGCAAGACCTTTGTCTATCGTATCCACGACCAACCCGACCCACAGAAACTGGAAAGCCTGCGTACCGCCCTGTCGCCCTTTGGTTATAAGGTGAAGACCAGCGGCACTCGCGGAGCCCTGTCGAGGGGTCTCAATAAGCTGATGGAAGAAGCCCAAGGCATGCGCGAGCAGAAACTGGTGGAGACATTGACACTGCGCGCCATGATGAAAGCCAAGTATTCGACCCATAACATTGGTCACTACGGCCTGGCTTTCGACAACTACACCCACTTCACTTCGCCCATCCGCCGCTATCCCGACATGATGGTACACCGTCTGCTCACCCGCTATCAAGACGGCGGACGCTCAGCCAACCAAAACCACTTTGAGGAGCTCTGTGAGCATGCCAGTCAGATGGAGCAAACGGCTCAGAATGCCGAGCGCGACTCTATAAAATATAAAATGGTAGAGTTTATGGCCGACAAGGTTGGCGAGGAATTCGACGCCCACATCTCGGGCGTACAGTCGTATGGCATCTATTGCGAGATTGATGAGAACCACTGCGAAGGACTTGTTGGCATGCACGACCTGGATGGCGACTACTACGAGTTCGACGAGCGCAACTACTGTCTGGTAGGCCGTCGTCATCATCAGAAATATCAACTTGGCGATGCCATCCGCATCAAGGTGGCTCGCGCTAACATAGAAAAGCGCCAGCTCGACTTTGTGCTGGCCGACTAAACTGACATGGCTATCAATTACACAAGAAAAGAAGAAATCTGGAACACATGGACACATGCCGGTGGCGCCATCATGGCTGGTGCCGTCGGCATTGCCTTTATCATTGTAGTATGCCTGGGCAACATGAACCGCATGTGGGCAGGCATTGGCGTAGGACTCTACTTGATTGGCATGACGGGCAGTTACCTGGCATCCACCATCTATCATGCTCTGAATGAAAACAACAAATGGAAAGAGCATCTACGCAAGTGGGACCACGCTGCCATCTATTGGCATATTGCCGGCAGCTACTCACCCATCACCCTCATCGCGATGCGCGACTACGGGCATTGGGGATGGGTACTGTTCTCTTTTGTCTGGTCGTGCGCCATCATTGGCACCGTCATCAGTTTCGTCCGACTGAAAGAGCACTCCAACCTTGAGACCATTTGCTTCTGCACCATGGGACTGTCGGTGCTGGCCGCATTCAAGCCACTCCTCGATACCGTAGAGGCGTGGGCCGTGGTGATGATTGTTCTGGAAGGCGTCTTCTACATCACCGGTGCCATTTTCTATTCATTCAACAAGACAAGATACATGCACACAGTGTTCCACTTCTGTGTGCTGGCAGGCTCTATCTGCCATATCATCGCCGTGTGGGACATCCTGATACGCGGCATCTTCTAACTACGATGACATGAAAAGACATATTCTACTGAGCACTCTCCTCACTGCTGGCATGCTGACCGCTGCAGCCCAAGGACAACAAGACCTTGGCGACCCCACCTTTGTCCCCACCGTCAAGGTGAGCAAGACACTGGTTGACGGTGACTCTATTCAGTATATGGAGATGTCTAACGTATATGTTTACCCCGAACCCACGTTCAAGAGCAAACGTCAGCAGCAGGCCTATATGCGACTGGTAAAGAATGTAAAGAAGGTACTCCCGCTGGCCAAGAACGTCAGACAAATGCTGATAGAGACCGCCGAGGTACTGGAAACGCTGCCCACAAAGAAAGAAAAAGACGAGCACATGAAGCGCGTAGAGGCCTCTATCGTGGCAGAGTATAAGCCCAAGATGAAGAAGCTCACCTTCTCTCAAGGCAAGCTGCTCATCAAGTTGGTGGACCGCGAGTGCAACTCTACGGCCTACGAAGCCATGCAGGCCTTCATCGGTCCTGTCCGTTCGGGCATGTGGCAAGCCTTTGCCTGGATGTTTGGTGCCTCGCTGAAGAAAGGCTACGAGCCCGAAGGCGTTGACCGACTGACGGAGCGCGTCGTACTGATGGTTGAAGCCGGACAAATCTAGACTTCAACACACCCCAACCCATCTTCTCCGCACAGCCTATCTATTTGTTATTTTGAAAATGGTGCTTTATTATTTTTCAGAATAAAGCACCTGAATCAGTGTCTGCCCTACTGCCTTCATGGTGGTGGCATCTATATGTTCCATATCGTCGTTCACGGTATGCCATGTAGGTCCAAAACCACTTTCCACGCATTCAGGGTAATAAGCAATAATATCAATACAAGGAATGCCGGCCACCTCGTTGACCGGGCCATGGTCATCGGTAATCATAGATCCATCCTGCTGAGGGAAGAACGAGCCAAAGCCAGCCACCTCGGCAGCCTTCCATACCCGTTCAACCACCTTTGGAGCATACTGACAGGAAAGCATCTCGCGATAGAAGCGAGCGCCCTGACCGCCCACCATGTCCAACAGAATGCCATAGCGATACTTCTTTCCGTTTGGCTTTGCCTTGTGCTGTGCAGCCCAGTGCTGAGCGCCCAGCGCCCAAGAGTCGCTCTCGTTCTCTGTGCCCCAGTCTTCTGCATCGAAGCACACGAAGTCCACGCCAAACGCACCCAACGTGTCCTGTGCCGACTGTATCAGTCGGGCCATCTCGAGCATCACCGCCACACCGCTGGCCCCGTCGTTGGCACCCATCACCGGTTTGGTGTGGTTAGCCTCATCCGGATCATTATCCGCCCAAGGGCGACTATCCCAATGTGCACAAAGCAGAATACGGTCGGTCAGCTCCGGACGATAGCTGGCAATGATATTATTAGCCTGAAGGGGCGTTCCGTCAAAGCCCTTCAAGACGGCACGCTGCTCGGTGACCGTCATACCATAGTTCTGAAACTGTCCTACAATCCATGCGGCACAGCGGTCGTGTGCCTCACTATTCATGGTGCGTGGTCCGAACTCACACTGTTTCGCACAGAAGGCATAAGCCGAGTCGGCCGAGAATACGGGCCCCACGGCAACCATCTCCCCATTGTCCTTTGTACTCTTTTTCGAACCGCCGCAGGCCGTTGACAGCATCATTGCCATGATTACCAGCCCGATATGTGCTACACTTTTCATTTTAATGTCTCGCTATTGATTTAGACTTGCAAAATTACAGCGATTTCCCGAAATCTCCAAATTAATTTGTGTATTTCACAAGAAAACAGTAACTTTGCCGATTGAAAAAGAAGCAGGAAATCAACAACTTTGCAAACAATCATAAAAAGATACAGATAATATGGAATCAAAACTGGTCATTTACAATACGCTGACACGACAGAAAGAGCGTTTTGAACCACTCCATGCACCCAATGTCGGCATGTATGTCTGTGGTCCCACCGTCTATGGCGATCCACACTTGGGCCATGCCCGTCCTGCCATTACCTTCGACCTGGTGTTCCGCTACTTGAAGCACCTGGGCTACAAGGTGCGCTATGTGCGCAACATCACCGACGTGGGCCACTTAGAGCACGATGCCGACGAAGGCGAGGACAAGATTGCCAAGAAAGCACGTCTGGAACAGCTCGAACCCATGGAGATAGCACAGTACTACACCAACCGCTATCACCAGTATATGGATGCGCTGAACGTGCTGCGTCCTTCTATCGAGCCCCACGCCACTGGTCATATCATCGAGCAGCAGCAGCTGGTGCAGCAAATCATCGACAATGGCTTCGCTTACGAGAGCAACGGCTCTATCTATTTCGACATAGAGGCTTACAATAAGAAATTCAAGTATGGCATCCTCTCCGGCCGCTCACTCGAGAACGTCAAGGACGCCAGCCGCGAGTTGGACGGCGTCGGCGAGAAGCACAACCAGGCCGACTTTGCCCTGTGGAAGAAGGCACAGCCTGAACACATCATGCGCTGGCCCTCACCCTGGAGCGACGGTTTCCCCGGCTGGCACTGTGAGTGTACGGCCATGGGTCGCAAGTATCTGGGCGAAGAGTTTGATATCCACGGTGGTGGTATGGACCTTATCTTCCCTCACCACGAGTGCGAGATTGCACAGGCGCAGGCCTCTATGGGTCATCCTGCCGTAAAATACTGGATGCACAACAATATGCTGACCATCAACGGACAGAAGATGGGTAAGTCATACAACAACTTCATCACGCTGGAACAGTTCTTCACAGGCAATCATCCCCTGCTCGAGAAGGCCTACTCGCCCATGACCATCCGCTTCTTCGTGCTCTCTGCCCACTACCGTGGCACAGTGGACTTCTCTAACGAGGCCCTGCAGGCTGCCGAGAAGGGCTACGAGAAACTGATGAACGCCATCAGCGACTTGGAGCGCGTGCAGGTCAGCGACAAGTGTGATGCCGAGACCGAGAAGGTGGTTAAGAAACTGCGCCAGAAGTGCTACGATGCCATGAACGACGACCTGGCTACGCCACTCGTACTTAGCAACCTCTTCGAGGCTTGCACCGTGGTCAACAAGCTGGTTGATCACAAGGCCACCATCTGTGCCGACTGTCTGAAGGAACTAAAGGAGACCATGCAGCTCTTTGCCTTCGACATCCTGGGTCTGAAGTCAGAGAAGAGCGGTTCTAACGACGAGCGCGAGGCAGCCTTTGGCAAGGTGATGGACATGGTGCTGGAACTGCGTGCCAAGGCTAAGGCTAACAAAGACTGGGCCACCAGTGACCAGATTCGCGATGCCCTTGCTGCAGCCGGTTTTGAAGTAAAGGATACGAAAGACGGCGTCACTTGGAAGCTGAACAAGTAAGTCCTGAACAAGTAAGTCACAGACTATCATCTCATAAGGGGTTAGGTGTTTGCAAAACGTCACCTAACCCCTTTTTATTGTGCCTGTTTTGCATATCAAAAGCAGCAGTTTCATCGCAAGAAAGTGGCACTATGATGATGCCTCAAAGGTAGGTTGCTTTTCGTAAAAAAAAATAAAAAATTTTGGTTGTTTTTTCTAATTGCACTACCTTTGCATTATGAAGAAGGAAGCTGGTAAGCGTGGTACACCAGCAAAAATCCAGATAAACAGGTATTACATTTTTAGCAGAAAATGAAACGAATTACTTTTCTTCTGACTACTATTTTGACAAGTGTGTGTGCTTATGCACAGTTGGATGTCAAGGAGTTGAAACTTAGTAATGGCATGACTGTATGGCTGAACGAGGATCACTCCCAGCCGAAAGTCTTTGGAGCTGTTGTGGTGAAGGCTGGCGCAAAAGACTGCCCCAATACGGGTATTGCTCACTATTTTGAGCATATCATGTTTAAGGGTACTGACCGCATGGGCACAATTGACTACGAGAAAGAGAAGCCTTGGCTCGACAGTATTTCTGCGCAATACGAATTACTCAGTCAGACGAAGGATGAAGTTGCCCGTACACGTATTCAGAAACATATCAACGTACTAAGTCTAAAGGCTGCCAACTATGCGATACCCAATGAGTTCAGTCGGTTGATCGCAAAATATGGTGGCAGTGCTCTGAATGCCGGCACCGGTCATGACTTAACCTATTATCACAACTCTTTCCTACCGCAGTTCATAGAACAGTGGTGCTGGCTGAACTCCGAGCGACTCATCAAACCCGTGTTTCGCGGTTTTCAGGCTGAATTAGAGAATGTTTACGAGGAGAAAAACCGTGCTGCCGATGCCCTGGGCGATGCACAGGATAAGGTATTCAGTGCGGTATTTAAGACCCAGCCCTATGCCTATCCTATTCTTGGTTCTACGGAGAATCTGAAGAACCCGCGCTTGTCTGATATGGAGGCCTTTTTCAAGAAATACTACGTAGCATCAAATATGGGCCTGATTCTTTGTGGCGACATTAAGCCTGATGCAACGCTGATAGCATTGTTGGAGAAGACATTCGGACGTGTACAGACTGGTCCTGCACCTGAGCGAGCAAAGAGCCCGATGCCTACGATTGCGGCTTGTGAGCGTGAGGAGGTGAAGCTGCCTATCCCGCTTGTTGGTGCCGAGGCCCTGATATTCAAGGCTCCTACAGAGTTTGAGGCAGATGCCAATGCGCTCGATTTGGCTAACAAACTGCTCTACAACGGTAAGGCAGGCCTTTTGGATTCGTTGGTCAACGAACACAAGTTGATGATGGCTGCGGCCATGAGTGCCTCACTGGATGATGCTGCAGGTTCTGGCATTGTGGTCATTCCCAACCTCTTCGGCAAGATGAAAAAGGCTGAGGCTCGTGTGATGGAACAAGTCAAAAAGGTGATGGACGGTGATTTTACCGACGAGCAGATGGAAGCCCTGAAGCAAGAGATGCTGATGGAGGCAGAACAGAATATAGAAACGATTAGCAATCGCTCGGATGTGCTGATTGAAGCCTTCTCGAAAGGACGTAGCTGGAAAGATGTGCTTCAAAAGATGGAAGGTATTCGCCGACTGACGAAGGCCGACGTGGTGGCTGCGGCAAGGAAATATTATGGTGCCAACTATATCACTCTGGTCAAGAAATACGGCACGTCGAAGAATGAGACACTGAAACAGCCGGGCTATAAGCCCATCAGTCCGAAAAATATAGATGCGAAGTCGGCCTTTGCCCAGCAGTTGGAGCAGGTGCCTGTCAAGAATACAGCAGTACGTACTGTTGACTTTAAAAAGGATGTAACAATCCTTCCTCTCAAATCTCAAGCTGTGTTGTATTACAAGGAGAACCCCATCAATAACGTCTTTAGTTTTACCATCCGCTACAAGGATGGAGAACTGCACACACCAGCACTGAAAATCATGGCCGACTATCTGTCGCAGTTGGGCACCGACTCACTGAAGAAACAGCAATTGGAACAAGCTTGGCAACGTATTGGCACCACGATGGAGATTGTGTCTGGCAACGTAAACTTCAGCATCAACCTCACAGGTCCTGACAATCAACTGGTGCCTGCCCTGCAACTGTTGGCCCACTTCCTGCATTCGGCCAAGGGAGATTGCGATGCGCTCAAAGAGGTGAAGGATGAAGACAAGGTGGAGCGTAAGAGTTTCGGAAAACAGAAAGACGACGTATTGCGACCTGTGATACATCGTATCGCTGTTGGAGAAAAGTCGTCTTACCTCACGCAGATGAGTAGAAAGGAAGTGAAGTCTCTGACAGATGAAGCCCTGATGGCACTCTTCCATGACTTGCAGCAGTATGACTGCGAACTCTTCTACTGTGGTCGCCAGCCTCTGGCATATGTGGCAAATGAGTCGCAACGCATTCTTCCTTTGGCGCAGTGCACCAAGCCTCAGGCAGATACGTTCCGTCCTTTCCTTCAGTATGATGCCCCTGTGGTCTATTTCTATCATGTGCCAAAGTCACGCCAGAACTATGTGGTTAGCTATGATGCCGTCGGGGCATTGCCTACACAGGAAGACCGTGCACAGTTCAAGCTCTGGGATGAGTATTTCGGAGGCAATATGTCGTCGATGCTTTTCCAGAATGTCCGTGAATTCCGCTCGCTAGCTTACTCCACGGGTGGAAGTGCTTTTACTTCAAGTCTTGCCCATCATCCAGATGCAGCACAATGTTATGTCACCATAACAGGCACACAAGCCGATAAGACATTGGAGGTGCTCTCAACCATAGACTCGCTGTTACAGCAGATGCCTATGAAGGAAAACAATCTGGAAGCCTCGCGTCAGAGCGTTGTCAACGACATCCAGAATGCTTATCCCACTTTCCGCACAGTGGGAGAATATGTAGCAAACCAACTGAGAGAAGGTTATTACTCGGATCCTCAGGCGGATATAGCCAAGGACATACCTGCTGTTACGTCTCAAGACATCCTGCAGTTCCATCAACAGCATATCGCAGCTAATAAAAATCGTGTATGGGTGGTTATTGGCGACAAGAAACTGACGGACATGAAGGCCCTTGCTCGTTTTGGGAAGGTCGTGGAACTGAAGAAAGAGGATGTGTATAGGTGAGGATATACATAAGTTAAGAAATAGCCTGTAATACAAAGAAATATATTTTTTCTTTTTGCTATTCGCTGACTTCTTTGTACCTTTGCATCATGAATATGAAGGATTTTGAAATCATGGCTCCCGTGGGGAGCCGCGATTCGTTGGCTGCTGCCCTGAAGGCGGGAGCCGATTCGGTGTATTTTGGTGTGGAACAGTTGAACATGCGTTCGCATTCTGCCAACCATTTCACCATCGACGACCTGCGCGAGATTGCTGCTACGTGCAACGAGGCAGGCGTAAAGACCTACCTCACGGTGAACACCATCATCTACGGCGAGGACATCGAGACGATGCACCAGATTGTGGATGCTGCCGTAGAGGCAAAGATATCGGCAGTGATTGCCTGCGATATCGCTGTGATGACCTACTGTCGTCAGAAGGGCATGGAGGTTCACCTCTCTACACAGTTGAATATCTCTAATGTAGAAGCGTTGAAGTTCTACGCTCAGTTTGCCGACGTCGTTGTGCTGGCCCGCGAGCTCCGTATGGACCAGGTAGCAGAGATCTACCGTCAGATAGAAGAACAAAACATCTGCGGCCCCAGCGGTCAGCAGGTGCGCATCGAGATGTTCTGTCATGGTGCTCTGTGCATGGCTGTCAGCGGCAAGTGCTACTTGAGTCTCGACAATACGGGTCGTTCGGCCAACCGTGGCTCGTGCATGCAAATCTGTCGCCGTTCGTACCTGGTCACCGACCGTGAGACGGGCACCGAACTGGAGATTGACAACAAGTACATCATGAGTCCTAAGGACCTAAAGACCATTCGCTTCATCGACAAGATGATGAACAGCGGCGTGCGCGTCTTCAAGATAGAAGGTCGTGCCCGCGGTCCCGAATATGTGCTCACCGTGGTGCAGTGCTACAAGGAGGCCATCCAGAGTGTGCTCGACGGCACCTTTACTGAAGAGAAGAAGGATGCCTGGGACGAGCGCCTGGCCACCGTCTTCAACCGTGGCTTCTGGGATGGCTACTACCAGGGACAGACTCTGGGCGAGTGGAACACCAACTACGGCTCAAGTGCCACCGAACGCAAGAAGTACATCGGCAAAGGCGTAAAATACTTCTCGAAGTTGGGCGTGGCCGAGTTCTCGGTAGAGGCCGGCACCTTCAGTGTAGGCGACAAGATGCTCATCACCGGTCCGACGACAGGAGCACTCTATGTGACCGTCGACGAGATTCACGATGACACCAGCAGCGTGGAGACTGCCCAGCAGGGCACACGCGTCAGCATCAAGGTACCCGAGAAGGTACGCCCCAGCGACAAGCTGTTCCTGATTGAGAAAGTTGAAAAATGAGAATGGAGATTTAAGATATGACAATTAACGAACGTCAAGACGAGATTATTGAGGAGTTCAGTGACTTCGACGACTGGATGGACAAATACCAGTTGCTCATTGACTTAGGCAACGAGCAGGAACCACTGGACGAGAAATACAAGACCGAGAGCAACCTGATTGACGGTTGCCAGAGCCGCGTGTGGCTGCAAGCCGACTATGCCGACGGAAAGATTCATTTCCAGGCCGAGAGCGACGCACTGATAGTGAAAGGCATTGTGGCTCTGCTCATCCGCGTGCTGAACGACCAGACGCCAGAGGATATCCTGAATGCCGACCTTTACTTTATCGAAGAAATCGGACTGAAAGAGCACCTCTCACCCACCCGCAGCAATGGTCTGCTGGCCATGGTGAAGCAGGCCCGCATGTATGCGCTGGCCTTCAGTCAGAAAGCATAAGCTCAGTTGTTCTCATCGTAAGTATTGATGCGTTGCAAGTAGTAATCGCGAAAATCATCCCAATGATAATATGGGGCGATATCTGTGTTCAAAGGCAGAGTCGCCTCATTTTCGTTTAATAGAATCTTGAAAATCACATCCTTGTCCGAGGCATTCTTACGATAGAAAGCAAACTGAATATTGGCCCCCATCGGCAATACCCGGTAGTCCACCCAGCCACGCTTCTCCAACTGGTCCAGCTCGCTGACCTGCTGGTCGTAGCCATCCAGTCCCAACAGGCAGACCAACGGCATGATCACCATCTCATGACCAAAGCGCAGTGTGCTGCCCGGATGTGCCATCTTGATACAACTGTCAGACTGCTGGATGATGCGGCGCAACAAGTTGCGCTGCGAATAGGGCTGGTCGCCCCCGTCATACTGCGAGAATCCATTAGTCAGATACTGCAACACATTCTCCTTCTGCCAGTTTTCGTAAATCTCCTGATCGGTATAAAGGTCGTAGAAGGTCATCTCCTTGCGCAACTCCGAGCTCTGCAGGTTGGAAGCCAGACGGAACAGATGACGGTTCAGCTTCTCACCGTCCACCTGATGTTCCAGATAGTCCTTATCATTAAACAGAGCGCCCACCATGCGCTGCCAGCGACGGCGTTTCTTGCAGAACGCATCGAAGGCCCGACGTTTCTGGGCCGACAAGCGCTCCGCCTGCAAGCCACTGTCCTGCTGGCACATATAATACATCTCGTGAAGACTGGCATCCTGATGGATGTCCAGTTTCTGGTTCAAGAGCAACAACTGCTGCAAGGCCACGCCCATGGCCAGCACCGTCTGTCCGTCGATGGTGCTATGAGCCTCGACATGCGCCCCATCGCCAAACACAGGGCGGAACCGGTCGAACATACGCGAGATGATGACACGCTGCTGCGACAGTCCCACCTCGGTCAGTTCGCCCCATCGCAAGTAAGCCTCAGCCTTCATTCGGCGAATACGGTCCAGCACATCCTTGCCCAGCGCGGTCAGCATACCTTTGTCGTCGGCCTCCGTCAGACAGTTCAGCGCATAGTCATAGTCAATTTTCTCCTCATGGTGATGCGATCCGAAATGACCATAGTGGCTGACATAGAACAAGCGTTTCCCTTCGGGCGCCGGTGTCTGCTTGCGCTGTCGTGGAATAGGATAGGCCAAGAACTCGCCACCCGACAGTCTGAGATTCTTCTTGAACTCCTCCTTGGGCGTCTGTATCTGTGGCTGTGGTTCTATCAGCAGTTGGGCCTTGACGTGAGAAGAAAGCATCGCCAGTGCCAACAGAAAAAACAGTTTTCGCATTGTTCTTAGTTATTGTTTGGTGCAAAAGTACAAAATTAATTAGAATTCTTGATGAAAGCATCTAAAAAAATTTGGTTATTCACGTTGTTTTCAGTAACTTTGCTCCAAAATTAAGGCACATGGCAAAGAATCAAGTTTGGCACGATGACTTCTGGCTGCTGCTACTGCAACTATACCTGAAGAAGCCTGTAGGCACAAAAGCGCTCTACAGCAAGGATATGGTGGACTTGAGCCTGGAACTGCACATTGCTCCACAGGCGCTGCAAGCCCGCATGCATCAGATTGAAAGACTTGAGACACCCCTCTTGGAACGCCTGTGGGAGACCTACAGCGAGAGTCCGCGCCGCCTGCAGCGCGACGTCAGGATGCTGCACCAGATGAAAGACTTCGGTGCCGGCGATGCGTTCTATGACGGCGTCGAGATACAAGAGTCGTTCGAGAAAGACTTCCGTCCGCTGACCGAGAATGCACGACTGAAGCCCGTCATGCTGATACTGATACTCAACCTCTACTTCCAGCTGACCCCCGCCACCATGGTGGAAGAGACGCCCGAAGTTGCAGAGCTGGCCCGCCAGTTGAAGATTTTGCCTGCCGAGGTCGTCGCGGTGCTCATCACCTTTCAGTCGTGCGACCCCTACTTTACCAAAAGTGATGTTGAACCATCACCCCTCATGCCCGCCTGCCAACACATCTGGCACCGCTATGGCAACGGAGACCCCAACCAGCTTAACGAGCTGGCACAGGAACTGATGGCATATTTCAAGTAAATAATGGCTCAGATTCAGACTCAAGAACAACGACAAGAACAGCGTTTGCAGCAATCCATCTCGCAGCAACAGTTGTTGAATTCACAACTGGTGGAGCTACCCCTTCAGCAATTCATTGAACGGGTCAACACCGAGATGCACGACAACCCTGCCCTTGAGCAACAGACCGACGAGCCCGAATTTCCCGAAAACACCGATCTTAACGACAGTCTCGACACACAGGACCATGCCGATGAGGACTATGATAGCCTGCGCGAACGCGAAGAGCGCCAGGACGCACTCGATGCGGCCCTAGAGAGCTTTGGTCGCGACGACGAAGACTTGCCCGTCTATTCCGGCAACCACTATAATGCCGAAGAGCGCGAAGACCAACCTTTCGTTGCCAGCGAGACCTTCTACGACACGCTGCTTCAGCAGGTCAGCGAGCTAGAGCTCAACGACCAGGAACGCTATGTCATGGAGTATCTGATTCGTTCACTGGCCGACGATGGTCTGCTACGCACCCCCATCGACAATATTGTCGAGGAACTGGCCATCTATCACAACATAGACCTCAGCACAGAAGATGTAGAGAAGAGTCTCCGCCAACTGCAGCAACTGGACCCGCCGGGCATTGGTGCCCGCGACCTACAGGAATGCCTGCTACTGCAAGTGGAGCGCAAATTCGCTGAAGACACCAACAACGGAGCGCCGCAAGACAAGCTCGACATGGACCAGCTCATGCAGCGCGTCCTGGAACAGCACTTCGACGATTTCAAAAACCGCCATTGGGAGAAGTTGCAGAAAGACCTCCTGATCAGCTCTCAGCGCATGGAAGAGCTGACGCGTGAGCTGCGCCATCTCAACCCGCGTCCCGGTGCATCCATGAGCGAGACCATCGGTCACTCCATCCAACAAATCACCCCCGACTTTATCGTTGACACACAAGACGACGGCACCGTCACCTTCTCGCTGAACAATAGCGAGATACCACAGTTGCAGGTGTCGCCCTCGTTTGCCGAACTGCTGAAGGAATACCAGAGCAACAAAGACACCATGTCGCGCCAGATGAAGGAAGCCCTGCTCTACACCCGTCAGAAGGTGGGCGCCGCCCAGAGCTTCATCGACGCCATCAAGATGCGCCACCGCTCTATGACCCTCACCATGAAGGCCATCATCCAGCTGCAGCACCCCTTCTTTGTCGAAGGCGATGAGACCTTGCTGCGCCCCATGAAATTGAAAGACGTGGCCGAGAAGACCGGTCTGGACATCAGCACCATCTCTCGTGTGTCCAACTCTAAATATGCCCTGACACGCTGGGGCACCTTCCCCCTGCGCTATTTCTTCAGCGAAGGCTTCACCACCCAGAATGGCGAGGAGCTGTCCACGCGCGTCATCAAAGCCGTACTCCGTGAGATTATCGACGAGGAGGACAAGCGCAAGCCCCTTGCCGACGATGTGCTCTGCAAGCTATTGGCCCAGAAGGGCTACCCCATAGCCCGCCGCACGGTGGCCAAATACCGCGAGATGCTGGGCATACCCATTGCGCGTTTAAGAAAGTCTAATTAGTCATCATCAGGATGTCAAGAGAAAGAAACATCATCAGGATGTCAAAAGAGAAAAGCATCATCATCGCCGCCCGAACTATCAGCATGATGTTCACCCCCTTTTACCTACCGTTGGTAGGACTTATTGTGCTGTTCACCTTCAGCTATCTCAGTCTGTTGCCGGCAGGCTATCGGTTCATGGTGCTTAGCCTGGTGTACCTGTTCACCATCCTGATGCCCACCTTCCTTATTCGCCTTTATCGCAACTATCACGGTTGGACCCTGTTCGAACTGAGCCACAAGCGCCGCCGTCTGGTGCCTTACCTCATCTCCATCTGCAGTTATCTGCTGTGCATACAGGTGCTCAACGCCCTCAACATTTTCCACTTTGTGTCGTCAATTGTCTTTGCGGCGCTGATGGTTCAGATTGTCTGTGCCATCATCAACGTGTGGTGGAAGATATCTACCCACACCGCAGCCATCGGCGGAGTGGCCGGTGCCCTGTTGGTGTTTGCCGAGATCTTTGCCTTCGACCCCACCTGTTGGCTGTGCCTCACGCTGGTTGTGGCCGGCCTGTTGGGCAGTGCCCGCATGTTTCTGCGCCAGCACACGCTGTCGCAGGTGTGCGTAGGTTTTCTGGTGGGCTTCCTCATTGGCGGCGTAAGCATATTCTATTTCGCAATCGATTAAAAAAAACAAGCATATGAAACCAGTAGTAAGTATCATCATGGGCAGCACGAGCGACCTGCCCGTCATGGAAAAAGCATGTAAGTTGCTCGACGAGATGCAAGTACCCTTCGAAGTCAATGCCCTGTCGGCCCACCGCACACCCGATGCTGTCGAGGCCTTTGCACGTACAGCCCAGGAGCGTGGCCTGAAGGTTATCATTGCCGGAGCTGGCATGGCAGCCGCACTGCCTGGTGTCATCGCAGCCTCAACCACGCTGCCCGTCATCGGTGTTCCCATCAAGGGCATGCTCGATGGTCTCGACGCCATGCTCTCTATCATCCAGATGCCTCCCGGCATCCCCGTAGCCACTGTAGGTGTCAATGGTGCCCAGAACGCAGCCATCCTGGCTGTCGAGATGCTGGCCCTCAGCGATGCCGACCTGACTAAGCGCCTGAGCGACTACAAGGCTGGCCTGAAGAGCAAGATTGAGAAAGCCAACAAGGATTTAGCAGAAGTAAAGTATGAGTATAAGACGAACTAGTAGTGTCTGCCACGTAGGCAACATTGCCATTGGTGGCGACAACCCCATCCGCATCCAGTCGATGGCTACCACCGACACCAACGACACCGAGGCGAGCGTGGCTCAGGCCAAGCGCATCATCGATGCCGGTGGCGAACTGGTACGCTTCACCACACAAGGCAGTCGTGAGGCCGAGAACATGAAGAATATCTCTGCCCGTCTGAAGGCCGACGGCTACAGCACACCGCTGGTGGCCGACGTGCACTTCACCGCCCATACGGCCGACATTGCCGCCCAGTACTGCGAGAAGGTGCGCATCAACCCCGGCAACTATGTAGATCCGGGTCGCACGTTCAAGCACCTGGAGTACACCGACGAGGAGTATGCTGCCGAACTCGAAAAGATTGAGAAGAAGCTCGTGCCCTTCATCAACATCTGTAAGGAGCACCACACCGCCGTCCGTATCGGCGTGAACCACGGCTCGCTGTCCGACCGCATCATGAGTCGCTATGGCGACACCCCCGAGGGTATCGTAGAGAGCTGTATGGAGTTCCTGCGCATCTTCCGTCGCGAACAGTTCAACGACGTGGTCATCTCTATCAAGGCATCCAACACGGTTGTCATGGTCACCACCGTGCGCCTGCTGGTGAAGACCATGGACCAGGAGAATATGCACTATCCGCTGCACCTGGGTGTCACCGAGGCTGGTGAAGGCGAAGACGGTCGCATCAAGAGTGCCCTGGGCATCGGTGCCTTGCTGACCGAAGGCATTGGCGACACCATCCGCGTGTCGTTGAGCGAGGAACCCGAATGCGAGATTCCCGTAGCCCGCAAGCTGGTGGACCTGATTCCCGAATGCACCAGGCTCCGTGCCGAGGCAGAGGCCAGCATTCAGGACGACACCATCACGCTGTGTCTTGATGCACCCGACTGGGAGACCTACCAGCTGAAGGCCGCCATGGCCGTAGGTGCCCTGCTCATAGACCGCAAAGCCACGAAGCTACAACTGTCTGTCAGCCAACAGCCGACAGCCGACAGCCAGATGCTCACATCGCTGGCCGATGCCATTCTTCAGGCAGCACGCATCAAGTTCACCAAGACAGAATACATCTCTTGTCCTGGTTGCGGACGCACGCTCTACAACCTGCAAGAGACCATTGCCAAAATCAAGGCAGCAACGAAAGACCTGGTGGGCCTGAAGATTGGCATCATGGGATGTATCGTGAACGGCCCCGGCGAGATGGCCGATGCCGACTATGGCTACGTAGGAGCAGGTCGTGGTAAGATCTCGCTCTACAGAGCCAAGGAGTGTGTCTTGAAGAACATTCCTGAAGAAGAAGCAGTTGAGCGACTGCTGGAACTCATTCACAGCGACCGCTCAACCAATTCAACTAACTAATTGCAACTATTCCGCTTCATCGGCATCCTCTTCCTCGTCCCATTCCACGCGACGTCTTCTGAAGTTATAATCCGATGCCGTAAGTAACTGTTCCCCTCTGATGGAATAAACTTCTATCAGAGGGCTTTTATATGTCTTTTTCATTTCACTATCACTTTTTTGCCTTTCACGATATACAATCCCTTCGCAGCATTCTCCACCTTACGTCCCATCAGGTCGTAAACAACTCCCTCGCCTTTGGAGAGGGCCGGGGTGAGGTTCCCAACACCCGTAGTCTCATCTTCAAAAGAGAAAATAATGTCACGAGCTTCATCCGCACTGCTTGTTGGCAACTGCAAGTAGGCTTTTCCTGCTGCTATCTCTTTGTTGGCAGTGCTTACCTTCTTAAACACACCATCCTTTAAGATAAAGTTTGTCTTGTCGCCATCAGTAGCAGGAAGAACCTTTGGAGCCACCACACCCACAAGTTTGTTGCTGACTGCCTCAGGTGTTGTCTCTGCAATACGCAATGTGTAAGCCGTGCCAGCCACACCTTTAATGAGGAGTCCTGTTCCCGCCTTTGCACTGGTCACAGCAATTAGCACAAGCTCAGAGTCACTATAATCAGAAGCATAGCGTACTTTCAGGTCAGAAGCCTCAGCAAAGTCAACATCGAAATCACGGGCAAAGGTAAACACATCCGTGGCAGGCGTGAAAAGGATATCAGCTGTTGCCTGGTCCTTAATCCAGTCAGCCTTCCCATTTAATGCGGCTTTGATATCATCGAGAGCCGATGCCTTTGTATAGAACACTGGATTGTCTGTCGATTCGAAGATCTGCCAGGTATCCTCTGTGGGGATAAGTGTCAGGCTGCTACCAGCATAGTATATGTTCTTCAGCACTGAGCAGTTCTTCAACGCATGTTGGTCAAGACTAACCGAACCCAGGATAGCCAGAGACTTCAATGCATTACAATTCTCGAAAGCACTCTCACCCACTTTGTTGACTGAAGCAGGAATCGCACAATACTCCAGAGAAGAGCAGCCATAGAAGGTCCATCCTTCAATCTGATCCATACTGCCATTGTTATAGACAGCACGCAGTCCGGTGCAACCAAAGAAGGTGCTGACACCCTGCAGCGAATAGACCGTAGAAGGGATTGAAACAGAAGTAATTCCTGTCATCTCGCGAAAAGCACATCCTTCAGCTATCTCACCACCTTTGATAAAGGCCACCGAATAGGTCTTCTCATTGTTAGCTACACTAGCAGGAATGACAACATCTCCCGTGAGTTCCACATCCGGACGAATCACCATCACTTCATTTTTCTCACCATCCTCCGTCACAACTTTGTACTTCAGATTGTCAACTGTGAACACGTCATCAACAGCGGCCATGACTGTCAGAGGCATAGCCATTAATAGTAAAAAAGTAATTTTACGCATAGTTTTTTTTATTAGGTTTATGTTAGTTTTTTGAATAACGTTGATTATTTACGTTCTTTGATACTGATGGCATAACCACCACCGGGAGCAGCCTTCAGGTGAAGAACAGTCTTGTCTGTCACCACTTTCTTCTTAATGGTGTAAGCCTGCGGATTTGTTAGATAGTGAGCATTGGGCGCATCGGCATAGATGGTACAGTCATACTTCTTACCAGAATCCAGAAATGAAAGCGGTAATACAGACTGATGCCCCTGTTCACCACTGGTACAACCCACGAACCAGTCGTTAGTCCCCTTAGCTTTTCTAGCCACAGTAATGTACTGACCAGGCTCAGCCTCCAGATAGCGTGAGTCGTCCCAATCTACAGCCACATCCTTAATAAACTGGAAAGCATCCATGAAACGCTCGTATTGCTCAGGCACATCAGCAGCCATCTGCAGTGGAGAGTACATAGTCACATAGAGTGCCAGCTGACGAGCCAAAGTGCTGTTTACGTGTGAGTGGCTATTAGGATCCACCTTACTCATATCCATCTCAAAGATACCTGGGGTATAGTCCATCGGTCCTCCTTGCAAGCGAGTAAAGGGCAAGACCGTTGTGTGCGACGGTTTATTGCCACCAAACGATTCATACTCCGTGCCACGTGCCGACTCATTGCCAATGAGATTAGGCCATGTACGACAAAGACCAGTAGGACGCACTGCCTCATGGGCATTCACCATGATGTGGTGCTTGGCAGCTTCGGTGACACAATACAGATAATGGTTAACCATCCACTGACCATAGTGGTGCTCTCCACGTGGGATGATATTCCCCACATAGCCACTCTTCACAGCATTGTATCCATATTGGTTCATCAGATTGTAGGCAGCCTCCAGGTGTCGTTCATAGTTACGGACAGAAGACGAAGTCTCATGGTGCATCATCAGACGCACCCCTTTGGAGTGGGCATAGTCATTGAGTGCACGGATGTCAAAGTCGGGATAAGGCGTCTGGAAGTCGAACACATAGTCCTTGGAATGACCGAACCAGTCTTCCCATCCGGTGTTCCATCCCTCCACAAGCACTTGGTCGAAACCGTGTTGGGCAGCGAAATCAATGTAGCGACGCACATTCTCATTGTTAGCAGGATGTTGTCCATGAGGTTTTACAAGACTATAGTCTGTCTCTCCAAGTTTAACGGAAGGCAGGTCGAACGTGTACGACCACTGTTTTCCTCCGCCAATCATTTCCCACCACACACCAACATACTTCACAGGCTTGATCCACGATGTGTCAGTAATTTTGCAAGGTTCATTCAGATTAAGGATTAGGTTGGATGAAAGGATGCCACAGGCATTGTCAGCAACCATCACAGTTCGCCACGGCGTGTGACAAGGCGACTGCATATGAGCCATATTACCCTGGGCATCGGGTGTTAGTTGTGTATTGAAGATAAAGCGATTGTCATCAAGATCAAGATGCATGCAAGAATAGTCTATGAGTGCTGCCTCATGAATATTCAAGTAGATACCATCGGCCGTCTTAAGCTGCAGAGCGGTCTGCACGCCCGTGGGAGAGAATAATGTCTGCGAGGCATTGTCACAGATGGCCGACTTCATCAGTCCTCTGATTTCCGATAGTTTCGATTCCGTATAGTCATACTCCTGCGTATCGTAGTCACCCGGAATCCACCAAGCCGTATGATCACCAGTCATAGCAAACTGAGTACGCTCGTCCTTTACCACAAAGTAAACCAGTTTTTCCTGCTGCGGAAACTCATAGCGGAAGCCCACACCATCGTTATAGACGCGAAAACGGATATTCATAAGACGTCCCGTTTCATCTTGCTGCAAACGAACAAGCAACTCATTATAATGATTGCGTATGTTCTTTGTCTCTCCCCATACAGGTTGCCAGGTCTCATCAAAGGTAGAGCGCTCAGTAGCAGCCAGCGTGAAGCCGTCGAGCAGAGAGTGCTCTTCCGCAAGTTCCAAGCCCAACTTACTGGGAGCCACAACTTCTTTCGAGTTAAAACTCATGGCATACGTTGGCACACCATTACCAGTAAGCGTAAAAGCAACGCTGACCAGTCCATTGGGCGATGTCACCTCAATGTTTTGAGCATGGGAGTTAAACAGTGTGCAACGCGCCATAAGAAATGCAGTAATTAGGAATAATATCTTTGTTTTCATGTTTATTTATTCGTCAATCTTACAATTTTACATCCATGTGCAGGAATAGTAGCAGAGAGTGTTCCGCTGATGTTTCCCTCATCAGCATGTTTCCAGAGGTCACGCATCTTCAACGAGCCACTGATACCCAACTGACTTAAGTTCACGCTGACCGTAGCCGACTGGTCACCGCGGTTGAACAGTCCGACGATATAATCACCGTTGCTCATCGTGCCATACCATATCTCGTTCTGCTTGTCGTTCAGTTGGTCACTAAGCGGTTTACCTACAAAACCGTCCTTGTTGAGAGCCAACAGTTCCAAGTTGGTATAGAACGACGTGTTGTTACCTATGGTACTCTTCTGATCAGCAATAGACACAGGACCACCAGCCAGTAGCTGTAGTGAGACAGCCGTCTGCTTCTCAGCCTCGGTTGCATATTTGTTCAGTCGAAGGAAGTCACCGTCAAGTATCACCTTGTTACGACCAGCGATGTGCGACCAATAGACAAACCCATCAAACTGGTTCTTGCAGTTGGGCCAGTTTGTATAGGAACGACCCTTGTCGTGAGTGGAGGTATGATTCCATCCACCATCTTCTGTATCAGCCACGATGCGAACCATATTACCATAGCGGGCTTCCACTTCCGCATCATTATACATGTGGGGCATGACCAGCGAAGTGAAGATGCCATACTTCTTAGCCGACTGGGCGATGTAAGCCATTGCTCTTCCGTAAGCCTCACGTCCATAGCCGCGTCCCACCAGTCCTTGTCCACGGTCCTTACCATCCTCATACCACGACAGGAAGTCCATGCGGATGAAGTCCACACCCAAGTCATGATAATGCTTGAAGAAACCATCTATGTACTCCTGAGCGCCTGGTTGCGTGCTGACAACCCACGTAAACCAGAGGTCTTGCGTCGTGGGATTCTGCACAGCAGAGCTACCATTGTATATCAGGTTACCGAAGATATAGTCCGTTCCCTCTATCTTTGTATTACGCGGGCCATGAATCCACAAAGGGTTATCATAGACACCCAGACGCAAGCCCTTCGCCTTACACTTTGCGGCCAAGTCCTTCAAGGCCATAGAGCCATAGTGAGTCATATAGCCAGACTCATCCTTTGCCGTCATAGGGATAAAGCCGTCCGTACATATCATGTCGTAGCCATAAGGCTTCAAGTCGGTAGCCACCCATGATATAATCTCATCCCACTGCTGTTCCGTGAGATCCATATCACTATTGGCCACGCCTGCAGCGCTCTGTTCGTAGCAGTATTCATACACGCTCCAGTAGAGTGGAGCCTTCACACCATCATGTATTCCCTCCACCACGGGCAGTTCCGGCAGTTCATACTTAGGAGGATAACGCATCTCCACATCGTCCTTGCACGACGAACACAGCATCGTCATTGCCAAGGCCATTGTCCAAAATATCATTTGTTTCATCTCTATTATTTCTTTTCTACGTGAATGGTATAGTTTTCCAAGTCGAAAGTGATGCTATAGGATCCAGACTCCGTCACGTGCCATTTATCGTCAGGGTTCGTTGTGTAAACGAAGTCGGAAGCCGAAACACCCGCCGACGATATCTCCACATCGCCCGAAGAAGGACGTAGGAACGGGCACGAGAAAGTGCCATCAGGCTCAAGACAGGCTTTCATATCGCCCGTATTCAGGTTACCCTCCCACGTAAAGAGGTACTTATTCGACGCATCACGTGTCAGAGGAGTCGGATTATCCATACTCCAACCGTTAGGTGTCGCATCACCAATCATGTAAAGAGTCTCCGATTCCAGCGGATCTTTCTTCACCACGATCTCGCCCAACCACTCTGTGGACATCTGCCAGTGGCGCAAGTCGAAGGTCAGTCGATACTCCCCTGCTTCCGTCACACGCCATTTATTATCGGGATCGCCGGCATGCATCTCAAACTTCTGATTGACCGTAGCAGTCTTGTTAATCTCCGTTCCGTGAATCTCAGGACGGATGAAGGCTGCATCCCAACTGCCAACCGTGAGGCAGAGTTTCATCTCACCCTTGTAAAGAGGTCCTTTCCAGACAAACACCAGAGCATCATCAGCCGTAGGTGTCAGAGGCGTCGGACTATCAATGCTCCACCCGTTAGGCGTAGCATCGCCGACCATATAGAGCGTTGAGGTCTTGATAGGCAGCTCACCCTCTATAATCTTCAGGTCCATCTCGCTATCGCAGGCTGTCATCAGCAGGGCTGCGAATGCTATCAACATATATTTCATAGGTTTCATCGTTATTTCGTTTTTGTCACTATCACTTGTTATATCCGGGATTCTGCACAAGCGCAGGGTTAGCATTCAGTATAGGACGCATGATGGGGAATATCTTCGTATGGTCGTCGGCATCGGGCGTCTTGTCCCACCACGAACCTGAGGTAAACTTGTCGAAGCGAATGAGGTCTATGCGACGACGGCTCTCGGCAAAGAACTCACGTCCCCATTCGTCGAGCATTTCCTTCATATCGAGCGTAGCAGCGCCATCAGGCTGATAGAGCACCGTAGGCAGATTGGCAGCAGGATAGTTGCGTCGACGCACCTTGTTGAGCAGTTTGCCAGCAGCAGTCTTATCGCCAGCACGAAGCTTGCACTCAGCCAGCGAGTAGATAATCTCGGGCAATCGTATCTCCGTATAGTCGCTCTCCATCTGGTGAGCATCATTATCAGTATAGAATGGATACTTGGCAAAGTGCCAACCAGAGTTATGATCACCATCGCGCAACGTGCTGCTGGTCGTCACGAGCCACTTGTTAGGAGCCAGGTCCTGAAACTTACCCACGGCATCACGTATATAAAGGTCGTAGGGAGACTCCGGAGCCTGCACACGCTTAGTGGCGCCATTATCATCCTTGTACTCCAGATAGCCATAGAGGAACATACCCTCACGCTGACTATTACCCAGGTTGCGATAGAGTTTCATGCGCTCATCGCCAGCATATTTGCGGAAGTGCTCCACGGGCATACCCAACTCATAGGACAACTTTGTGCCGTTAGGCGCATAGCTTGGCGAAGCGGCATACTTCGTATTATGGTCGCCAGCCTTACACTTACTGTCGTTCAGATAGTAGCGAGCACGGGCAGGAACAGTCCACCAGTAGGTATCACCCTGATACTGCCAGTAGCTATAGCCCGGGGCTGCAGGGAAGCCGAAGATCACCTCGTCGCACACATCGTTGTTCCAATCGAAGGCAGCATCCCAGCGATCAGCCACCTCATACTTACCATACTTGCCATCCAGGATATCCTGTGCCACTTGTGCGCAGTCCGCATATCGGTCCTCATCGATATAAACCTTCGCATTCAGGTAGAGACGCACCAGCAGAGCAGCAGCACCAGCCTTGGTCCATTGTCCCTGCAGATTGGCTCCACTTCCCAGCTCCGTCTTCTCCGTAAGCAGCGGGAGGCACTCCTTCAGGTCGTTCTCTATGAGTTGGAAGATGACCTTAGGCTCCACCTGTGTCTCCGTGTTCTTCGACACATCATTGTAACTTACAGCCAAGGGCACGTTGCGGAAACCATCCAACAGGCGCAGGTAGAACCAAGCACGCAGCACACGGCACTGTGCTTTCAGGTTATTGAACTCCGCCTCCGAGAAGCCGAAGCGCGAAGGCGTCAGTGCGTTCAAGTCTTCAATCACATAGTTACACTGCATGATACCCTGAAAGCAACCATTCCATTCCGTCTGTGCGTCGCCGCCATCCTCCACGTTCCAGTCGTGGTAGTGCAGTCGGCGCCACTTGCCACCATCATCCCACCAGCCGTCTCGTGTGGGAGTAATCAGCTGGTCGGCTGTCAGTTCGTTGAGCACATGTCTGCTCTGTATGCTCCAGAAGGCATGTTCAAAAGGACGGAACGTAGCACGAATCACGTCGTTCTTGGTGTTATAGTAGTTCTGCACGCCCACCTGGTCATAGAGTTTCTCGTCCAGGTCTGTGCAACTACTAAGTATTGCTGTACAGCATACAGCCACCACCATTTTATATATATAGCTCTTCATCTCTGCTTTCATGTTTTTGTTTCTCATTACTCATTGCGTTAGAAGTCCACTTGCAGTCCAACAATGAACTGGCGTGTTGATGGGAAATAGGTGCGCGAGCCCTGTCCGCCTGGTGTCAGACCGTTAACCTGATAGGTCGAAGGATCCACACCACTGAACTTAGTCAGCGTCAGGATATTCTTCATGGTGCCATAGACGCGCAGTCTATCCATGAAGCGCCAGTTGCGAGGACTGAACGTATAGCCCAGCGTCATCATGTCGAGTTTCAGATAGTCGCCACGTTCCAGGAAGTAGTCGCACACCACGGGGTTCGCCGATCCAGCTATGCTGTAGTTCTTGGCATAAGCTTTTTGCAAGCGGTTACCCGTGAAGTTGCGCGTGCCATAGTAGAAGTCATGGATATTGAAGATATCATAACCGAAGGCACCACGGAAGAAGAGCGACAGGTCGAAGTCACGCCAGCGGAAGTTATGGCTCGACGACATCGTGAACTTAGGCATGCCGTTGCCCACCACCTGGCGGTCTTCATCGCTGGCCTGCGAAGCACGAATGATGTCACCGTCCTTGTCATATACCAGCCACTCGCCATCGGTAGTATGTCCGGCATAGCGCCACATGTAGAAGTTACCCAGCGACTTGCCTTTCTCAATGCGTTGCAGGTTGTAGAAGGGATAGGGATCCTCCGTGCCGCACACGTCGTAATAGTCCTGTCCCACGTACTGAGAGTTGCTGAAGTCCACAAACTCGTTCTTCATCGTTGTACCCACGATGTTCAGGTCATAGGAGAAGTCCTTTGTGTTCACCACCTTCAGGTTCAGGTCGAACTCGAAACCGGTGTTCTTCATCGTGCCCACATTGACGAAGGTCTCATCAAACAGATAGGGCGGAACGCTGACCTTGTAGTTACCCAGCAAGTCTTGCTGACGACGGCTGAAGTAGTTCAGCGAACCATACAGACGACCATTGAACAGCGAGAAGTCCAGACCCACGTTCCAGTTCTTACCCTTCTCCCACTTCAGGTCGGGGTTCACATTCTTCGATGGTCCCCACACCTGGAAGTACTTACCATTATAATAATAGTAGCCGAAGCCCGTCATGGTGTTCAGTGAGAGATAGCTGCCGAAGTCCTGATTACCCGTCACACCATAGTCGGCACGCAGTTTCAGGTCGCTTATCCAGCGAATATCCTTCATGAACTTCTCCGACGAGATGCGCCAACCTGCCGATACGGCGGGGAAGTTACCCCACTTATTGTCAGCACCAAACTTAGAAGAACCTTCATGGCGCAGCGAGGCGGTGAAGAGATAGCGACCGTCGAAGTCGTAGCTCACACGACCGAAGAAGGCAATCAGCTTTGCGTCGTTCTTGTAACTGCCCATCATCACCTCGCCCTCTTCCTTGGCATATTCGCCAGAGCCCAGGTTGTCGGCACCAAGACCGTCGTTGGGGAAATCCTTGTTCTCGGCACTCAGACCCGAGTAGCGTGAGTACTGATAAGAGTAGCCCACCATTCCCTTGATGTTGTGCAGACCTATGCTGCCACTATAGTTCGTGAGCCATTCCACCACCTTCTGACTCTCCTTGCCATACGAGCGGCTAGCCTCGCCGTCGCGACCGTTGTTGATGGCGATGGTACTTGTCGAGGGACGGAACCACGTATTGTCGTTGCTGTACTGATGGTCAGCAAACATAATCTGAGTGGTCAGCCTGTGGCGCATCGTCTCGTCGTTGGCGAGCAACGGCAGGAGGTTAAGTCGCACCGTGCCATCCAAGTCTAGCAGACGCGTGTCGGCATGGTCGGTCTCCAGTCGCTGACGCTCCACAGGGTTCGAACCTACCACCTGTCCCATGAAGTTATAGTAACGTACAGGATTCTCGGGATCCATGAGCGGTGTGGTGGGGTTAGCCTCGATAGCATCCTTGAAGACACTCCAGTCGGCATTGTCGCGGTCTATGATGCGCGGTGCGACATTGGCGGTTAAGGTAAACAGTCCATTTTTAGTGGTATGCATGATTGATGCGCGTGCGCCATATTCCTCGCGCTTAGAGCGCAGGTCTATGCCGTGGGCATTGCGATAATCGGCACTGATGCGGTAGTTGCTCTTGTCGTTGCCTCCGCTCAGGGTGAGTGTATGCTGTACGGTAGCACCCGTGCGGCTCACGGCATCGAGCCAGTCCACGTTGCCTCCCAGGTCCACACCGGTGTCGCCCCATCCTAAGCGCACGGCGCGATAGTCCTGGGCGTCCATCATCTTCAGCTCCTTTTTGATCACGTCCCACGACATCATCGTTGAGTAGGAGGTGTGCATATTGCCGTCCTTACTGCCCTTCTTCGTAGTGACCACGATGACACCATTGCTACCGCGCGTACCATAGATAGCCGATGCAGCACCGTCTTTCAGAATATCGAAAGAGGCTATATCATTAGGATTAAGGTTGGTAAGATTGCCACCGGGCACACCGTCGATGACAATCAGCGGGCCCAAGCCAGCCGAACGCGAGCTGACACCGCGTATCTGTATGCTGGCCTGGTTGTTTGGATCGCCGGCACCTGTGTTGGTGATGCTGACACCCGCTACCTTACCCTGAATCATCATCGAGGGATCCAGCGAACTCACTGTCAGGAAGTCTTTCTCGCCTACGTGCGAGACAGCTGAGGTAAGTTCCTTCTTGTCCATCGTTCCGTAGCCCACCACCACTACTTCGTTCAGCACTTTGTTGTCTTCTGTCATCGTAATGGTGAGCTGTGTCTGTCCGTTGACTGCCACCTCTCGGGTCTCGTAGCCCAGGTAGCTAACCACCAGCGTGGCCTTTGCAGGAACATTCATCACGAAGCGACCGTCCAGATCGGTGATGGCACCCGTAGCCCCTTTCTTTCCTTTCTGAACCACAGACGCACCTATGATGGCGTCGCCCGAGGCATCTTTCACCAAGCCTTGCACGCGTACCTCTTGTGCAAGTAGTCCTAAAGGCATGAGCAGCAGGATTAACATGCTGGCCACCCATCGGACGGATCGTTGTCTTTGTTGTCTAATTCTCATGATAATCATCAGATTGTTTTTGATGTTATTGTTTCGTTTTTAGGATTTCGATGGCAAAGGTAGTGCATTACCCATGAAGTTATATCACATAGTAATGCCTTGGTAAATATGTCAGATCCACATAGACATAAATCAATTTGATAATCAGTAAGTTATAAAAGATATTAAAATCCTCGTAGTAAACACCTCCGTTTCCCATTGTTTTGCTATTTTTGCACCGTAATTACTAAACTATATCACTTCGCATGGTCAGAATCATTCTATTACTAACCCTCGTCATGCTGTCTTCCGCGGTGAAGGCAGACAACCAGCAGCTCTATGAGGAACTGGATGCCACGATAGCGAAACGTGGACAATACATAGAGGCAAAGGAGAACCAGATTGCCTTTTTGAAGAAGAAACTGCGCACGGAGCGCGATAGTAGCGCCATGCTGAAGGTGGTGGAGGATCTCTACAGCGAGTATCATGTCTATCAGTTTGACTCGGCCATGGTCTATGCTAACCGCGGACTGACACTGAGCCAGCGACTGGGCAATCGTTACTATACCGACCTGTTCACGGTCTATGTGGCTCAGATCATGGCTATTGGCGGCCTCTATAGCGAGGCGATGGCCTATCTCGACAACTTCAAGCCTGCCGAGGCCGACGAGCGGTTGCTCTTCAAATACTATTTCACCTACTTTAATATCTATGCCTATTGGAGCGACTATTGCGGCGATACGACCTTCACGCCCCACTACCGGCAGAAGGCCAACGAATACTTGCGCGAGGCTATGCAGCACGCTAATCCGCAAGACCCCGACTACCAATACTACAAGGGCGAACAGATGGTGTATGTGACTGCCAACAGCAAGCAGGCTCGCGAGCACTATCTGCGCATCCTCGACACCACCGAGGAAACATCGCGCATCTATGCGATGTCGGCCTTTGCCTTGGCTGGCAACTATAAAGTAGACAACCAAATGGAGAAGTACGAGGAGTATCTCATACGCTCGGCCTTGAGCGACCTGAAGTGCTGCACCAAGGAGAACATGTCCATGCAGGTATTGGCGGAATATCTGTTCAGCCTCAGCGACCAGCATATCGAACGGGCGGAGCGCTACATCAACGTGTCGATGGAGGATGCCAAGTTCTACAACAACCGTCTGCGCATACTGGAGATTTCACGCACGCTGCCGCAGATCATGCTGCGCTATCAGGAGACGGTGAAGACGCAGAATCGCGCCTTGCGCTACTCGCTGCTCTTCATCTCGCTGCTGGTCGTTGCCATGTTGTGGGCCATCTGGCTCATCTATCGCAAGAACCGCCTGCTGGCGTTAGGACGTAGGGAGTTGGCGGATAGTAACATGCAGCTGACTGAGGCCAACCGCCAGTTGGCTGTGTCCAACGAGCAGCAGGGCATTCTGAACCAGAAATTGGTGGACACCAACAAGCGTCGCGAGGGACTGGCTTCTATCTATATAGACCTCTGTGCGCAATACATTGACAAGCTCAACAAGTACCAGACGCTGGTGAAGCGCAAGATCAAGGCGAACCAGGCGCAGGAGCTATTGCAGACCATCTCCTCTACGCGCATCTCCGAGGAGGATGCCGCCACGTTCCTCACCCGTTTCGACAAGGCCTTCCTGGAGCTCTACCCCACCTTCATCGACGAATTCAACGAGCTGCTACTGCCCGAGGGGCGCATCCTGCAGAAGACGCCAGGCACGTTGACCACCGAGTTGCGCACCTTTGCGCTCATCCGCCTGGGTGTGAAGAAGACCACCGACATCGCCGACCTGCTCTTCCTTTCCTCGCAGACCATCTACAACTGCCGTTCTCTGGTGAAGAACAAGGCAATCAACAAAGACACTTTCGACGACGATGTACTACAACTGTGCACCGTGATTAAATAAAGGATAAGTTAAGAGGAACGATTATGAGTAAGATTACAAAAGAACAATATGAGTTTGCATTGGCACGAATTGAGGAGCTATTGCCAATTGTTGACGACAACACACCAGCCAACGACCGCAATGCCGTAGAGCTAACAATGATGTCAAACATAGTCATGGATTATGAAAAGGAGCATTTCCCCATCAACAAGCCAACAGTTGCACAACTGATTGAGTTATCGCTTGAAGAAAAGCAGATGAGTCAGAAACAGTTAGCAATTGAAATTGGTGTCAGTCCTTCTCGCATCAACGACTATGTCTCTGGCCGAGCAGAACCTACATTAAAGATTGCTCGCCTTCTTTGCTCCACACTTGGCATTACGCCTGCAGCTATGTTGGGCTGCTAATAACATAAAACAATGCCGCTACCCGTTCTGCAGGTAGCGGCATTGTTTTTTATAACGATAGCGCAGGATTAGTAATCCTCGTCGTCGAAGTCGAAGAAGCGGGATCCGAAATCGTCTGACGTTGTAATCTTGTCTTCCTCTTCAATACTAAGTGTTGCATTCGATGCTTCCATCAGGTGAGAGGTCATCTTAACCTTTACGACCTCCAACTCAGGTTTCATATATATCTTTTTCATATCTTCTTTCGTTTTTATTATTTTTTATGTGGCGCACTCCGTGCGGAAATTTTTCAAAATCTAATTCAAAATTCTACAGTTTTATTTTTATCTTCTGAGAAATTTTGGTCTCAATTTTATATAATTTGACTTTCCCTTCTTGCGTCCCGATGGTAGCAAGCGACCAAAGGTCGAGCGCGGCCGTCGAGCTAAACCTTCCTTGCGAAGCAGCCAACTTTACTTTACTACTACCTTTCTACCATTCACAATATAAAGTCCCTTTGCAGGCGTAACCACGCGACGACCACTAAGGTCATACACAACTCCCTCGCCTTTGGAGAGGGCTGGGGTGAGGTCCTCTATTCCCGTAGCCTCATCGTCGAACAACACAGTAAGCTCGCGTGCGCCAGCACTCTTTGACACCTTCAGATAAGCCTTGTTGGCAGGAATAGCCACACTCGCGGGATCGAAGAGACCAAACGTCAACGTATTCTTTTTCAGACCGAAGTAGTAATAGTTATCATCGCCAGTAAATGTTGTTCCAGCGGTATTAACTAGGAACGCATTACCCGTCACATCCGTACCTGAGGCAGCAACAGGAATGTTGTAAGTCTCGCCAGCCTCACCCTTCAGCAGCAAACCAGTATTAGCAGGAACAGCCTGGTCGTTAATCTCCGTAAACTTCACCGTACTTCCCGTTACGCTAGCCTTGTAGGCCGTCAGTCCACTTGGCAAGTGCACCAAGTCCAGAACATTCGCATTTGCAAATGTAGTATAACCATTGGTTCCCATTGTTGCAGGGATTGTAGCAGAGGTGCAGAAATTCTTATAAACAGCAGGAGAGCCTGATGTCATCGATATAGATTTAATATTTGCTGTTCCACTAGGATATATATATAAATGCTTGGTATTTCCAGTTACATTAATTGTAACCGTTTTATTTTGAGCAGTTGTTGCTCCTGAACCATATGTTGCATCTTCAGAGTCTGCCGTGCCAAGATCTGATGCGGAACATAGATAAAACGTAACAGCCTGATTGGCTTCAATAGTTATTGATTGAATATTCTCTGCTGCTGATGGGGTTGTCAAATGACTATTATGTGCACTTTTTGATTTATCCGTATTATACCCCAACTGCAAAGTGTAATTACCACTATTATTATTAATCAAATAGTGTCCTGTCCAATTTTCAATATTATAACTATCGCTATATGAGCTTTTTCCTGTAGCATTATTCTTTATTGTATTATTAGCCAAAGTTGTTGTCACTTCTGTAGCTGCAGACTTCAATTCTGCAATTACAGCGTAATAAGTAATGTCCACCGTACTATTGGCTGAAGTTACATAATTTGCACTTGGTTCTATATCAGTAGGACTATCTATCTTGTTAGCTTCTACAACCCATCCCATGAATGTAAATCCTACAGGCACACCACTTGCAGGAGCAGCGAAATCAATTGCGGTATTCTCTTCTACATTCTCTGTTTTAACGATTACTCCATTCACACTCCATTTTATCTCGTGAGTAACCACAGCCTCGAAGTTTGCAGTAACTGTAGCATCAGCTGTACCCATTGTTACCGTTGTTGGATTGCTTGATGTACTACTTAGAGAAGCACCTGTACCAGAGATGCTCCAACCCGTGAACTTAAATCCAGCATTGGGAGATGCTGTTGCTGTCGCTGTTGCACCCTCAAGTATAGATGTGGCGCCCAATTCAATTGTTCCTCCAGCCACAGGGTCAGCTACAGAAGACAACGTGTGCGTAGGTATTGCTTCAAAGTTAATTCTTACGGTACAATCACTAGAAGCCGTTACAGAGAAAGTATTATCTCCATTGTTTGTTACCGTAGCAGTTCCACTTGTCACAGTATATCCATCAGTACCAGCTTTTACACGATAGCCTGATTTAGGTGTTGCAGTAATGGTCGTTGTACCTGACACGGTTCCCATATCATCGTCATTGGAAACGGCGGTGATTGTATGAGCGGGAGCAGCTTCGTAACTTAGCGAGAAAGAATAGTAACGAACGTTATATCCCGTCTCCTTAGTATGATATATATAAACACCATATGCCTGTGTTGCTTTTGCTAAAGGCATAGAAATATTATATGTATCACCGGTATTTGTTGTGATATGACTAGTCACAAGAGTTTCCGTATCCGCAATAGAATTACCGTCCTTATCTATGAAACAAACATATACAGAGTTAGCTAGATCTGTATTTCCTGATCCTCCTCCAACTTTTGCTGTAAATGTGACGGTTGAAGGTGTACTAGAAAATAAAGCTGTTGACGTGCTATATAGCTTAAGACCTGTTGTATTCTTACCATCCTTATAATAACCAGTATCAGTGCTGGCTGAAGCAGAGAAAGTATATCCCGCAGTAGTAGTATTTGTATTACCACTTCTGGAAAAAGATAATATTGTTGTTGGAGTTGCCCACGCAGAAGTTGTCCCCTCCACTACTAGGGCGCATAGTAGTAGAAGTGTTTTAAGTAAAAATGTCTTTTTCATAATTGAAAATTTTTATAGTTATGGTATATATGTTGTATCTAGTTAGTAGGCTGTTGTCTCACGGCAAAGTCTGATAAAAATACTAGGACAAAAGTAATATTTATTTGTGAATCAGCAAAATAATCGTCGACAAAATGCAATAATTTTCACATTCGTTTAACTATGCTTATCCCATCCCCGGAGTTTGGCGCCCCTTTTCACCCCGTTTGGCGCCCCCATTCAATGCGTTTGGCGGCGCCAAACCATACGAATGGCATAGCAATACCGAAACCATCAAAACAGATTATAGCCATAATTAAAACAATTATAGCTATAATTTTATTTCAGGCAATTATTCTTCTCCCGCAATCATGCACCGCTTGCAACAGAAAAGTCGCTGACTTATGAACCTCCTTCACAGGGAAGGTTTTACTCTTTTCGCTAGTAATGGTTCGCCTACGGCGGAAATTATTCAAAATTTAATTCAAAATTTATCAGGATATAAAAAATAAATCTATGGAATTTTGAATCAAATTCTGAAGCATTTCCGCACGAAGTGCGCTCCTTTTCGCCGGAGATAGAAAAAAAGGCAATTTTAAATTCTGGCCATTATTTTTAAAATTTTGGCCAAAATTCAATTAATTCTGGCCAAAATTAATTTCAAGCAAAATACTCCCACGATACAAAACCCATGGTCTACCAATAGTAAACCACCACTTCATTATGGTAAACACAAAGAACCAAAGGAACCTACAATTTTGGTTTTTTGTGGCATTTCGTTTTGGTTTTTTGCGCTAAATAGCAAAAAAAAGCCGTTACCCTCTCTGTGAAAGGATAGCGGCTCATAGCTATTCGGACTGCAGACTTAGATATCTTCCTCCTCTTCGTCAGCCCACACATCGTGGCGACGAGAGAGGTTTCCACTTGTATCTTCTGTAGAACCCGTGAAGTCGTCCTGCTGAGGATTCTCGCCAGAGGTATTCAGTAGCGAGCCTGCCAGGATCTGGGTGTTTCGGATGGTTATCACCTTCATTGAAGGCATCATATATATCTTTTTCATATCTTCTTTCGTTTTATTGTTCATTATGTAACCGCCTTTGGCGGGAAATTCTTCAAAATCTGATTCAAAATTCTACAGGATAATTTATTTTTCCTTTTGAATAATTTTGTTTCTAATTCTGGAAAATTTCCTGCGAAGCAGCCTCCTTTACTTTACTACTACCTTTTTACCATTCACGATATACAGTCCCTTCGCGGGCTTAGCCACACGACGACCACTGAGGTCTAGCACAACTCCCTCGCCTTTGGAGAGGGCTGGGGTGAGGTTTTCAATTCCCGTAGCCTCATCATCCAGTGCGATGAACGCACGAGCACCAGCCACAGCCGTTGCAGGCAGGTAAGCAGAGTTGGCACGAACAGTAAAGTCGTTAGTATTCTTATAGAAGCCCAGACCATTAGCGCCCTGCTTCAGCACGAACACTGTTCCAGCAGTCTTCACGGTCTCAGCAGTAACACCCTTCAGGATATTCGTCACAGCGTCTGCGCTTGCTGCCACAGGAACATTAGCAGTAGTACCGCTAACCAGCAATCCAGTATTTGCAGGCACCTTACCCGTCACCTTATTGAACTTCACAGCATCACCCACCTTCGTAGCCGTATAAGCAGTCAGCCCAGTTACACCAGTGAAGTCAAGAGCGTTGCTTGAGTAATAAGTTGCCCAGCCAGCAGCTGAAACGGGAATATCCTCAGAATCATAAGAAACTGTTATAGAATTGATAAATGTGCTTTCTGATGCAGTAAAGGTTACTTCATGTTCTGTCCCTGTCCATGTCGTATTAGACGAAGAGTAAGTATTTACGCCATCACTAATAGAGCCCTTGTTAAAGTCAAAAGTTATACTCTTGAATTTAGCATTAGCAGAACCTGTAATAGTTAACGTATTACCACTATAGATACGAGCATACAAAATGCCACCACTAACTTCTGCTCCATCTACTCGTGGATTATTTGAACCAGTCGCTTTTGAGAAGCTTAAAGCAACTCCATTAATCAAATAGTCTAATGACATATCTTGTTCGAATGTCCCAGCTATATTCTGATCATTATCACTGAAACTAATCTTTTTCTTGCTTGGGTCAACAACCTTGATTTTATAACTTGCACTTCCACCCTTGAAGTTGTCATTACCAACAAACGTAGCAGTAATTGTTGCGGTTCCTTCAGCACTTGTCACAAGATCTACTTCACCAGTATTTTCATCAACATGAGCGACACTCTCATTGTTTGAAGAATAGGTAACCGTCAAGCCGTTGGGATTAACCAAAGCAGGAGCCTCGAAAGTATTATCATTCAGCACAACATCAAACAAAGTCTGAGCGTATGACAGACCCGCTTCAGCTTTGTTGATAGTCAGTGTATAAGAAGCAACAGCTGGCTTATAAGTCGCATCACCAGCAAAAGTAGCTTTAATGGTTGTTGAACCAGCTTTCTTTATGGCAACAACACCTGTAGAAGTAACAGTAGCCACATCCTCATCAGTACTTGAATACGTTACATCTACAGAGTTAGCATTTGTCAATGCCTGACCAGCGAAAGCATCGCCCCATGTTAGCTCAACCTCGTTTTCAGCAAAACTGATTCCCGATTCTGTACGTGTATCTTCAGGATCTGATACTTCGCAAGTAATTACTAATTTCAGAACCTGACCATTGTAGGCATTTCCCAATGTAACACAAAAGAATTTTCCCGCAACGTTAATATTACCACCTGTAAGATTAGAAAATATATGGTTATTACCGGCTGTAATATTTACAGCACCAACTCCAGACGTTGCTGACGTGCACTCTGTTGTTGAAAAAGCACAATCATAAGTCGTTTTACCAGATGCACCAGAGTTAATGAAAACCTGCACAGACTTAATATTTCCTGGCATTGCCGTTTTATTGGAAATATATGGGTTAACTGATTTCGTCATTAACATTGCATTACCTTGCTTCTTACACTGATAATAATTCAGTGTGTATGAAGTTGTTGTTCCTGTAGCTGTAATATCTGTGGTAGCAGCTGTTGTATTAGCTGTAGAACCAATCCCCGAGCCAATATTGTCCAAAGTTACCACAACTTCATCTGCCGCCCACGCATTCCCCCACGTGACGAGCGCGCACAGTAAGAACATTGTTTTGAGTAAAAATGTCTTTTTCATAATGATTTATATTTTTAAATTTGGTATATGCAATTGTAGTTTATAGGCCTTCTTAGTCAATATCATCATAGACTTTGCAAAGATAGAAATTATTTTCGACACTTCCAAAGAAAATGAGATAAAAGAATAAATAACGAAATAATATCCGAAAAAGGCCACAAAAAAGCCAGGACTCACTTGAATCCTGGCCATTATTTCACAAATATTCTCCTCCCCTTTGGGGAGATCGGGAGAGGTTTTTAACCAAAGAATTCGCCATCGCCCTGCTGGTCGTAGCTGCTGCCATCGAAGCAGTGCGTACAAACGCTGTTCTTTGGCAGTCCGATAGACGCCACAAGATCCTCGAGCGTTGCAAACTTCACTGAGGTGAGGCCCAGTCGGCGAGCAATCTCTTCGACCATGCGCTTGTATTCAGGCGAGTCGGTCTGTGCATACTTGTCGAGCTTGGCCTTGTCGTCGCCCTCAAAGTCGCGAATAATCTGACGCGTGATCAGCTCCATATCGCTCTTTGAAGAGGTGAAGCCAATGAACGGACAGCCATAGACCAGTGGCGGACATGAAATACGTACGTGTACCTCCTTGGCACCGTTCTCGAAGAACTCACGCACATTGTCGCGCAACTGCGTGCCACGCACAATAGAGTCGTCGCAGAACACGATGCGCTGATCCTTCAGGATGTTGCCGTTAGGAATCAGTTTCATCTTTGCCACCAGGTTACGACGCGCCTGATTGTTGGGAGTAAACGAACGTGGCCATGTGGGGGTATATTTCAGCACGGCACGCTTGTATGGAATCTTGGCACCGTCGGCATAGCCCAGCGCCATACCTACACCCGAGTCGGGGATGCCACATACCAAGTCTGCTTCTACATGATCTTTCTCGCCCATGCACTTACCATTGCGCTCGCGCACCTCCTCGACGTTGATGCCCTCGTAGCAAGAGGCAGGGAAACCATAGTAAACCCACAGGAACGAGCAAATCTGACAGCGCTTGAAGGCTGGCTGCATCACCTCTACCGAGTCGCTCTTCACCTTGACAATCTCGCCAGGACCGATGTCGCGCACGGTCTTATAGCCCAGATTGGGGAAACTGGTGCTCTCGCTCGACAGGGCGTAGCCGTCTTCGCGGTGGCCCAGCACGATAGGTGTGCGGCCCAGGAAGTCGCGTGCAGCAATGATGCCGTCCTCGGTCAGGATCAGCATAGAGCACGAGCCCTTAATCTTACGATAAACCAGGTTGATGCCATCCACAAACGTGTTGCCCATATTGATGAGCAGCGCCACGAGCTCCGTTTGGTTCAGATTGTTGGCGCTCTGCTCGCTCAGGTGCATGCGCTGTGCCAACAGCTCGTCGGCAATCTCGCGCAGATTGTTGATCTTGGCCACCGTGACCACGGCATAGCGTCCCAGATGTGAGTTAATGATGATAGGCTGAGGGTCGGTGTCGCTGATGACGCCTACGCCCTGATTGCCTGAGAAATCGTCGAGTTCATCTTCGAACTTCGAACGGAAATAGTCACGCTCCAGCGAGTGGATGCTACGCGAGAATCCCTTCTCTGTATCGTAGGTTACCAAACCTGCACGTCGTGTACCAAGGTGTGAATTGTAGTCAGTTCCGTAAAACAAATCGTTTACGCAACTCTTCGTAGAGATTGTGCCAAAAAAGCCGCCCATAATTGTTATCGCTGTGTTGATTAAAATCGGGTGCAAAATTACAAAAATCTCGCTGAATGCGCAACATTTCAACGAGATTTTTTGTATATATATCTTAAAAGGAAATAATAAAGCGTACCAACAAATACACCGGCCACGGCATCAATGGCGTAATGGGCCATGATATAGAAGGTGCCGAAGAACATCAGCACGGCGCAGGGCAACAGGCAGAAGAACAGCCAACGGCTGCGGGCCTGCCACGCCAGCCACAGCAGGATGGTGGTGACGCCCACATGACTGCTGGGGAAAGCGGCAGTGGGGCGCTCGCCGGCGTCGTGCGAGATGATGGTGAGCTGATGGAACAGTCCGTCTTGCCATCCGGGAATGGGCAGACAGTCGGTGTTGTTTTCAAAATAGTAGCCCACGTTGGGGAACACACCTTGTGCTATCTGGTCCACCCCTACGGCGCAGTAGTAGAACTGCGGGCCGGCCACGGGCAGGAAGATAAACACCAGGTAGAACAGGAAGAAGCCGCCCAGCATGATGAATGCCATGCGGTCGAAGTCTTCGAAACGCTTGAAGAGGTAGTAGAGCATCACGACCACCATGACCACATAGTAGCTCTCGTAGCCCATCTTCACCAGTTCGCTGACCAGCGGTTGCGGGTATTGCTGGGCAAAAAGCAGTGCGGGCTGACAGCCGAAGAGGGTCTGTTCCCACTGTGCAAACACGTGGTCCAGATTGGGCAGCACGCGGTTCAGCTCATACGTATCGGGATACCACAGGCCCAGCAGCAACAGTTGTGCCAGGGCTCGCAGAAACATGGTGAAGCGGCAAGGCTTCAACGCATAAATCTCTTTCAGTAGGAATATGGCTGCCAGCGTCTGCAGACGCACGCTCAGCATGGGCATCAGGTGCATTTCATGACCGAACGAATAGTAAGTCATGAGTATTGAAGTAAGCACCAGGTAGGCCATGATGAGCCATTCGAAGGCCAGGAATCCCTGGCGGGGTTGCTCGTCGCGAGCAAAGAGTTGCTTTAAATCCATCCGTTATCTTGATACCATTTCACGGTGAGGGGCACTCCCCTCTCCAGTGTATATTGTGGGTTATAGCCCAACTCGCGTCGGGCGGGCTCTATGTCGCAGCGCCAGTTGCGCTGCTTCAGAATGTGATACTTGTCGTTGTTCAGTGCGCTGATCTTACCACGCAGATGACCTATCTTGTCGCCAAACCAGATGACCACGCGCAGCACCCATACAGGGGCGGTGATACGAATCCACCAGGGGTTGCCCAGTTCTTTTCGAATAAGGTCGGAGAAGGTGGACGACTGATACACCTCGCCATCGCTGAGGAAATACTTGTGTCCTACCTGTCCGTGGTCTAATGCTAGGAAGACGGCCTGCACCACGTCGAGCACATAGACAAAGGTGATGTCCTGACGGGTGTAGCCCACAGCGAAGTCGCTATGCTGCTTGATACTCTGCACCATGAGGAAATAGTCGCGCTCGCGAGGTCCATAGACGCCTGTGGGGCGGAGAACAATGAAGGGGAACGGCTCACCTGCAGCATCCAAGCTATCCAACCAGCGCTCAGCTTCGAGCTTACTCTTGCCATAGGCGGTGTTGGGCTGTGGTGTGTCGGTATCCAGGATCTCCGTGTAGGGCTGCTGCTCACGAATAGCACCGAAGATGCTGAGCGAACTCAGATAGACGAAGCGCTTGAGTGGCATCTTCAACGCCATCAGCGCACGCACCAGGTTCTTGGTGCCCTCGGTGTTCACACGGAAGAAGTCGTCGGTGTTCAGGCATTTCGTCACACCGGCAGCATGCACCACATAGTCGAACTGATGCGGACGCAGCTGCTCCTCCAGTCTGCTCTGGCTCGACAGGTCGAGCTCCAGGAAGTGCAGTCCGTCGATGTTCAGGAAGTCACGTTTGCTACTGCCACGCACGGCTGCCCAGGTGTCAAAGCCCTGGCGCACGGCCTCTTCGCAAATGAACGAGCCAATGAATCCGCTGGCTCCCGTGATAAGAATCTTCATAGATATTGAAATTTGGGTGCAAAGGTAGTGATTATTAATAATAAATTCGTATTTTTGCAGCAAAAAGTGACACTATGAGACTCTTCTTATATATTAATATGGTGGCGGCGATGCTCTTTGCACAGAGCTGCACGGCACAATGCAAGGATTTCACGATAGAGGAAATCAACGACTCGATATGGCACGTGATGCAGGGAAAATCGTATCATGAGAACCCGCACATCAAGCGCTCGGACCTGCGCTACATCCGCGTGCTGCACTGGGACTACGACGGCAAGACGCGCCGGGGCGAGATGGTGTGCAACAAGCTCATTGCGCAAGACCTTGTCGACATTTTCCGCGAGCTCTACAAGGCGCAATACCCCATCGAACGGATGGTGCTGCCCGACAACTACGATGCTGACGACGAGCGACAGATGCGCGACAACAACTCGTCGTGTTTCTGCTACCGGGTCATCGCCAACTCGAAGACGCTGTCAAAGCATGCCATGGGGATGGCTGTGGATCTGAACACGCTCTACAACCCCTACTACCGTCGTTATCCCAATGGACGGGTGGTCATTCAGCCCACTACTGGCAAGCCCTACTGCGACCGCACAAAGCAGTTCCGCTATAAAATCACCAAAAACGACCTGGCCTATCGCCTCTTTAAGAAACACGGATTCTCGTGGGGCGGCGAATGGAAGTCGCACAAGGACTACCAACATTTTGAGAAATAAAGGTAGTTTCAGTACCACCATTTGGTAGTCTCAGTACCTGGCGTTGGTAGCCTGACTACCAGGCGTTGGTAGCCTGACTACCAGGCGTTGGTAGTGAGACTACCGCGGCTTGGTAGCCTCAGTACCAACGCCTGGTACGACCAGTACCAAAATGTGGTACTCATTTTGGTACTGCGAATTAACATCTGTTTGCACTTCGTTTACGTTCATCACCGCTGTTGCACAGTGTAAACATAACATAAAAAAGGCAAACTTCCATGCTTTTTGCACGCAATCGGGACTGTTTCAAAAAGAAAATAATTACTTTTGCACTCGAAACTTATTCACTAGCAACACAACAAGAAGAATATGAAAAGACTTTTTTCACTGGCTGCACTACTGGCAGCAGCACTGCCTTTCATGGCACAAACACAGTTCACCGTGAAAGGTACGGCTCATAAAGACGCCAAGACACTGGCCTTGATGGAGTTAGGCAAAAACCAACAACCCGAGACCATCAACGTGACCAACGGCACTTTCACCATCAATACCGACAAGCCCGAAGGCACGGTGATGGCTATCATGGATGCTCAGAACAACTTGTTCAACATGTTCGTGGTGGATGGCAAGGAGATGACGCTGGATATGAACACCGACGAGGTGAAGGGCTCGGCACAAAACATGGCACTTACCAAGTTGGCGCTCGCCATGAGCAAGGCAAAAACGGAAACAGAACAGGAAGAGGCTCTGCGCCAAGGACTGGCTGCTAACCCCAACAATGCTGTGGGCGCCTTCGCCATGTCGCAACTCATGTATGTCATGAGCTACGACGAGCTGAAAGCAGAGATTGAGAAGGATGCACCCTACCTGAAACACCCCCTGTGTGCCAAGGTAAAACCATACTTGGAGTCGCTGGCCCTGCGTGCACCCGGCACCATGTTCAAAGATATTGAAGAGGCCGACACACTGGGCAACAGCCACAAGCTGAGCGAATATGTGGGCAAGGGCAACTATGTGCTGATAGACTTCTGGGCTTCGTGGTGCGGACCCTGCATGATGGAGATGCCCAATGTGAAGGCTAACTTCGAGAAATACAAGGCTAAGGGCTTCAACGTGGTGGGCCTGTCGTTCGACCGCAATGCAGATGCTTGGAAAAAGGCTATCGTCGAGAAGGGACTGAACTGGACGCACCTCTCAGACCTGAAGTTCTGGCAGACCATCGCTGCCGAGACCTACGGCATCCGCAGCATTCCTTCGAGCATCCTGTGCGACCCCACCGGTAAGATCATCGCCTTAGACCTGCGCGGCGAGAAGCTCGGCAACAAGCTGAAGGAGATATACGGTTTCTAAACAACTGCTAAAACGCAGGAAAAAGCTTAGCCTCACATCGTGTAAGGCTAAGCTTTTTTTTGGTCACAATACCTACTTTTGATTAATCTGTTATGACATATAAAAAATGGCTTTGCAAAAGCAAAACCATCGTTTTTCGGTATTGCACAACTCATGCAATTATCCTACCTTTGCAGCGCTTTTTGAGCCACGACACAGCGTAGCTTTTTATATAAAAAAAATATATTAATCATTTGTAATCAGGTATTAGCATGAAGAAGATTTACTCAACAATCCTTGCAGTTGCCATGATGTTTGGCATGCAGTCGTCAGTGATGGCAGAAACGTATCAGGCATGGGGTGCCGTGCTCTTTTCTTACATCACATCACCTATGTATGATGCTGACGAAACCATTGAAGTGACCAACGAGACCATTAAGTTTCACTCAGACACGTGGGGCGACGGTTCTTTTGCCACCGCCAACGGCGAAGGCACACTGACAATGGCCGGTCATGGCGAGCCAAAGCAATATGCTGCCAACATCACGGGGTCTGTGGAAAGCCAGCAGTTTGTGATTAGTGTGCCCTCGGTGATGGGAGGAACGACCATCAACGTGACACTTGGCGACATGCCCGCCACTGTTGCCGTTGACGGCACCTATAAGGCTGGCACCTATGCCAATGCAGCCTACTTCCAGAAATATGCACCCACGGCCGACCAATCCATCGCTGTCAAGGTCAACGAGGGACTGGAATCAGTGAGCGTGAGCCACACGTCAGAGACTTGGGGCACATTCACCTATGCGGCAGTGACAGTGACTGCCAACGAGGATGGTTCGTTCACGCTGCAAGGTGAAGGCACCTGCGCCATGCCAAGCATGCAAGGAGGCGACCCCAAGAACTATGCTTCTGATTTTAAAGGCACCGTGAAAGATGGTGTGCTGACAGCAGAACTGGTGGTGCCTTCTGTGATGGGCGGCGTGACCGTGGTGTTCAATCCTGCAGACTTTGAAGAGGTCGTGGCTACATCTGTCAGCGCCATCCGCAAGGATAATGCCGCTGCACCTGTCTTCAACATCCATGGTGTGCGTGTGGATTCCAACTATAAGGGTGTCGTTATCAAAAACGGAAAGAAATACTATCAGAAGTAATGAGCAGACACCAACTTCTGTCAATGCTGGGAATAGTCGCTGTCATGGGACTATTCTCAGCTTGCGATATGATGGGAGGCCTGTATGACGACACCATCACGGGCGGCGACGATCGTCCAGACGTGCCCGTAGTGGAGCAGCGCGAGGGACAATACTACATCGATGCCACCAGCTATACGAAGTGGGTTTACATCAACATGCACGGCGACTCACTGGCTATTACCGTGGCAGACATCAGCACCGAGGACCATACAGAGACGGGAGCGCCCGAGGAATGGGACTATGCCCACCACCGCTACGACGTGAAGACCAACGACGGTAGCGTGGTGATGACGGACTGCCACTCCATCGAGCAACTCGAAGCCATGGGGCTTCCTGCAGAGACGGCATGGACAAAGGATGAATATAGCGAGCAGAGCATCACCGTAGATATGTCGCACATGTTGGAAGGCTACCTGGACTATGCCCCGGGCTTCAAGAACCGAGAGGCTGGTCGGTGGCTGAATGTGGACACCAGCACCATGCCACCCATCTACACCATGTATGACAATGTGATGCTCTACCGTTTCAAAGACGGCACTTTCGCTGCCGTTCAGCTGGTGAACTACATGAGTACAGACCGCTATCAGACCAAGGGTTGGATGACGGTGAACTACAAATATCCCATCTTTACGAACCAATAATCGATGAAGAGCTTATTCCTTATACCATATATCATGATGCTGCCCGGCGCTGTTCATGCTGAGGGAAAGGACACGCTGGCCACATGGAACAAGGATCCGCTGGGACTGGAGACCGTGGTGGTGACAGGCACCCGCACGCCAAAGACGCTGAAGGACATCCCTGTGGTGACGCGCGTGATCAGTGCCGAAGACATCAAGAAGGTGGATGCCACCGACATCAAGGACATGTTGCAGCAGGAACTGCCTGGCGTGGAGTTCACCTACTCCATGGGGCAGCAGGTGATGAACATGGGCGGCTACGACGGCAACAACATCTTGTTCTTGATCGACGGCGAGCGCATGGCTGGCGAGTCGATGGACAACATTGACTTTTCACGACTGAACCTGCAAGGCATTGAACGGATAGAGATTGTGAAAGGAGCGGCATCAACGCTCTATGGCTCGGCAGCGATGGGCGGCGTGGTGAACATCATCACTAAGAGTCCGTCGGAGAAATGGGCTTCAAACATCAGCTCACGCTACGAGGGCGCTACGAAAGAGTGGCGCCACGGGGCAAACATGGATTTCACTGTGGGGCGCATGAACTCGTTCACGACCTTCCAGATGACCGATGCCGACGCACTCAATCTCAAGGGCGACGAGTCGTCTATTTCGACAGCCTATGCCCATAAGAGCTATCATGGAAAAGAACGGTTGACATGGAAACTGTCTGACGTCTTGAAACTGACGGGCAGGGCTGGCTATTTCTTCCGTGAGCGCAACGTCAGCGCTGAGAAGCATGAGCGCTACCGCGATCTGGACGGCGGTCTGAAAGTCAACTGGGACCTCTCTGCACTGCAGAACATGGAGGTGGCCTATAGCTTCGACCAGTACGACAAATCGGACTTTGCGATGCTGACCAAGAAGGATGTGCGCGACTATTCCAACCGCCAAAACATCGCCCGGGCGCTCTACAACGTGAAGATGCCTGAATGGAAGTCGCAGCTGACAGCAGGAGCCGACTTCATGAACGACTACCTACTATCGTACCAGTTTGCCGACCATCAGAAGTCACACGCACAGAACAGCTACGATGCGTTTGCCCAATGGGACTACAACCCTAATGCCCATTGGAACCTGTTGGCAGGTCTGCGCTACGACTATTTCAGTGCTGCAAAAATGGGAAAGCCCACCTGGAAGATGGCGGGCATGTTCAAGACGGGCAAGCATCAGATACGTGCTTCCTATGCCTCTGGCTTCCGTGCCCCGTCGCTCAAGGAGCTCTACATGGACTTTTTCATGGGTGGCATCTTCATGATTTACGGCAACCCAGACCTGAAATGCGAGACGAACCATAACCTGTCGCTATCGTGGACGAACTATGGATCTATCAGCGAGAACATCAAATACTGTGTAACGGCGACTGGCTACTATAACTTTTTCCGCAACTACATCACAACAGCTACCGTGCAGCGCAACGGTGCCTACGGTCAGATGTACACCAACATCGCCAATCAGCAGATTACGGGGGTAGATGCCACCGCACAACTGCATCACCACAATGGACTTGGAGCCAAAGTGTCGTATGCCTTTGTGAAAAGCATTGTGGACAAAGGGCAGCCCGACCTGACCGCTGCCCGTCCGCACTCCATGACATGGCGACTGGACTACGACCGTCAGATCAGCAAGGACTATGGTTTCCGTGTAGCCCTCTCAGGCCGTTTTCTGTCGGCTGTCAACGTGACGGAGTATGCCTCTACGGTACTCAACGACATGACGAGTGTGCACTATGACGGCTACAGCATCTGGAAACTGAGCCTTTCGCAGAGCATCATGAATTGGCTGACACTCAACTGCGCCGTTGATAACCTCTTTAACTATAAGCCCAGGAACTATTATGCCAACTCGCCGACAACGATTGGCACAACCTGTACGATAGGCGCATCTATTGACATCGATAAACTTTTTTAAAATCACACACAGATCATGAGAATTTTCAAAGGGCATAAACGCGTGTGGCAGACAATAGGCATGGCGGCCTTGCTGTTGCTGCTCTTCACGTTCTACAACCACTGGCTGAGTCGCACGAAAATTGCTTTCGTCAACTTCCAGCCCGTCACGCTGCAGGCTTTCTCACAGGCTAACAACAATCCGATGATCAAGCTCTACGAGGTGAAGACCGACGAGCTGGACGAACTGGACGACTACGACGTGGTTCTGGTAACAGGCATGGGTCTGCAAATTACCGCTGAACAGCGGCAACAGATACAGGATGCGGCCAACAGCGGTGTCCCTGTCTTTACGCTGATGGCCACCAATCCTGACAACAACATATCGAACTTCACCATCGACGAGACTGTTCTGCTGTCGAAATTCATGATGAGTGAATCGAAGAAGAACTATCGCAGCATGCTGAACTTCCTGCGTCGCAACATTGACGGGAAGCTTGTCTGCACCGGTGACATCGCGCTGCCAGAGCAAAAGCCAAGCGATTATCTATACTATCCACTGGCTGACCAGCAGACTGGCGAGGATGAACATGAGTTCCTCAGCGTCGACGACTATGAGAAGTTCATGAAAAAACAGGGACTTTGGTTTGAGGGCAACAAGAAGATTATGGTGACAGGACTCATCACCGACCCCACCGAACTGATCAAGTCGCTGGTGGCTAGGAAGTATAATGTCTATCCGGTCTCCTCATTTCTTCATTTGCTCGACTTCGCCAAGGAGATACGCCCCGATGCCATCATCAACATGGCACACGGACGACTGGGTGACGAGATGGTGGAGTTCTTGACAGAACAGAACATTCCGCTTTTCGACCCACTGAATGTGAACATGGAGATAGAGCAGTGGCAACAAGACCCTATGGGTATGGTTGGCGGCTTTATGTCGCAGAGCGTGGTGATGCCAGAGATTGACGGTGCCATCCGCACGACAGCTGTGTTCGGACTGCGCAAGGATGCCGACGGACTTCTGCATCCCTATGCCATACCTGACCGTCTGGAGAAGTTTGTCAAGACCGTTGACCACGTGATGACACTGCAGACAAAGAAGAACAGTGAGAAGCGCCTGGCCATTGTCTATTTCAAGGGTCCAGGTCAGGGCAATCTCACCGCCAGCGGCATGGACGTGGCACAGTCGCTCTACAACACACTGGTGAACCTTCGGGCGCAGGGCTACAACGTCAGCGGTCTGCCCGCCACAGCAACTGAGTTCCGTCAGAAGGTCATGCAGATGGTCAACGACCCAGCCTCTTTTCCTCGCATTCTGTATGGCAACATCGCCTTGCTGCCTCAGCCGTTGGCTGGTGAAGGAAAGGATGTGTTTAAGATTATTCATGGCACAGGACAGAAACCGCCACAGAACTATATCGACACCTATCTCTGGATTCAGAATGACTTTAAGGCCGATGCCTTGTTGCATTTCGGCACACACGGCTCACTGGAGTTCACACCTCAGAAGCAAGTTGCACTCGACAGCAACGACTGGCCCGACCGTCTGGTAGGCAGTCTGCCTCACTTCTATTATTACACCATCGACAATGTGGGCGAGGCAATGATTGCCAAGCGTCGCACTTATGCCACATTGCTGTCGTACCTCACACCTGCTTTCCATGAAAGTCGGCTGCGCCAAACTTATCAGAAACTGCAAGACAACATCTTTGCCTATCAGAATAACAAGGGTGACAAGCAGCAGTTGGCACAGACCATCAAGCTGCTGACAGAGCAACTGGGACTTCATAGAGACCTGGGCATTGAGAGTCCATCTTACTCAGAGGCAGACATTGAGCGCATCGGCAACTACGCTGAGGAACTGGCCAGCGAGAAGATCACGGACACACCGTATGTCATGGGTGTGCCCTATACGCAGGAGGATATCCGCTCTACGGTGTTCTCCATGACAGTTGACCCCATCGCCCACAGTCTCTATACCCTTGACAGACAGCAGGGAAAGGCGCCAAACGGTCTGGACTCACAGCGTGCTAAGTTCAATGCCATCTACCTGAAACGTGCAGAAGCACTGGTAGAGAGGCTTTATGGCAACAGTCAGCCACTCACGATGGAACAGCTATCTGCAATTACAGGACTTAGCCCCATGATGATTGCCCGTGCTGACAGTATCACTGAGGCGCAGAATGCTCCGAAGGGCATGATGGCAATGATGATGGCGGCATCGAGAAAGAACGGAAACAAGACGTCTCGGGGCATGGGGATGATGGGCGACATGAAGAATGGCGCGACAACGATTCCCGAACCTAAGCGCAATCCTATTGCAAAGATGATGCAATGGAACATGCGCAAGATGATGGCAAAGAAAGACCCTCAGATGATGCTAGCCATTGCCAAAAAGATGGGAGCAAGCGAAGAGGCCTTGAAGAAGATGGAGGCTGGACTGAAGAAACAGATGGGGGGTCTCTCCCCCAATACCTCTCACAAAGAGAGGGGAGCCCAGGAAGAAAAGATTGTGGATCGTCGGGAACTTGAACTGGCTCATGCCGTCAACGAGGTGCGCACGGCTCTGAGCAACATTGGCCGCTACCGACAGTATCTGACGGAAAGTCCGAAAGAAGAACTACAGGCGCTGGTGAACGGACTGAATGGTGGCTACACGGCACCCTCGCCAGGCGGTGACCTCATCGTCAATCCCAACACGCTGCCTACGGGACGCAACCTCTTTGCCATCAATGCAGAGGAGACACCCACAGCAGATGCCTGGGAGAAGGGTATTGCTTTGGCCAAGACCACGATAGCAGAATATCAGAGGAAGCACCATGGCGAATATCCCCGCAAGGTCAGCTACACGCTTTGGTCGGGCGAGTTCATTCAAACGGGTGGTGCCACCATCGCCCAGGTGCTCTATATGTTGGGCGTAGAACCTGTCAGAGACCGTTACGGACGTGTGAGCGACCTGATGCTGATACCCACGGAGAAGTTGGGTCGTCCGCGTATCGACGTGGTGGTTCAGACCTCTGGACAGCTGCGCGATCTGGCAGCGTCACGACTGTTTCTGATCAACAGGGCGGTGCGTATGGCTGCAGAGGCTGTCGATGACCAGTATGACAATCAGGTGCGGGCTGGCATTGAGGAGAGCGAGCGCTATCTCATCGATAAGGGCGTCTCGCCCAAGCAGGCACGCGAGATGTCTCAATACCGCGTCTTTGGAGGTGCGGGCGGCGGCTATGGCACAGGCATACAGGCAATGGTGGAACAGGGCAACGCCTGGGACAACGATCAGCAGATTGCCGAGGTCTATATGAACAACATGGGAGCCTTCTATGGTGACCAGGAGCACTGGATGAGCGATATGCACGAAGCGTTCTCGGCAGCCTTGACACGTACCGACGTGGTGGTGCAGCCGCGACAGAACAATACGTGGGGTGCCCTCTCGCTCGACCACGTCTATGAGTTTATGGGCGGCATGAACATGGCGGTACGTCAGGTAACGGGTAAAGATCCTGATGCCGTGTTCAGTGATTATCGCAATCGCAATAACTACCGCATACAGGACTCCAAGGAGGCTATCGGCGTAGAGGCCCGCACCAAACTCTTCAATCCGTCGTATATCAAAAATGCACTGAAAGGTGGCGACCTGCATACCGACGAGATTGCTGAAATGGTGCGCAACACTTATGGCTGGAACGTGATGAAGCCCAAGAATATTGATAAGGAGATGTGGAACGAGGTGTACGACGTCTATATCAAAGACAAATATCAATTGGGCATTCAGCAACAGTTTGCCGAGGTGAATCCCGGTGCCCTGCAAGAGATGACAGCAACAATGATGGAGACGGCGCGTAAAGGCTACTGGAAGGCCACACCCCAACAATTGGCAGACATCGCCGCACTGCATACCGACCTCGTCAATCGTTTTGGGCCTACAGGTTCGGCCTTCGAAAGCAACAACCCCAAACTTCAGGCATTTATTGCCCAGCAGGTTCCACAGGCACAAGGTAAAGCTTATCAGCAACGTATGAGTAAAGACCTTAGCAAGGCAAAAGGTATGGTGATGGAGAAACAGACCACCCAAATAGGTGAAGCTGAGGATACAGGCAGCGCAACGAGCAGCATTCTCGTGGTGGGTATTGTCTTGGTGCTCTTTGTAGCACTGGTCGTCGTCATGCGGCGTAAACGTAAGTGATTATGGAACTGATTATCGACGTACTCATCCTCTTTATCGTATTGAATTGCGTGTTCAAGCTCAGCCTATGGCACTTCTGGCAGCGACTGACATACAGTCTGCTGCTGGGAGTCTTCGCCTGGTGGAGCGTGCGCTATGCTGTGTTGCAGTCGAAGACACAGATTTCCGACTTTCTACAAGATATCTCTGCTTTACAGACGGTAGCTATTCTCGTTACCATCGAGTCGGCAGTGGGGCTGTCGTTCTGTCTGAACAGACTGCAGGACGGCGGTCGCAAGTGGTTGCGGGCATTGCTTTATGCCTATCCCAGTCTGCTGATGTTCCCAGTCGTGTTCTACCTGCTCACCCAAACGATATTCGCTGCGACAGGGGTTGACTTCAGCACGACGGCAATGGTCTTCGCTGTTGGCATCATCATCTTGTTGCCGATACTATCTAAAGCTGTCTGCTGGCTACTTCCTGACGAGACAGGCCGGTTGGAGCTTCATCTGCTGCTCACGGTCTTCGTGTGCATCTTGGGGCTCATTGCCACAGAGCACGGACGCATGGTCTATGCCATCAAGGAGGCTCCCGTTGACTGGCTTTCGCTGGTCCGAACGCTTGGTCTCTTCCTACTACTGACGGTAGCAGGATTCTTGCTTAATCGTTTCAAATGGTATATAACAAATCGTAAAATGTAATACTGAATTATGGAAATTATATCAAAAGGGTTGTTTGGAATTGCCAATTCGCTGCTGATTCCTGATGTTATTCTGCTTATCTTATTCTTTATCCGCGCGCTCATCATGCTGGGCGGCACGTACAGCCAGTTCATGGTTCGCCGCAAGAACAGCCAGTTGCTCGACGAAACCATCAAGGAACTGCGCCCGGAAGGTATCGGCCACCTGCGTAGCTTGTTGCCAGAAAAGCCCAATGCACTGTTTACCAAATATCTGAGCGACCTGCTCAGTCATCCTGCAACAGAGGAGTATGCCGACTTCATCATCAGTCACTATGAGACGGAGGCCGCCAAGGATGTGAACCTATCTCGCCTGCTGACCAAGCTGGGACCTGTATTGGGACTTATCGGCACGCTCATCTCCATGTCGCCAGCTCTGGTCGGACTGTCAACAGGCGACATCTCCGGCATGGCCTACAACATGCAGGTCGTGTTCTCGGCCACCGTCGTCGGTCTGGTAATCTCTGCCGTCGGCTTATTTACCCAGCAGCTCAAAGCTCGGTGGTATGCCAAGGATGTGAACCGCTTGGATTATGTTTCACGAATTTATCAGCAGAATCATGAGAAAGAGGCGTAACAGCAATATACTGCAGGAGGACGATGGCGATCCACTGAGCGTGGTGGTCAACCTGTTTGATGTGGCAATGGTGTTTGCCGTGTCGCTGATGGTAGCCATGGTGATGCATATGAACATGACGGAGGTCTTCGGACAGGAAGACTTTACCATTGTCAAGAACCCTGGCAAGGAGAACATGGAGATCATCACCAAAGAGGGCAAGGAAATCAACACTTACAAAGCCAGTGGACAGACAACAGAAGGCGGCACGCAAGGACGTCGTCTCGGTACTGCCTACCAGTTAGACAACGGTCAAATAATCTATGTGCCGGATGAGTAGTCTGATCCACACAGAAAGATGCTGGTGAACCTAAAATCCCCCGAAAGTCAGACAAATGACTTCCGGGGGATTATTCAAAATGGGCAAGCCCTCTGTCAGGGCTGCAATCATATGGACCGATTTACTTAGGCTGCTTGCCGATGTAGGCCAGGATACCGCCATCGACATAGAGCACGTGACCATTCACTGCGTCGGAAGCGTGAGAAGCCAGGAACACAGCAGGACCACCCAGCTCTGAGGGGTCGAGCCAACGACCGGCAGGAGTCTTGGCACAGATGAACGAGTCGAACGGATGACGGCTTCCATCTGGCTGACGCTCGCGCAGAGGTGCAGTCTGAGGTGTGGCGATATAGCCCGGGCCAATGCCGTTGCACTGGATGTTATACTCGCCATATTCCGAACAGATGTTGCGGGTCAGCATCTTCAAGCCACCCTTGGCGGCAGCATAGGCACTGACAGTCTCGCGACCCAGCTCGCTCATCATAGAGCAGATATTGATAATCTTACCCTCGCGGCGCTCCATCATCTCGGGAATCACGGCCGAAGAGCAGATAAACGGACCAACCAGGTCGATGTCGATGACCTGCTGGAACTCGGCACGCTTCATCTCGTGCATGGGGATACGCTTGATGATACCGGCATTGTTGACCAGGATATCGATCTGGCCTACCTCTTCGTGAATCTTCTCTACAAGAGCCTTGACAGCATTCTCGTCGGTGACGTCGCACACATAGCCCTTCACGTTTTCAATGCCTGCCTCTTTGTAGTTGTCCAATCCGCGCTGCAGGGCAGCCTCGTTGATGTCGTTGAAGATGATGGTCTTGGCACCGGCAGCCACAAAAGCCTTGGCGATGTTGAAACCAATACCATAGGAAGCACCTGTAATCCAGGCGTTCTTACCCTCTAAAGAAAAAATATTAGCCATAATTAGTTTTATTTATATAGTAATTGTTTACGATGGGCAAAGTTACAAATTAATTTCCAACCGCCACCATTTTTGGCCTGTTTCTTTAGAAAAACTTGCTTAAAAAAACTAATTTTTGGCCAGTGAGACAAAATTATTCATAATTCATCGTGCTATATTCATATTTATTTCCTAACTTTGCACGGCTTTTTAAGAGTAAAATACACATTATAATATAAAGAGAAAGAAAAGAAATGGATAAAGTAAGCTACGCCCTGGGACTGGGCATTGGACAGCAGTTGGCACAAATGGGCGCCAACGACCTGAACGTAGATGACTTCGCACAGTCTATCAAAGACGTGCTGGCAGGTAACGAACTGAAGGTTTCGCACCGCGAGGCACAGGAGATTGTGCAGGAATACTTTGCAAAGAAAGAAGAGAAGCTGAACGCTGAGCGTGCCGAGAAGGGCAAGGCAGCTAAGGCTGAAGGCGAGAAATATCTGACAGAGAACGCCAAGAAAGAGGGCGTCATCACCACCGAGAGCGGTCTGCAGTACCAGGTGCTGAAAGAGGGTAACGGCAAAAAGCCATCGGCCAAAGACTCTGTGAAGTGCCACTACGAGGGCTTCCTCATCGACGGCACCGTGTTCGACAGCAGCGTACAGCGCGGCGAGCCCGCCACCTTCGGACTGCAGCAAGTCATCGCCGGATGGACCGAGGGTCTGCAGCTGATGCAGGAGGGTGCCAAGTATCGCTTCTTCATCCCCTACCGTCTGGCTTATGGCGAGGGTGGTGCAGGCGCTATGATTCCTCCTTTCGCCACACTGATCTTCGACGTAGAGCTGCTCGAGGTCGTAAAATAAGCTGTAGCAGACAACAAAACAATACAACGTAACAACAATAACAAATAGAAACAATGAAGAAATTAACATTTGTGGCCGGTATGGCCATTGCAGCTGTAGCACTGGTATCTTGCGACGGCGGCACACCTAAAGCAAGTCTGAAAAGTGACATCGACACACTGACCTATGCTATCGGCGTAGCCAACTCTCCCTACATGAAGCAGATGATTCAGGACACTGCCTACACTGCTGAGTTCATCAAGGGTATCAAGGATGGTGCTAACGCTGGCGAAGACAAGAAGAAGGCTGCCTACTTTGCAGGCTTCCAGCTGGGACAGGAGATTGGCAGCCGTTGGAAGAAGGGTCTGAACGAGCAGATCTACGGTGCCGACACCACTAAGACTATCTCTATGCGCAACCTGTTGGCCGGTCTGATTGGCGGTATCAAGGGCGACGCTACCATGACTGCCGAGGAGGCTGGCGAAACCGCTCAGCGCCTGATGGACCAGATCCAGAAGGTACAGCAGGAGAAGGCTAAGGCCGAAGGCGAGGCTTTCCTGGCTGAGAACGCTAAGAAAGAGGGTGTGAAGGTGACCGAGAGTGGTCTGCAGTACAAGGTGCTGAAGGCTGGTAACGGTGCTATCCCCAACGACTCTTCTATCGTTCGCGTAAAATATCGCGGTACACTGGTTGACGGTACTGAGTTTGACTCTTCAAGCAAGTATGGCGACGAGCCCGCTACATTCCGTGCTAACCAGGTAATCAAGGGTTGGACCGAGGCACTGACCATGATGCCTGTTGGTTCTAAGTGGGAACTCTACATCCCCTACCAGCTGGCTTACGGCGAACAGGGTTCTCGCGGCATCCGCCCCTACTCAGCACTGATCTTCGAAGTAGAGTTGGTTGAGATTAAAGACGCTGAATAAGTATGAAGAAATCACTCATCATTGCACTCGCCATCATGGCGGGTGCTTTCTGTTCTACCGCACAGGCAGGCAAGAAGAAAGACAAGAAAAAGAAGCAGGAGAAAACTGAATGCTGCGTGGCTCCCGTGGTGCTGACAAACAGTCACGACACACTGAGCTATGCTGCCGGACAGATGATGACCAACGGACTGGCTGGCTATCTGAAAAACCAGTTTGACGTGGACGGCACGCACATGACTGACTTCGTGCGTGGCTTCAACGAGGTGGTGAACGCTGCCGAGACACCCGAGACGAAAGCTCGCTTGGCTGGCATGCAGATTGCCACACAACTGATGCAGCAGATGCTGCCTGGCATCACAAAGGAATTTACGGACACGCCAGACACCATCGTCAAGCAGGTGCTGTTCCGTGGCTTCACCGATGCACTGTTGAACGATAGCGCCGTGAAACTGGCTAAGCCTGCTGAAGAGCTGTTCCAGGACATGCAGCAGAAGAACAAGGCGGCAAAGGCCGAAAAGCTGACCGCCGAGGGACGTAAGTTCCTGGAGGAGAACAAGCAGAAAGAGGGCGTCATCACCACCGAGAGCGGACTGCAATACAAGATTCTGGTACGCGGCGAAGGCGAGGTTCCACAGAAGACCGACAAGGTGAAGGTGCACTACGAGGGCCGACTGATTGACGGCACCGTGTTTGATGCTTCGTCAAAGCATGGCACCGAGCCTGCCACCTTCCGTGCCGACCAGGTCATCAAGGGATGGACCGAGGCGCTGACCATGATGCCCGTGGGCTCTAAGTGGCAGCTGTTTATTCCTCAGAACCTGGCCTACGGTGAGCGCCAGGCCGGACAGATTCCTCCCTACTCTACACTGATCTTCGATGTAGAACTGGTAGGCATCGAGAAGTAACGAAAGACGATAACAACTGTCTTGACCCCCGATTTTTGTCATTCGTATGTAGTTTTTGTCCTTTTTAAAACTTTTATTCTTCGATATTTCGCAAATTTAGGTATTTACATTACCTTTGCAGAGGATTAAAAGAGAATACAAAAACAACTACGAATAGATTTATAAGGTTTTAGTACCGTGAGGTAAAAGAAGTCGACAGGAAACAGAAGAAACGATGACCCGAAGGCCACAACAGGCAGAAAGGTCATCGTTTCTTCGTGTAAGAAAGAACCACGTCTTATGAAAATTATTTGGCAAAAAACTTGCATTTTTCAATTCTTTTACTTACTTTTGCTTTCAGAATGATCATTAAATCGTAAAGGAATGGAAAGAATAGACAACCTAGACAAGCGAATATTGAGCATCTTGTCAAAAAACGCACGTATCCCATTCAAAGATGTTGCCGCAGAATGTGGCGTTTCTAGAGCTGCTATCCACCAGCGCGTACAGCGCCTGATTGACAACGACGTCATCACGGGTAGCGGATTCGACGTTAACCCTAAGTCGCTGGGCTACAAGACATGTACCTACGTAGGCATCACCCTGGAGAAGGGCTCGATGTACAAGGATGTGGTGAAACGTCTGGAACTGATTCCAGAGGTGGTGGAAAGCCACTTCACCACAGGTCCCTACACCATGATGGTAAAACTCTACGCACGAGACAACGAGCAGCTGATGAACCTGCTGAACGGACAACTGCAGGAGATTCCCGGCGTGGTGGCCACGGAAACACTGATCTCGCTGGAGCAGAGCATCAAGCGTGAGATACCGGTACACTTTGACGACGTAGCGGAATGAACACATTTGACCTTAAGTCACAGACGGCCGATGCCTACAAGCAACTGCATGCTGCGAAGCAACGGCCCGTCGTTGGTATTACGGGAAACTACAACGAACAGACCTGCAAACTGGCCGAGGGCTACTACAAACAGATTATAGCAGCCGGAGGCACACCTGTCATCATACCACCCACCGACAACAAGGCGGCCATCATGAGCGTCTTGGAGGGTATCGATGCGCTGCTGCTGAGCGGCGGCGCTGACTACAACCCGCTCTATGCTGGCGAGGAACCCAGTCCGAAACTGGGGGGCATCAACACGGAGCGCGACCTGCCGGAGCTACTGATAGCGCAACTGGCCTTCAACCGCCAGATGCCGATGCTGGGTATCTGCCGAGGCATTCAGACACTGGCCATGGCTCTGGGTGGACACGTGAAGCAGGACATCTCAGACATTCAGACGGTGAAGCACTCGCAGGATGCTGACCGCACCACAGCCACCCACACGGTTGCGGTGGACGAGGACAGTATGCTATACGCCATCTACAAGCGGTTCTTCAGCCGAGATGGTGAGAAAAAACTGGCAGTCAACTCGTTCCACCACCAAGCGGTGGATGAACCGGGACCACACTTCCGCGCCGTGGCACATGCTACCGACGGCATCATCGAGGCCATCGAGAGCACGGAGTATAAGTCGGTGATTGGTGTGCAATGGCACCCGGAATGCATGGGCGAGGACGGACAGCCTCTGTTCCAGTGGCTGGTGAGCCAGGCAAAGAACTACCACCAGGTGCAGGAGGTGCACGACCGCATCTTGACATTGGACACGCATTGCGACACGCCGATGTTCTTTGACCCAAAGGTACAAAGCGACAAAGCCGAGTGCTTCGGACAGGACATCCACTTTGAACAGCGAAACAATCGCATCTTGGTGGACCTGCCCAAGATGACCGAGGGACGTCTGGACGCTACCATCATGGTGGCCTACATCCCACAGAAGGGTTTGGAGGGGAGCCCAAAGGCGTATGCCGACGGCATCTTCGACCAAATAGAGCGTATTGCAAAAGTGAATAAAGACTATCTGAGCATTGCGCGTACACCGGCAGAACTGCTGGTGAACAAGCAGGCGGGGCGCAAGTCTATCATGCTGGGCATTGAGAACGGTCATGCCATTGAGGGCAGGATAGAGAATCTGGAGCACTTTGCACAGCGTGGCATCGTCTATATGACGCTGTGTCACAATGGCGACAACGACATCTGCGACTCGGCCAAAGGGTGCGCCACACATGGGGGCGTCAGTGCTTTTGGCGAACAGGTGATCAGACGAATGAACGAGTTGGGAGTGATGGTAGATTTGAGCCATGCGGCAGAGACAAGCTTCTACAATGCCTTGGAAATCAGCAACACGCCCATCGTGTGCAGTCACAGTTCGGCAAGAGCGCTCTGCGACCATCCGCGCAACCTCAACGACGAGCAGATGCGCGCGCTGGCTAAGGCTGGCGGCGTGTGTCAAATCACGCTCTACCCCGGCTTCCTGCGCACCGACGAGAAAGCAACCATCATGGATGCCATGCAGCACCTGGAACATGCCATCAAGGTGATGGGCATTGACCACGTAGGACTGGGCACCGACTTCGACGGCGACGGTGGCGTGCCAGGATTGGCCGACGCTAGTGAGCTGTCGAACTTCACACGAGAGTTGCTGCTGCGCCGCTATAGCGAAGCAGACATACAGAAGATATGGGGGGGTAACTTCCTAAGGGTGATGCAGCAAATGCAGCAACAGCATTAGGAAAAAAGAAGAAAACAACCTTAAGCTTTCGGATTGCGCTGACGAACAGCCTCAAAAAGCAGGATGGCAGCGCTGACAGATACATTCAACGAGTCAAGACGGCCCAACATCGGAATACGGATGTGGGCCGTTGCTGATTGACGCCACTGGTCCGTAAGACCGGTTGACTCGGTTCCCATGACAATAGCCGTAGAACGACGCATGTCGGTATCGTAGTAGAGATGAGAGTCTTGCAACTGTGCAGTTAGGATGCTGATGCCACGCTGCTGCAGAAAACGGATACACTCTTCGCTGCTGCACGCCACGGTGGGCACCGTGAAGATGGCGCCAATACTACTGCGAATAAGATTGGGATTATAGAGGTCGGTGAGTGGATCACAGACAATGACAGCATCGGCCTGAGCGGCATCGGCAGAGCGAAGGACGGCACCCAGGTTGCCGGGCTTCTCGACACGTTCGAGAACCACAATCAGGGCATTCTCGCGAAGCTGCAAGTCTTCCAGCTGCAGCTGACGGGTGCGTACCTCGGCAATGACGCCTTCGGTGGTGCCACGATAGGCCACCTTCTCATAAACCTGTGGTGTCAGCTCGAAGATGTGGACATCCGACGGGATCGAACGCAGCAGTTGTTCGGTCTGAGCCTCATCGACATAGAGCGAAGGACAGACAAAAAGGGTGTCGAGCTGATAGCCCACCTCAACACAATGTTGCACCTCGCGCAGTCCTTCTACCACGAAAAGGCCCGACTGTCGGCGTTCTGAAGATTTCTGTTGGAGTGCCAGCAACCGCTTCACCTTAGGGTTCTGAGCACTTGATAAAACGGATGCTGCTGTCATGTCGTAATCAGTTTTAAGGTGTACCCCGACCGAGAATCGAACTCGGAACTAAGCTTTAGGAGAGCCTTGTTATATCCATTTAACTATCAGGGCATCATGCTTATGCGCCTGCAAAGGTACGAATAAGCGAGCGAAAATGCAAATTAATTTGCAATTTTCCGAGCGTGAGTACCTTAGAACGAAGTTCAGAGGTACGAAAAAAAAGTGAAATGCAAAAGATAAGCAGCCTTTTCTTTTGCATTTCACTTTAATAGGAATAACGTTAGAATGCCACGTTCATACCAAAGTTGATATTCAAATTAGACTTGAGGGGCACAGCCTGCTTAGCCATTTTACCCATGATATGGTCCATACCAATGAAGATGTTGGCACCAACAGGATGGATGTTGAGAATCCAACCAGCACTGGTTCCGAAATCGCTGACAGCCACATTGACACCACCATCAAGCCACTTCAGAGGCTTCCAGTTGGCACTCAAGCGACCTTCTGTCCAAGAGAAGTCGCCATTGAAGCGACGGGTACCCAGCAAACCGAACGACAGTTGACGGTACATGGGCAGCTCATACTCTACGCCCAGACGTGCCGTTGCACCGACACCGGTAGTCTTGCTACCTTTCTCGCCCGTGTCGCGCAGGTTGGCAAACTCAGCCAGCTGGTCGCCATACTCGTCGAGACGATCGTCGAAGGTGTCGCCATTGCCATCATCCTTCACCGACATATCCTGGAAACCATTGAAGATAAACTCCTTGTTGGGGTTAACAGCGGTGACATGCTCTGCCCAGTTGATATAACCAAGGTCGGTCAGGGCTGCGCTGACGGTCAGTTCGTCCATCACCTTATAGGTGGCACCCAGATCAACGGCGAAGCCGAAGCCACCGGCACCGCCACCATCAACATCTACGTCGTCGATATGCTCGTAAGAGCCGGGCTTGGTCTTGAAGTCAGAGTTCTTTGACTTAAACTGGAAACCCTTCACCATGACGTCGGCCTTGGCATCGGCTGTGATGCGCCACTGTTGGGCATTTGGCAACAGCTCGGCATGAACATTATCCATGGAGAAGTCTGCACGACCCACACCAACCAGGGCTTTCACCTTGGCACCGACACGAAGTTTGTCGTTGATGCTACGAGAGTGGCCAAACGCTACTTCTGCGAAAGAGTGAGCATGCATATCCAGATCACTGAAGTCATAGACATTGTTGCTCAGATCCTTAGCAAAGCGGAAGAAATCGTAGGGCAGTGACAAGCCCATCATAGTACGCTCGTTGATTTCAATGGTGTTGTAACCACCAAAGCCCTTAAAGCCTACGCTCACGAGGGTGAGACGAAGATCGAGGTTGAACTTGTTGGCACCACTATGGAAGCCTTTCAGAGCCTCCTCTACAGACACGTCGGGGTGCATAAAGGTGCGATCGTACTTACCCGTGGTTGGGTTCTTGAATAACAGGTCGCCCAAGCCGAAGTTTCCCTGAGTGCGCATATTGAAATTGCCCAAGACGGGGATGGCCACATAGCCCTGGTCGTTGCCGAAGGCTGGGTTCATGTCATGACGATACTTATAATCCTGCGTGAAGTAGGCAGAATTCAGTTCCTGCGCCATGGCCTGTGTTGACAATGCCATGACAGAAGCGGCTAAGATATACTTATATAGTTTCATAGTCTTTACGATGTTTGAAGGGTTAATTTAAATCGAGAACGACACCACCAACCAGTTTGATAGAGATATCCTTCAACTGGATCTTATGGTTTTCTTTATTCAGCGTAATGCCTGGTGTGGGTTTAGCCACCAGCTTATAACGCAGGCCGTCTATCTCTTTCAACTTTTTATTCGGGTAAAGACCATTAGCATCGGGCACCGGATTGATTTGAATCTTCAGATCGGTGACACCCTCTACGAGATTGTCTGCACCATCCTTAGAAGCACCGGCCAATACACCAGCCTTGGGATTGGCAATATCCTGAGGTGTGATAATCACCTGGACATCGTCGACCACAGAGCCGTCTTTTCTGATGGCCTCGGCCTCGACAGCCATAGAGGCTGGTATACCATTGATGGCCTTAGCAGCGAACTCCAGTTTGAACTTGCTCAGGTCCATATCGTCGGGCATATCCTCTTCCCAACCATCGAAGGAGTCGTCATATACAATCTGAGCCTTATCACCGAATGCCAGAGGAACGGTAACATCGTAGTTGATGTTCTTCATGTCGAAGGTACCAAGGGTGATCGTATGAACATTGTCTTCATCGGCTTTAGCATCGATCTTCACATCAATGCGGTATGGCATCTTGGGCAAGAAGATCTTGTTGAGTTCGGCCGTCTTTACATCGGTACAACCCTCAGGGATATTCTCATTCAACTTGGCAATACAGATCTTGTTCACTTGGTTGTTGCCTGCCAGAATCTTGATACCGTCAACCACAATCCTGCGCGACTGTCCGTTCTCGTCCTTAGACTCGGTGCCATCCTTCTCTACAGGAATAATCGTGGCCTTGATGGTGCCAGGCAGAGGCAGCGAGGTTGTTGCGTTAAAGATAATCTGTGGGTTGTAAAGGTCAAGTTTCACCTCGTCTTTGGTCATGAAGTCGGGCAGATCGTCCAAGTCTATCTTACTGTCTTCAACATCGATCGTTGGCGTGAACTTACCTTTAACCTCCGATACAATCAAATCCTCGGTGGTAACAATGGTATTAATCTCATAGCCCTTGCCATCGGTAACATTTACATCCTGCACCTCCAGCTGGTCAACGGTAACATCGATATAGACATCACCCTTCATGGAAACACGCGACTCGCCAGCCTTGCTCGTAGGAACCAAGGTGACAGCACCATATTGTAGGGTCTGACGTGCAGCATCGAAATCGACACCAGCAATATCCAACTTCAGATAGATATCGTTCATTGGCGACAGGTTGGTGAAGGTGATCTTGCCAGGATGAGCGGGATCCAGCACACCACCATTGGGATTGTCTGTAGCAGGACTCTTGAAAGCTACATCAAGATAGGTAGGGAGCTGCACTTCAATCTTAGAGAAGTTCTTGATATAGCGCTTTACCTTCTGTGAGAAGTTCAGCTTCACTTCAATGCCTCCATCCACACTAGCGTATTTCAACTCAGAAACATAGTCCTGAGCATCAGAAATATTGCTGAACGTACCAGCATGTTCATTGATAGACGGACCAGTATAGACAGCCGTCTGTCCTACACTCAAGGCCTCAATAGAAGCAGGCATGTTGGGGATGGTGATATGGTAAGAAGTAGGGGCACTCTTCGCTACCTTAATTTTGTCGATATCTATCGATACATCCTCTATATCCGAACCTGTCTCATGATAGATATAGTCGCCATTAGCATCAGTACTTACACTGCTTGACTCATCAAGATCCATAAAGTCATCAAGTGTAATATCCTTCACAGAGTTATTGGTCGGAAGCTGAAGGCCACTTCCACCAATACCAATTTTCTTGTCCAGATTGTCCAGGTCGTAGTCATTGTTTATACAACCCGACAATACTAAACTGCCACCCATAGCCAATAGCCCTGAGAGTAGAAGTACTAAATTACCGTTGTTTCTCATCTTGTCTTATAATTATTGGTTTGTATTATCTGTTTGATTGTTGGTTAAAAGTTCTGCAAATATAGTTATATTTCCTCAAAATCAAAACATTTTTTAAGAAAAATAGCGCTCAATACGTATATTTTGTTAATTTGAACGGTTTTGAATATCAAATACAAACAAAAAGGGTGAGGCTTTGACAGAGCCTCACCCTTTGTTAATATGAAGAAATAAGAAAATTAGTCTTTAACTGTGATCAGATAATAGTTCTTCTTACCCTTCTGGGCCAGGAGATATTTTCCATCGATCAAGTCTTCGGCCGTGATAGCACGGTTCTGGTCGGTGAGCTTCTCCTTGTTCAGTGAAACGCCACCACCCTGCACCATCTTGCGCATCTCACCCTTTGAGGGGAACACTGGTGCTGCTGTGGTCAGGATTTCAATAGCGGGCTGACCCAACTGGTTCTTAGCAATCTCGAACTTCTCCACACCATCGAACACGTCGAGGAAGGTCTGCTCATCGAGCTTTTCGAGTGCTTCCTTGGTTGACTTACCGAAGAGGATGTTTGAAGCCTCAATGGCCATATCGAGTGCCTCCTGTGAATGAACCAGCACGGTGACCTCCTCGGCCAAGCGCTTCTGCAGCACACGACGACCAGGATCCTGCTTGTGCTCCTCTACGAGAGCATCAATCACGTCCTTCTCCAGCGAAGTGAAGATCTTAATATAACGCTCAGCATCCTCGTCGCTGACGTTCAGCCAGAACTGATAGAAGCGATATGGAGTGGTACGCTTAGGATCCAGCCAGATGTTACCACTCTCGGTCTTACCGAACTTCTTACCGTCGCTCTTGGTAATCAGCGGACATGTCAGGGCGAAGGTCTCTACCTCGTTGCCCAAAGTACGGCGGATCAGCTCGGTACCTGTGGTCATGTTACCCCACTGGTCGTTACCGCCCAACTGCAACTTGACACCCTTGTGCTGATAGAGATACAGGAAGTCGTAGCCCTGCAACAGCTGATAGGTGAACTCCGTGAAGCTAAGACCATCGCGAGCTGTACCGTTCAGGCGCTGCTGCACGCTCTCCTTAGCCATCATATAGTTCACAGTGATATGCTTACCCACCTCACGTGCAAAGTCAAGGAAGGTGAAGTTCTTCATCCAGTCATAGTTGTTCACCATCTCGGCAGCATTAGCTTCCTTACTGTCGAAATCCAGGAATTTTGCTACCTGAGCCTTGATGCACTCCTGGTTGTGACGCAGGGTCTCATCGTTCAGCAGGTTGCGCTCCTGACTTTTTCCAGAAGGGTCGCCAATCATACCTGTAGCACCACCCACCAGGATGATGGGCTTATGGCCACAGCGCTGCAAGTGGCGCAGCATCATGATACCACACAAGTGACCAATATGCAGTGAGTCTGCAGTAGGGTCGGTACCCAAGTAGGCAGTCACCATCTCCTTCTGCAAGAGTTCCTCTGTGCCTGGCATAATCTGTGCCAGCATACCGCGCCAGCGCAGTTCTTCAACGAAGTTCTTTTTCATCGTATATGCTTAATTTATCGTTATTTATCTCTGAGAGTGCAAAGGTACGAATAAGCGAGCGAAAATGCAAATTTATTTGCAAATTTTCCGAGCGTGAGTACCTAAGAATGAAATTCAAAGGTACGAATAAGCGAGCGAAGACAGCATAGAAGAGTGGCACTTTGCTGCGGTTATTGCGTAGGAATTAATACACGTGACCTACACAATAAGAATAAAATATACAAGTGGTTGACAGGTTTCTAAGGTCAGGTGTGTCATGGCACTGGGTCGTAGCCAGAACCGCCCCACGGATTGCAACGCAGGATGCGCCAAACGGCTAAAGCCAGACCCTTAAACGGACCATGTTTGATGATTGCCTCTTTGGCATACTGCGAACAAGTGGGGGTAAAACGACAAGAGGGGGGCGTAAACGGACTGATGCAGCGCTGATAGAAGATAATGGGCATCAGCAACAGCCACTTCAACACGATGAGGATGATGTTACGCAAAGTATTCATACGCCATACTATTCAGTGTCAGCGACACGCCACAACACGCTATTCGTGCGCAGCGTCTTGCTGCTCGGGCGCAACTCCAACCTTCTTTGCTATGCGCGTCAGGAGATTCTTCACACGACTGTCCACCTCAGCAGAAGAAAAATGTTGGTCGGACATCCAAATGAATGCCACAGCAACCATCATCCCATCGCCTACTCTATCGGCCAACAGCTGTTTCTGCTTGCGGTAGGCTTCACGCACCTGACGCTTCACCCTGTTGCGGTCCACCGCATGCTTGAAATGCTTCTTAGAAACACTAATGAGCACCTCGACCGGTACTTGACCATCAAGGTGCTCTTTAGCTAAATAGACGGCCTTTAGCGGATAGGCAACCACTGCATGACTGTGATCACCACAAAAGAGTTCGTCCATCAGTTTCCGGCTGACGATTCGCTCTCGTTTCTGGAATATAGCCGAAGCCGTCACAATATATAATATTATATGCTTTTAATCTTCTTGCATGATCAGGAAATGCTGCAAGGCGCTCGTCATAGAAGGATACTTCTCGGAAGGAGCTGACAAGTCCAAACGCAAACCAGCATCCTGCACAGCCTTTGCCGTGGCAGGACCAAATGTAGCAATAGCAATATCGCCCTGATCAAAGTTAGGGAAGTTCTTGGTCAGCGACTCAATACCGGCAGGACTGAAGAACACCAGCATGTCGTAGTCGAAAGCCTCAACCTCCTCGGGAGTAAAGTCGTTGCTCACGGTCTTATACATCACACACTCTGTGTGGTTCAGCTTCTTTGAGTCAAGCAGACGAGCCACCGAGTCGTTGTGTACATCGCTCATAGGAACAAGATACTTCTCAGTTTTATGCTTTACCATGGTTGGTATCAGGTCGTCAATCTTACCTGTTGTACCAAAGAACACCTTGCGCTTACGATATTGCACATACTTCTGGATATAGAGGGCTATGGTCTCTGTCACACAGAAGTACTTCATATCTTCAGGGATTGCTACACGCATTTCTTTTGCCAATGCAAAGAAGTGATCGATGGCATGGCGAGAGGTGAACACAATAGCAGTATAATCGAGAATGCTGACCTTCTGTGTTCTGAATTCACGGGCGCTGATACCCTCTACTTTGATAAATGGGCGGAACACCAGCTCCACGCCAAATCGCGATGCTATGTCAAAGTAGGGTGATTTCTCACTCGTAGGCTTCGGTTGTGAAACCAAAATCTTCTTGATCATCTCTTGTCCTAATATTTTATTTTATAAAGTCTCAACAATCTTCTCCAAGAAACCCACCAAGGCAACCAAAGGAGCGATTTCGAGGGCACAAAAATACAAAAAAGATTGCAAAAATAAGCCTTTTTGAACGAAAAAGATGCTTTTTACCTTATAAAACGTTATGATTTTCAGTAAAACAAGAACGAAAATGAAGAAAAAAGCGACTTTTTCTATTGCTAAGTCAAAATACACCAGCAACAGTATAACGGGGTGAGTTATAATGCCTTCCAGCACCCAAAGGAAGCGTTGAACCATTACCCAGCGTAAATTCTCTTTACCCTTATAGAATACAAAATTCACACCTGAATAGAGCAACCACTTGAATACATAATACACCACAAAGCTACAGAAGGCAATCAGTAAGAATTGTGGACGATTATCGATGAGAAAGGTGAGTCCTAATTTCTGCGTGGCCCAACAATAAGAGAAGAAAGCCAGCATCAAACAGTTCACAGAAATAATCGATATCTGAAAGACTTTCTCATCACTTGTATCACCCATCGAATCGACCTCGCGAGAGGTGTAGAACAGCTCCCTCAGGCGATGACCTGTATTACTGAAGGTACGTGCTATCGAGACCACATAGACCATGAAGCACACCAGCAGCAACAGCGTAAAAAAGGCACTATTAGTAATGGTGTCAGGGATAGGGTCGCCTGCAACGCCTATTCCTGACACCATATTAATGGAATCTCCCGAAACGAAGTTCGCGATGTTCAACTGGTCGATGCCAGTTTGTGCCGCTACTTCCAGGGAATCATTCATAACGAGAACTCACGCTTGATATCATCTACGCGGTCCAGTTTCTCCCATGTAAACAATTCGACGTCTATCGTCTTTGTTTCGTGATAATGACTGGTAAAGGTCTTTGTCACCACCTGAGACTGACGACCCATATGACCATAAGCGGCTGTTTCCAGATACATTGGCTGACGCAGTTTCAGACTGCGCTCAATAGCCTTTGGACGCAAATCAAACAGTTTCTCGATGCGCTTTGCAATCTCAGCATCGCTCATGTTCACGTGCGAACGACCATAGGTGTTCACATAGATATTCATGGGCTCAGCCATACCAATGGCGTAGCTCACCTGCACCAGCATCTCGTCGGCCACACCAGCAGCCACCATATTCTTGGCTATATGACGAGCGGCATAGGCAGCAGAACGGTCCACCTTCGAAGGATCCTTACCACTGAAGGCGCCACCACCATGTGCACCCTTACCACCGTAGGTATCGACAATAATCTTTCGACCAGTCAGACCGGTGTCTCCGTGAGGGCCACCAATCACAAACTTACCTGTGGGGTTCACATAGTACTTGATATCATCGCCAAAGAGGGCCAGCACTTTCTCAGAGTGTATCTTTGACTTTACGCGAGGCATCAGGATGTTGATAACATCCTCTTTAATCTTAGCCAGCATAGGTTCATCCGCGTCGAACTCATCGTGCTGTGTTGATACCACAATGGTATCGATGCGCTCGGGGATACCCGCATCGCTATACTGCACCGTGACCTGACTCTTAGAGTCGGGACGCAGGTAAGTCATCACCTGTCCCTCCTTACGAATCTCGGCCAGCGTCATCATGATCAGATGAGCCAAGTCGAGCGACACAGGCATGTAGCTCTCCGTCTCGTTGGTTGCATATCCGAACATCATTCCTTGGTCGCCAGCGCCCTGATTCTCATCATCCTCGCGCTCAACGCCACGGTTGATATCGGCACTCTGCTCATGGATAGCCGTCAGGATACCGCACGAGTTACCATCAAACTGATATTCTGCTTTCGTATAACCTATCTTCTTGATAGTCTTTCTTGCAATAGTTGGCAAGTCGATATACACATCACTGCGTACCTCGCCCATGATCACCACCTGACCTGTCGTCACGAAGGTCTCGATGGCACAATGAGCCTTTTCATCGTAGGCCAAAAACTGATCCAGCAGTGCATCACTGATCTGGTCGGCCACTTTGTCAGGATGTCCTTCCGACACCGATTCTGAAGAAAAGAAATATGACATATTTAGTCCTTACTTATTTAATAATTAACGATTTCTGGGTGCAAAGTTACTACATTCTTTCCACACCACAAAGGAATGACACCTTATTTTTATTGTTCGTAGCCACCAAAGCTCTCGGTATCTTCCTCACCGCCTTGCATCTCGTCGCGACCTGGACGTTTCTTTGGGTTCATATTACCAAAGTTCCATGTCAACTGCAGATTGATACGCGGGTCGCGCCAGTTTTTCTGATGGCGCCAAAACGTGGGACCCTCGGTATAGTTCTCAAACTGACGTGTGTTAAACACGTCGCGCCAGTTCAGCGCTACAGCAAAAGTCTTATCGAGGAATGTCTTTCTCACACCCAGGTCCAGACTTCCGTTGGCCTTGCGATAACCCTGTGTGATGACCGAACGCGAACGATAGTTACCCGTGGCCTGCAGCGAAATACTGTAGGGCAGGATGACCGACGCCAGCACACGGGCGTCCCAAGCAAAGTTCTCGTCGCTCTCGCCCGTTATGGTCTGTCCCTCCACCAGCGTCTTAAAGCCATCCAACTTGTAGTAGTAAGCATTCAGCGTGGTGGTCAGGTCAAGAATGCGGAACAGCTTGTCCTTCAATATCAGTTCGGCACCTGCACTCTGACTCTTTGCCACGTTCAGGTTGGTCATAAACATCACTGGCTGACCATTGTAGATACCCTGATAGCGCACGCGCTGCATCACATCGGTCGTCGGACGATAATAGGTGCCCAACGACAAGGTATGAGCAGCCCACGTCTTCAGATAGTTCACCGAGAACGAGTTGGTGTATTCCGGTGTCAGTTCAGGGTTACCAAACTCTATCATCGAGGCGTCACGTGTATTCTTGAACGAGTTCAGCTGTCCGCCCCAAGGACGACGCAGACGACGTGTGTAGTTCAACTGCAACTGTGACGTCTTCGTCAGCTCGTAGTTCAAGAACAATGAAGGGAACAGCTGGAAATAATCCTTTTTAAACGGCTCTTCCGTGCCATAGTAGTCGCAGCTCTTGGTATCTACACGCCAGTATTCCCCACGCAGTCCTGCCATAATGCCCATGCGCCCCACCTTCAGATTGCCGGTGGCATAGACTGCATGCACATCCATGTCGTAGATGAAACGGTTATAGAAGTAAGGCTCGTCCTCATACTGCTGAGTAGCCTGGTTCCACATCTGCGACTCCTGCGGCGTGTTCTCATGCGAGAAACGTCCGTTGTAGCCAGCCTCCAGCTTCAGGGCCTCGGTCAACTGGTTCTCGTAGTCCACCTTGGCCTCCCAAACCTGGTTATTGATATTCATCGGACGGTATTGCAGGCTGTAGGTAGGCGCACTACCATCGAAGTAGGTCGTGTCGTTGCGATAAGTATTAGAGCCATCACTGGTCCACTTGTTGAACGACAGCGAAGCATCCAGCTTATGCGTACCTTGTTCGTTGAACTTATGCGTAAACGACAGTTCGCCGTTGTACATATGATGATCGCCATCGCCCGTTGTGGTGCGCAGCATCTGTCGGTCGTCGCCCGTCATCACATTACCATAGCGATAAGTCGTCTTATTATCGTTAGAGTGGTTACCACGCATCATCATGCCCGTCAGCGACAAGTCATCGTTGTCGGTCATGTGGAAGGTCAGGCCGCCACGCATAAAGAGGCCGCCACCACGGTTATTGTCTTCACCGTCAATCATCTGATAGTCGCTACGGTTGCCGTTGGCATCCTTATAGTATTGTTCACTCTTACTGCCACCATCGCCCTTACGACGACGATAGCCCACGTTGGCAAACGCATCAAACCACTTCGACGAGTAGTTGATATTACCACCCAGGTTCCAACCGCCCTGCTGGTTCACACCCGTCTGCACCGACCCATAATAGCCAGCACGGCGATCGCGCTTCAAGATGATGTTGATAATACCAGCAGTTCCCTCTGGCGAGTACTTCGCGCTGGGATTGTCGATCACCTCAATACGTTCGATGCTTTCGGCAGGTATCTGCTGAAGAATCTCAGCACGGTTGTCGCTGGTCAGACCACTCGCCTTACCATTGATCCACACCTCCACACTCGAGTTGCCGCGCAGCGATATCTGTCCGTCGGTGGTCACCTCCACGCTGGGAATATTCTCCAGCAGGTCTGTCACACTACCGCCAGCAGCAGCCAGCACCTCGTCGACCGTGAAAGTTTTACGGTCCACCTCCAGCTTCATCTGCGAACGCTGACCAGTGATCTGCACCTCTTTCAGCGTCTGCGCATCCACCGCCATAAACACACGATTGAAGTGAGCTGTACGCTTCTGAGGCGTTATCTGAAACGTTCTGTTCACAGGCTTATAGCCCACAAACGACAGTTGCAGGCTATATTCGCCATCCTTTAGTCCACTCACTCCGAAATAACCCTTTTCATCGGTCATTCCACCACCTATTAACTTACCATTAGCGTCTGTCACGCGTACATTGACAAACTGCAGCACCTCGTCGGTCTGCTTGTCGGCTACGAATCCGCGCACCATACCCTGAGCACTCATGCCCATCGCGGATACCAAAAAGAAAAAAGAAAATAATAACCTAGTCATTAATGTATATAAAGTACATAATCGCTGCATACAATATCAATAAATAGCTACAGCCTTTCCAAATTTTTCCAAATACATAACATGCTATCACCAAAACAACCAACCAGATTATTAGTTCCACGGTGGCGTTTGACGCCATAGTGTCCCAAAGACTGGTCGGCGTATCGTCCAAGTCTTCCAGACCTTCCGGATAATCTCTCGCCGAACTTGACACATCTCTCGCCGAACGAGAACGCATCTCCATCTCTTGGTCGTCATTGCCCTTCCGAGCCCATATACCCGTCCAACTCAACAAAGAGCAGAACAAGAAAAGCAATCGGGAAGGTATCCTATGTAACAATGCAAGACTCATCATCTAGTTTTGGTGCAAAGGTAACTATTATTCATTACACCAAGAAATCTTTTATAGAATTTTTGTATTTTTATCATCTTCATATCATCTTAGCCATATCACCTTGGCTTTTTACCCTTTATCCGTCCCCATAAAAGAACAATAATTCTCCACATATTTACGATTTGTTATATTTTACCCATATTATCCTTTCGGATTGTAAGAAGCGCGATAATCGTTTATTACACTTTGATACTTATTGCCATTTTTAAGATAAAAGAACACGCCGTTCATCCCATTCTTGTATAAAACTGAGTAATTTTGCAACCAAGAACCTCGGTTCTGCCCCACAAATCCCGTCGCAACACAACACAAATTAAATAAGATTGGTGCAAAGAAACGAGATTTTTTTCGTACCTTTGCACCATCATTGTTTATTATAGAGTCAGACCGCTTATGGCATTAGTCAATGAACATTTCCTAAAGCTGCCCAACAACTACCTCTTTGCAGACGTTGCAAAGAAGGTGAAAGTCTTCCGCACCATGAATCCGCGCGTCAACGTCATCACCTTAGGCATCGGCGATGTGACGCAGCCACTCTGTCCTGCCGTGCGCCAAGCCATGCACCTCGCCGTCGACGAGATGGGCACAGAGGAAGGCTTTCGCGGCTACGGTCCCGAGCAGGGCTACGACTTTCTGCGCGATGCCATTCTGAAACACGACTTCCTGACACGTGGCATCCACTTAGATGCCGACGAGATATTTGTCAACGACGGTGCCAAGAGCGATACCGGCAACATTCAGGAACTGGTTCGCTGGGACAACAGCATCAGTGTCACCGACCCCATCTATCCCGTCTATATCGACTCCAACGTGATGATCGGGCGTGCCGGTACGGTAGAGGACGGGCGCTGGTCTAACGTCTTCTATATTCCCTGCACCGCAGACAACAACTTCATCCCTCAGATACCCAAGCAGCGTGTGGACATTATCTACCTGTGCTATCCCAACAACCCCACTGGCATTGCCCTCAACAAGCAGCAGTTGCGTCAGTGGGTGAACTATGCCCTGCACAACGATGCCCTTATTTTCTTTGACGCTGCCTACGAAGCCTACATCCAAGATGCCGACGTGCCCCACTCTATCTACGAGATAAAAGGTGCCCGTAAGTGCGCCATCGAGTTTCACAGTTACTCAAAGACAGCCGGCTTTACCGGTCTTCGCTGTGGTTATACCGTGGTACCCCACGAGGTGACAGCCTCAACACTCAGCGGCGAGCGCATCCACCTGAACCAACTGTGGTACCGCCGCCAGTGCACCAAGTTCAACGGCACTAGCTACATCACCCAGCGAGGCGCCGAAGCCACCTATTCGGCAGAAGGCAAGCAACAGGTCCGCGAGACCATCAATTACTATATGGAGAATGCGCGCCACATGAAAGACGTGCTCACCAAACTGGGTGTCGAGGTCTATGGCGGACAGAACGCGCCCTACCTTTGGATGAAGACTTCCAACGGAGCCTCATCCTGGCGCTACTTCGAAGAGATGCTTTATGGAGCCCATGTGGTATGTACCCCGGGCGTAGGGTTTGGTCCCAGTGGCGAAGGCTATGTACGTCTGACAGCATTCAACAGCCACGAACAGACCGAGATTGCACTTGACAGACTCAGCAAGTGGTTGGGTTAGCAGCCCGTTTCTGCATCATACGACGCCATTTCAGATAGCCCAACACGGCTATCACCACACTGATGGCATAGTAGCTGCCCTTCACCGGGATACCTTTATAGGCATAGAGTGCCACCTTGATGGCATCCACCACCACCCAGATGAACCATTGTTCGATGTATTTTTTCGACAATGCCCACAGGCCGATGATGCTCAGGGCATTGACAAAGCTGTCGCTGATAGGCACGTTCGACGGTGTGCCGTACGTCAGCCACAACCACACCACTGCCCAGATAGCCACAAAAGCCAGTGCCACGGGCAGCAGCTTAGCGATAGGAAAATGGCCTATCTCCAAGTGTTCCTCCTTTCCTCCAGAGACTTTCGCTCCTTCCTTTTTCCCCCACTGCCACATACAGAAACCCCAGATGGCAGCTATCGCATAGTAGCCATCCATCACCGAGTCGGCATACAGTCCGTTTTGCCAATAGAGCACGATATCCACAAGTGGCATCACGATGCCCACGAACCACAGCAGGATGCTGGCACGATACTCGCACCAAAGATACACCAGCCCCAGTGCCATAGAGAAGCACTCGAGCTGGTGTGTCTGTATATAGTCTAAAACCATCATTTTCTGTTAGAATCGCAGCGTCAGGTTAGCCATAGCCGTTCCCGTGGTCATGGGGAAGAAATAAATCTGATAGTAGCGGTTGTTGTTGGGATGATCGCCACTGGCTATGCAAGAATAGACATAGGCTGCCGTAGCATAGTGAGCATTAAACACATTGTTGAAGGTCAGTCCCAGTTCCACCTCCTTCAGCGGAGCCACCTTTTTCACCTTCGACGTGTAGCTCAGGTAGAGGTTGCTAAAGGTATAGGCAGGCAGTGAGCGGTCGCGGCACTCGGTATTGTCCAGATACTGACGCGACACATAGTTGGTGTGCCAAGTAGCCTTAAAGCCCTTATAATGGAAGTCCACAAAACCATTCAGCACGGCCGATGGTGAACAAGCCAGTGTTGAGTTGTCGTAGTGGAAGGTCTCCACGCCATGCCAGTCCACTTCTACCACCTCGTCGAAGTCCTTGATTTTATTCTGACTCAGCGCCGCATTACCCTCGATGGTCAGCAGCGGACAGATGTCCCAGGCAGCAGTCAGCTCCACACCCATGCGATAAGAGTCCTTGATATTGGTGGTCAGCGCCTCGCCGATATCGCTCATGGCACCCGTTTTCACAAACTGGTCTTTATAGTCCATGTAGTAGAAGTTCACGCCACCACGAAAACGACGTGATGAGTAGTTATAACCCATCTCATAGTCTATCACCTGCTCGGCCTTGGGGAAAGGATAGTTATAGTTGTCCGTGAAGTTATTACGCTCTGGCTCGCGATGGCTCATAGCCACCGAAGCATAGGCATGATGCGGACCGTTGTTGTAGCTCACGCCAGCCTTGGGATTGAAGAAATTGTAAGTCTCGTCAACATCCAGTTGCTGAGCCACCAGTTTGCCAGCTCCGTTGGTATAGAACGCATCGTTTGTTCCATCCGTCTTATAGCCCACATAGCGATACTGCACATCGGCAAAGGCACTCCAGTTTCTGCCAAATTCATAAGCCGCCTTCAGATAGACGTTGGCATCGTTCTTCGTTGCTTCCGAGTAGTTCATGTCGTATCCCTCGCGACCAATGCGGGCATCATGCAACTCCTGATTCTCGGCATAGAGCAGACGACTGTAGTGATCGCCTTTGAACTGCTGCAGAGAGAAGCCGCCAATGATATTCCAACGCAGGTCCTTATAGTTCACGTTACCCAGTGCACCATAGGCATCCTGACTCATGCCTTTCTTGCGGATAAAAGTACTTGTCTTCACCTGGTTACCCTGTGCATCGAAGAAAGGCTCCAGTCCGTACTTAGCCAGTTTCTTATTATACTTCAGGTCCTGATAGTAACCGTGACCATGGGTATAGTGTGCTGTCAGCGTAGCAGCCCAGCGGTCAGACAACTGGAAGGCACCGCTCAGGATGTTGTGACCCTGCCAGAAGTTGTCCGTAGCACCATCCCACAACCTACCGTTGTTCAACTGGTAGCGCTCCGTGATGTAGCGACCCTCGGCATCGCGGGCAAACTCGCTACCCATGTTCACCATGTGTTCATACAAGTCGTTGTATCGTCCCAGCCCAGCCTTGTAGAGATCGGCATAGTCCTTGATACCGGTATTGGCGCCCCAGGTGCCGTCCATCAACGACAGGTCACCGTCACCAGGCGTTACACCATTCCAGGCCTGTCCCGTCTTCTCAAAGTTACCAAAATGCTTATAACTGATCTGCAGTCGGTCGTTCAACCAGGTCAGGCCGCCATAGTAAGAACCCGAACGACCAGCGGTGCCATGCACATAGCCCCCAGTACCTGTGGTATGATAGGCGCCGTCCACCACCAGATGGTTGAACATCAGGCCCGTTGTGAAAGTGCCACCTATACTATACGTATCATAGCTACCAAAAGAGGTGTTCAACTCAGCTCCAGCCTTCATCGATGGTGCCTTCGACTGCAGCGCCACCGTTCCGCCAAAGGCGCCATCGCCATTGGTCGAGGTGCCCACGCCACGTTGAATCTGTGCCGATCCCAGCAACGAAGCATACGAGTTCATGTTTACCCAGAACACACACTGGTCCTCGGGCGAGTTGAGAGGCACGCCATCCAGTGTCACGTTGATACGCGAATCGCCTGCACCACGAATAGCCAACTTCGTAGTACCTGTGCCCATACCATTTTCACTCCAGGCAGTAACACCCGGCGTACGAGCAAACAAGAAAGGCAGCTCACGTCCCGAAGAAGAGAAAGCGCTCAGCTCCTTCTGCTTGACATTTGCCACCGCATAGGGGGCGTTTTTCTGCGTACGTACACCACTCACAACCACTTCATGCAGTTGCTCCATCTTCAGCGAATCAACAGGTTCGGCCATCATTGCATTCACAGCCATGAATGCAGTTAATCCCAAAAGAATCATTTTCATCCTTTTTTCTTTATGTTATTATATTCAAGTTACAGGGGTACGTGCTTGTGCTAGCTGTCAATTCCATCCCTACGTCGGTATAACCCGCATCAGGTTTAGAGGGTATCATCTCAGCCGGCCAACAGGCCCCGGCACCCCTTGAATTCTGGCGCAAAGTTACAACTTATAATTGTAAACGCAAAACTATTGGCAACAAACTTTTTATGCATTCGTTTGCCTTCACAAGGATGTTTCCAGTTTTTTGTTCAAAAACGGCTTAAAATATATCAAATAATTACCTGTCGCACACCGTTATTTCAGAAATCTTTTGTACCTTTGCAGTCGAATTCAGGTATAATGGTAAAAAGATTATATGAAGCAGACTAAAATTGTAGCATCTATCAGCGACAGACGTTGTGATACAGAGTTCATACGCTCGCTCTTTAACGCAGGTATGAACGTTGTTCGCATGAACACTGCGCACGCTCCAGAAGAGGGCATCCGTCAGATTGTAAAGAACGTGCGCGAGGTGAGTCACCACATCGGTATCATGATTGACACCAAGGGTCCCGAAGTACGTACCACCGCATGTGCAGAGCCCATCCACTATAAGACGGGCGACGTGGTAAAGATCTTTGGCCGTCCGGAGATGGAGACCACCCACGACATTGTGAACGTCACCTATAAGAACTTCGCTGCCGATGTGCATGAAGGCTGTCATATACTCTTTGACGACGGCGCACTGGACATGCAGGTCATTGGCATCAGTGGTCCTCAGATCATGGCCCAAGTCAAGAACGACGGTGTGCTGGGCTCGCGCAAGAGCGTCAACGTGCCAGGCATTCATATCGACCTGCCTGCACTGACCGAGAAAGACCGCAAGAACATCATGCTGGCCATCGAACTGGACATTGATTTCATTGCCCACTCATTTGTTCGCTCTGCTGCCGACGTACGTGCTGTACAGGCTATTCTCGATGCCTACGATTCTGACATTAAGATTATCTCAAAGATTGAGAACCAGGAGGGTGTGGACAACATCGACGAGATTATCGAGGCATCCTACGGTATCATGATTGCCCGTGGCGACCTGGGTATCGAGGTACCCATCGAGCGCATCCCCGGCATTCAGCGCCGCATCATCCGCAAGTGTGTGCAGGCCAAGAAGCCCGTTATCGTGGCCACACAGATGCTTCACTCCATGATTCAGAATCCTCGACCCACCCGTGCCGAGGTCACCGATATTGCCAACGCCATCTACTACCGCACCGATGCGCTGATGCTCTCGGGCGAGACCGCCAGCGGTAAGTACCCCATCGAGGCCGTTACCACGATGGCACAGATTGCCGAGCAGGCCGAGCGCGACAAGTTGCGCGAGAACGACATCGAGATTCCGCTGTCTGCCGATTGCGACATCCGCGAGTTCATGTCTCACAGCGCTATCGAGGCCACCGAGAAACTCGGCGTAAAGGGCATCATCACCGACTGTACCACGGGTCTCACCGCCCGTTCGCTGGCTGCCTTCCGTGGTCCCAATCCCGTGCTGGCCATCTGCTATCACGAAAAGGTGCAGCGTCTGCTCAACCTCAGCTACGGCGTGATCCCCGTCTATCAGAAGGAACACATTGACAGCGAAGAGCTTTTCCTGGCTGCTGTGCGCATGCTGCGCCAGAAGGGCTATCTGGAAGACGACGACAAGATTGCCTATCTGAGTGGTAATGTTGGTGAGTGTGGCGGCACCAAGTTCCTCGAGATCAACACCGTGAGGGAGCTGTTCACCAACAAATACAGATTCCACCTGCCTAAGAAAGAGAAATAGTTATTGGTAAATCTCATTATAAAATCCCGGAAGCACATCGCATGGCTTTCGGGATTTTTTTTAATACACAAAAACAATGAAAAAGAAAACTTACGTAGCCACACTGAGCTTTCCCCACTCATTATTTTTAAGTAATCCTGCCCCAGTATGCCTATCAGGCAGCGACAAAAAAAAGGCTGTCGTCCGTTGTGGACAGCAGCCTTCAGGGGTGTTGACGATGTGTCGTTTCTAAATGCGCTATTTGAAGTAGTCGTTATACATCTTGATGGCAAACACGATAAGACTACATGTGCTCGTCACCAGATTGGTGAGAAACAGCGACCAGATGATGTCGGGCTCGTGAAGCAGACCCTGCAACATGAAAGCAATGCCGCCAATACCCATCATTAGAAAGGTGGGCAGTGCAATGCCATCGGTATTGCGGGTACGAATCGTGGTGATGGCCTGAGGCAGATAGCCCAGAACCATACAAATAGTGGCTATATATCCACATATCTCTACAAAAGATCCTTGTTCCATAGTCGTCAATATAAAGTTAATAGTTCTGGTTGCAAAAATAAATAAAAATTCCGATAAACCTCACAATTCATCTCTTTTTTATCTCGGAGCACCGCTATAACGACCTAAGAGCCTTACTCTTGCAAGTCAAAAGTTCCTCTTTTAACCAGCAAAAGCATAACTATTGATGGCAATCTAGCCCCTAGAAAACCTCATTCTAGCCCCTGGACAGCACCATTCTAGGGGCTAGAAACGACTCATCCAGGGGCTAGAATAGCATCAAGAGTAAAGCTATGACAGCACAAAAGTAAAGCTATGGCAGGGCAAAAGTAAAGCTATAACAAGACGAAAGCAGAACTATGATGTTGCAAAACCACTCCCATCATCATACCATGGATGGCATTGCCGCCCTGGATGCCTTCAAGTAAGCCCTGAGTGAAGGTGTGTTTTAAATCTTCAGTCCAGGAATAACATCCTCCGTTATATAGTTAGAGAAGTAATCCTTATACTGTAAAATGTGAGGAGATTCATTTTGGTAGCCAAAGACTTCATAATCCATATAATCATTATCATAATCACACCATTTCCCCCACTTACCACTGTCACCAAACACATAGTAGTTATGATTGAACATATTAAATAATACGTCGGAAATATATCCGCCATTTTTCAATTCGTCCCATGATTTACTGACAGGGATTTTCAATTTAAATGCAACTTTTGGATTTCTCTCACAACATTCCTCCTCTACAATAAAAATATAATTATCACCACTTTCTTCACAAATTCTTCGTATTTGTTCATATGTTTCTTTCCAAAACAATGGTGCAGAATAATACGCAAAAAACTTGAAATCTTTAAGCATTATATCTGAAAGGGACATTGAACTAATATCAAAATGTTTTTCAGGTAAACATCTGAAAATTCTTTGTTGAATAGGAATACACTGGTTTTTGTATTCTGACTCGCTTAAAGCAAAGTTAAGTAAAAAATCTCTTGATTGTTCACGCAATAATTCATCATTGGTCATTTGATGATTTATACCATAAAAATCATGATAGAAAGGATCACAGTAAATATCCAAACATGCTTCAATATCCATATAATATTCTATTTTATATTTTTCAACAAACGTACCTTATATATCTGTTGCCCGGTATTTATTTGCAACGAGCTTCCAACGCCACTTGAAGAATGTAACAGAGTATTTTAGTCCACTAACGCGTGACATTTGTCGAGGACCGATGCGGATTTCTTGCAAAGACCAGAGGAACATCACGCTCCCATCACATATACACATCCTTCCCGCTAATGTGGATTAGAATCTTATCAAAATCTGCACCACGCTTATATGTCTTATCAATCAAACTGTCATAGAGAAATGTCAGATAGCAGTTCTCTGGTTCATACAAGTAATAAGAATGAAGCCGATACTTACTGGAATGCATTTCCCTATATTCATTGGGAAAGAATTTCTTTAGCTGTGCTTCATAAGACTCTTCCGAAAGTTTATGGACATGTTCCTTTTCCTTATATCCAAAACGGGCACCTCGAAAGGTGAAAAATACATGATGTCCACCAACCTTATATACAAAATACGGAGTATTAAATATAAGGCTATAGCCATTCGCTTCTGGGAACAATATGTATCTTGTGATACTATCATTGATTCCTTTTGCAAAGACATTCACATAAACAGAATCGCCTCTTGCCATTCGCTTTTGGTTGTCTGCAAATATGCGTTGCTGATACTCAAGTATGGCTTGCTCCAAATCCGCATTGTTCAATACGAATTCGGGATGTATATCATCGTCACCTTTTTCCTCCACACGGCTGCAAGATGATAGTATTGCAAGCAAAAACACTAATATGTATAATTGAGGCATTCTAATATTTATTCTTCTCATGTTTTTCAAAATTATGCAATTATCACCTTTTCATAAAACACTTGTTTTCATTAATACTTGCATTTTAGGTTTATGTCATTTATTCAACTGTTGGGGTACGTGGGCAAAGGTTCTTATTCGATTGCCATGCCTTCGACAATACTTCTACGCCTTCTTCAACTTGAGATATGTAACCATCAAAATCATCTAATGCGTAACTTACCGCAGAACTAGTATGACCATTTATGTATCGCATCATCACATCTTTCGCCATATCTTTTTTACCCATCAATATATAGCATGTAGCTTCTCGTAATACCATGTCTTCGTCGTCTTTATTTTTCTCGCATTCGGAAACAGCCTTGTGAAGATAAACATTGGCAGTAACGTTATCACCCTCCAGACGACTTTTCATTGACATATATTCCAGCCTTTCAATGTTCAAAGTGTCCAATAAGCAAACAGATTCTCCACGGACTTCAAAGGCCTCAACAAGCATACCAATTGTTCCTAGAAGATTTGCTTTTGTCCTCAGCACAGAATACCTTTGCTCAGTTGACGTACTTCCTGAAAGAATTTCGTCACATAGTGAAATAGCATGTTTAATGTATGCCGTATCGTTAGAATCTTGAAAACCTGCCATACAACTATCCACAGAGCTTTCAAATTCCTTCCATGAACATTCTGTGTTCCCTTGTCTATGCGAACAAGCACTTGCTATCAGAAGTACTATTATTAGTGTTTGTTTCATCACATTCATATTATTTCAATTTATAACTTTTTCCTGCAATTAAATTAATGGGAACCACCCCGATTGTTCCAACAAGAGTTGGAGTTGTTCTTCCCATACCAGAATGGGACACGCTCCATGACGGTTTTAGATGAACATTAACGTTCTTATATTGAGAATAATTAATAACAGGAGTGTGGATCTCACCCATAGTTGTATAAGGATATGAAGTCAGTTCCGTCCCGTAATATTGCTTCGTAAATTTATATATCATATTGGTATCGTCTGCTTCAATTCTCATTTGTAATGCGGGATGTATGTCGTAATCATTTCCACTTGACAGCGAGAAAGCAATACCATCTATAGAAATATCACCATTGACATAATGCGTTTCTGTTATTCTTACCTTAATAACAAAGGCAATGTTTGCTGATGTTGCTGGTTTGTTATCAAATGCAACTTGACCCAAATATTTTAATGTAATAGTTCTTTTCTTTTGATATTTGTGTATCAAATCATTAAACAACATAGCATATGCTCCCGTAATAGTTCCGTTCGCAAATTTACCTCCGCCTATCTCCGATACCGTTCCGCCAAGCACTGCGCTTGTTGCTATTTTGCCAACTTCTCCCAAAATTTTTCCATTCACATTGATATAGTGGTTCCCTAAGGAGGACACAGCTCCCATCATCATGCCATGGAAAGCATTACCGCCTTGGATGCCTTCAAGTAAGCCCTGAGTGAAGGTGTGCTTGAATATCTTAGCTACGAGGTATTCATTGTTACTTACATTTTAGGTTTATGTCATTTATTTATTGAATTGATGTCGCAAATATATAAAATTAGGTGATTGCCAACAAGAAACATACAAAAGAAATGTAAATATTTATAGTTAATTAACGAACGAAGTTTCAGCATAGAACACACGAAAATTAATATATAGTCTGCAACAGGGATGAGTGATCATTAGGGTTCACTTCAGTTTTTGAATGAATTCGTGGAATTCACTTCATTCCCCTTGTGCTCATTGCCTCTTTGTTATGTATATTGATGCCGCATCAATATATATAACTTTTTCACATGAAGCAAGAATTTGCGAAAAATAAATAAATACAAAGAGAGGATGCGCTAGGGCGCATCCTCTCTGCAATGATATGACGAGGTTCACTTAGAACTTCTTCGTGGTCAGGAACGACGAGGTGCGGGTGGGGCTATACATCTCCCACAGCGATGCAACGGTCCAGCCGGGGGCAAAGATGTCGTTATAAAAGCCCTTACCATTGCGACCGTAGTCCCAGTTGGTGTGTTGTACCACCTCGGGGTTGAAGCCCGGTACGCCGATGCCGCAGAGGCGCTCGGGTGTGGGCAACAGCTGGTTGAGCGATGAGTAGATAAGGTTGTAGGCCTGTGTGAAGCGCTGTTCGCGCAACTCCTCGCCCAGCCACTTCACGATGTGAGGCAACTCAAATACAAACACGTCGATGTGGTTGTTCTCTACAGAGACGTTGCTCCAGCCACGGCTCTTGAAGCCCAGGTCGCCCAGCATCTGTCCTTTAGCAAAGGGTACATCCCAGAGGTAGTACCATGACAGAGCGAAGTAGGTAGCCTTCTGGCACAGGTCGATGTAGTGCTGACGCTCCTGCTTCTTGGTGACCATAGCCATGTAGTAGGTGGCGGTGACGGCGCTGATGGCAGCCTCCTTGTCCTCGCAGTTAGCATCGAGGGTAGAAGAGAAATAGTCGCTCTTAGAGATGATGTTCTTCTCCAAGTAGTCGATGGTGCGCTTGGCAGCAGCCAGGTAGCGCTTGTCGCCAAAGAACTTATAGCCCATGACCAGTGTTGAGGTGGCACTGGGGGTAGAACCGCCCGAGGCGTCAACATCGCTGTGGTCGTCGCGATACTTGCGGGGGAAGCTACCGTCGGCCTTCTGCAACTGCAACATCTGGTTGAGCAGCGTGCGCATCTTCACCTCCCAGTCCTTATGCTGGCGACCCTGCTTCTTCTCGTAAGCCAGGTAGTGCAGCACGGCATAGACAGCCTCTGACTGCTGACGGATGCTGTGGATGCAGTCCTTGTCGGCAGGGATGCCATGAGCAATGTGCATATCCTCTTTGAAGTAGCCACGAGCGGTGAAACCGTGCTGCAGCCAACTGTTGAATATATCCTGTCCCATCTTGACGAAGGTGGCATTGCCGTGCTGTTCGCCATACTCCAAGGCATTGAAGCCGTTGAGCAGCACACGACCGCAGAAGCCCAGCTGCACATGATCTACGGGGATACAGTCGTCGCAGCGCAGGCCGTGGCCTGAGTGATACTTCAAGGCATACTTGTCAACATAGCCCTTGGCAAAATAGTTAGACAGCTGTGCTTTCATCTCGTCAGCGGTGTAGAGCGGCTGAATGGGCTGAGGGTTGATCTCGTCCATGCAGAAGTTCCAGGTATCAGCCACAAACTGTCCGTAGTCCTTAGCCTGGCCACGGGTGATGACCCAGGTGACGCTCTGCTTCTCGCCTTTCTCCAGACAAGCAAAAGCCTGAATGGGAGCTGTCAGCGTCAGCTTGCGGATGTAGCGCTTGGGCGTCTCCATATAAGGATAGCCGAAGGTCAGGCTGGCTTTGCCTGTGGCATTGTCGAAGCCCAGATAGCCCAGCGAAGTCTTGCCGCTGACGATGACCTCACCCTCCTGATGGGTGGTGAGTGCCTCGACGGGGGCGTCCAGCTGGCGCAGCACAGTCAGGGTGCTGCCACTCTTAGCATCGAACACACCGGTGAGGGGCGACGACAGACGGTCTTCGCGCACGTTCCAGCTCTTTGAGGTGTGGAACGATGGTGCCTCCTTAGGCGAACGAAGGTTCTTGTGATACCAGAAACCGGGCAGGTAGAAGTCGCAATCGTCGGTAGCAAACTCCGTGGGGAGCATCGCACCGAAGTTGAAGTACACCTGATCCTTGGCCTGGAAAGTGATGGTAAGCAACTGGCTTTCGCCTTCCTGCTTCACATTTTTTGTAATGGTCAAGGGCAGATCTTTGGCTGCCTTCAGCTGTCCCTGTTGCTCAGAGAGATGATAGGTGACAGCATTGTTGCCTGGTTTCTTAATACTAATGTAGAAACGCTGTGCTGCGCCCTGCATGGCAAAAGCAGCAGCTAACGAGAGTAAAGCAAATCTGTAGTTCATAAAATCAGTTTATTATATAATCATTATTGAATTGCAACGATCTTGCCTTCGAGCAGCTCCACCGTGTTCTTGGTACAGGTAGAGCCATTGTAATAGCTGTGAGAGTAGAGCAGCCAGATGGTGTCGCTATCCTTCTGGAACAGCGAGCCATAGTATGCACCCTCGCCACGTGGCAGCGACGAGAAAGGAATGGTGGTGTACTTGAAGTTGTGACCGGTATTGTCGCCCACACAAACCTTCAGACGGTTGGTCTGCCACACATCGCCATTCTGATCCAAGTGTCCCATAACAACCACCTCGCCGGTTTCCAACTGCAAGGCATAGGGGGCACATCCGCCACGGATGGGCTCTGCCACCCAACGACGATCATCGACCTGCTCGTCCCAGTCGGCACTATCCCACTCACCGTTGAGCGGACGCCAAGAGATAGAGGGGTTGTTGCCACTGCCAATGCTCTCGTAGCTGAACAGGATACCCTTGTTGCCCTGCAGCATCACCTGCACAGGCATACCATCGCGCTTGCCGGGGTTATAGCTGGCACGCTTTTGTGCGGTCCATGTCTCGCCATTGTCGGTAGAGCGCGACACCACGATTTCCTGATTGAGATTGCCGCCAGTGCCCCACCATTGTTTCTCGCTTGACACGAGCAGCTCCAGTTCGCCGCCGGGCAACTGCACAATCTGTGGTTCCCACACACGACCACGCAGCACCGTGATGGGGTCGCCCCAGGTTTCGCCGCCGTCTTTTGAGATCATGACCAGCACCTGACAGTTGTCGTTGGTCTCGGGATTGGCATTCGATGACCACGTCATCAGGATCCAACCGTTCTGCAGCTTCACCATGTCGGCATTCGTGAAGCGATACCAGCCATGAGACAGCCATGTCTTGGTCTTGTCGAGAATCTTCTCGGGGGCAGTCCATGTCTTACCATTGTCGTAAGAGTGATGGATATAGATGTCGTGCCAGTGGTCCACGCTGCCAGTACCATCGCCACCATGATAGGTGAGGATGAGCGTATCTTTGCTGACACGCAGCATGCGGGGGTACTCGGCCTGAATGTCTGAGGGGTTCAGCTGGATAGCCGTCTTACGGTCGTTCCACGAAATGCGGTGGGCGGCTGGCTTGACCGTCTGGTCAACCTCGTAGGTGCTATAGTCGGTCAGGGTGCGAACTGTCTTCTCAATGACCTGCTCGTCGCCATCCACATCGGCAGTGACACGCAGGTAATAAGTGGTGCCAGGCTGCAAACTTCTCAGCAGAATTGACTTGTAATTATGCGTATCTGCATTGGCCGTTAATATAGTGGCCGTGCTCATATCGTTTTTATCCGTGCCGTACTCAAACTTCAACGTCGGCTTGGCGCCCACATAGCCAGAGAGCTTGAAAGTTGCCTGAAGCATGTTCTTCGTGATGTTCCAATCCTCACTGTTCCACTCCAGTCCTGGCAGTGTGTTTACCAACTTACCCGGTCCATAAACGAACGAGCCGTCCGTGGTCTTGATATAAAAACGGATGCTATAAGTTTTGTTGGGCAACAAGCCTGGACAAGTAGCCTCGAACGACTGACCTGGCAACTGCTGGCCCACGGCCACGTGCTGCATGCTGCGATAGTTGCGGTTCACACCACTATAGTTATAGCAGAAGCCATATTCGGCTACGGCCGATGGATCGATTGTAAGGTTGTTCACCTCGAAGGTTGCCTCATGACTCAATGTCTGTGTAAGGCTCACACTGAAGGTGAACACCTTGATGATGTGGGTCTCGGTGAGTGGTTCGCAAGCCTCATCGCCACTGACCATCACACGCAGATAGGTGTCGGCCGAAGGTGTCACCACGTACTCACGACTGGTGGCGCCACTGATGTTGGTCCACGTCTTTCCCTGGTCGGCAGACTGCTGCCACTGGATAGTGCCATAGTTGTCGGTGTTCCATGCCAGACTAAGTGTAGTCTTCACGCCACTACGTGCATAACTGGTGATGGTGCGCTGAGCCTGAATGCCCATGCTTACGAGCAGGGCGAGAAGAGATATGAGGAGGGATTTATTTGTCTTCATCATGAGTTACTTTTTAACAGTGATTTTCTGGACAGACTCGGTGCCATCGGCATAGATACGACAAAGCACATAAGTGCCATTCTGGAGTCCATCGGTATATGTTGTAATTGAACGAGTATTCTTAACCAGACGGCCCTTCAAGTCGAAGAGCTTGATTTGTTGTACATCCTGAATATCGGTGGCAGCTATGCCTGCTGGGTCGGTAGCAGTGAACATCACGCTGACCTGACAGCCGTGACCATCGGTCACCTTTAGATAATAGTTACCCCAATGATTAATCTCGTAAGTCTTCTGGTTGCCCACCTGCAGTCCGGCAGCATTGGTCCAGAGATAAGTGTAGGAGCCGTCGCCACCTTCCACGCTGACGTCGCTACCCACGGTGATGGCACCTTGCGAGACATCTACAGTGACCGTCTCTGCAACGGCTTTCAGCGGTGGATATTGATCTACTTTTACGGGGATGACGGTCTGTGCCACTGCTGAAGCTGCGCCCAGCACCATCATCATCATGACTGACAGCAATAGTTTCTTCATATGAGTTCGGTTTATATTGTTTTGTAGAAAAAGAGTTAAAGTGGGAGACGCTCTCCCACCCTAACTCTTATTTGAAAATAATTACTTCATGACTTTGCGAACCTCGCCATTAGACATCTTCACGATGTTGAGACCCTTCTGGGCAGCAGCCACACGCTTACCGTCGATGGTAAAGATGTTGGCAACAGCTGCCTTCTGGTTCATATTGCTGATACCATCCAGCTGCTTGGTAACAGTGAATGTGCCAGTAGCAAAGGTAGAACCCTGCAGGTCGGCAGCAACGGTCTGAACACCCCATGTATATTCGCCAGCAGGGATATTGTTCAGGGTCAGATTAGTGTTCATAAAGGCATTACCCTCGCGGAGCACCTTGCGCACACCGTCCTTGTCGCCACCAATGAATGAGGTAGCACCATTGTAAATCTTACCCTGAGCATCCTTGATGAAGTACTCGTATGTAACGTTCTTCTGAGCTGTGGCTGCAGGAGTCCACGACAGTGCCACGGTATTATCCTCAACCTGTGCAGCAGGAGCTGTAGGAGCAGCAGGACGTGCAGCCTTTTCCCAAGGATTCTTGGTGAAGACCATTGAACGGCCACCGGGGAAGCCACCTTCGCCACCAGGGAAGTAAGAAGCATCGCCATGATAACCAGTGAAGGTGTAGTTCAGAGCGCCCTCAACACCATTGTCGAGGAAGAAGATACCCTGCTCAGAAGCACCGGGAATACGCTGGTATGAGGTCAGTCCGTTAGCACTTCCAGGGAGGAACCAACCAGACTGAGTATTGTCAGAACCGTCAAGCATCTGCTCTGTCCAGCCAAGGAGGAACAGGTCGTAGAGTCCATCACCGTTGTAGTCAATAGAACGCACACCGGTGTTGGTTGAGTTCAGCGGACGGATGTCCTTGCCGCGAGCAACAAAGTTAGTGTTATCAGTATATGACAGTTCACCTGCAGTAATCTTACCAATGAGCAGCTGTGGGAAGTAAGCCCAGCCAGTAACTGCATCATCAGGAGACTCACCAGTTACGAAGAGGTCAGGTGTACCGTCGTTATTGAAGTCGGCAACGGCAAAGTTACCATTACCAAAGTGGTGAGAAACACCAACAGCCAGTTCCATGTCATAGAAGGCAACCTCGCCATCCCCGCTCATGTTCATATAAACAGCAAATGTGCGGTTCACCTTCTTGCCTTGAGCAGTCTGAGGGTGGTAAGCATCGTCACCCACATATACAGGATTTTGTTTTTCGTCAACACCATTTTGCTTCTGGTTGTCAATGTTGCCCTGTACCATAAAGTCTGCCAGACCATCGTTGTTCAGGTCATAGGCCTTCACGGTGCAGAGAGCGAACTCATAGTCGCCATCACCATTGCCAACAACACCTTTTTCCAACTGATTTTGGAAAGAGCCGTTACCCTTGTTGATGAGCACACCCACGTTGGCCTGACGGTTCTGATTAACAGCACTCCAGCCAATGGTTACCACGTCGGGCAGACCATCTGCATTGAAGTCAGCAACATCTACAGAACGAGGATACCATTCTACTTCATTGCCGTCTTGATCAAGCACCTTATAGTTGGGATCCTTTGTCAGATTGCCCTGTCCGTCGTTCAGATAAACACCGGTATAGTCGTAACCCTCGGCAGCAATGAACACATCCACATTGCCATCGCCATTGAAGTCGGCTGGAATCAAGGTTCCACGAATGCCAAACAACATGTCTTTACGGGCAGGATCAGTCTGATTAGCCAATTTTGTCTTATCATAAGCTGTTCCATTCCATTTCAGCTTCCAGGCGATGCGGTCCACCTCATACTCATTCTCCTCCAAATCGAGAAGCTTCGTCTTTCCGGCAACTTCAGAGTTAGGCTGACCAGAGAAAATCAACTCCTTAATACCATCGTTGTCGAGGTCAATTTCAAGACCGCCAGCATAGTCGTTAGCCAATTCCTGGTCAACACTAGCAATGGTAATACTTTGCTGAGCATTTGCGCTGAGTGCCAAACCGGCAGCGGCCATTAAAGTAAACAATTTTTTCATAATAATTTTTTGTTTAAGTTAGTATTTTAGAGTGGGGCGCTGGCGCTCAGGCCTGCGCCCCGGCTCTGATAATTATTGTTATTCGTAACGTGGAGTACTCCATCCCTTCTCGGCAGAAACGGCGGCTTTCAACCATCCATCTGCATCGATCTCAACAGGAGCTACAAACAAGGGACGACGGGCAAAGCCACTCTTCATTAAGTCCTTACCCGACTCGGTAGCATTGAAAGCTATAAAGAGGTGACTTGCATCTGAGTTGACAAAGCCTCGCATGGGATTCTCTGGATTGACGAACCCATTACCAGCCTTCACCAACAGTTCGCCAACAGAGCCGTTAGCCAGGTCGTTGCCATTCTTATCCAGGAATGGACCAGTGGCTTCGCTTGACTTGGCATAGTAGATCTCTTTCACGCCACCAGCGTTGACGGTTCCTGCCAGATAGTAGGTGTTGGCATCCTTGCGAATGATGGCAATATCGCTAAACTGTGCATCCGTCAGTTTTATGCGGGCACCATTCAAAGAAGCACCAGTATTCTTGTTCAGCTTGACAGGCTGCAGATAACAACCATCATCAGCCGTGTAGCAGAGATAATACTTCGTACTTACTACAAAGAAGAAGGGATCGCTGATCTTCTGAGAAGAGATTGCTGCAGCAGTGATGAACTCGCCACGGTCTGTATAGGGACCCTGGGCTGTGGTGGCAGTAGCCACACCGATAGAATTTGCGCCCTCCAGAGTGTAGAACATCCAATAGGTGGCACCTGTGATGGCACGAGCATAGTCAACAGAAAGAGAGTTCACACGACTGTCGTTCCACGATGGAATGGCTGTTTTCTCGAAAGCATCGTTGGCCACGGTCCAGTTCATCAGGTTTGTCGACGACAGCGTAGGACAATAGTTTGTGAGGCCCTTGGCCCACTGAGTGGTGCTTGAGATGGCAACAAACGTGCTGGCACCCTTAACCACTGTTCCTGCCTCGACCGATGGTTCGATGACTGGGTTGTGGAAGCTGGTGTTGTCGGGGTTCTGACTACCGTTCCAAATCACGGAGTCCACACCATCGCCTCCCATGTCGGTGCAACTGGTCATGCCGGCAGGAACAAGAGCGCCCATGCAGGCAACAGCAGCTATATATTTAATGATATTCTTCATAATTGTTCACTCTTAATAATTAATTCATAATTCTTAATAGCCAGGATTCTGTTTCAATCCTTCCCAGTTGTTAATCTCATGGTTGGGGATGCACCACAGGTGACTGATACCCAATCGGTAGGTCTGGAAGTCGGCATCGCGCTCGGCGAGCTTGTTAATCTTCTCCTGATCGTGGATGTCGCCCCAACGGTCCAGGTCAAACCAGCGTGTGCACTCACCGCAGAGCTCTACCAAGCGCTCATGCTTGATTTGCTCGAGCAGTGTGTCGTAGGTGGTGTAGTCACTAGCTGAAAGGTCCTTCATATTCACACGACGGCGCACCTTATTAATATATTCTACGGCAAGGGCGCGGTCGCCATCCAGTTCGTTGAGCACCTCGGCATACATCAGATAGACGTCGGCCAAGCGAAGAATACGGATATTAACACCTGTCACATAGCCTTCACCCTGAGCGCTAGGATCGTTCTCAACGCTGGTGTACTTCTTCCAGTAGCATGACTTAGCGAAAGGCTCAACGCTGTTCCACTCGTCCCAGGTCTTACCATAGTAGATGGCGGTCACGGTCTGAGGTTCGTTGACATCCTTATAGAACAAGGTGTGGAACTTACGCATATCGATGTTGCCATCCTTATCGCGCTCCTTGTTGAACTCGTCGAGCAGCCACGAACGTGCCGAACCGTCGTCCCAAGAGAGGCCCGATGATGCACCGGCATAGAGGCCTAGGAACTTCGGACGCTGGTTGCCCACTTCCTTACCATTGATGGTGCCCTCTTTAAAATTAATCTCGAAGAGAGACTCCTTGTTGTTCTCGTTGGCCTCGGTGAAGTTATCCATCCAGTTGGGCACCAGGTCATAGATACCCAATTCAAAGATGTCCTCGATATTCTTCTTGGCAGCCTGCCAGTAGGCCTTGGCAGCAGCGGGATCCTGGTTGGCAGCATCCCAAGGACGGTGGCTCTTCATACCAGCCAACTGCATGTTCATACGTGCCATCATGCCCAGTGCGCCACCCTTGGTAGCTCGACCGGCCTCGGCAGCGGGCCAAGTGGTGGGCAGCAGTTCGGCAGCCTTGGTGAAGTCTTCCAATGCCTGCTTGTAGAGCTCTTCCTGTGTGCCGATAGGACCATTGCCCACAGAGCTGGTCTGGATAGGACCACTGCCATAGATACCAGCGATAGACCAGAAGGCAACGGCACGGATGAAGTAACCCTGACCCAGAATCTTGTCGGCCTCGGACTTCTCGAAGAGGTTGTAACCGTGGTCGTTCATATTGTCGATGACCTGGTTCACATAGTACAAGCTGTTGTACATAGCCTGCCAGGGCAGGTTCAATCCCTCGTTGCTGTCGTAGTTGTATGAAGACATCACGAAGTTGGCATCGCCGATGAACTCAGGGTTAGGACTGTTGCTCCAGCCCTCGTCGCCGCGCAGCACGGTGAGCACCTGGAACCAACGGCTGAAGTAGCCGGGGCGGCGCCATGTAGAATAGGCAGCGGTGAGTCCTTCGTTAAACTGTTCGCTGGTCTGCCAGAAGGTGTCGGCAGTCTCCAGGTTAGGATCGCTCAGTGAGAGCCAGTCGTCGCTGCAAGCAGTCATTCCAGTGAGCAGCGATGCCGCAATCATTGTATTTGCTATAATCTTTTTCATGTTATTGCTCCTTTCTTATTATTAGAATGTAACTTGCAAGCCGAAGTTCACCTGTCGGCTAGAAGGATACTGTCCGTTGTCAATGCCCTGAGAATAGACATTATTACAAATGATGTCAGGATCGTAACCCTTGTACTTGGTAATGGTCAGCAGGTTGGTGCCACTGATATAGGCACGCACCTTGCGGATATAAGCTTTCTGCGTGAGCGAAGCAGGCAGGGTGTAGCCCAACTGCAGGTTCTTCAGGCGGAAATAAGAGCCATTCTCCAGGAAGCGGTCGCAATAACCGATATTGTTAGATGTTGTACCAGCCAGCATGCGGGGATACTCCGTAGATGGGTTGTCCCATGTCCAAGGTGCAGCATCGGCAGGAATATTATCGACGTTGAAGTTGAGCAGGTTCTTGCGCAGCTCGTTGTAGATCTTGTTGCCAAACTTGCCAGCCCAGAACATGTTGAAGTCGAAGCCCTTGTAGGCCAGGCTGACATTCAGACCCAGTTCGAACTTAGGCAGTGGGCTGCCGCTCCATGTACGGTCGTTGGTATCAATCACACCGTCGCCATTGACATCCACGTAGCGCACGTCACCAGGCTTAGCATCGGGCTGAATCACCTTGATGGTTCCGTCGGCCAGTGTGGTGGTGTGGTCGTAAACATCGTCCATTGACTGGAAGATGCCTGCGAAAGGAATCAGATAGAAGTCGCTGATAGAGCGGCCCACCTCTGTACGGGTGTAAGCATCCATCACATAAGACTCACCCATGCGGAGCACCTCGTTGCGTACGGTCGATACGTTGGCGCTGACGCTATAGTCCAGCTCGCCGGCCTTGTCGCGCCAACCTAAGGTCAGCTCGATACCAGAGTTACGCATCTCGCCGAAGTTGGTCCAGATAGAACCTACGCCAGTGGCCCACGACTGTGGCTTGTTCAGAAGCAGGTCGGTAGATTTAGCAGTGAACCACTCGAACGTACCGAAGAGGCGGTTGTTGAACATATTGAAGTCAAGACCGATGTTGGTAGTGGTCTTCGTCTCCCAACCCAGGTTCACGTTGACCATGGCACTCTGGGTGGCACCGTTCAGCACGGTCTCATTCTTTGAAGGACCGAAGATGGCGTAGAAGCCCTCGTAAGGACCGCTATGGTCGATGCTGGGAATATAGGCATAGTTGCCCAGCGACTGCATGTCGCCCACCTTACCCCAGCTGGCACGCACCTTCAGGTTGTTGATGGTCTGCTTCAGTGGTTCGAAGAATTTCTCTTCAGAAACACGCCATCCGAACGAGAATGAGGGGAAGTAGCCACGACGGTTGTTAGGACCGAACTTAGAGCTACCGTCCGAACGGAAGTTGAACTGAGCCAGATATTTGCCATCGTAGTTATAGTCAATACGACCGAGGTAAGACAACTGACGGCGCTGCTGCTCAGAGCCCGACATACTGTGCTGTTCGCCAGCCAGGTCGATCTCAACGAGTCCGGGCACCTTCTGGTCGTAGCCGACGGCCTCGAGCCAGTGCCAGTTCACATCCTCTGCGGTGTGACCTGCCAAGACGGTGAGGTTGTGCTTGCCAAAGGTGTTCTGGTAGGTCAGCGTGTTCTCTAAGATAGTGGTGATACGCTGGTCGCGGTTGTCGTAGAGGGCATTGGTGAAATGCGTTTCAACCGAGTTCAGGCGCAGCGTATAACCGTAGTCGAAGTTCTTATGGCGACCGAACCATGCATCGATACCAAAGTTAATCTTATAGGTAAAGTGCTTGAAGAGGCTCAGCTCGGCATAGACGTTACCCAGCGCACGGTTGTTGATGCTCAGGTCCTGATAGCGTTCCTGTTCGCCCACGGGGTTCGAGGTGTAGGTCAGGAAGTTGGTGCCACCATAACCGTAGCCGCCACGACCAGAACCCTCGTTCGGGTCGCGAACGGGAATCACTGAAGGCATCGACAGGGCATTCCAGAAGCCGCCGCCGGTGGTCTCGTGGTGAATGGTGTGCTGGAAGGTCAGGTTCTCGCCAATCTTCAGTATGCCATAGGTGGCATCGCTGTTGATACGAGCGGTGAAACGACGATAGTCTGGTCCGTCAATCACACCTGTCTGATCCATATAACCACCACCGATGGCCATGTTGACATTGTCAGAACCCTGACGGTACATCACGTTGTAGTCCTGTGTGAAACCTGTCTGGAACTTAGCCTTCTGCCAGTCGGTAGAGGGGATATACTTTCCAACCATGTCCTCGGCATAATAATGGGCGGGCCACTGCTCACCGGCATTGATATACGCCTGTTCATTATATTTCATGAAGTCGGTGGCCGACATCATGTCTATCTTCTTAGGCATGTCTGAAACACTCCAGGTAGCGGTCACATCGAGTGAGGGCTCGCCCTTCTTACCGCGCTTGGTGGTGATTAAAATCACGCCATTGGCACCGCGAGCACCATAGATGGCAGCCGCCGAAGCATCCTTCAGCACCTGCATGGTTTCAATTTCATTGGGGTTCAGGTGGTTGGCATCGTTGGCAATCATACCGTCGATGACGTAAAGAGGACCAACGGTGTTGAACGAGCCGACGCCACGAATCTGCACCTTACTCATCACACCAGGCTGACTGGTGGTAGAGACAGAGATACCTGGCACCTGGCCTTGCAGCATCTCGTAGATATTGGTGGCAGCAGTCTTGGCGGCCTCTTTCATATCGACCACGCCTACGGCACCGGTCAAATCGGCCTTTTTCTGCGTTCCGTAACCAATCACCACGACATCGTTCAGGGTTTGAACATCGGGCGACAAGGCCACATCGATGGTTGATTTATTGCCCACGGGCACCGTCTTCAGCAGATAGCCAATGTAGCTAAACTGCAGACGTTCGTTCTTGCCGGCCTGGATAGAGTAGTTACCATCGAAATCGGTCACTGCCATTCCCTTGCCGTCAATCGACTTGACGCTGACACCAATCAGTGGTTCGTTGGTCTCAGCATCGGTTACCGTGCCTTTCACGCTCTGAGCCTGCAACCCGAGAGGGATGAAGAAGAGCATCATCAGCACAGTTTTCCATGAAAATCTTCTTTGTTCCATATTATTATTGTTAGGTAGTAATACACTCCCATTTGTTAGGTTTAACGCTGCAAAAATACGCCTAAACGACGGATTTGATATGTAATATTGTTTAGATTTCAGGTAAAAATGAATTTCGCCCTAATTTTTCTTGCTACAATAGTCGGTAGGACTCATACCCACGTGCTTTTTGAACGTCTTCGAGAAGTAGCTGGGATCTGAGAAACCAGTGCTGTAGGCTGTCTCGGAGACGTTATAGCCATTCTGCAACATCTGACAGGCTTTGTCAAGTCGCTTCTTGCGGATATAGTCGCCCATGGACATATTGAGGATATTCTTCATCTTGATGTGCAGCAGACTACGACTGACGCCCAGCGCCTCGGTGATGTCGGTAATCGAGAAGTCGCTGTTGGCCAGATTGGCCTCAACAATCTCGGCCATTTTCTGCACAAAGGCTTTGTCGAGCTCGCCCAACGTGTCGGTGGCATCGATGTCGGCACTGTCGGCATCTACAATCTCCTTCTGGCGCTTCTCCACCAACTGCATGATATTGCTGACCTGCAACTGCAGGATGTCGGGGTCGAAGGGTTTCGAGACGTAGGCCTCGGCACCGCTCTGATAGCCCTCGAGCACATCGTTGCTCTCGCTCTTGGCTGTGAGCAGGATGACGGGGATATGGGAGGTTTGCATGTCGGCCTTCAGCGTGCGACACAGCTCGATGCCGTCCATCTCGGGCATCATCACGTCTGAGATGACCAGCTGCACCTGCTGCTCGTGTGCCAGCTGGAGCGCCTCCTTACCATTGGTGGCTGTGATCACATGATAATCTTTTGAGAAATAGTCGCGCAGGAACTGCAACAGGTCGGCATTGTCATCGACAATCATGATAGCCATGCGGTCGTTGTCTTCATGCTGTTCCAGCGGCACACTATCTGTGGGGGCGACGATGGCCGGCTGGGCAAACTTATACTGGTCGATGGGCTTGATCACCTTATCGTCGGTAATCAGGCTCTTTTCGGGGAAGGCATTGGCCGACACGTTCATCCAGACGGTAAAGGTGCTGCCCTGCCCTACGGTGCTGTCCACTTGTATCTCGCCTTTATGCAGATCGACCAGTCGTTTCACCAGCGACAGGCCGATGCCCCAACCGTTGTTGTTGGTGTTGAAACCGCGCTTGGTCTGATAGAAACGGGTGAAGATGTTCTCCAGTTCTTCCTTGACAATGCCGATGCCGGTGTCTTTCACTTGGAAACAGAGGTAAGTGTATGGGCTGTCTTTCTTGACGGTGATGCAGGCGTTGACCGTGATGTTACCGCCCTGCGGGGTGAACTTGATGGCGTTAGAGACCAGGTTGTTCAGGATGCGCTCTACATAAGAGGGCGAGAACCACACCTCCTCACCATTGTTCTCTGTGCTGACGCTCAGGTTGATGCCTTTCTCATTACAAGCCACGTAGAAGTTGGCCATGCCAAGCTCGATAAATTCCAGCGGGTTGCCTTTCTGCAGATAGAACGAGAAATGGTCTGTCTCTATCTTGTTGAAGGTCACCAGCTCGCCAATGAGCTCTTCCATCTTGTTGGCATTCTTGATAATCATGTTCACATGGTTGCGCGACTCCTCGCTCATGGTCTCCTTGGCCATGCTCTTCAGCGGAGCAATGATGAGCGACAACGGGGTCTTCAGCTCGTGCGAGACGGTGGTGAAGAAGTCAAACTTAGCCTTGTCAAGTTCTTCGAGCTTCTCTTTTTCCATATTGGCAATGCGCACGGCGTTGCGCTCCTGCATGCGCACCTTGAACAGGCGCTGAGTCAGTGCTACGAGCACGAAAAACACAAGCAGATAGAACAGATAGGCCCAGGTGGAGCGGTAGAACGGTGGGGCCACCACGATGGTGATAACCTTCTCCGGACAGTTCTCCCAACCGCGGTTGCTATTGTTGGCACGAACGTGCAGGGTGTAGGTGCCCGGCGGCAGGTTGTAGCCCGAGAAACGTCGCTCGGTGCCCACGTTGCGCCACGTGCGGTCTATGCCCTCGAGCCACACCTGATAGTTGATGGTCGAGGTGTTGCCTGGCATGATGACGCTATAGTCGATACTGAACGAGTGTGCCTCGGAGTAAGAAAGTTCAATTTTGTCGGTTTCATCGAGTTCTCGCGTCAGTGGCGAGTCCTCGCTCAGGCTGTTAATCTCTTCATCATTGATGGTGAGTCGCTTCAGGTGAACGATGAAGGGACCGGTCTTTTCCTTGATATCTTTCGGATAGAAAGCAATAAGACCATTGATGGTGCCGAAGAACATACGGCCGTCGGCGGCCTTCAACGAGGAGGCGAAGTTAAACTGGTTAGACGGCAGACCGTTCGACTCGGCCGAGAAGCGTACAATGGCTTCGGTCTTAGGACTATAGCTGAACAGGCCCCTACTGGTACTGATCCAGAGGTGTCCGCTCTTATCTTCCTCGATGCTGCAGATGGTGCACTGCGACAGGATATCGCTCTCGATGGAGTGTATCTTGCCGTCGGGGGTCATAAACTGCAGGCCGTTGTTGTTGTTGCCAATCCACAGCGTGCCATTCGTGTCTTGATACAGACAGATGATATAGTTGTCTTTCAGTCCTTTGCCGTCAGAGGTCTTGATGCTGCTCACCGTGCCACGCTGACCGTCCACGCGGAAGATGCCATGGTTGATAACGCTGACCCACAGGTTGTCGTGACGGTCTATGTGAAGCGAATAGATGAAGGTCTCGTCCAGATCCTTGGTACCGGTGACGAGGAATTCGTCTTTCTGGGCATCATAGTAGCGGAGTCCTTCCATCGTAGCCACCCAGATGCGACCGTTTTTCTGCTTGGCAATGCTGAAACAGGCCTCAGAGGGCAAGCCGTTAGAACGGAAATAGTGCTTGGTGGCTTTGGTTCTGAGGTTATAGCGGTAGAGGCCGTCAAAGCGGGTACCTATCCAAATGTCGGCAGTCTCGGCATCATAATAGAGGCCGTGCACGTTGTTGGCCTTGGCGGGCAGACCGGCAAAGACAGAGAACTGGTTGGCGGCTTGGTCGTAGATGTTGATGCCGCCATCCTCTGTAGCTATCCAGAAGATGCCTGGTGTGGTCTCGATGATGGTGCGGGGCACACGTGCCTTCAACTGATTGGGCTGCAGGCCGGGCTTAAACAGCAATATCTGGTCGTTGTCGTTCTGCAGATAGTCAACACCGCCGAAGTAGGATCCCAACCAGATGTTCGACTCCTTATCACAGAAGATGGTATAGATTGCATTATCGCTCAACGAGTTGGCATCAGACAACTGGTGGCTGAGTGTCTCTATCTCGCCATTGGGATGGATAATGCTAACACCCTTCTCCGTGCCCAACCAGATGCGATGCCGACTGTCTTCGGTAATACAACGCACAATGCCGCTGGACAGCATCTCGGCAGGATAGACCTTGGTGGCACCACTTTTCAGGTCGATACGCATGGCACCCTGACCGTTGCGCCCTATCCACAGGCGTCCGGCAGAGTCGAACTGCAAGGGCACGATGACATGGGCACCCTTCATAAAGTCCTGATAGTAGGTTTGCGGCAGCATCGAGAAGTTGGTCAGCGTGCGGTCGTAGCTGAAGATGGTGCTGTTGGTTGCCACGTAGAGATTATCGTTGTGGTCCACCGCCAGCGAGTTGACAAAATCGGTAACCATCGTGGGGATGGTGATCATGGAGTCTTGTTGCTCGTCGTAGCGGCACAACGTGTTGCCACCAAAGAAGATGTCGCCCTGGCTGGTCTCTGCGATAGACCAGAAGAGGCCTTTGCCAAAGGCATAGTTGCAGAAGTCGTCGGAGTCGGGACGATAGCGGCTGATGCCGTTCTCGGTGGTAATCCACAGGCGGTTCTTTCGGTCCACGTGCAAGCCATGCACAAAGTTATGACTCAGTGTATGGGGCTGAGCGGTGTGATAATAGGTGCGAATGTCATAACCATCATAGCGTGCCAGGCCGTTGCGGGTGCCAATCCACATATAGCCCTTGGCATCCTGCGCCAGGGCCTCCACCTGCTGGTGGGGCAGTCCGATTTTGCTGTCAACATGCTGAAAACGGTAGTTGCCCGCCCAGCCTATCGACGCTATCAGCACTGTGATGATGGTTATGATATGTCGCATAAGCATGTCTTAGAATTGAGGAGCCTCGTGCTCGGTGGCTGGCACACTGTTCTCGATATATGGCCAACCGTCTTTCCACTTCACTTCGTCGAGCAGCAACACTCTGCCTGCATCGGGGTCATCACGATGGAAGGCATGATAGAGCATCCAGTCGCGACCGTTCTTGTCGGTGATGAACTCGGCATTGTGTCCGGTGCCCACAAACTGATCATTCTTGTGCAGGATAATCTCGTGGTGGTTCTTCAGAAGGGGCTGTCCCTGCTTGTCAACATAGGGTCCCAGCAGTTTCTTCGAACGGCCCACAGTGACCTGATAGGTGCTCTTGGCGCCCTCGCAGCAGGTACCACTCGAACCAAACAGGTAATAGTAGCCGTCGCGCTTCAGGATATAGGTGGCCTCCATAAAGGTGTCTGCCACCTTATGCAGCTTTTTGGGGTTCTTCAGTGCCAGTCCGTCGGCTGTCAGCTCGGCACCATAGATGCCTCGGAAACTACCCCAGAACAGGTATTTCTTGCCTTTTTCCTCGATATAGAAGGGGTCGATGCAGTTCTGCACGCCAATCTCTTTGCTGATAAACATCTTACCATGGTCGGTGAAGGGACCCTCGGGCTTGTCGGCAGTGGCCACACCAATGCCGCATTCCCACTCGCCTCCCCATGTTGACATGGCATAATAGAGCACGTAACGACCACCGAAGTAATTGATGTCGGGGGCCCAGATGCCGCCACGCTTCACAAAGCGAGGACGTGTCTCGTCGTTGAATGCGGTGCCCAGAAAGGTCCAGTTGACCAAATCGTCGGAGCGGTAGATGGGCAGGTTACGAACATTCTCGGTGGCATAGAGATAGAAATGACCGTCATCGGCCTTGATGACTGTGGGATCGGGCAGACTATTATCTACAACAGGATTCTTGTAGGTGGTCTGTCCAACAGCTGTTGTCGCCATGCCAAATACGGAAGCGGCAAAGGCACCAACCAGGATCAAAAGTCTAGAGTTCATGTTTTACAATTTGTTTGTTTGATTAATACCGTGCAAAAGTACGTATTAGATACTAATCACTACGGCACTATCGTCCAACTCTTAGGTATTTTTGTCCATTCATTAAGCTAGAGAGGTATTCTTCGTAACATTCTATCGCAAAGATACAACTTATTCCGAAATGAACAAAAGAAATTGACTAAAAAAAACGACCTACTAATTGAAAAAGGCGCAAACACAGGCATTCCAGCACCCATTCGGCCCAACCTCATCAATCATTTGCCTTGTTTCAGCAACTCATCGCGCCACTATCAAAAGCTGATACTAGCACTTTTCACAGGTAAGACTAAAGTCTTTAAACTGATTCTAAAGTCTGAAAAGACAAAATCTAAAGTCTAGAATCATCATTTCTAAAGTCTAGAATTATCATTTCTAAAGTCTAGAATCATCATTTCTAGAGTCTAGAATGGAATCAAAAGTGGCACTTTAACGAGGCAATAGTGGCACTATAGCAAGACGATAACGGTACTTTAGCAAGACGATAACGGTACTATAGTAAGTAGATAGCAGCCCTTTCGCCTTTTCAGAGCTGGGAACTGGCGAGGTAGCGAGAGGATACCACATAAAAGAAATTTAGCCCCCCTTCACAGGGAGGCTAAGCTCATGAAAAAACAAATAATTCCTAAAAATAAAACTACTAACTATTTACTAACAATGTATGATCAAGAATCTGTATCTTGTGTTATATGTCTATAGTCGTGTGTTGACGGTGCAAAAGTACTACTATTTATTTAATTACAATTGTAATTTTGTTTATTTCTTCAGTCATTTTGTGCATTTTGGTTCGGATACAACAATTTCTGACCTAATATTTTCATTTTCCGTCGAGAGAAGTTCACGATTCCAATATACATGCCTCGCGGGTAAACCTCTGATACTGAATAGTGTGCATGAAACACTATTCGCATTTTTCCGTCCTTATCCGTGAAGAAAGAATGGTGTCCAGTGCCATAAAGTCCGTCTACTCGCTGCACAATCGGGTTGTACTTGAACTTGGTCCACGGACCCATGGGCGACTGACTAGTGGCGTAGCCCACTCCATAGTCGTGACTACGGAAATCGTTTCCGGAATAAGTAAGATAGTACGTACCCTTATGTTTTACCATGAAAGGTCCCTCGTTGACACGGCCCAACTTCTCTTCCCAGGGTGCCGACACACTGAAACAGTACGTTAGCGTGCCTTGCTTTGGCGTGATACCATCGGCCTCTAATTCGCACGCCCAGATGCAGTTGCCATCGGTGAAACGGACAAAAAAGCAATATAAACGACCATCTTCGTTCTGGAAAACACTAGAGTCGATACATTTCTCATCGCCTATCAGGGACTTCATCATACGGCCACCCACCTGTTTGAACGGACCGCGAGGCGAATCGGCCACCGCCACATAGAGGTGTTCATTGGCTGAATAGTACATATAGTACTGCCCGTTGCGATGATACACCTCGGGAGCCCAGAACCACTGCTGCTCGGTGGTGTTGTCTTTGTGCAGTGCCAACCCACCGCGCTGCCATGTCTGCAGGTCTTTCGAGGTGAAATACTCGATGCCTTCCTTGGCACCTGTGCCATAGGCATAGTAAGTATCGCCATCTAAAAGTATATAGGGGTCGGCCAGGGGCACCTCGCTGACACGTTGGGCGCAACATACCGTGGCGCTGACCACGAACATCGTCAGCGTCGTCAAGATCATCCAAAATTGTTTCATTGTTGGGAGACTATTTAATGAAAAATACTTTGTATCTTAGCCTCATCGACCAACAGCTTCACTTTGCCAAAGAAGCCAATCGTGATGGGCACGTTCATACCGTGATACTTCACCATGCCTACGTTCACCACCTTGTAGTCATGAACCTCAAAGTTCTGACGCATCAAGTTGTCAAACGTACTCACAGCCGCGTTTGTGCCCATATCGACCGCCATGTTAGAAAGGGAATCAAGCATGTCGTCCGACAAGTTCTCTCTCAGTTCCTCGGGCAACTGGTCTGCCACAGCATCAGCCACAGGCACGGCAGCCAGTTTCTGACTTGCCACCTTCATGGCGACAACGCGTACAGTGACATAGTGATCCAATTCATTGGGTTTTGTGAAAGTCATAATGACAAGTAAGGCAATCACAAACATCAAAAACAAAACTACTACTCTTTTCATTGAATTTGGTTCTTAGTTTAGTTAATATCGGGTGCAAAGGTAAGAACAATTATTGAGAAAAACAAACTTTTGTGTCTTTAAAACGGCATCGCCATATAACAAGAGCGGCACCACTCGCTGAGAATGGTGCCGCTCTAATGCGTTAATATCGTTGGTTTTATCGCTTATTTGACAATCTTCTTGCCGTCAACAATATACAGGCCGCGTCCCAATGACTGGACATCACGACCTACATAACGGCCATCGAGGGTATAGACAGCACCCGACTGACGGGCAACGGTCTGTTCGCTGATGCCCGTTGTCTTGGGGGCCGTCACAAGCACGTCGTCCAGGAAGAAACGGTTCTTGATGGAACCGCTGAACGTCAGTTTCACCTCGCCATCGGCACTCACCACAGCCTCGTATTCATCGAAGCTACCCTTGCTCAGCTTGATCATGGCAGGTTCTATGCTGCCATTGTTCACCGAGAGTTTTAGTGTGGATTCCTCGTTTTCAGAATTCCAAGCACCTGACAAGAAGGTCAACCGGGCTGTTCCGCTAACCGTAAAGGCTGGTGTTGTGGCTGAACCAGACTTCTTGGACGTTCCGAACTTCGCACAGCCAGCACCACCACCGGCATTCTCTGTCACCCAGTCATCGTTATCGAATTGAATCGCTGAGGAAGCTATCGCCCCAGACCATGCGCCATCATTACCGCCGGTGCCTTTACACATGTCGAACGACTCGTAGAAGATGGTATCACCTGTCTGTGTGTTCGTTGCTTTGAAGTCGGCCACAAAGTCAAAAGAGACGGTTTCATCGTCATTCTGTTTGATATTCTCTACCGATGAACCAAGATAGAAGCTGTTGTCTATATTTTTGTTATAAAGCTTAGCAGCAGGCCTTGTGCTCTTGTTGAAAGCATTGCAACTGCCATAAGGGAAGGGGTCGTTGGCCATGCCACTGAAGGTGAGACGATCATCAGCGTCCATCTGATACTTATTGTCGGCGGGAATCCATGTGAAGCGCTGATGCTCGGGATCGTCATTGGGTTCATTGAGAGCCCACACGTCTTCATCGTAGTCAGCATGCAGAATCAGCAGACCAGCACCGGGCAGTGAGGCATCCCAACCATCCAGCTGGCGGTTCTCCAACAGGAAGAACTCGTTGCGATTCTTCTGGTTATAGATGACATAGCTTTCACCGCCATTCTGCAGCGACTTCATGTTCTCGACGGTCATGTCCTGACTCTCAAGGACGATGGGTTCCATCCATCCAGCCACCCAACGCTCGTAGCTGGTATATCCAGCAGGCTGATAGCCATCGTCATTATAAGAACCAGAGTCCATCAAGTCCCAAGAGCCCATGCCCTGACCTCCGCTATAGTCTATGTCGTAGTAGTCGGGATAGCCCAGACAGTGGGAGAACTCGTGGCACATGGTACCGATACCGGAGATGGCAGCTCTCCAATCAAGTTCAGGACCACAAGCATAGGTATTCACCTTCTTGCCACCGTTCACGCTGACAGGCCCCGTACCATCACCATATTTTACAGCTTCTTCTAATGCATAGGCATGTGGCCAGATAATATCATCATCGGGGTAGTCTGCTTCACCATGACCGGCATAAACCACATAGACCTGATCCACCTCGCCATCGTTGTCCCAATCATAGACAGACCAGTCGTCCAAATCGTTGTTAGCCATCGTAACGGCCTCTACAACCATCTGGCCAGGATGCTTATCGTTTTCATCTTCGTCGTTTCCGCCATAGTAGGCATAATTTTTGCTCAGAGTGTAAGGACCCACTACATCAAAGTCCAGCTCGAACAGTCCACGACTCTGGTCCTTGAAATAGTCACACATGGAGCCTTTAAAATCACCATCACTGAAGCCTGGCTCATTGGCAATACGCTTGAAGAGCGCCTGGTTGTGTTCCTCTAAAAAGGCAGAGTTCTTGAAGTTCACCAAGATGATGATACCTTTCTTCTTACCAATGAAGCCACTCTGCTCCGATGCCCTACGTGGCAGTCGCTGAACACGCTTGGCATTCATCTTCTGACGGTTCATCTTGGCTTTATAGATGGCGGTCTGGGCATCTATCGGCTGATAGACGCCTTCGGATGTCTTACGGTAGGCTTTACCATCGTCACCTTTCCAAAAATGGCCGAATTCATCGCCTACAAGACATGCTTTCACTTCTGTACCGTCTGCCAGCTTCAACGTCTTCGAGACGCCACGCTTAGCTGGTACGGCTGCCACTGTCAGGATCATCACCAGCAGTGACAGGATTAAAAACATTCTTTTCATTTCAACTTGTTAGCTTTAACTTTTTTATTTATTAGGTCAATCAAAGGAAGTGCAAAGATAAATAATAAAATTCATTTTCCAAAACATTTTCAACAAAAAAGCCGTTCGCGATGGGCGAACGGCTTTTTTATCATTTCATATTGAGTTTCTTATTTGACGCCTAACTTTCCTTTCCACGTCATGTACCAGTTCTTTGGATCGCTGAGGTCGCGAGAAACTGGAGCAGAGCTCTTCTTACCCTTGCGCGCCTCGATGTGCTTCTTCATGAAAGCACCGGGGTTAGCCTGACGCTTGGCAAAACGCATCAGGTCGTAGTAGCGGGTGCCCTCGAAGGCTAACTCCAGCGCCATCTCGTCAAGCAGCAGACTGTCCACATAAACCTGCTGTTCGGCAGTGAGCTGACGGTACTTCGCCTCGTTCGTCTCTACGGTGTCGTTGATCAACTTATAGAACTCGTTCATAGGAGTATAACCCGAACCACGTGTGTGGATACCAATGGTGTTAGGTTCCTGTTCGGCATTGCCCGTCACGAAGTAGTTGGCAGAAGCACGACGGTAGTAGTTGGTTGGGAAGTCGAACGCAGCCAGCTTGATAGAGTCGGCCTCGGGAATGGTATGACCGATGGAATCGCGCAGGATAGCGTTGTCCAGTCCCTCGCTCAGCGTAGCAAATGCTGCACGTGGGAAACCAGCCTGGTTCAGGGCCTCAGCCAAACGCAGATAAACCATCTGTTTGCGATAGATATGGATGTTATTTCTTGCATTCTCCTCTCTTTTTTCCTTGTTCAGCATGTACTTGTACTTAGAGATAACCTGCGTTGGTACAAGATCGCCCGTCACAGGATCCTTGAAACTATTGTAATTATTGAAATTCTGACCGAAACAGAGGGGGAGACGCAAGTCGCCAGAGCGATTTAAGTCAAGTCCACTGGGTGCATAGTAGACGGTGGTACCATTATCACCCAACACACAGTTGGCCATTGAGGCAGACAGCTCCTTCAGGCGTTCAGACGCTGTGATGCTGTACTGAGCCTGGTTCTCATTCGTTGAACAGAACAGGTTACCCAATTCGCTATAATAACCCTCAGCACGGATAGAGTCGCCGGCAATCATTGTAATGAGCTCGCTTTCGTTAGAGTATGATTCACTACCCCAGAAGTCACCACCATGCACAGTAATCTCGAGCCATGATGTTTTACCCTTCGGCCACATAACAGTTGTAACGCCAACAGGATAGTTGCTGCTTGCACTCAGACCATTGCGGGTGTTAATGTAGTTATAGTAGCAAGTAGCGGCCTTGTAGTATTCTGCAGGTGTCTTGGCACTCCACAGATAGAGGTCGCCCAGCACAACGTCGATAGGGAAATAGAAGAAGCGAGAGTCCGTGTCACGGATTTTGCCGATGCCAGGATACTCGGTGCGATATTGCACAGGGATACTCTCCAGGTCGGTGATCAGTGCCTGACAGATGTAGTCCAGATCACGCTTAGGTGCTCTCTCGGCAGCCTCAGCAGCCTCCTTGGTGAGCAGAGGCTCCTCGTAGTAAGCCACCTCGCCATAGTTCAGCACCAGCTGCAGGTAGGTCCATGCGCGGATAGCCTTGATGGCGGCATACTCAGTCATGAACACGTACTTGTCCTGACTGTTGCGCATGTCGGTCTTGGCATTAGCGATGTAATAGTTGCAGTTGTTGATGATAGCATAGTAGTCGCGTGGCGAATTATACACGTTATCATCGTTCTCCTGGAACAGGGCCAGGTCGCGCAGGTCAGAGCTGGCTGCACCGGTCAGGTCCACCAGGTCGCCGCGCACCTCACCCAGCAGGATGGTGCGGTCGCCAATAACCTGCAACTTGTTCAGAATACCTGTGAGCGAATACACGGTATCCGTCCAGTTGGTAAGGTGGTCCTTGTCTGTGAAGATCACGTCCTCTGCCTCGGGCTCGAAGAAGTCCGCGCAGGAAGTCATCATGGGCAGCGCCATGAAGGCAGCTGCAAAGCCGCAGCACACTGAACCAGCCCCTTTACGAAATATATTCTTGATATTCATAATCTTTTTCATTTCTTGATTCTTCAATTAAATAGCGCATTACAAATTAATCTTCACACCAGCCACGATAGAACGGCTCTGTGCCAGACGACCCAGGTCGATACCCTGACCAATCACCTTTGAAGAGGTAGAGAACTCAGGATCGGTGCCCAGATACTTTGAGAATGTGAGAAGGTTGTTGCCCTGAATCCAGAACTGAACGCCCTGGATGAACTCAGAGTTGACTGGCAGGTCGTAGCTCAGAGTGGCGCTCTTCAGGCGCAGGTATGAACCATCCTCCATCCAGCGGTCGCTGAAGCGGCTGTTGCCCATAGGATCCTGGAAGGTGATGCGAGGCATGTCGGTCTGCTGACCTTCTGCCTGCCAGCGGTGGTTCATGGCCTTGCTCTGGTTCATGAAGCGGCTGCCGCCCTCCAGCTGTGAACGCATGTAGTTATATACATCGTTGCCTACGCAATAGTTGAAGTTCACGTCGAGTTTAAGACGCTTCCAGCTCAGCGAAGTAAAGATATTACCATAGATATCGGGATTAGGATCGCCAATCACCGTCATATCCTTCTCGTCAATGACGCCATCACCGCTCAGGTCGCTGAAGTGTACGTCACCAGCCTGGAAGTAGTTATGGTCTATACCGTTGGCACCCAGCATATACAATCCGTTAGGATCGGTGATACCGGCTGCCTTTGCCTCGGCTGTGGTAGCAAAGACGCCCTCGGTGCGATAACCATAGAACACGTTGGCAGGACGACCTACCTCGGTCAGGACGGTAGCACCATAGAGCTCGGTCTTAATGGTCTTGTTGTTGTCGGGCAACTCAGTAATCTCGTTCTTGTAGTGACCCAAGCTGGCGCCAACCTGCCACTGCCAGTCTTTCTGTGCCAGCACCTTGACGGTAGCGGTCACATCGAAACCGTTGTTCTTCAGTTTACCACCATTAGACCAGTTCTCGTCCAGTCCACTGAGGAAGCCCAGCGACTGAGTGGTCAGCAGGTTGTCGGTGGTTGAGCGGAAGTAGTTCAGGCTCAGAGCTAGGCGGTTGTCAAACAGACTAGACTCCACGCCGAAGTTAAAGCGACGGGTAGTCTCCCACTGAATCTTGGTATTACCAATACCGGCGAAGGTCAGTCCAGACACATCGTGCAAGAACTGATTAGCACGGAAGTAACTACGGGCAGCGTAGTAATCAATATTATCGTTACCGCTCACATCGTAACCAGCCGACAGACGCAGGTAGTCCACATTCTTAACGCCAGCCATCCAAGGCTCGTTAGAGAGCACCCATGATGCCTGCACGCCGGGGAACACGCCCCAAGCGGCATCAAACAGGCGGAAATCGCCGCCATCCTGTCCGAAGAGTGTAGAACCGTCAACGGTCAGGTTGGCCTGCACGTAGTAGCGGCTCATGTAGTTATACTCAGCCTGTGCATACCATGAGATAGCGTTCCAGCTCTCTTCCACACCAGTTACATCCACGTTCTTTAAGCCACCACTCATGAATGGAGTCTTGTCACTACCCGTGTTGTAGCCCAGCTGTGTGTTGCTGGTGTAGTTTTCCCAGTTCACACGCACACCACCGAAGGCATGGATGAAGTGAGCACCATAGCGGTTGTTCCAGTCCAGACGGGTATCACTCATCACCGAGTTCTGCTTAGAAGCCAGCGAACGAACCTCGTTTTGGCGTTTGCCACCAATGCTCTTCACATAGTAATCGGGCACACCGTTCACAGGAATATAGTACTGGTTGTGAGTGTTCACCAGATTATAGCTGAAGTGCTCACTCAGCGAGAGGTTAGCACTGAACATATACTTGGGAGTCACGCTGAGGTTCAGCAGTGAGTTCTCAAAGCGGTTCTTGTTCTCGGCATCCGAGTATTCCAGGATAGAAGCGGGGTTACCCAACTGCCAGTTGTAACCGGTATAGCCTTCCAAGGCCTCACGCAGGTAGGTCTCGTCGGCATTGTCCCAGTGACTGTTTGACAGCAAACCGCGGCCATAGCTGTAAGGACTCATGAAGGGGCTCTTAACATAAGCCAGAAACGAGGGAGCAGAAGGTGTGCCTTCGTCGTAGGTTGTGGGAGCACCGTCGTTACGCAGGTTGCGTGTCTGGTTCGAGAACGAAGCATCGAAGCGCACGCTCAGCTCTTTCAGCAGCGAGATATCGGTATTGAAACGCACGTTCAGGCGGTTCATCTCGTTGTTCTTCAAGGTGCTGTTAGCGCCGGTATAGCCTACCGAGAGGTTATAGTTGGCCACATCGTCACCACCCTCTACGTTGATACCGTAGTTCTGTGTGAAGGCTGTTCTATAGACATAGTCCTTCCAGTCGGTATTCTGGTGGTAAGGCGTATAGTAATAGTAGTCGGGATCCTCGTTGAGGAAGCTGAACGTACGGATGTTCGTATTCGTGGTACGCAGCATCTCTGAGGCATAGCCACGATACTGCGAAGCACTCATCATATCATAGTACTTAGGCTCCATCACCACACCCATCGAGGCTGTGGCAGTGATGCGCGTAGCCATCGACTTGTTGCGACGGGTCTGAATCAGGATCACACCGTTGGCACCTTTCGAACCATAGAGAGCAGTACCGTTGCGCATCACCGTCACCTTCTCGATATCGGCAGGGTTGATGCTGGTCAGCAGGTCATTGTAAAAGCCCTGATGCAGCATCTCGCGTCCGTACTGCTGGTCAACGATGACATCGTCAATGACCACCAATGGCTGTGCATTCACGTTCAGTGAGTTCAGGCCTTGAATAAACATCGTGCTACCGATACCAGGTGTACCGCTCAGAGTCTTGGTGTAGGCCTGTGCGCCCAACTGCTTCTGAATCTCGTCCTTGATATTCACAGCGCTGGTGTATTTAAAGTCGGTGGCAGCATAGTCACTGCGCACGTTGGTCATCGCTGCATATTCTGCAGCAAAGGTGCTGGGATAAAGACAGATGGTCTTTTGCTGCTCTACCACCTGCAGACCAATCTTCACAGGGTTATAGTCGGGGGTGGTCACATACAAAGCCGACGAGAACACAGGCACCTTCAACTCGTAGGTACCGTCGTCTTCGGTCAGCACACTGTAGCCGTCGATCTCTGCAACACGCACAATAGCACCGCTGACAGGCTTGCGGGTGGTAGCATCCAGTACTACACCCTTCACCACACGCGTCTCATATTGCTTAACTTTCTGAGTGAATGTGCGCGCCTTAACCTCAACGTCCTCTTCCTCGTCGTCGTACTCATCTTGCGCCCAAACATTCATTGGAAGTGCCATCAGTAGCGTGATTCCAAACAATATATATTTCTTCATAGTCTTCATAATTCGTTGTTTAAAAATCATACATTAATCTACATGTGGTTTCAAGATGATACAGTCAATACGCATCACAGCAGAGTGGGTACCAGTATCCAGACGCGTCTCCTTACTCTTCACGTCGGTGCTAATCTCGAGCGTGATACGTGGGTTGTCCTCAACCAAACCAAAGTTTGAGGTGGGGAACACATATTTCTCTGCCAACTTCAGGTAGCCAACCGACTCGGTTGGAGTCTCGAGCTTTGAAACAAGCGACTTACCATTACCACGACCAATGATATCACCTTCCTCATCTTTATACTTGATATAGGCAGACACCTTCGTTGGACGACGCTGATAGGGAGACGCGTTCTTGTTCTCAGCCTGTGCAGGTACAGTCACCAGATAGATATCGTAGGGCACATTCGAAAGCACATCGGTAATGTTGAATACCACCGTGTGGTTGATACCCTCCTGAGGTGCAAACTCAATATACTTATTGTTTGATACCTTATTATAGTATGGATTAGGTGTGTTGTCTGCGTAAGCACTCGGTACGGTCTTAGGAATAGGACTGATGGTAGGCATTGAGTCCTTCGTTTCCTCGTTCACCTGGTACTTACTAACCTCCTTGATGGCATTGCTACCCTCGGCTTCGATAACGATGGTGCGCTTAAAGGTCTCCAGAGGATTGAAGTTCCACTTTGAAGCCTTCAGCAGTTTACCGTTACTACAAGCCACCTCGGTCGTGCCACTCAGCACACCATTAGCACCTCGAGGATCGAAGTACTGATAATAGTGCAGGCTATCATTGCCCCAATAGTAGCGGCGCAGCTCGTAGCTAGGCATGGCGCTGGTTGACATCAGCGAGTCGGTGGCAGCCGAAGCGCCATCGAACACGGCCTTGTTGATGGTACGGCTAAACACTGTGCCTTCGACAATCGCCATACGTGTGTTGACATAGTTCAGCGAGTCGATGTTGCCGACGCTCAGAATCTTTGAGACGGTCTTGTCGTAAACGAAGTGCTTGCTGTACTCGTCCACCAGGTTCTTCCAGATATTGTTGGTAGGAGCCACCATCCAGTAGGTACTGTCTTCCTTGTTCAGCAGACCGATGGTTGAGAACAACTTGCTGGTCTGTTCCGAGATAGAGTCCAGATAGACGGTTCTGCCCAGCGAGTCGATGCCGCCCTCCACACTCTTAGCAGCAACGAACTTCTTGTAGTAGAGCTGCCACTTAGAGTTGCTATAGAGGGGGTCGCCGCTATAGAGGAAGTTGCGAAGGCTGTCCAGTCCTTCACCCTCAGTGCGAAGATACTCGAACACGTTTGGCACGAACTTCACGCTCTGGTCCACTGTGAACAGAAGACCGTTGCTATACAACTTGTTCAGCTGGTCACCATCCTGCAGGAAGTGGGCATTGGCAATACCACTGCCAGTCAGCACGTTATACTTACCATTCATCATCGTGATGGTGTCCTTGCTGGTGCTCGACACCGAATGGTTGTACAGCGCAATGTGGTTCTGCAGGAATTCAATAATCACAGAGTTGTCCTTATCATCGATACCTTGCAGCTTCTCGGTCTGATAGCGGGCTATCAGTGCCTCGGTCTGCGCATCGGTAAGCGACGCGTTGGTAGGAGCAAACACGGTAAACACCTGACTGCTCTTCAGGGCCTTGTCATAACCACAGGCCGTAGCCACGCGCTTGAAGTTCGACAGGTCGCTATTGTTTTCGATGGCTTGCCAGATGGTACCACTACTAACGCCCGTTGCCGAACCATCATAGTGGTCGTCCCATGCATCAGTACAAGAGACCCCCGCCCAGCTTCCCCCTAAAATGGGGAGAAGCATATAGACACTGAAACGAAGTAGTTTCTTAGTCTTTTCTATTATCATTTGTTTCATAATTAGTTGGTATTTCTTATTTGAACAAACTACCCTTTTCCCCTCCCTCCAGGGGGAGGGGTTGGGGTGGGTCTTTTTTTACAGGTCGTCCTCCATATCGCCATCGCCATCTACGCTGTAAACGCTACGTGGCACCATCTCGAAGTAGTCGAGCATGAACTCGTTGTTATTACCCTGCTTACCATCGCTGGCCACACGGAAGCGGATGTAGTAGTCCTTCGTGCAGTCCACCTGGGCCGTACAGAGCACACGACGATATGTACGCTGGTTACCAGCGAAGTAGAACTTCTCACCCGTGTTAGGATTGAAGTGGTAGGTAGAGGTACCGGCGCGATAGGCTTTCAGGTTTTTCAGGATCTTCTGTTCCGAAGCCTTTTCAATATCAGTCTTGCTGTTATAGTCGTTCAGCTTCTCATCGCTCTTGAAACGGCTACCCAAGTACATTTCATCATTTAGGAACTTCGTCATGTCAAGAGGAATACCCTGAGGAGTCAAGTTCTTAGGATCGGAACCGAAGTACACCTGCATCACACCACGGGTTTCCAGTGCGCAGAAGCCTAGACGGAACTGCCATTCACCAGAGAATGGTACTGGTGGAATACGTAACGTGAGGTCGTAGTCACCAAACAGGTTCCACTCGTCGCCCTGCCATGACCAGAAGTTGGTGTGTGGTCGGCGTAATACGAGCAGACAGTTCTTGTTGAAGTCCACGCCATCCAGATAGCCCAAGGGGAAGTAGAAGTTACGTCCGTTCTTAGGTGTAGAAGCGTCATCAGGTGAGGTTTTGGGATCATCGGCATAGGGGTTACCCTCCTGGCGCATACCGTTGGTCATCACCTCGGGGAACACCGAAGAGAAGTCCATGCGGATACGCATGTTCTGCACTTTCTCCAGTACGTCCTGACTGAAGGCAATCACGTCGTCGATGTAGAAATAGTGTCCGTTCAGACCATCGTGCACAGGCTTCTTCTCGACCGTTGCATCGATATGCGAACCCTCGAAGGTGAAGTCGGGAGCTGCATAGCGGCGGTTGATGTAGCGCTCGCCAATAGAGCCCTGACCCTTATTGTCACGACCAGCCTTGTCGGTGCGCACCGTCAGCTGCTCAATCTTCACCATGGTGTGAGGCAGCAGCGTGGGATACCAGTCCACGGGGTTGATGATCGTGGTGCTGATACCGAAGGCCTCGGCCGTCTTTGTCATCACGATAGGTGTTAAGTCGGCCGTACCAGCCACCTGACGGTTCAGGATGTGATACTGGATGAAGCGCTTCAAGGCGTTGTTGTCGGCCTTCAGGTCGCTATAGCTGTGCTTTCCTTTGTCGTCGGCATAGTTCTCGTTATTGTCGTAGTACAGACAAGCCAGGTCGTAGAGTGCCTTCAGCGTGTCCTTGTTCACGATCTCAATGCCCTCTTCCTCAAACTTCTTCAGGTAAACCTCGTTAGGCTCCACAAACACCGTATAGCCGATGTTCTTCTTGTCGGGAGCGCTGGCCACCTCGTTCCATTCGTGCGACTTGTAGTATTCGCGGATGTACTTGCTGGGGTCGTAGCTTTCATCTGACACCTCCTGAATCTCGTTGATCACACCAGTGGCAACCAGGGCTTTGTAGAAGATAGACACTTTCGAGTTCATGCGCAGCAAGTCGCCAATCATACTGTTAGACTTCTCAATCACCATGTCCACGGGGTGAACGATACCATTCTCCACCGAGTCGTTCTGATGGATATAGTCGCCATTCTCGGTCTTGCCAAAGATGGTCTTGGTCACACCTTCCAGCAGCACGATGGCATTATCCTCCTCGTCGGTCATCTGCTCAGTAGCGATGTAACGACCCAGGAAGTTGGCTGTCTGCAAGCGGTCCTGCGACATCTCGAAAGTAGAATAGAGGTTGTTGATCAGGTGCGTACGTGCAATCGTATCGCAGTCCTCATCGCTCAGGTCAGCCACGCTTGCCAGTCCACGCTCAGCCAAGAAGGCATCCACAGCCTCGTTGGTAGGTGCGAAACACGTATAGTGGCCATAGCCTGCCAGCAGGTCCATCAGTCCGGCACGCTCTACGATGGTCTTGAATTCACTGAACGACTCACGATTGTTCAGATAGTCGCTCATCATCTCACCCGTGAAGGTGTAGAAATTCTCCTTGTCTGGTTCGTCAGAACAGCTGTTCATAGTGCCCAGCGTCACAACGGCGGCCAGAGCCATCAGTATGGTTTTGATATTATTCTTGATTTTCATATCTTTCAGTTTTCAGGTGTTCAACATCATTACTCATAGCTCTGATTCTCTCCAGAACCGAACGATGGATTCTGTCTCAGGTTCTTGTTCACCTTCAGCTCATCGTTGTTGATAGGCCAGAAGATAGCATCAACCTTCTTGAAGAAGTTCTGCACAAACTCACCATTCGTGATATCGCGGCGAGCCATGGCCTGCGACAGGCGCTGGGTGTTGCCGTCGCGCATCGAGCAGCGCACCAGGTCGTAGTAGCGCTTGCCCTCGAACATCAGTTCGCGCTGGCGCTCACGGTAGATCAGGTCTTCCATCTGGGCCTTGGTTTTATAGTCCTCGCGTGCCAACTGCACGGTGGCGATGTTGTTCTGTGCAATCGAGCGGTTGTTCACAGCCTGCACCAGCTTGAAGGCAGCGTCCAGCAATGGCTTGTTGCTGGCTTCGGTTTCCAAGTCGCTACCCTCCTTCGCTTTCATACAGTAGGCCTCAGCTTCCAGCAGCATGATGTCAGACAAGCGGTAGATAATCCAGTTGCTGCTGTTGTAGTGGTGGTCCACATTGTTGATCTTGGCAAACCCATACTTATTGGCCCACAAGCCTGGTTCAGAAGAACCGGCAGTCACTCTGATGTTCTCATAGGTGTACTTAGCGATGACCTCCTCCTTTGTGTGGCAGTTCACGAAGAAACGAGAGTCGGACTTCATGTTCTTATCCTCATAGATCACGCGGCCGCTGGTCAGCGAATAGTCGCCGCTCACAACCGTAGAGGGCTGCAGTTCTCCGGCGTTGGTATTGTTGCCATAGAACACGCTGACAGCCGAGTTACCCAGCATCGACTTTCCAGCTTCTTCTTTGTCATAGACCAGCTCGAAGATGGTCTCCGTGCTGTTGCCATTCACGAAGATATTCTCATAGGCTTTACCATAGGTGGTGCTGCCGAAGGCGTTGTTCACCAGGGGATAGCCGTTGGTGCGATCGAAGTTGCCGCTGTTCAACGAGCTCATCGAAGTGGTGTTAGCCTGCTGCTCCTTGGCCAGGCTCAACTTATCGTTGATGACCCATTCTGCACAGCGGATACAGTTGTCGTAGTCCTGTTTCCACAGATACATCTCGCACAGCATGGCATAGATAGCACACTTGGTGATGCGTCCGGTCTGATACTGAGGCTTGGTGGTGGGATAACGCGTAATAGCATTCTCCTTCACATCCTCCAGGTCGGCAATCAGGTTGTCGAGAATGGTGTAGAAAGGCGTTGCAGGCAGATCCATCTTCTGGTCGTCGTCCAGGTACACCTCTTCCGTATAAGGCACGTCGCGGAACGTACGAATCAGATAGAAGTAGCACAGCGAGCGCAATGCCGTCATCTCGGCGATGGTGGCATTCACCTCACTCTGTGTGTAGCCGGGGTCGCGCTCAGCCACTGTTGGCGCATAGTGAATCACCGTGTTACAACGGTTGATGATGTTATAGAACCCATCCCATGTGGTATAGGGGTTCATGGCGGTGATGTTCTCGTTGAGCACATAGGCCAGGTTCACGTCCTTGTCGATGCTACCACCGGCCATCACGTTCTCGCTGCGGCCCTCGCCCCACACAATCATGCGGCGGATGATGGGATCGGCCTCCAGTCCAGAGTAGCAGCCGGCCACGATAGCATCGATATCGGTTTTCTCATTCCAGAAGTCCTCCAGCACAATCTCATTCTGCGGCTTGATTTCCAGGAAATCGCTGCACGAAGAGAAGAGGAGCCCCGAGAATGGAACCAGCAGTGCCAGTCCCTTCACCTTTTTATATATATTATAGCTTCTCATAATAGTCATGTTTTGTTTCGATTATCAATTCCTTTAGAAGTCAACAGTTAAACCCAGTGTGTATGAACGTGAACGTGGGGTCTGCGCATTGTCGATAGCGGGATCGTAGCCAGCGTTCGAGATATCAGGGTCAACACCCGAGTACTTCGTGATGACGAAGGGGTTGTTGATACTTGCATAGATAGAAATGCGGTTCAGGCCAACCCAGGTGAGGTACTTCTTCTTGATGGCATACGACAGCTGAGCATAGCTCATACGCAGGTAAGAACCATCTTCCACGAAGCGGTCGCTGACCAGCGAGTTGTATGAATAAGGACCATCCTTGAAGTAGTGCATAGCGCGAGGAATAGAGGTGACGTCACCCTCCTTGCGCCAGCGGTAGTTCACAGCCTGGCTCTGGTTGTCGTTGCCAGTCATGGCCTCGGCACGCAGACGTGCCATATTGATAATCTTGTTGCCCACACGATAGTTGAACTGGGTGGTGAGTCGCCAGTCGCCATAGTTGAAGCTGAAGCCGAAACCACCAGTCAGCTTAGGCAGCGATGAACCCAGGTAGGTAATATCGAGTGCGTTGATTTGTCCGTCGTGGTTGATATCCTCGTACATGGCATCACCACCGTTGAAGCGCACGTTCTTACCGGTGTTGTCGTTGGTATAGTTATAAACCATACGTACGGGTGTGCCTGTTGCGTCGAGAATCAACTTGCCATCGGCATTCATAGCCACAGGAGCGGTGTAAGGACGCTTTTCCCAACCGCGTTCAGCATACCATTCGTCGGGCAGTGTTCCGTTGAGGAAGCCCTGTTGCTCGGCGGGTGTCAGCTTGATGAACGTGTTGTAGTTGTGTGTATAGACGCCCTTGTACTTGAAGCCGTAGATAGCGCCGAATGGGTTGTGCAGCTGCACATAGCGCAGGAACTCGCCATTCTCGTATGAGAAGGTAGAGTTCAAGTTCTTCAGCAGGTACTCGTCCATCTCCAGAATCTCGTTGCGGTTGTTACCGAAGTTGGCATTCATATCCATGATGAACTTACCTGCCTTGATCAGACGGTTGGTGTTGATGTGGAACTCCCAACCCGTGTTGCGCATCTTACCGCTGTTGCGATAGGGAACGGTGGCGAAACCAGCGTTCGAAGGAATGCGGTAGTTCTGCAGCAGCATGTCGGTAGTGGTCGAGCTATAAGCCTCGATGGTCATGGTCAGACGGTCGTCAAAGAAGCCCAGGTCCATACCCAAGTTATAGCTTGACACGATCTGCCATTTCAGGTCGGTCAGTCGCAGGTTCAGGGGCACCATACCAGCCATGTCGATATAGCGGTCTGTGGTACCATACTTAGAGGTGTACAGATAGTTCTGGTTGGGCTGGTTACCCACACGACCCCAGCTGGGACGCAGCGACAGCATTGAGAGTGTAGGCTTCAGCTTTTCCATCCAGGGTTCGTCGATGATATTCCAACGCAGCGATACAGAGGGGAAGAAGCCCCAGCGGTTGTTTGGACCGAACTTTGTGGTACCGTCGGCACGCAGGGTGAAGTCGGCCATGTAGCGACCCTTGTAAGCATAGTGCGTAGAGAAGGTGTAGTACATGGAGCGCCACTGGTTGTACCATGAGCTGGGCGAGAAGTTCAGACCGCCGGCAGTAGGTGTAGATACACCCGAAGCCAGACCGTTGGCACCCGTAGCCTGTCCGTTAGACGAACCAGAGGTCAGCTCAAAGCGTCCCATCATCATCATCGAGTGGTCCTTATTGGTGAACGCAGGTGTCAGTGTCAGGGTCTGCTTGGTATTGAACGACACGCTCTTCGAAGAACCCTTCGAGGCACTGTTCACACCACCCTTCACGCCCACGGGGTTCAGCTCCCAGGGATAGTACTTGTCGTCATACTGGTTGAAGATGTTCATATAGACGCTACCACGCCAGTTCAACTGCCAATGGTCCTCGTCGGTGCCCAGCAGCTGGTAGTTGATCACCAACTCAGGCGACATGTCGTAGGTGCGACGCTGGTTCTTAGCCAGGTTAGCACTTGCCACAGGGTTGACATAGGTGCGCTGGTCTTTCTCGAACACATCCGAGCCGCGCATGGGGTCGCCCTCATAGCGAGGACGGCGCATGGTGAAGTAGTCTGAGGTGTCAAGACCGGTCACGGGGTCTTTCACATAGATGCTCATATTAGGCATGATTCTCTGAGCGATAGACAACAGGTTGTCAGAGTTCATGTCGTTCTTGGTGTAGGTCAGCGCGAAGTTGGTGCTGATGCGGATACGGCTGCTGACGTTGTAGTCCAGAGCCACACGTGTAGAGAAGCGGTTCAGCTTCTGCTTGATCATGGTACCGGTCTCGTGGTCGAAACCACCACCAATACGGAACGAGGCCTTCTCGCCACCACCCGAGATGGTGACGTAGTGGTTCTGACGCAGACCCCATTGGGTCACAGCGTCACGCCAGTCAGTGTTGGCACGGTATTCACGCCAGTCGGTAAAGCCTTCATTGTCGCCCATATAGTTAATCTCGGGGATTGCATCCTTATCGGCAATCGTACCGTCCTGCATGGGGTTGAAGTAGGCCTCTTTCAGCATCATGGTGTAGTCGTCACCACTCAGCAGGTCGTAACCCTTTGGCTGGTAGGTGCCGGTGAGCTTCAGTGTATAGGTGAGTTTTGGCTTACCCTTCACACCACGTTTGGTGGTCAGCTCGATCACACCATTACCACCCTGCGAACCATAGACGGCCGTAGCGGCAGCATCCTTCAGCACGGTGATAGAGGCGATATCCTCAGGGTTGATGTTCAGCAGTTCAGCAAACTTCTCGTTGTTGGCACCAGCCATATCGAAGTTGTCGAGGCTCACCTCGCGGATGTTACCATCGACCACAATCAGAGGGTTGGCATCGGTCAGCGACGAGAGTGAAGAGGCACCACGCAGACGCATGGTAGAGCCTGAACCCAGGTCACCAGAGTTACCGATAATATCCAGACCGGCGATACGACCTTGCAGGGCCTCATCGACGGAGGTGATGCCCAGACCCTCGAACTCCTTCATGGAGATGGTCTGTGTGGCATATGATATCTCTCGCTGTGGGATAGGCAGCGAGTTACCGTTAGCACGTTTTTTCGATTTGATGGTCACTTCCTTCAAGACGGTCTTCGACGACATCTTGATGTTGTAGGTCGTCTTGTTGATAGGCAGCGTCACCGTGTTCAAGCCCACATAGCTGAAGCGGATGTGGTCTTTCTGGTTACGTATCTTCATGGTGAAGTTACCATTCAGGTCGGTAACGGCCGACTCGATGATACGTCCCGTAGCATCAATCTCGCAGACGGTGGCACCCATCAGCGGACCCAGCTCGTCGCTCAGCGTACCGTGAACCGACGTAATGTTCTGTGCGCCTACTGCTGTTGATAACAACAGTGCCAGAACGAATATCATGGATTTAAGTATCTTCATAGTGTTCGTTCCTCCTTATTATTTAATTACTTTAGCAGCTACGAGGGCCTCTCTGACAGCCGTTGTCCAATTTTTCATATCGGCATACAACAGTGCGCCCGAGTCATCGAGCAGATGCACCATGGCATTGCTACCCATGAAGAGGCGAGCCGTCTGCTCTTTCTCTGTATAGTTGCCCTGGAACCAATATTCACGTACAATATTATTATAGAGTCCGGGAGTGGTTACCACGTGGTGGGTCTTACCCTTGGCGTCTTTTACAGTGAGAGCCGACTTGCTGTAGGTAGCATTGATAGGATAGAAGCGTCCGTTGGTAGGATTGCGCTTCATACTCTCGTAGTTAGGACCAACACCATCCTCAGGTGCCATGTCAATACCGATGGCATGGTCGTGCACATGATAGCGGATGAAGTCGTCGACGATGGTGGTCAGTGCGTTCTTCACAGCGGTACGCACCTTGGTAGAGTCGGCATCGCTCTGGGCATGGGCATCAGCAAACCAGTTGTTGGCCGTGCAGATACTGTCAATCACGCTGATCTCAATATGCTCACCGGGGGTAGAGACTGAGTCGATGCGGGTCTCGTCGAGTTCGTGCCACTTAGGCAGTTTGCCTGCAGCCTGCAGATCTTCGATAGACTTTCGACTGGGCACATAGACCGTGTAGTTATAGTTATCAAACAGCTTGAAGTTCTGATTACCACGATCCTTACCACCACAGTTATAGGTGTTAGACAGGGTCTGTGTCAGGAAGTCGCAGTAGCTGCTGTTCAGCAGGTTCAGGAAGGGCTTGTACTCACTGTGCTCGTTCAGCACCGTAACCAGCGACTTCTCGGCACCCAGGGGTACCTGAGCCTCCAGTTCGTAGGCCTTACCGTTCTGCTTTAGATATTTGTTCACCACGGGAATGCTGGTGTTGTGCTCCACCTGCCAACCGCCGGCCACCTTCAGGTTGCTGCCGCTGCCGTTGACCTTGATGATAGAGCCGCTCTTTGTCTTATAATAGGCGTAGCCGCTCTCAATGTCGCCAACCACGATGAGCTGATCGACCAGGTCTTCCATCATCTTCTTGATGACGTCGCGCTCTACCTCGATAGAGTCGGTGCTGTGATTCTTCACAATATGGCCGTCGGCATCAATAGTCGACTTCCAGCGCCATGCCTTCAGCTGTGTGCTGCGTGCAGCCACCTTGGGGTCGATGTAGAACTCGATGATGTCGGGAGTCTCAGTGCCCGTTGCCTCTTCCTTCAGTCCATAGGTATAGGGATCCACGTAGAACTTCATGGCATCGTTGGTGGGCAACAGCAGGCTGTAGTGCTGGTCCATGGCCAGGAGGTAAGGCAGGAAGTTCAGTTCCTCGATACCCCAGTAGATGGCGTTCATGGTCTTGCTGTGAGCCAGTGCGGGATATACCACCGAAGCATATTCGGCAGGTGTGAAGATGGGCTTAGTGGGGTCTTTAGGTTCAACCAAGTAAACCACACCGTTGCAACCCATATAGCACTTCACAATATCTTCTTTCTTAATACCGAGGCTCTCCTTGGCATCGTTGAGCACATTGCTGAAGTTAGAAGGTACCGACTCGTAAAACGAGGTCAGCATGTTTACGTTCACCAACTTGGCCAGCGTCTTCAGGGGCACGCGATCCAAGTCGCCACCATATTCATTATAGAGGTCGGAACCAGGACCGGTAGGGCTCCACCAGTTCTGCATGGCAGCGTTGGTGGGCACGATCATGGCACCGGCATCGAAATGCATATCGAAGTCCTTATCGTCGCGATAAATATACTGGTTCCATCCTGGATCAAACTTCAGCAGACCAATCTCGTCGGTAGAGATGAGCTTGTCCTCGTCGGTCTCCACAGCCTTCATTCCTACAGACAGGTTGCTAAGGTAGCGGAAGTTATAAACCGTATCCTTATCAGCACCGGCTGCCTTACCCTTGTTTGACTGATAGTCGTTGGTGGCTGTCACATTGCGATAGGGCACAGAAAAACGGTCCAGTATCCTTGACCATATAGAGGCCTCGGGCAACTTGCGGATGATCTCGGCCATATTGGGCGAAGACTCAATCACACCGTCCACCTTGTGGATGTAACCGTTCTTACAGGTGATGTCGTGACCCTCCACGCGGTTACCATTCTCGTCGTAGTTGGGGAGCACGCGCTTGCCATTGACCCACGACTCCTGTATAGAGGTGGCGTGACCATTGGTCAGCAACGAGAGATCCTCGGCTGTGATGTTGTGGTAGCTCATGAACGAAGGCAGGAAGTGGATCATGGGGGCTGCCGTCTCATCCTTCAGCACGGGCACGGCCTTGCCGCGTGCACGCAGTGCATTCCATGCGGGATTGTTAGGCATGTCAGCAGGCTGCAGCACCTGGATAGAGTCATAGATGTGGGTTGACGTCTTACGACGCATGGCCTTACCCTCGCTGGGAGGCGTACCCTTGGTGTTGCCCAGCAACTCGAGCAGATAGGCATTGTCTATCATCGAGTTTTTCAGCAGCAACTTCTTCTGCGAAAGATTCAAGTCTTCATAGCGCGACACGTTCCAGTCGTTGTTCTGGAACCAGGCATCATAGGCCTTGTCATCAGCTACGAAAAGTGTTTTTGAACCTGTCTGATTGAGGACTTCTGCCAAATCCAAGTCCTCAATGAGGCGCACCGTGTAGTTGTAGTTGCCGTCTTCTTGCAGGCGCTGGTAGATGGAGTTGCCCAGATAAGAGGGCTGTCCGGTCAGCACGTCGTCCTTACACGACTGCAGTGCTGAGGCTCCTATCAACGCGCAGCAGGCAGCCATGACTACCCGTCGTCCTTGCGATACGATAGTTGTACGATTCATAGTGTGTTAGTTGTTTATATTAGTTGTTTTTTGTTTCTTCTACTTTCGGGATTCAGCACCCAGAGGCGCCGAACGGGGTTTGTCTCTCCCCTATCGGGAGACAATGTAGTCTGTGTTGTCATAATCAGATATTTTAGGTTTTCAAAGGCTTGTATGACATAAAACAAGGGGTCGGAGACAGCATTTTCAGCTGTCCCCGATCCCTTTTATAGGAATATCAGTTGATGATAATTCATTATCAGTCCACTAATTACTTTTGTACTTTGCGTACTACCACCTTGCCATTGTCAAGAACAATCTTCTGGATGAAGATGCCCTTCTGAGCAGCGTTGGTCTTGCGACCGTCCAGAGTGAAGAACTCTGTCTGAGCACCACGCATGTTGATGGTGTTGATGCCAGATACATCGTCGCTGGCTTCCTTCTGACTGTTCTCACCGAAGTAAGTCAGGGTGAAGTTATCCAACAGAACCCAGTCACTGCCGATCTGCTCTGGCTTCTTCACGCCGATGCGCAACAGGTTGTCTGTAACCTTCACGATGAGGCTGGTCTTGTAATGACCCATATCAAAGAATGCGGCGCAAGAAACCATGTCGTTAGGCATGTAGTAAGTAGTGCCCTCGAAGGTCTGTGAGCTCTCGCCAGCAATCTGAGGATCCTCGCCAGTAATAGCACCTGCTGTAGCGCAGACTGCAGGAGCAGAGCTGGTCTTACCACCGCTAACGGCGTAGAGGTAAGCCTGAGCTGCCTTAGGATTCTTGGTATATTCAGCAAAGTCGTTGTCGAAGCCACCGATACGGTTGAACAACTGAACGCCTACCTCGTAGGTTCCGTTGGGCAGACCGATGATGTCCTGATACATATCAAACTTCTTCTCGTAGAACTCTAGAGCGAAAGCACCCTTCTGTTCGTCGCTATTACCGAAGCTGTAACCTGTTGTGTTCTGCCATCCTTCGATAGAGTTGGTCTTCACTTCGTTCTCAATCTTCTGGAAGCCAGGAGTCTGAATCAGCGAAGTCATGGGAACAGGGTTTTCATCGCTAGCATCAAGATATGGAGGTGTGTTAACCTTCGTTATCATTTCAGCAATCTTCAGCAGATAAGCTTCTGCGTCAGCATCGGTCAACACGCCTTGAGCAATCTTACCAGTGATCTCATCGCAAAGCGTTGCGGCATCCTGAGCAGCAGCCTCGTTAACGGGATTCTCGAGCATACCACTCAGACTGGTATTCGAATTAGCCAGTTTGACGAACAGTGCGATAGAAGTCTTTGCTCTATCAGTCAGCTCGTAGATCTGAGTCAAGAGAGCGAACATAGCTTCACCGTCTTCCTTGTTTACATCGGCAGCAGCCTGAGCAATCAGAGTCACACTATCCTTAACGTTCTTACCATAAGCCTTACCATCGATAGCGGTGTTCAAGTCGTTCAGCGCGCTCTGCATTGCAGACCGTACGATGTCTGCTCTGAATGCACGGTATGTCAACTTAAAGTTGTCGAAGATAGCCCAGTTAGGACCAGAGCAGTCGCCCTTCACACCGAGACGCATAGCATCGCCATCCTTAGCTACGAGACCAAAGGCAGAAGCCTTATAAAGACCGAACTTGAATGCCTCGGCAGCCTGGGTCATAGTGTTAGGATACTGGTTGCCATCACCAGGTGCATCAATCTTATCTTGTGTATAGTAAACATCTTGTAATTCGCTATCCTGACCGAGCAGGCCGTTAGCAACCTTCTCGTCGTAAACACACTTCAATGGTGTCTGTGCCTGGTTCATATATACAAATGCAGGAGCAATCTGCTTACCTTGTGAGTAAAGTTCCCAAGCATTGGTAGACGCATTTTCAAAAGCAGGGCGACCCAAACGGAAGAAGCTCTGTACTTCAATCTCGTAAACACCTACTGGAGCATTCTTCACCTCCTGATAGATATCAAACTTCTTGTCGTAAGCCTCGGCGCAAGTATTGCCACCGCCTGAACCCATAGCTGGATTACCGTTCCAACCTTCCTTACCTTTCTCGAAATCAGCATTCTTCAGGTAGTAGGTGCAGTCTGTGTCAGGAGCCAAGTGCTTCTTGGTCTCAGAGATAATGTCGTCAAACTCAGCAATGAGCTCACGGAGTTCGTTGTTATCCAGCGACAGGGTTTTCTGAGCTTTAACAACTTCATTCATTTCATCCTGCAAATCATCTTTCCAGTCGGAAGCAATATTTTGGTCTGCCTGAGTCTTCTGAGCCTCGGTGTAGAGGGCATCCAGCTGTTTCCACAGGTTGATGTTTTCAATCAGAGAGTCCTCGACAGTCTTGATAGAAGCCAATACGCTGAGAACCTCGTCGCGATTAGTTGCTGAAGCACCATTGGCAGCATTGTTGTAAGCATTGAGATAATCCTCTGAGCACTGTGTGTTTTTGTCGTACTTGTTGCCATTCTTAATAGCTTCTGTCAACCAGTACTGATAAGCCTCAGCCTTGTTGCCGAAATAGGTCAGCTTAAAGTTGTCGAATACGGTCCAGTCATTGCCACTGTTGTCTTCGGTCTTCTTGACGCCCAACTTCACGCTACCACCATCAACGCTGAAGAACAAATTGTTCTGGTAGAAGCCCTTTTCGAAGTACAAGCGAGCTGCTGCAGGGTCGTTAGGAGCATAGTAGGTGACATCACCCTCGAGCACATTAACCTCAGAAGCAGTATTTCCGAAATCTGTAGCACCAGCCATTGGCTGTGTGTTCAGGCAAGACCAGCGAGAGGTAAGGGGTTGAGTCATCTCCTTTTCGTCGGCCACAGCATAGAGTTTGGCAAACTTATTGGTGCCATTCTTATACTCATCCCAGCCATCGGCAGCGTTACGGTAGAAGCCGTTGGCACTGAGCACATAGACACCCTTAGGCATGTCGGCCAGCTCCTGGTAGGTGTCGTAGTTCTTATTGTAGTGCTCGGCAACCTCTGATAAATTCTGATCACCATTACCCCAGTTAGGAGCATCACCCTTCCAACCTGTAGATACGTGGCCATCGAAGTTAGGATTGGTGATGCTTGAAGTCAGGTCGGCAGGTTTAGCTACAGAAGCAGCATCCTCTGCAGCTTTAGCAATGATTGCCTTCACCTGAGTGATGGCTGCTTCAATGTCTTCCATTGTAGCAGACTCGTTCAGATAAACAGCTTCCTGATCAGCCACATTCAGATTCTTCTCTTTGGCTGCATCCAACTGTGTCTTCAGGTCCTGAGCTTTCAGGAATACAGCAATAGAATTTTCATAAGCCTGATAAACTTCGCGGGTCATGAACTTCCAGTCGATGCTGGCAGTATCGCCAAGTTCTTCGGGATCAAAGAAATAAAGGCGTGTGTCGTCTGCATGACCATTCCAACCAAGGTACATACCAGCGACTTCCGTCTTGGTGTCATTCGAAATGCGATAAGCGCCTTCCACCTCTGTAACAGTCCAATAGCGGTTAGCCTCACCATCATTGTCCACAAAGATGTTATTGTTTCCCGCATCTTTAATAACAAAAGTGGCCATCCACTTCTTGTGCTTCTCGACAGAGTCGCGAAGTTCAACACCTTCATCAGTTCTAGTGAAAGTGACTTTGAATCCCTTCTCGCCTACACTGGCACGGGTGTCATAGTCGTTACCTCCACGGAAAAACATTTTAGAGCCCACGTTGTACATATACACTGTGTCGCCCTCATGATACTGCGTAAACGTCTGTGGCACCTCGGGTTTCTGGCGCACACCATCTACAACAGCAGCCATCGCGCTTGATGCCGAGAGGCTAAGCGCGGTCAAAACAAAGAGTTTTGAGATTTTCATAAGCTAAAATTTGTGAAGTTAGTAAATATTATATATAGTAGTAACTGTTTGTTTTTGAAAACACACTCTTAACGAATGATTTCGGATGCAAATATAAGCAAAATTTTAATATCGCATATCATTTTTCAAAGTTTTTTTTGCCTCAAAACATAAAAAAGTGTAATTTTAACACAAATCAGCAAAAAAAAGATGTATTTGATACACCCTAATGAACAAAACGGCAGTAATATAAAAAGAAGGGTTGTGAACAGAAGTTATACAAAAGCAAAAGTACAAAACGAGCAGTGTGGCAGTTTTGCCACAGAAAAGACTTACTTTGACCACCTTATTCTGCCACTTTCTACAAACAATAGTGCCACTTTTACATCGAATCTAGCCCCTAGAATTGACTGATCTAGCCCCTAGAATTGGGTCGTCTAGCCCCTAGAATCGAGTCGTCTAGCCCCTAGAACTGACTAATCTAGCCCCTAGAACAAAAACAAAAGCTCCGCTTTCGCATTGGAAAACGGAGCCTATTGTTACACCTTATTATATATATAAGGCGACGAAACGACTAGTATCGCGTTTTAAAAGTCCATGTGGTCGAGGGCATCGCTGAAGTCCTTGGGCTCATGGTTCTGAGCTGGATCGCGATAAACCTCACCCTGGGCCTGCTCAGCACGGGGCTGACGGTCCTGTCGGGGCTGACGACGATCACCACGATCGCCACGGTCCTGACGGGGCTGACGACGGTCGCCACGCTCGGGACGCTCACCACGCTCACGACGAGCAGGACGCTCGCGCTCTACGTAGCCCTCAGGCTTCTCTACCAGCACGCGGTGTGAGAGCTTGTACTTGCCTGTTTTAGGATCAATCTCGAGCAACTTCACCTGGATGTGGTCGCCCTCCTTGATGCCTGCCTCTTCGACAGTCTCAAGGCGCTTCCAGTCAATCTCAGAGATATGGAGCAGGCCGTCCTTGCCAGGCATAATCTCTACGAAGCAACCGTAAGGCATGATGCTGCGAACAACACCATCGTAAACCTCGCCTACCTCTGGGATAGCGACGATGGCACGGATCTTGCCCAATGCTGCATCGATGCTTTCCTTGTCGGGACCGCTGACCTGAACCTTACCAACACCGTCGGCTTCGTCGATGGTGATAGTGGTCTTGGTGTCTTCCTGCATCTGCTGAATGATCTTACCACCAGGGCCAATGACAGCACCGATGAACTCCTTAGGAATCTCGATCTGTACGATGCGGGGAACCTGAGGCTTGAACTCAGCACGTGGCTCTGCGATGGTGTCGGTCAGACATTTGAGGATGTGCTCACGACCAGCCTTAGCCTGCATGAGGGCCTTCTCGAGGATGTCGAACGACAGACCGTCGCACTTGATATCCATCTGGGTAGCGGTCAGACCGTCCTTTGTACCAGTGGTCTTGAAGTCCATATCACCAAGGTGATCCTCGTCGCCGAGGATATCGCTCAATACGGCATATTTATCTTCGCCGGGGTTCTTGATCAGACCCATGGCAATACCGCTGACGGGCTTCTTCATGGGAACACCTGCGTCCATCAAGGCGAGGGTACCGGCGCAAACAGTGGCCATTGATGAAGAACCGTTAGACTCGAGAATCTGTGATACCAGACGTACGGTGTAAGGGAAGTCCTCGGGAATCTGACCCTTCAGACCGCGCCATGCCAGGTGACCGTGACCAATCTCACGACGACCTACGCCGCGCTGGGCCTTGGCCTCACCAGTACAGAATGGGGGGAAGTTGTAGTGCAACAGGAAACGCATGTAGCTCTTGTCGAGCACATCGTCCACCATCTTCTCGTCGAGCTTGGTACCCAGCGTACAGGTAGAAAGTGACTGGGTCTCACCACGGGTAAAGATGGCTGATCCGTGAGGCATGGGCAGGGGTGATACCTCGCACCAGATAGGACGGATCTCGTCGGTCTTACGACCATCCAGACGGATACCCTCGTCGAGGATGCAACGACGCATGGCGTCGCGCTCTACGTCGTGGTAGTAGCGATCCATCATTGCCTCGTAGTCTTCCTTCGAGATTTCTGAATCCTCGGGCAGCTCCTCCAGGAACTTCTCCTTGAAGTCGGCCAAGATCTTCTCGAAAGCCTCAGCACGTGCGTGCTTCTCGAGGGCCTGCTTAGTAACGTCGTAGGCGGGCTGATAGAGCTCCTTATTCATGCGCTCGCGCAGTGCCTCGTCGTTGATTTCGTGGTTGTACTCGCGCTTCACGTCCTTGCCAAGTTCCTTGCTCAGCTCTTTCTGCAGCTCGCACATAGGCTTGATAGCCTCCATAGCGGCCTTCAGAGCACCGAGCAGGTCCTGCTCAGAAACTTCGTTCATCTCGCCTTCTACCATCATGATGTTCTCGGCAGAGGCACCAACCATGATATCCATGTCGGCCTGCTTCATCTGCTCGAAGGTAGGATCGATCACATACTCGCCGTTGATACGAGCCACGCGCACCTCAGAGATGGGGCACTCGAAGGGAATATCCGAGCATGCCAGCGCTGCTGAAGCAGCAAAACCGGCCAGAGCATCGGGCTGGTCAACGCCATCGGCTGAAAGCAGCATCACGTTGACGAATACTTCTGCGTGATAGTTGCTGGGGAACAACGGACGGAGCACGCGGTCCACCAGTCGGCTGGTAAGGATTTCGTTATCAGAGGCTTTGCCTTCGCGCTTGGTGAATCCACCAGGGAAACGGCCGGCAGCACTGTACTGCTCACGATAGTCAACCTGCAAAGGCATGAAATCGGTTCCGGGAACTGCATCTTTTGCGGCACAAACAGTGGCCAGGAGTACGGTGTTGTTCATCTTCAACATGACAGCACCATCGGTCTGTTTTGCCACTTTCCCGGTTTCAATGGTGATGGTACGTCCATCAGCCAATTGAAGGGTTTTTGTAATTACGTTCATCTTATTTTATACATCTTTAATAAAAAAATACGTGCAAATTTACACTTTTTCA
>JAILHK010000048.1 GCA_024695815.1 Prevotella sp.
AGCACCCTCAGCCATGTAGCGCAGAATGGTAGCGTTGGCATAGTTACGAGCACCCTTTGACACCTGCATGATAACGGGTGACTTGGTCTCAACAGCTGCCTGAACGATAGCCTGCATCTGCTCCATGGTGTTGAAGTTGAATGCGGGGATAGCGTAACCACCGGCTACAGCCTTCTTGAACATCTCGCGAGTATTTACGAGACCCAAATCCTTGTAATTTACCATAATCGTTATTAACTTAAATTTATTGATTGAAATTTACTTTTTTTCTGCCCGCAAAGGTAATACATTATTTTCTAATAAAAGAAGGATTTGACTAATTCTTACCATGTTTTCGAAGGAATAGCAACTCCTTTTAACCTACTTTTACGGCGATTTGGCAAAAATGCAACATGCAGTTGACAAAATCATTCGGCCCGCTTCGCGATACTGTCGAGGAAGGCTTGATGCACTCGGGTGTCGTTGTCCAGTTCTGGATGGAAGGCGGTGACCAGCTGATGGCCCTGACGAGCTGCAACGATATGTCCATCGACCCGTGCTAATACCTGGCACTGAGGCGATAGCACTTCCTTGATATAGGGTGCACGGATGAAGGTCATGGGAATGTCTTCTCCAATGCCTGTGACGGGGGCGGTGGTGCGAAAACTGCCCAACTGACGACCGTAGGCATTGCGTTGCACACTGATGCCCATGGTGCCTAAATGCATGGGCGACAACAAGATGAGACCGGCACAGGTGCCGAATACTGGCAGTCCCTCGCTGATGGACTGACGGATGGGTTCGAAGAGTCCTAAATCGTGGAGCAGTTTGCCTTGTGTTGTAGATTCGCCGCCGGGAATAACGAGACCGTCTTTCGGTTGTTGCCAATCGGCCAACTGGCGTATCTGGAAGGTTTCTGCGCCTAAATGGCGGAGCATCTGCTCGTGTTCGGCAAATGCTCCTTGTAGTGCTAATACGGCTATTCTCATGTCTTTTATTTGCCTCGTTCTGCCATCAGCAGTTCAATCTCGTGTTCGTTGATGCCAACCATAGCCTCGCCCAGGTCTTCTGAGAGTTCGGCCAGCATCTTGGCATCCTGGTAGTTGGTCACGGCCTTTACGATAGCTGCAGCACGCTTGCGGGGATTGCCACTCTTGAAAATGCCGCTGCCCACAAACACGCCTTCGGCTCCTAACTGCATCATCAAGGCTGCATCGGCTGGGGTGGCTACACCACCAGCGGCGAAGTTGACAACGGGCAGTTTACCGTTTTCGTGAACGTACTTCACCAGTTCGTAGGGGGCTTGCAATTGTTTGGCTGCTTCAAAGAGCTCGTCTTCGCTCATGCTTACCAGACGACGAATCTCGCTCTGCATCATGCGCATATGGCTGACGGCCTGCACCACATCGCCTGTGCCGGGTTCTCCTTTGGTACGAATCATGGTGGCACCCTCGGCAATGCGACGCAGCGCCTCGCCTAAGTTCTTGGCACCACAAACAAAGGGCACGTCGAACTTTGTCTTGTCGATATGATAGATGTTGTCTGCAGGACTCAGCACCTCGCTCTCGTCAATATAGTCAATCTCGATAGCTTGCAGAATCTGTGCCTCGGCAATATGGCCAATTCGGCACTTGGCCATCACGGGGATGCTGACGGCTTCCTGGATGCCACGAATCATTTTTGGATCGCTCATTCTTGACACACCACCGGCGGCACGTATGTCGGCAGGAATACGCTCTAATGCCATCACGGCGCAAGCACCTGCTTCTTCGGCAATCTTGGCCTGCTCGGGGGTTGTCACGTCCATAATCACTCCGCCCTTCAACATCTGGGCTAATTCACGGTTAAGTTTTTGTCTTTCGTTTATCATTTTACCTTATTTTAATAGTTGATATTCAATCAGAAACAACGTTCGTTTAGTCTTGTTTGCGGTGCAAAGAAACAAAGAAAAGGGGAGAATGTCTCTGATTGTTCCGTTTATGATAAAAGAAAGCGCAATTTGGCAAAATGGTGGTACAAGAGGTATAGAGTGGGGCGACTGTCTGTTATGTCCTTCAATATGGGCTGAATAGTCGGTCTATTCTGTGCCTCTTGCGGGTTTATAGAAGGACTTTTATCTACCAGTAGTTTAGCTTTTTCACTGATTCTAGACTCTAGAAAAGGTAATTCTAGACTCTAGAATGATTAGTTCTAGACTTTAGAAAGCGTGTTTCTAGACTCTAGAATGTGACTTTCTAGAGTCTAGCTGCTGTACAATACTTACCGAATGACGATGCAATAGTGCCACTTTTAGGTGCTAAAACAACCGCTTTTGCCTTTTTATTCGGCCGCTTTTGTAATGTGCTGTGGTGGTTATAACGAAGCATGCAAAAGCCCATTCTCCCATTACCTCTGTACAAAAACAAAAAGGGAGCGTACAGATATGCACACCCCCATGCGAAATGGTTCCGATTATTATGGTTACAAGGGATAATCTTCGAAAGCATAGAGCACTGTTGAGAGATAGCGCTCGCCTGTGTCGGGCAACAATACAACAATCTTCTTGCCCTTGTTCTCTGGACGTTTTGCCACTTGGATAGCTGCATAGAGTGCGGCACCTGCAGAGATTCCTACCAACAGTCCTTCTTGCTGAGCAATCTCGCGACCAGTGCGAATGGCATCGTCGTTCTCTACATCAAACACTTCGTCGATGACGTCTGAGTTGTAGGTCTTGGGAATAAAACCGGCACCAATGCCCTGGATCTTGTGAGGGCCGCTCTGACCACCATTCAACACAGGACTAGACTTGGGCTCTACGGCGATGATCTTCACGTTGGGGTTTTGCTCTTTCAGGTACTTACCCGTGCCGCTGATGGTTCCACCAGTACCTACACCGCCGATGAAGATGTCAACCTGACCATCGGTGTCACGCCAAATCTCAGGACCCGTGGTGGCATAGTGCTTGGCAGGGTTGGCGCCATTCTCGAACTGTTGCAGAATGACACTTCCGGGAATGCTGTCGCGCAGCTCCTCGGCAGCGCGGATGGCACCTGGCATACCGTCTTTTCCAGAGGTAAGACGCACCTCGGCTCCATAGGCTTTAACGAGGTTGCGGCGCTCTACGCTCATGGTTTCAGGCATGGTAAGGATAAGGTGGTAGCCCTTAACGGCTGATACCAGAGCCAATCCTACGCCCGTATTTCCACTGGTGGGTTCGATGATGGTTGCGCCGGGTTTCAAGATACCCTTCTGCTCTGCGTCTTCAATCATCGCTAGTGCAATGCGGTCTTTCACGCTGCCACCGGGGTTGAAAAACTCTACTTTGGCAATGACGGGAGTATCCAATCCCTGTGCCTTAGAATACTTGTTGAGCTCCAGAAGTGGAGTGTTGCCGATAAGCTCGGTCAACTGTTTCGCAATTTTACTCATAACCTTATCCTAATTATTAAATTACTATTTATTCTTTTGTTCTTATTGTCTTTTCGACGGTGCAAAGTTACGCTGTTTTTCCCAACCTCACAATACCGCGGGTAGGTTATTTGCATACCATAAATGTGGTATTTTACTGGAAAACGACTAAATATCGTGGTCAACCATCGCTGCAACGCACGAATCAGACCATACGTTCTCGGCCGTTTCTAGCATGTCAATGATTGTATAGACGGGCAGGATGATGCCCAACACGGCAACTGGTGCGCCAATGCCCGACATCAAAGAAAGGGTTAAGAAATAACATCCCATGGGAACGCCAGCATTGCCTATGGCCGAGATAACAGAAATCAGCAACCATAACAGGATGGTACCTATGGTGATCGTCTCGCCTCCTTGTTGCATCACAAAGAGCGAGGTTACCAGGATGAAAGCTGCGCAACCATTCATGTTGATGGTGGTGCAGATGGGCAATACAAAACGAGCGATGTTTCTTTTGATACCCAATCGCTGCTCGGCCGTTTCCATGGTGACGGGCAGTGTGGCAGCACTACTCTTCGTGAAAAGTGCCATCAGCACGGCAGGGGTCATACTTCCCAATACACGCAACGGGTTTAAACCTCTGATGAGCAGGAACAGCGGCAGTACGACAAAGAACTGGATGACGTTGCCGCCGAGCACCACCAACACGTAGCGCCCTATCGATTCGACCACAAAACCTCCACTCACCTGCGCAGACAGTTGTGCCGAGAAGGCTACAATGCCCAATGGCAATGTAGAGATGAGCCAGCGAATCAGCAGAAAAAGTAACTCTTGCAGTCCTTGTACTCCCTTGACGACGATAGATTTGTTTTCACTGTCGGGCAATTTAGAAAGACCAATACCAATGGCAAAGGCTAGCAGTAACAGTGAAAGCACGTTGCCTTCAAGAAATGGCTTGACGATATTGTTGGGGACGACAGAGATGAGGTGGTCTGCATAAGACTGTTCAACGGTTGTCACCTCCTCATTCCCAGATGTAAATGAAGATAATACCGTTTCTGGAAGAGTGGATGGCGCGATGACCACATAAAGCACAGCACCTACGGCAGCGGCGGCGATGGTGGTGAGCAGGGTGTAAACCAGCGTGTGTCCAAAGATCTTTCCTGAACCCTTCGAACCAAATGTGGCAAGGGTGGTGATGACCGCCAGGATGATGGTTGGCACTGCTAATAGTTGAAATAAACGTGTATAGATGGTGGCGATGAAATTCATCGTTTCGTTGAGCCATGCGATGCCCAAAATCCCTAGGATGGCACCCACGATGAGTGCCAGTATCCAAACAATAGTTCTTTTCATTATAAATCAAACGAAAAATTCAAGTAAATATTGCGTCCTTTTTGAGGAATATGACACCAATCGGCATAAGTTGAATAGTTTCTGTCGAAGAGATTCTCAACACCAGCACGGATGACTACACGAGAACGATGGTCAGCATTTCGTAATTTAGAAAGGGCCGATGACGTAAGTTGATAGCTGACCGCCAGATTGACAATGGTCCAGGCCGCCGTTTCTGTCTCGCCATACTTGCTGCCGTAGCATGTCTGACGCATGTGACCTTTCACTTCGGCATGTGCGCTCAATGCCTTTTTGGTGTAGCTGAGTCGTGACTGATAGCGCAGTGGGGCTATCAGCGGCAAGCATTCGTCCGCGTTATCCTGTCCGATGCTATAGCTGCCTTTTGTGCTCCAGCGCCACTCTCTGGTGGGGCGCCATTCGGCCGACAGTGAGAAGTTTGCAATCGTGGCGTGGCTGATGTTGCTATACACTTTCACACCTTCGGCACCCACCGTCATAGCACTGAGGCGATCCTCGAACTGTCCGATGATATAGTTCGAGAAGAAGAATGCGTTAGCTTCGAGCCCCATGGTCCATTGGTCGTTGGCTAAAGACCATTCAGAGGCCATGTTCACCTCCACGGCACTCTCGTTCTTGAGTCGTGGGTTGCCGATATAGTCGTACTGGTCGAACGTGTTGTTTAGATAGTACCCATAAGCCTCCGTCACCGAAGGAGCACGACTGCCCCAACCGATGCCAGTTGAAAATTGCATATTGCTGGCGGAAATCAGATAGCTGGCGGCAATACGTCCAGTTGTTTGGTGGTACTGTTGGTGCATGCCGGGGAAGAAAACGCTCAGCGCTTGATATCCCTCTTTGTTGTTCAGTCGTTGATGTTGCCATGACAGCTTGCCAGAAAAAAGCAATGACGCATGTTTCGACAGGCGGATATGGTCGTTGAGTGCCGCTCCCATGTTCAGTGTTCCTACGTCGGGCCATGTCACCATATACATTGGTGCTGCACCGCCAGGATACATCGTCATGTCGGCAAACAGACGGTTGTAGTAGCTGTCTATGTTCAGCGAAACATCATTCTTGGCATTGAGTACGACAACCTGCGCGTTGAGCATGGAATAGACCCCAGTAGTCCAACTTTTGCCAGGCATGTCCATGTGAATCTGTACATCGGGCCTTGTCGTATCGTCCATGACGTGGGTAATGTGGTTGTAGTATCCCTTCGTCTCCCATGATTGCAGTGCCGAGTTGTGGAACAAATGCTTGTAGGCCAACGAGGTGATAAACGCTTCGGCTTTCGCCACATCCATGTTTAATGCGGGATAGCCTACGTCAGTGGCACGGTCAAAGATAAAGGTTGTTTCAATGGCATCGTTGGTGGCTATCCGATAGCCGCTATTCATAAAGGCATTCACCTTTTGAAACTGCGAGAAGTCCACCATGCGGTTATTGCCCGCCTTGTAGTTGTCTGCATGTCGATAGAAAGCACCACCATTGGCATAAAACCTACTCGACGAGTATGCACCATCGGCACCATACACCTGTACGTGTCCATTTGTCTCATAGCCAGTGTTGGCTCCAAGCCTATACGATTTACCGTCAAACGAGTATCCCGCCTTTCTCAATTTCAGGTCTAGTGCACCGCCAATGTTTCCCGTTGCCTGCGGATTGCCGTTGAGGCCACTGTTCAGACTGATGCTTTGCAGGTTGCTGCTTTCCACATACGAGGTCACAGGGTCCATCTTGTCTGTGCAGGCATAGAATATTTTCATGCCGTCGATGGTGGTCGACAGGCGCTCCGTCTGCATGCTGTTTACCGTGGGTTCCCATGCATACGAGCCCCGTCGCACCAGTTCTACGTGTTTTAGTTCCTGTAGGTGCTCATCGATTGTTGCCGCCTGGCCTTTGACAGAGCGCTTCCCACCTTGTCCGCGAGATACAACGACCACCTCGTCCAGATGTTGTGACGAGGTGGCGAGACTGTCATTTTGTAATCCAAAAATTAATAACAGTAATCCAAACATATCATTTTTTCATTCTATTCATTATATGGTCACGTCCCAATAGAGCGAGCTCAGCTCTTCACCACCGGCCACGATGTTGCCTTGTTCATCTCTCACCGTCAGGTGAATGCGCCACAGTCCGGTCATCGTCAGGTTGATGGTGCCTTGATAGCTGCCGTTCTCTTGTTTCAGAAGAGGCGTGTTGTCCGGCGAGGTGTGGTTGCCCATGTCTGGCATGCGTGGATCGATGTCGATGGAAAATGTTTCGGTGGCAAGTTGATACGGGGTGGTGGGCTGCTCGCTCTTTTTCGAGATGTAGGCCTTGATGTCGTTTGTTCCCGTCTCAAAGTCTGTGGGGTTTACCAGCGATAAGTAGTAAGTATCGTTGCCCACCTTAAACGATTTCAGCCATGTCTGTCCATCGGGTAGGGCGTTGACCACAATCTCGCGCTTGTCAATGCCACCTTTCGTGCCAAGTATCAACGCGTTGTACGACAGAGACCAGGAGCCGGCATCGCTGGTGTTCATGACAAACGAGACCCACGTGCGCTTCACGGCCAAGTAGTTGTCGTTAAAACTTTCTGTTGCGGGTCCCACTGGCGTGCTGTGGTACATATTCATTTTCACCATGTGCATCAGTGGTGTCAGTCCAGAAATCTCGAAGTTCTTGATGTAGTTGCCTGTGGCCTTCTTGGTTGCCACAAAGAACACTTCGTTGTAACCATTGTGAAAATCACCAGTCTTCGTATAGGCAAACACGTTGTACTTGCCGTCAACCTCGGTTTGTAGCTCTGGCACGATCTTAAGTGTCTGTAGGAAACGATATACCTGTAGTGCCTCTTCTGCAGAACAGCAATCTATGTCGTCCGTAATGGTGATGCCTGGAATTTCGATACCCGCCTGCACACCATCGTCGTTGCTGTTGCAGGCTGTCAGTGCTGCAACGACCAAAATCAAAAACAATCCTTTTACTTTCTTCATATTCCTTACCTTTTTTGAAGTCCCCTAAGTTAGGGGATTAGGGGTCTGAACAGACGAGAACCAGACCAAAAATATTCTTTCTATGGGATGCCTGCGCCTGTTCAGGCCCCATCCCCCTAACTTAGGGGTTTTTGACAATGCAAAGGTACGGCGATTCTCGTACCCCCACAATCCCATGTTCAAGGCATTCGAATACCATATAAAAGGTATAAACTATAGATTGAGGGGAACCGACTGCCTGTTGCAGTCCATTCCCCTCTCTTGGTTATATGATATTAGGAATTAATTAATAGCCCGGGTTCTGAGCGATGCCCAGGTCCTCACCGCTGAGACCTGTTGGGATAGGCTGACGGTAGTGACGGCCACGGATGTTGTTGTATTTGGCACGCAGGTGGTTGTGCACCTTGGTGAAGTAGGCCTCCTGGTCGGCATTGTAGGTGTTGCCAAGTGCGGTCTTCCAGTTGTCGGCAAAGTGCTTATAGCTGGCCACCTTCTTGACGCTGCTAATCAGGTCCTTCCAACGATAAGAGTTGAATACCGAGAACTGCTCGTAGGTAAACTCATAGTCCCATTCACGTTTGATTTGTTCGAAGGTGGGAACGCTGACCTCTGCGATGCCTGCACGGCGACGCAACTGGTTGAAAGGCTCTGCAGCCTCGCTGTTGCGACCCAACTGTACGAGTGCTTCAGCCTTGATGAGCAGTACCTCTGCATAGCGGATTTCGATGCGGTCAACGCTGTTTTTAGTGATCTCCAGATTCTCGGCGTCTTCGTAGCTCTGATCAACTCCTTTGCCGTTGATGGGCGTATATACGGGTGAGTAGTAATGGTAGATCTTTTGATCTTCAGGGTTTTTGACTTCAATGAGGTAGGTCTCTGCCAGTCGCTTGTCGTTGGGCTGCTCGCGCTTCCAATCGTCGTAGAGGTTGTCGTCGGCCACCTCGGTGTGGTTCTGTGTGTAACCATTGCCGTTCTCACCATTCTGGAAGGGGAATGTCCACGAGCAGTGAGTCTGGTGATTGCCCTGAGCATCAACCTTGTCGCCATCGTGAGCAATGGTGAACAGGTGCTCGTTGGTGCCGCGCTTGTTGCTCTCGTAGTCACGACCATAGAGCTTGCTGAAGTCGGGGTCGAGTGCCAGCAGACCGCTGTTGATCACTTTGTTTGCATATTCCACAGCCTTCTCCAAGCGACTGTCTGTCTTTGTGAACTGAGGGTCTGTCTGGCCGGCAGCAATGGCTTGCACCTCTGCAGCAGAGAGCGGGTTGTCGCCCCATACCAGGTAAGTACGAGCCAGCAGTGCCTGAGCTGCCTGTTTAGAAGGAATACGGGGGTCGCCATCATAGTCTTTCAGCAGTGACTCAGCATCGGTGAAGTCTTTAACCACCTGAGCCAGCACGTTGTCTATGCTCTGTCGTTCTGTTGTAGAGCCGCCATTCTCTGTGAATACGGGCACTTCTCCCCACAATTGGGCCAACTTTAGATAGGCCAAAGCACGCAGAAACTTAGCTTTACCAACTGCAGCGTTGTAGCCTGCTTGTGTGACTTTTCCGGCTTCCACTGAATTGTTGATTGTCGTGATGGCCTCATTGGCCTGAGCAATGCCGAGCAGCAGGTGATTGAAAATCTTAACTTGATACCACGTGGTGGGCTCCTGTTCGAAACGGCTGTTGACCGGACCAGCTTCACTCTCCTCACCTTCGAAAGAAATGAGCTTGTTTGAGTTCAGTTCAATGATGAACGAGAACGATGATGATAGTGGCTGCCAGTGACTGTACACACCATTGACGAGTGAGAGTGCAGAGGCATCGTCGGCCACGACGTTCTCGTCTGTCACCTGATTGTCACTGCCATTGGTGTCATCGCTTGAGCATGACACGAAACCAAATGAAAGGGTTGTTGCCAAAGCGGCACTGAGTAGGATTCTTGCTTTCTTCATACTGAAATCTCCTTTTTACCTTTAGTTAATACAATAATGATTATTTCCTCTTTTTATGTTAGTTGAATGATTACAAAGAGATGTTCACACCAAACACGAAGCTACGCGATGAAGGATAGACACCGCTGTCGGTGCCATTGGCCACCTCGGGGTCGTAGCCCTTATAGGATGTAAGGGTGAAGAGGTTTGATGCCGTTGCATAGAGGCGAAGACTTTCAACTTTCCATTTAGCACTGTCCACTTTAAGATTGTAGCCAATGGTCAGGTTTCTGAGTTTCAAATAGCTGGCATCCTGTACGTAGCGACTGTCTATGTAGCCGATAGGACGAGCATTAGAAGCCAGGGGTAGCGTGTTGCCACCGCGCGCAGGGGTCCAAGAGTCTTTGACAGTGCTGAGCACGTTGTACGAGTCGTTGGTCAGTTCCAGTCGGCGGCCCAGCGCATTGTACACCTCGTTGCCATAGCTGCCGGCAAACGATGCAGAGAGGTCAAAGTCGTGCCATGTGAGTTGTGTTGAGAAGCCATAGACGACATCGGGTTGTATGCTGCCCAGAATCTGGCGGTCGTTACCGTCAATGTGACCATTGTCGTCGGTGTCCACGAACTTCAGGTCGCCTGGCTTAGGCGTCTGTCCGTTGATGGCGGGCAGTTTGTTTACGTCCTCATCGCTTTGCACGATGCCTGCAAACCGCAGTCCGTAGAACGAGCCCAGTGCTTCGCCGCGACGCAGAATCTGCTGGTTGTCTGAACCTTGTATCACGTTGTTCGTGGTGCCCATGTTGGTGATCTCGTTGTGGTTGTAGGCTACGTTGGCCGATGCTGTCCAGCGCAGTCCCTTGCGCTGCAGCAGTGTTGCGTTGACAGCCAGTTCGACACCCTTGTTCTCCACGTTTCCCACGTTCTGCAGTTGGGTGGTGACACCCGAAGAGAAGCCCATTGGAACCACCAGCAGCAGGTCGCTGGTCTTCTTGTAGTAGGCATCAAACACCACGCTCACACGGTCGTTCCACAACCCCAGGTCTATGCCGAAGTTGTAAGATGCCGTCGTTTCCCACTTCAGTTTGTTGTTGGCCGTGTTCTGCTTGGCGTAGCTACTGCTGCCGCCATACGAGCCAGTGGCGTAACTGGTGGTAAAGGCATAGTCGCTGATTTCCTGATTGCCCACCAGACCACCGGTCAGTCGCACCTTTAGGTAGTCGATACCGTGAATACCCTGCAGAAATTTCTCCCTGTCAACATTCCACGATAGACCCAGTGAGGGAAAGTAGCCCCAGCGGTGGTTGGCAGCAAAACGGCTGCTGTTGTCGGCACGGAAGGTTGCGGTGGCATTGTAGCGGTCGGCCAGCGTATAGTTGACGCGAGCAATAAAGCTGTTCAGCCGAGCTTCGCTGATGCCCGTCTTGGGCGTGTAGATTTCGGCACCGTCACCCAGGTTGTGCTGCTTCAGACTCTCATTGGTGAAGTGGTTGGTTCTGATGGCGCTGTGTGTCGATGTCTGTGTCTGACGTGTATAGCCGCCAAGTATGTCAAGGTGATGACTGTCCAGGTCCAAGTCGTAGGTAGCTGTATATTCCTGTTGCCACACATCTGTCTGTCTGTTGCCCGTACCACCAATGCCCTGCGTGGCCAGTCCCAGCGAGGTATAGGCCCCCGAGAAGTAGTTCTGTGTCAGTTTCTCGCTGTTCAGTCCCAGAGAAGCCTTAAGGGTGAGGTGGCCGACGTGGAATGTGGTCCATACGTTGCTCAAAAGGTAGTTGTTAATATTCTCGGCCACACTCTCCTTAAGGTCATAGACAGGGTTGGCGGCATGATCGCCAATGGCAAAGTAGGCATATTCATAAGGGTTGCCGAAGTTATACGAGCCATCGGCATTGTACACGCTTACCACTGGTGGCATCAGCAGTGCATAGACAAAGCTGTTGGTGATGCCTGCCGAGAAGGGCGATGAATTAAACACCTTTGCCTCGGCGGTGGTCAGTCCTTGTTGTTTAGAACGCCCGTAGGTGGCATTGACGCCAAAGCGCCAGTCTTTCTGCAGCTCCCATTCCACGTTGGTGTGGAAGTTGTAGCGCTCAAAGCCGGAATTCAGAATGATTCCATCCTGGTCGGTATAGTTGGCAGAGAAGGCATAGCGGTTTTTCTCTGTACCACCGTTGATGCTCAGCTCGTGGGTTTGCTGTATGGCGCTGCGAGTTACGGCATCCTGCCAGTCGGTTCCTGTGCCCAGCGCAACAATCTCAGCATCGGTATAACCGCCTTTGTTGCTGTAGTAGTCTTTCTGATACAGAGCCCATTCGCTGGCATTCAGTAGGTCCAGCTTTTTGGCTATGTTGCTCACGCCCACCGAGTAGTTGTAGCTCACGTGTGCCTTTCCTTCACCAGGCCTTCCTTTCTTCGTGGTAATCAGTATCACACCGTTGGCGCCACGTGAACCGTAGATGGCTGTGGCCGAGATGTCTTTCAGCACCTCTATCGATTCGATGTCATTGGGGTTGATGGTAGCCAGTGGGTTCAGTGAGCCTTCAATGGCACCAATACCCGTACTGTTGTTGGCTGCATCTTTAAAATAGATGAAGCCATCGACCACGTAAAGTGGCTCATTGCTCGCATTCACCGAATTGCCGCCACGGATGCGTATATGACTGTCGCTGCCAGGCTGACCACTGCTGGCCGTCACGTTGAGGCCTGCCACCTGTCCGCCTAGGGCTACGTCGAGGGTAGGTGCGGTGACCTTTTCAAAGATGTCGGCCTTCAGCTTCGTTACACTACCAGTCAACTGTGTGCGCTTCTGTGTGCCATAGCCAACCACCACCACCTCGTTCAGCTTGTGGTCTTCCTCTTTCAGCGCAATCAACAGGTCTTTGTCGTTGCCTTTCACGTTGATGGTCTGTTGTTCATAACCGATATAGCTAATCTTTAACTCCGATGGAAACGTTGCCACCTCAATGCTGAAATGTCCTTCGGCATCGGATATCACCCCCACATGGTTTCGTGCATCGAAGATTGTAGCACCAATAATAGCTTCTCCCGTCTCGGCGTCGGCTACCTTTCCTATAATAGGGGCAGCCAACGCCGCACAGTGAGAAACAATGGCAAAAGATAGTATTGCTAATCGTGTTGTCTGAAAACTCTTCATACCTTATCCTTTATTTTCTGTTTAATTCGTTCGACGGTGCAAAGGTACGGCGGTTTCCGTGCTCCCACAATCCCACGTGTACGGCATTCGCATACCGATAGTATGGTATTTCAATAAAATCATATCGATTTATCTGCCATTTTTTGTAACTTTGCACCCAAAATAAGAAGAAGAAACGATGGCAGCAGATAGTGCAATATTTCGTAGAAGTGAGTTGCTACTCGGAAAAGAGGCGATGGAGTGCATTGCTCGGAAGCGTGTGATTATCTTTGGTGTGGGCGGTGTAGGTTCGTGGTGCGCCGAGAGCTTGGTACGCAGCGGCATCCACCATCTGACGATTGTAGATTCCGACTGCGTCAGCGTTACGAATATCAATCGCCAACTGATGGCCACCACCAAGACCGTGGGACTGCCTAAGGTTGAAGTCTTGAAGGAGCGTCTGCTCAGTATCAACCCTCAGGCCGAGATTACCGCCCTGCAAAAAATCTTCTCAGAAGAGAGTGCCTCCGATTTTCATTTGGAGAACTACGACTATATCATCGATGCCATCGACTCGCTGAAGGATAAGGTCGCCCTTATCCTCTTGGCATGTCAGACGAATGCCAGGCTTTTCTCATCCATGGGTGCAGCCCTGAAACTCGACCCCACACGCATCAAGGTTACCGAGTTCTGGAAGGTGCAAGGCGATCCCTTGGCACGCGCCATCCGCAAGAAGTTCAAGCATTGCGAACAGTATCCTGAAAAGAAGTTCCAGGTGGTCTATAGCGACGAACTGCTAGAGAATATAGGTTGTCCACCTGATGATGAGGAGGTACCTTCCACTTTCAATAAACCTCAGACCAACGGTTCTCTCTCCCACATCACCGCCATCTTCGGTTTTACCTTAGCAGGTCTTGTCATTCAGGACGCAGCAAAATAGTTAAGTTCCAGATAGCGGGTATACTATATTTCCTCCGCAGCTATCGGCATAGGCATACTCTCTTCTGTCAACTCATGATAAGAAATACCTTTCACGCCATGATCTTGCAACCAGATATGGTTCAGGGTGAAAGCTATAGAGTCCAATGTCTGCTCTCTCTTTTTGGGCTTCAGTTCACACTCCCATACCGTGATGCAATGCCAGCCCATCTCAGCCAACTTGCGTTGTTCCTCCTTGTCACGCTCTTTGTTCCTGCGAATCTTCGCCACCCAAAACTCCCTGTTCGTCTTTGGAATCTTGCAGCACTCCGAACTCTCTAAATCCATTCTCTCCTCGCCTTTTGGAGAGGGGACGGGGGTGAGGTTGCACTTGTGTCCATGCCAGAAACAACCGTTCACAAAGATACACGTACGGTATTTCCTCAGCACCAAGTCTGGATGCCCAGGCAAACGCTTGTGATTCATTCTATATCGGAACCCACGTTTCCACAACCCTTTGCGCACAATCATCTCCGGCTTCGTATCCTTCGACCGGATAGCAGCCATGTTAGCTGATCGCCGTTGTTGTGGAGTGAGTTTGTCCATGAGGCAATTTTAGGCATAGGCGGGTTCTTTCTCATGATCAGCCACCTTTACAACATCTGCATTTAAAGCTGCGGATATCTTGCAAATAGTAGCCATCGTCAAGTTGTGAGTACCCGAAAGCCATCTACTCACTTCTGTCTCGGTCTTACCCATTAAGCGAGCAAAATCCTTCTGCGACATACCTTTTTCCTCAAGGATATCGTAGATGCGGTTTGCAATAGCAACAGACAGTTCCATCTGTAATTTCATCTCAGGAGAGATTGTACTGCGAATCTCATCCATGATTTTGTTAGTCTTCATAATCTCCTCCTTGTATGTTATTAGTCCTCATTAATGGTGAATGACAACTCACCCAGTAATTCTGTGCCAGTAATCACAATCACCTTGTTTCTTTCTCTTTCCTTCAGCTCAATGTCAATTTTCTGAAGTGTTTTAACTTGTCGATGCAAGTTTTCGTCCTCCTGATATGTTGCGGTACTTTTCAGACCTCCATTACCCAAAATGAGAATCTTAGCCTGAATATTCAGCAAATACAGCCTTAAAGATGTTGTCTTCAAATGTGAAGGCAAAGCCATCACTCTGTCACGGCGAGTCCCTTCATAACGCCTTCGTCATAAGGTAATCGCTGCAAATATAGGCATTATTTTCAATACATCCAAGTGTTTCTTAATAAAAACAATTGTCTAATATAATTTGTATTATCAGAATTATTGTTTATCTTTGCAGCGATATTATAATCAGATAGATATTATCAAATATGATAAACAACGCAGAATTTTGGGCTTCAGTCCGTGACATTATTGCTAAGGGCTTTACCCCTGAAGGTCTGCTTAACCTTGATACATATGCTGCAGAATTCATTAGCGGGCGGTTGGTATATTAACGATTTTCACCGCAGGAACAGTATGGCTGCGCAGCGGGAGGTCATGCAAATGTCATTGCATCCTTGCTCGCGGGAGCAGAAGCTTGCACAGATAGCCAGGCTTCGTCAGCATGCAGCGACTACCAAAGAGAGTGCGAATGCGGAGCGAAGCAAGAAGCAGCCATAGAGCAATACACAAACGGGACGGTTCCTTTTGTGTACAGGATGCTATAAAGTTAGTAAACCCCAAAGTCCTGTTACTATAATCTTATACTTATTGGCATATCTTAGCAGCAATGTTATTAAGTTCCAAGCAGCGTGCACGCATATTTCTCAGCTGTTCATTTTGCCAAGGATAGGGCGAAAGCATGAGTAGCCTACCTTCTGCACAGGCCATGAGATAGCGCGGATCTGGTTTAAAGAAAGGAGGGAATCCTTTTAATAATAGCACGATAAGAGGTATCCCGTTTTCCAGACATGCAGAGGATATCTGACGTTCTCCCAGACTGATACAGGGAGACACAATGACAGCCCCTTCTTGTCCTTCCTTTAAGAACCTTTGTTTTTGCTGTTCTATTTCCTGAGGGTAGAGATGTCGGGAGCATTGCACCTGCAATTTGACTGCGGCATCAAGTAACCTAATGTTTCCCATCGCATCCAACGGTATTCCTGCAACCATTATTTTCCCCAATGGTTTGAATAACCCAGGATGGTCACGCTTTAACAACAGACGGCGAGGGTTGTCTTCAAGATAGGCCGACATACGGTTCAGCTGTCCCTCGTGGCGCAGCAAGCGGTCATGATATCCTTGCTCCCAGAGTGCCCCCTTCTTGCTATTGGAAGACGGCAACGTTGTTGCTGTGTACTGAACCGACTTCTCGCTTTCTCCGGCATTCATTGTCTCTGTTTTAGTACACAGCGACATCGTCGCCGTCATCACCCCCAGTTCCCTTGCAGCCTTATGCGTGCCAGCCTTAAAGCCCTTAATAACCATGCCTAGATGATACTCCATTCTTTCGTGCACAAAGAGAACACCATGAATATGGTCTGGCATAATGCATAGCTTCATCACCTCAACTTTTGGATAAAAGCGGGGAATATTCATCCAGCATTCCTTCACCTTTTCTCCCAAGGACGACAGTACCACATTGGGGCGCTCAGCCCCCTCTGTTACTTCCGCCTTTCCAGTCAACGTCCCTAACAAAGGTCTTCTGCCTTCTGTGGCAATGGTTATCATATAGATGCCACGGTCAGTGTAGTCATTATATTCGCAGCGACGTTTCATCGATGCTACCTTGTCCTGCTGCATCGACCACTCCCTGCTTCTTTCGTTCCTAAATATTTTCTTTTCCATAAAATGGAACCATGATTGACCTGCAAAGGTACGCAATAAAAATGGAATAAAGATTGTTTTTTAGATAAAAAGAACACAAAAGGGTCGGCTCCTTTTGTGTTCTTTGTTATCATGTGGATAAAGATGCTCCAATGATTCTGAATACTATCCTTTAAATACGGTTGATCTATGATATTCTAAATATGTGGCTCTTGAATCGTTGATAGGAAGGAACTGAATTAATTGGTTTTCTTTAATACCAATGCGTTCTTTTACTTGACGCGACAGCCAGTTTGAAATAATCACTCGCTTATCATTAGTAAAAGTGATATAGCCACGATCAAACAACTTATCATAAAGTGGAGAAAGGATGAAACCGTTGTTGGGGTCGATACGCTCTACAGCGTCTGAAACCGCCCAAGGCTTGATGTGACTGGCTATCAAAAGAGATTCCTCGTTTATCATAGTAATGGGGCAGAATGGACACTCTTCCAAAAGTTTACGTCGATATTCATCCTGACCTTCACGACCGTAGCGTGGAGTTTGTTTCCTTGATTCTGAATCTTCTTCGCATGCTCTCCAAGGAATTTTCTCCTCTTCTTGACGCATGCTTGCACCGTAGTTTTCTATAAATGCTTTACGTTTCTCTATTTCTTCGAAATCAGCGAATAGTTTTAGGTAGAACATCGGCTGCCCTTTATAGTCGAGGCGCATAGCAGAGATATAACTGACAAGCGGCAGAGAAATTTCGCGTATCAGTTTATAGACTTTATCAGATGAATTGACGTAACCTCGTGGCCCTGCTATTTGTGATTGTTCTTGAATAGTGAAAATAACAATATCTGATGGCAATGCATTTGTTTTCTCCATACGTTCAGACCAAAGCCAACGCATTTCATCGCGACCTCGATAGTTCTGTGAGGGTTTGAAATATTCGGCTTTGATGGCTTGCATATATGCCTGCAGGTCCTGGCGAAGAACGAAACATGTTGCGGTGAAACCAATTTCGCCAAAGAACTGCTCCATTTTGTCTTTTGAACCAAAGTAGAGTTTTGCTTCGCCATTTCCGTCACCTAATTTATTCTTAGGCATAACCCAACTATCGGCTACTGTAATAGGCGTTTCAAAAGTATCTTCAAACGTAAATCTTTCACCTTCAATAATCATAATCGTTCTCCGTATTTAGTGATGTCCATCTGTTTTAAAATAGCTATTAGTACATCGACAACGATACTATTTCCTGCTTGCTGATACATAGAGGTGTCGGACACGACAATCTTAAAAGTATCCTTGAATCCCATTAAACGCAAACACTCTCGAGGAGTAAGTTTACGAATACGACCTTTATGTGTCACATAGTTGTCAACTCCAGCACGATGCATTTTGTGCATTGAATGGAGTAATGGACGAGCCACATCGAGGTCTGTCTCAGTCGAAGTTTTGAAGTTCTTCGTTCCACCAGCGAGAACATAGTGAGCAACCTTATCCGAAAGATAGTATTTCTCCTCTACGTCACGAACATCGAAGATGAACTCGTCAAAAGCCTCGTCTGTTGGTGTCAGTTTTGAATCAGGATGATACACAAAATCGCCATGCCAATTAAACTGCTGATTGCGCTTTTGGCAGAGTTGTATTTCCCCATTAATTTGCGTGTAAGACTTGTCGTGGTTCTTATGACTGGTAACGAATTTTACTCCCTTTTCCTTTAAGAAATACTTTGTGTCTATGTAGTCTTCAAGAAAGTCATACATTTTATATTCCAAATCAATTGGTGCAGGGAATTCGAAGTTCGTCTTCTTCTTAAAACCAAGACAATAAACACGTTCTCGATGCTGAGGTATTCCATAGTCACAACTATTCAATACGCGGAATTTAACGTCATAGCCTAAATCTTCGAAAATGTCGTGTATAACATGCCATGTTCTCCCTTTGTCATGGTTTAATAGTCCGCGAACATTTTCAAACAAGAATACTTTGGGGCGTGTTTCTTTTACTACACGGGCAAATTCGTAGAATAGAGTTCCTCGCGCATCTTCAAAACCTAATCTATGACCTACCATCGAGAAAGCTTGACAAGGAGCTCCACCAATGATAAAATCAACTTTGCCCTTGTATCGTCGAGCATCGAAGTTGCGAATATCCGTAAACCAATCCTCATCGCGGATTTGATAATTGGCAAAATAGCTTTGTTTGCACTTGGGATCAATATCGCCGGCAAACATGATTTGATGATTTAAACCTAGTCGTTGGAAGGCATGTTCTATTGCTCCAATGCCACTGAATACTGTTCCAATTCTTACAGTGTTTTCTGTATGTGAGAATTGTAATTCCTTCCATGATACTCCTTCTGTTATTGGTGTCTGTGGAATCTGTTTCTTGTATTCTAGAGCTAATGCTCGCTCAAGGACAATACGCTTCACTTCATCAATCTTTTCAGAACTCTCGTTTATGTCTTTCTCGACTGTAGCCATATTATTTCTTCGTAGCACAAAGAAGCCCCTGCGTTTTTTTGAGGAAAGCGCGGGGGCTATGCTTTTGACATAAGCGACTGGAAACGCTGCAGAATAAAGCATAACGAATCCCCCACGCTGTTCGTGCGAGGTCATTATCTATTTCTGCTTCTGCGTTGTTAGCTTTCCAGTTCTATGTCATCAGAAGTGAAATGAGTCTCGTATTATAGTCTTTTCAGTTGCTTTTTATTGCCTAGACATTTCCTTTTATATTCTGACAAGCACCCTAATGTCAGTTGGATTTTACTTTAATGAAAGCTACATACAAAAAACGCGGATGCTTAACTGCTGCCCGTTTGCTATTCGAGGTCTTAGGAAACCCATTGCAAGAAACAGACAGAGTAAACACCCACGCAGGAGAATATAGCATACCCGTAAAGTGTGCTAGTGAGGACATGGTTAGACCTCGCAGCACACTACGGAGAGTATATACTACACCCCGTGGAGTTACATCTGCATTTGTCTTAGCTTGCAATTCAAAAGTTCCTAAGTTTCGAACAGCCAAAAACAAAGCGTCAGTAACGCCTTCTAATATGTAGTGCCTCGCCCTCGTGGCTCCGTCCTGTACTCTTAAGGACATCAAGGTCGATGGGGCGAATAGCTTCTGCAAAGTTACGAAGAAGTGGGGATAAAACAAAATAAAAGGGCAACTTTTTGTGAGTAATAGTAGGGCTTTTATCTCGCAATAGTTATTGTTTTGCGATGCAATAGTTATTGTTTTGAGTCGAATCTAGCCCCTGGAATGGGTGATTCTAGGGGCTAGATTGTATCTGTCTAGCCCCTAGATTGTATCTGTCTAGCCCCTAGACGTTGATATTCTAGCCCCTAGAATCAAAACAAGACCTACGCTTTTGCATGGGCAAAGTGTAGGTCTTGGATGATAAAAGGGGAAGTGTTGGAAGTCAAAACGACCCTTCTTGGGTGGTTATGTGCTATGTGGTGCAAGCATCTCTCAACTGCTCTAATGCACGATGAAGCAGGGCACGGGGCGTTCCTACGTTGAGGCGCATGAAGCCTTGGGCATCGGTGCTGCCCTTGGCCGGCCTGTTGCTTTGCGGTGCAAAGAACATGGCACCGTCGTTCAGGGCCAGGTGGGCGCGGTTGACGAAAAGATCGACGAGGGCCTCGTGACTGAGTCCCAGTGCACGACAGTCGAGCCACACTAGGAAAGAGGCCTGCGGACGCCATAGCTTGATTTGTGGCAGGTGCTCACGACAGAAATCCTCTACAAAACGGATGTTGTCTTCTATATAGCTGAGCATCTGGCGTCGCCAGTCTTCTCCCTGCTGATAGGCAGCGATGGTGGCGATGGGCGCAAAGAGGGGTGGGTCGTTCAGTTCGTTGGCTTCGAGCCAAGTGTAGAAGCGGCGGCGCAGAGTGTCGTTGGGCACGATAGCATAGCTACTGACAATGCCGGCAATGTTGAAAGTCTTCGAGGGCGCCCCGAAGGTGATGCTGATTTGGGCGGCCTCGTTGCTTACCGAGGCAAAGGGTGTGTGCTTGTGGCCAAAGAGTGCCATGTCTGAGTGGATCTCGTCGGAGACAACGATGATGTGGTGCTCGTAGCAGAAATGAGCCAGGCGCAGCAACGTATCCTTAGCCCAGCAGATGCCGGCAGGGTTGTGCGGGTTGCTCAGTATCAGTAGTCGGCACTTGTCGTCGACCACCTCGGCCAGTTGCTCAAAGTCCATCTCGTAGGTGCCGTCAACCTCTTTCAGTGGGTTGTAAACCACCTGACGTCCGTTGCCCTCGGGCGTCAGTCGGAAAGGATGATAGACAGGCGTTTGGATGATGACCTTCTCGTCTTCCTTCACAAACACGTTGATGGCCATGCCGATGCCTTTCACGATGCCAGGGATATAGGTGAGCCACTGGCGCTCCACCTCCCATTGGTGATGGTCGTGAATCCATTGGATGATGGTGGTCCACAACTCATTGGGCACCACGGTATAGCCAAAGAGCGAATGCTCTAAGCGCTGGCGCAGGGCATCGGTGATGAACTGTGGCGTCTCAAAGTCCATGTCGGCCACCCACAGGGGGAGCAGGTCGCTACGGCCATAGCGCTCTTGCAGCACGCCATGCTTCAGGTCGCCACTGCCGGTGCGGTCAATTATCTTATCAAAGTTGTATGTCATGCGAGTGCTTGTTTGATGTCTGCGAGAATGTCCTCTTTGTCTTCCAGTCCGATGGACAGGCGAATGGTGGTCTGTCGTACGTCCATAGCCTTTAGCTGTTCCTCTTTGAAGTTGCCAAAAATGGTTGAGGCCGGGTGGATGGCTAGCGTGCGACTGTCAAATAGGTTTGTGGCACGATGCACCAGTTTCAACTGGTTTAGGAAGTGGAAACACGCCTCTTTCGATTCGAGGTCGATGGTGAACATCGCTCCGGAAGTAGCTCCAAACTGCTGTCGGGCCAACGCATGATAGACATTGTCTTCAAGACCGATGTAATTGACCTTCACCACGCGGATCAGCTCTTGTGCCAACCATAGAGCATTGCTGGCCTGACGCTGGTAGCGCACATCGAGTGTTTCCAGACCGAGCGTCTGCAAGTAGGCAGCCTGCGGTGTCATGTATGCCCCCAGGTTGAACAGCAGATCGTACTTCACCCGCTTGTTGATATCAGGGAAGGTGCCATAGTCAATGACCAGTCCGCCCAGCGATGTGCCACCACCCGACAGATACTTTGTGCTGGACACTACCTCTAAATCGACGCCCAGAGCCTTTAGGTGGGTTTCGGTGAACGGAATCACCGTCGAGTCGGCAATCACGGGAACACCCTTGCGGTGCGCAATCTCAGCAAGGGCCTTCAGGTTGGCCACCTCCATTTGGGGGTTGGTCACCACCTCGAGGAACACAGCACAGGTCTGTTCGTCGATGGCAGCAGCCACCGCCTCAAGGTCGGTGAGGTTGCACAGACGAGCCTCTACGCCAAAGCGGCTCAGCGTGTTGGTGAGCAGTGCCAATGTGTTGCCAAACAAGTGGTGCGACGAGACGATGTTCTTGTTCTGTTCGGCCACCGCCAACAGCGTGTTGCTGATAGCAGCCATGCCCGAGTTGAAAGCCGTCACATGGTCGGCACCCGTCAGTGCTTTCACCCGTTCTTCGAGGTTGGTCACCGTGGGATTCTCCACGCGAGCATAGTCGGGTGCCTTGATGCGATTGCAGAAGGCATCGGCCATCACGGTGGCATCGTCGAATTCGAATGCTACATTATGATATACAGGTACGGCCAGTGCTCCGTAAGCATCTGGCCGTACGAAAGTGTTGTTAATCGCAATTGTTTGTTTTTTCATCCTTACCTATTTAAACCGTTTTGTATTTGTGTTTGTGTGTGTATGTGTATGGTTGATGTTTAGATGTAGAACTCTGACGAGTCGATTAGTCCGGCTCGCAGAGCATATTTGACCACCTCGTGGGCTGTGTTGACGCCCAACTTGCGGAAGATGTTCTTGCGGTGGGTGGTGATGGTGTGCACACTGGCGAAGCGCTCGGCGGCAATCTCCTTGGTGGTCTTTCCCAGAGCGATGGCCTTTACGATTTCTGTCTCGGTGGCCGTCAGGATGCTGGGCTGCTCGTTGTCCTCCTGTTGTTGGCTGATGATGACCTCCAAGGCACGTTGGCTGATGAAGCGCTGATGGTGGCTGACAGACTGTAGCGCATCGCGCAGCTCCTGTAGCGTGCCGTCCTTAAAGACAATACTGAACTGATGGGACGCATAGATGACGCGCCGCATGAAGGGCGCTGTCAGCTCTTCGCTGATGAGTATCCATTCCGAGAGTGAGAAACGTTCGGCCACAATCAGCAACTGATCCTCGTCGGTGAAGTCAAACAGCGTGTAGTCTAGCAGCACTGTGGCGCACTCGTGCTCCTTGAGCAGGGCCACAAGACCTGCCTTGTCGGTGGCTTTGTATACGGTGTTTGTTTCGTCTTTCGTAAGAAGACTCTCCAATGCGAAGCGTGTCAACTCCTGATTGTCTGCTAAGATATACTTCATGGTCGTTTAATCTATTATTTTTCCGACTGCAAAGCTACTGCTTTTTTCCGAACTTCTCATGATTAAAGGCACGATTTTTACAAACAGACAGTGACAGACGTCGTGTCCTTGTAAAAATCGTGCGTTTGGTTTGTGGCACCGATTAGATTTTGTCGAGTGCTTGTTTCAAGTCGTCCAGAATATCATCGATATGCTCTGTACCGATGCTCAGACGGATGGTGGCAGGCGTGATGTGCTGCTCGGCCAGTTCCTCGGGCGACAACTGCGAGTGGGTGGTGGTGTAGGGATGAATCACCAGGCTCTTCACGTCGGCCACATTGGCCAGCAGTGAGAAAATCTGCAGCGCATCGATAAACTTCCACGCCTCTTCCTGTCCGCCCTTGATCTCGAAGGTGAAGATGCTGCCGGCACCATTGGGGAAGTACTTGTTGTACAAGGCATGGTCGCGATGGCTGGCGAGGGCAGGGTGGTTCACCTTGGCCACTTTAGGATGGTTGGCCAGGAAGTCAACAACCTTTAAGGCATTCTCCACATGGCGCTCTACGCGCAGGCTCAGCGTCTCGACACCCTGCAAGAGAATGAATGCGTTGAAGGGAGAGATAGCTGCACCCGTGTCGCGCAAGATGACGGCGCGGATGCGTGTTACAAAGGCGGCTGCGCCTACAGCATCGGCAAAAACAATGCCGTGGTACGAGGGATCGGGTTTGGCCAGCGTGGGGAATTTGTCGGCGTCGGCCTTCCAGTCGAACTTGCCACCATCTACAATCACACCGCCTAGCGAGGTACCATGACCGCCAAGGAACTTGGTAGCCGAGTGTACTACGATGTCGGCTCCATGTTCCAGCGGACGGATAAGGTATGGTGTGCCGAATGTGTTGTCAACGATGAAGGGGATGCCGTGCTTGTGGGCTACTGCAGCCACACCTTCAAGGTCGAGCACATCACTGTTGGGGTTGCCGAAGGTCTCGGCATATACTACTTTTGTGTTGGGTTGGATAGCGGCTTCAAGAGCGTCGAGGTCGTTGACGTTGATAATGGTGTTGCTGATGCCCTGGGTGGCCAGCGTATGGGTGATCAGATTGTACGAGCCACCATAGAGGTTGTCTGCAGCCACGATATGGTCGCCAGCCTGAACAATGTTCTGCAGCGCATAGGTGATGGCAGCGGCGCCAGAAGCTACAGCCAAACCGGCTACACCGCCTTCAAGAGCTGCCACACGATCTTCAAACACACCCTGGGTGGAGTTGGTCAGACGACCGTAGATGTTGCCTGCATCGCGAAGACCAAAGCGGTCGGCAGCGTGCTGTGAGTTGCGGAACACGTATGAGGTGGTCTGGTAGATGGGCACGGCGCGTGCGTCGGTTGCGGGATCGGCCTGTTCTTGACCTACATGGAGTTGCAAAGTCTCAAAACGATAATTCTTCTGTGCCATAATCTTTTCCTTTCTTTTAATTTAATGAATGTTTATGTTTGCGTCTGTTTTTTGTTTTCGTTTCCGTTAACGGTTGCAAAGGTACTATGTTTGGAAAAATCCACCAAATTTCTTGTGAAATCCAGAAGATATTACTATTTTTGCAAACGAAAGAGAAAATCTTTCTAAGTAACCGTTTTTTTAACGCTTCAAACAGAATAAAACTCTAAAAAGATGGCAGAAATACTAGACGAAACCGACTTGCAGATACTTAAAACGCTGCAAAAAAACGCAAAACTGACTACAAAAGAGCTGGCAGATGCCGTTCATCTGACGCCAACGCCAGTCTTTGAACGTCAGAAACGACTGGAAAAGAAAGGATATATCAAAAAGTATGTGGCAGTGCTCGATCCCGAGAAGTTGGGACAAGGACTGCAGGTGTTCTGCAAGGTGAAGCTGCAGCAGATTAACCATGAGATAGCAGATGCCTTTGTGCGACGCATTCAGCGCATACCCGAAGTCACGGAGTGCTACAACACTTCTGGCTCTTACGACTATCTATTAAAGGTTCGTGCGCGTGATATGAAACAGTATCAGGAGTTTGTGCTCACCAAGTTGGGCGACATTGATCATGTGGGCGCTATTGAAAGCACGTTTGTGATGAGCGAAGTGAAACAGACTTATGGTATCAATATTTAAACTTTTAAAGCTAAAAAACATAAAAAAAGGGTCACCGCTGTGACCCAACCTTTGTTAACCTTAAATCTAATACTATGAAAAACACGATGCAAAGGTAGGGTAATTTGTTTCAATCTGCAACAAAAACGAGCAAAAAAGTTAGTTGATTGTTATTTAATTGATGTAAATCAAGCCTACGAGGGTGGCTGCTATACGCTTTTGGTGTTATCAATGAAAATTATTACCTTTGCAATGCAATTTTTTATACTGATTAATTAACAAGAATAAATACGATAGGATATGGAAAACCCTTATGTGAAACAATACCCCGAACTGCTGAGTGGCAAGACACTGATGTATGTGCATGGATTTGGCTCTAGTGGTCAGTCGGGCACAGTGACGCGATTGCGCACGGTGTTCCCAAACACGAAGGTGGTGGCTCCCGATCTGCCCGTGGATCCTTTTGAGGCGATGACACTGCTGAAACAGTTGTGTGACGACGAGCAGCCGGCATTGATACTGGGTACGTCGATGGGTGGAATGTACACCGAGCAGCTGTACGGCTACGACCGTATCTGCATGAATCCTGCTATGTGTATTGCCGACACGATGCAGGCCCACGGCATGACGGGCACACAGACTTTCCAGAATCCGCGTCTTGATGGTGTGAGTCAGTTTTATGTGGACAAGGCATTGGTGAAAGCCTACCGCACTGTTTCTGAGCAGCGCTTTGCCCATGTCGATGACGAAGAGCGGATGCGCGTATATGGTCTTTTTGGCGACCGTGACGAGGTGGTGGACACTTTCGAGATGTTTCAGCAGCACTATCCCAACGCCATCCACTTCCATGGCGAACATCGCATGGACGACCGTTCGTTCATGCATTCGGTGGTGCCGGTGATACGATGGATAGACGACCGCCAGGAAAAGCGCGAGCGTCCGATAGTTTATATTGGTATAGAATGCTTGTGGGACAGCTATAAGAAGCCAACAAGTAGTAGTCAGAAAACGGTGCGCCAGTTGATAGAGAACTATCAGGTGTACTTTGTGGCACCATCGGCCTCGTCGTGTCCTGCCGACTATGCTGAGGTGGTGGTGTGGCTCCGTGAGTACTTCGACGTGATGGCATGGGGACACACCATCTTTACCAACCAGCGTCAGTTGCTGTATGGCGACTATCTGATAGAGAAAACGTTGACTCGCGATTCGATGGCCACCCGTCTGGAATATGGTTCAGATACCTTCAAGACCTGGGAGGCCGTTTTGGACTATTTCTCGCTGTTGGGTGGACAATAGGTGTCTTCCATCTCGTCGTCTAACTTGTTTCCCCAAAGATAATGTTGGGTTTCTTTGGCTGCCACACCGCTGAGCAGTAGCAGAGCCACCAGGTTAGGGATGGCCATCAGTGCATTCATACAGTCGGCAATGTTCCAAATAATGTCTAGGTTGATGATGCAGCCAAAGAACAGCATCACGATGTAGAGAATGCGATAGAAGCGATTGGCTTTCTTATGCTCAATGTAGTTCACGGCACTTTCTCCGTAATAGCTCCATCCTAGGATGGTGCTGAAGGCGAAAGTGATAATGCCAAAGGTGAGTATTGGGGCTCCTACATATGGAATCTTGGAAAAAGCTACTTTGGTCAGGGCTGCGCCATCGCTATAGGTTATCTCTGGATAGGCCAGGATGCTGCTGACCAGTACGATGCCCGTCATAGCACAAATGACGACTGTGTCCCAGAACGTGCCGGTACTCGACACCAGGGCTTGACGTACGGGATTGCGTGTCTGAGCTGCAGCAGCCACAATGGGTGCAGAACCCATACCACTCTCGTTAGAGAACAGTCCGCGGGCTATGCCATAGCGGGCGGCCATCATGACCGAGGCGCCAACGAAACCGCCACCGGCAGCTTCGGGGTTGAAGGCTGAATGTACGATAAGACGGATGGCGGGCCACACATAGGGGCTGTTCATACAGAGGATAACAAGACACCCCAGTACATAGAGAATGGCCATGAAAGGCACTAAAAAGGTGCAGACTCTTGAGATGGATTTTACGCCGCCTAAGATGACTGAGGCCGTGAGTGCGCAGATGGAGATGCCTACGATCCAAGTGGGAATGCCAAAGGTCTCATTGGTGAGTAGGGCAATGGAGTTGGCCTGTACGGTACAGCCGATGCCAAACGATGCCAGGGCGGTGAAGATGGCAAACAGAATGGCCAACCACTTCATGCCAAGACCGCGCTCTAAGGCATACATCGGTCCACCATAATAGTGACCGTCTTCGGACCTTACACGATATTTGACAGCCAACAGTCCTTCGGCATATTTCGTGGCCATGCCAAAGATGCCCGTCAGCCAGCACCACAGCACTGCACCAGGACCTCCCAGCGCTACGGCCGTTGCCACGCCGACAATGTTGCCGGTACCGATGGTGGCAGCCATAGCTGTAGCCAAGGCACCGAACTGACTCACATCGCCAGTGGCTCCCTTGTCTTTGCGCAGCGACATACAAACGCCCGTTAGTATCTTGCGCTGCGGTATGCGCAGTCTGAAGGTCAGAAAGATGTGTGTACCTAACAGTAGTATAATCATAGGCCATCCCCAGAGGAATGTGCCCATTTCGGTAAAGAATTCGTTAATTGCATCCATTGCCTTTAGGGTATGTTTATTAGTTTATGCGTCTGCAGTGACAAATGCCAGTGCGGATGCTGCTGGATATATGTCACGCATTGCGCGGTAATCTGTTGGTTGTGTTGGTTGTTGCCAGTGTCGCATGGCTGAAGACACAGGTAGGCGTCTTTTGCTATGCTGGCATATGGTTCGGGGTCGTGCAGGCCATCGAACACTACTTTAATTTCGTTAATCTTTTTTAGTTGGAGTGGGGGAACATGGTTGGCAAACTGATCTTTTGGCGACCAGGTGACCCAGTCGATGTTGGCAGGGAGGGCATGGGTTCCATTGGTCTCTGTTGCGACAATGAAACCGGCATCATGTAGCTTTTCTACCAAGGCCTCGTCAACCTGCAGCGATGGCTCGCCGCCAGTGAGGACCACAAAGCCGCACGACTGCCACTGGCTGATGGTATCGACGATGTCATCGGCCGTCATCTGCTGATGGCTGCTGAAGTCGGTGTCGCAGAACGGACAATGCAGGTTGCAGCCGCTGAATCGTACGAACACAGCGGCACGCCCGGTATGGCGTCCTTCGCCCTGTAGGGAATAGAATATCTCGTTGACTCTATACATTACAGCAGATAGCGGGCTTCAATGGGAAAATCATTGTCGTAGGCCTGTGCCACATTGCCAAACGACTCTTCGACGATGGCTTTGTAGCACTGAGGAAACTGCTTTACCACCCAGGCAGCGATGTTCTCGGCCGTGGGGTTGAAGGGCAGCAGGTCGTTGAGGTTGCCATGGTCCAGATAGCCATGGATGGCTTTCTTGATGTGAGAATAGTCAGTCACCATGCCGTCGGCATTGACATCTTCCGAGGCCAGAAAAACAGTGATTGTCCAGTTGTGACCGTGCAGATGACTACACTTGCTGTCGTATGACAGCGATAGTTGGTGGCTACCGGCCACGTCCATTTTCTTTGAAATACAATAAATCATAGTTTAAAAAGCTTCCACTATCATGGCATTCGCCCAGTGGGTAGGGAAAAAAGCTCGTTCTTTTTTTTTCAGTTCTTTTGCAATATTGCGCTGCAAAGGTAGCATAATTATCTGATAGTGCCAAAGGCGTATAAAGAATTTTTAACCGGGAGAAAACAAATAATGGCCAGAATTCATTGAACTCTGGCCATTATTTATTGTAGGACTATCGGTGTTTAGATGATAGATGAGAAGTCTTTTTCGCAGATGTAGTTCAGCTTGTTGGCCTTGATGACTTCCGTAGCCTTTTCGGTATCGTCGGTGCGGAAAATCAGAATGCCCTTGCCTGCCAACAGGAACGAGTAGAGGTAGGTGATGCCAAGGCCTGCATCGCTGAATGTCTTAACGGCATCGGCAGCACGACCGGGCTCGTTGTCCAACTGGATAGCGAACACCTTTGAGAGGGCAACGGCAACGCCTGCGCTCTTCAACTCTTCGTAGGCGCGTGCAGGCTCGCTGCAGATGATGCGGTAGATGCCATACTCTGCCGTGTCGGCAATGGTGGAAGCAATAATCTGGATGTTTGACTGCTTCAGCAGGTCGAGGACCTTAACGAGTGTACCCGAACGGTTCTCGATGAAAATGGATAGTTGGTTAATTGTCATAATACTAGCTTTTTAACTTGGTTATGTCGTTTCTTTATTGTTGTCTCTGGGGGTTACTGATACACCTTGCGTTTGTCAACCACGCGAACGGCTTTACCTTCGCTGACGGGCAGCGTGCCGCGGGGCACCAGTTTGACGCGTGGCGTGAGCAGTATCTCGTCTTTCAAGGCACGGGTGATGTCCTTGTTGAGCTGCTGCAGACGACTATAGTCGTCGGTAAACATGTCGGCCAGTTCCACCTCGACGGTCATGTTATCGTTGTTGTCGTCGGTGGTCAGGGTGATGAGATAGTTGTTGCCAAGTTCTTTGAACTGCATCAGTATCTTCTCAATCTGAATGGGGAAGATGTTGACACCGCGCAGCACCATCATATCGTCGGAACGTCCGCGCATGCGGTCCAGACGAACGTGGTTGCGACCGCAGGGACAGGTACGACCTAAAACGCGGGTGAGGTCGCGGGTGCGGTAACGCAACAGCGGCATGGCCTCTCGACACAGGGTGGTGAGTATCAGCTCGCCAATCTCACCATCGGCCACAGGTTCAAGTGTCTCGGGGTTGACAATCTCTACGATATAGTAGTCTTCCCAGAAGTGAAGACCGTTCTGTTCTGGACATTCGAAACCAACACCAGGTCCGCACATCTCGCTCATGCCAAACGAGTTGTAGGCTTTCACGCCCATCATCTCCTCGATGCGCTTGCGCTGTTCCTCGCTGTGGGGCTCGGCACCAATGGCCAGCACCTTCAGCTTGGTGTCGCGACGTGGGTCAACGCCCTGCTCTTGCATCACTTCGTAGAGACGTGTCACATACGACGGGACAGCGTGGATGGCTGTGGTACCAAAGTCTTTGATAAACTTAATCTGGCGAAGTGAGTTGCCGGCAGCAGCTGGTACGGTGAGCATGCCCAGGCGCTCGGCGCCATACTGGAAGCCCAGTCCACCGGTGAACATGCCATAGCCTGATGAGTTCTGGAACACATCGTCGGGACGCAGACCAACCATCCACAGATTGCGTGCCACCTGATTGGCCCATTCGTCGAGGTCTTTCTGGGTGTGCAGTATCACGGTGGGGTTGCCGGTGGTGCCGCTGGAAGAGTGCAGACGCACACAGTCGCGCAGGGGAACACAACTCATGCCAAAGGGGTATGTGTCGCGCAGGTCTTGCTTAGTGGTGAAAGGCAGCTTGCGGATGTCGGCCAGCGACTGTATGTCGTCGGGCGTGATGCCAGCCTCCTTAAATTTCTTTTGGTAGAACTCGTTGGTCATGCAGTGGCGCACAGTCTCTTTGAGGCGCTCCAACTGGAATGCCTCAATCTGCTGGCGTGTCATGGTCTCGCGTTCTGGATTGAAGTAGGGGCTATTATTCATAGTTTGGGGTCTAAGTTATTTACACATTATTGGTTTGGTTATTATCAATAGTTATGGTTCATGGTCCTAGTTTGTACAACTTAGAACCATGAACTATAAACGAATTTACAATTTTCTGTTGTCTATCACGTGTGCGCTCTTGCCCTGGCTGCGCTCAATGGTGTTGGGAGCCTTGAGCTGTACCTTGGCTACGATGCTGAGCACACTCTTCAGCTTGTTGCTGAGCTTCTTCTCGAGTTCGGCAACGGCAGCGGGGGTGTCGAAGGTGGCGGTGAAGTACTCCTGGCGCAGCTCTACCTGAACCTGCAGTGTGTCGAGGTTGTTCACGCGGTCCACCACCAGCATGTAGCGTGGCGCAAACTCTGGCATAGAGAGAATGACGCTCTCCACCTGTGAGGGGAACACGTTGATACCGCGGATGATGAGCATGTCGTCTGAGCGACCTTCGATGCGGCCCATGCGGATATTGGTGCGACCACACTCGCAGACACCAGGCAACAGCGAACAGAGGTCGCGGGTGCGATAGCGCAACAGTGGCATACCCTCTTTTGTCAGCGTGGTGAACACCAGTTCGCCAGTCTCGCCGTTGGGCAGTGGCTCGAGGGTTACGGGATCGATGATTTCGGGATAGAAGTGGTCTTCGTTGATGTGGCTGCCGTGCTGCATCTCGCACTCGTAGCTCACACTGGGACCCATAATCTCGCTCAGTCCATAGATGTTGTAGCCTTTCAGACCCAGACGTGCCTCAATCTCCTGTCGCATCTGCTCAGTCCATGGCTCAGCACCGAAGGCACCAATCTTCAAACGGATGTCTTCCTTCTTGATACCCATCTTCTCCATGGTCTCAGCCAGATAGAGTGCGTACGACGGTGTGCAGGCAATGCCGGTGATGCCTAGGTCGCGAATCAGCTTCAGGTGCTTCTCGGTGTTGCCCGTTCCTGCGGGGATGACAGAGGCACCCATGTGCTCTACGCCGTAGTGAGCACCAAGACCGCCAGTGAACAGACCGTAGCCGTAGGCCACTGAGAATATATCGTCGCGGGTGACACCAAAGGCGGTGAGACAGCGGGCCATGGTCTCGCTCCAAATACCGATGTCCTTACGTGTATAACCCACAATGGTGGGGTTGCCCGTGGTGCCCGATGAGGCATGCACGCGAATAATCTCGCTCTGTGGAGCTGCCTGTAAGCCAAAGGGGTAGTTGTCGCGCAGGTCCTGTTTGGTGGTAAAAGGCAACTTCTTGATATCTTCAATGGTTTGGATATCGTCGGGACGGATGTCCAGAGCCTGAAGTTTATTACGATAGAAGGGTACATTGTGGTAAACGTACTCCACAATTTTATGAAGACGCTTGCCTTGCAGAGCGCTCATTTCATCGCGGCTCATGCATTCTTTGTTGGGATTCCAAATCATGTCTATGTCTTTAGGTTTGTGTGTTGCAAAAGTACAATATTTATTGCTTTTCGCCAAAAAATTGTTATGAAAGTTTTTGGCTTCTCCCTAAATTGTATTATTTTTGCAACAAAATGCAAAATAACTATGATAAACAAACAACTACTAGAACCAGAGAGCATCGTAGTGATTGGTGGATCTAACAATGTGCATAAACCCGGTGGCGCCGTGGTGCGAAATTTATTGAACGGAGGATACGAGGGGACACTGCGCATTGTGAACCCAAAAGAGGACGAGGTGCAAGGCATCAAGGCCTTTCATGACCCGAAAGAGTTGCCGCCCACGGATTTGGCTATTCTAGTGGTGGCTGCCAGGTTCTGTCCTGACTATGTAGAACTGCTGGCCAGCGAGAAACAAGTGCGTGCTTTTATCATTATCTCGGCGGGGTTCAGTGAAGAGACGCAAGAGGGCGCACAGCTGGAGCAGCGCATCTTGGACACTTGCGAGCAGTACGGTTGTGCACTGATAGGTCCTAACTGTATCGGATTACTCACACGTTGGCACCACTCGGTATTTACCAAGCCTATTCCGCATCTGAACCCTAGGGGGGTGGACTTCATTTCGGGGTCGGGAGCTACGGCGGTGTTTATCCTGGAGAGTGCTGTCAGCAAAGGACTGCAGTTCAATAGTGTGTGGTCAATAGGTAACGGCAAGCAGATTGGTATCGAGAGTGTGTTGGAATATATGGACGAGCACTTCGATGCCGAAAACGACTCTCACGTAAAGCTACTTTATATCGAGAATATTGCCGATCCAGATAAGTTGCTCTATCATGCTACGTCGTTGATCAAGAAAGGCTGCCGGATTGCTGCCATCAAGGCCGGTTCTTCTACGGCCGGAAGCAGGGCGGCAAGCAGTCATACGGGCGCCATTGCTTCTAGCGACTCGGCTGTTGAGGCGCTGTTTCGCAAGGCCGGCATCGTGCGTTGCTTCTCGCGCGAGGAACTGACCACCGTGGGATGTATCTTTACGTTGCCTCGCTTCATGGGCAATAACTTCGCCATCGTGACGCATGCCGGAGGTCCTGGTGTGATGCTGACCGATGCACTGGCAAAAGGTGGTATGAACGTGCCTCCCTTGAATGGCGCGATGGCCGAAGAGCTGAAGTCGAAGCTTTTGCCTGGCAGCAGTGTGTCTAACCCCATCGACATTCTGGCCACTGGTACGGCAGAACATCTGGGCATTGCTATTGACTATTGCGAAAAGATGGACGATATTGATGCTATCATGGTGATCTTTGGTACACCAGGACTGGTGAAGATTTTTGAGGTTTATGATGTGCTACATAAGAAAATACTGGAATGCAAGAAACCAATCTTCCCCATTCTTCCTAGTCTGAGTACGGCTGGTCCTGAGGTGCAGGAGTTCCTGAAACGTGGTCATGTGAACTTCTGCGATGAGGTGACGCTGGCTACAGCGCTGACGCAGGTCATGAAGACACCAGCACCGGCGGAACAGAATGTGGTGGTGAACGGCGTCGATGTGCCTCAGATACGTAAGATTATTGATGGTATTACCGATAACGGCTATATCACACCCAGCCTGGTCCACGACCTCCTTACGGCTGCAGGCATCCCTACAGTGCCCGAGTTTATGAGTGCCGATAAGGATGAGGTGATTGCTTTTGCTGAAAGGTGTGGCTATCCTGTAGTGGTTAAGGTCGTAGGTCCTGTTCACAAGAGTGATGTGGGTGGTGTGACACTCAACATCCGTTCGAAAGAGGTGTTGGTAGCAGAATTCGAACGGATGATGCAGATTCCTGGTGCTACGGCGGTGATGGTTCAGAAGATGATCAAGGGTCGCGAACTGTTTATTGGCGCCAAATACGAACCGCGCTTCGGACATGTGGTGCTCTGCGGATTGGGGGGTATCTTTGTGGAGGTATTGAAGGATGTATCGTCGGGATTGGCACCACTATCCTACGCGGAGGCTTATTCCATGATTCACTCGCTGCGTGCCTATAAGATATTAAAAGGAACGCGAGGACAAAAGGGCATCAACGAACGGAAGTATGCCGAGATTATCGTCCGACTGAGTACCTTGCTTCGTTTTGCAACGGAAATTAAAGAAATGGATATCAACCCGCTGCTGGCTGACGATACAGACGTAATAGCAGTCGATGCCCGCATCCTGGTAGAGAAATAGGAAAGGTTTCAAAATAAAAAAAGATAGCTGTCATTCGCAAGATGATAGCTATCTTTCTTATTATTATAAATAATGACTTTATTCTGGGTTGTTTTCTGCAAAGATCTTCATACGTTCGTCTAACTGTGCATACTGATGATCTTCTATGAACGAAGTGCATACTCGCAGTCCTTCCTGATGCGATCCGGTGGTGACAAGGCAGATGGCCGACACACCATAGTACATCAGCTCGCGGGCCAGTTGACCGCTGGTCATGCCTTTGTAGCCTATGGTGAAGTAGAAACCATCGGCCACAGGACGGTCTAGGTCACAGTCGTAAACCACATGGAACCCGTGGCGCAGGAAAATCTCTTTCAGTTTATGGGCACGCTCGCCATAGACCTTTACTTCGTCGCGGAAGTGATACTCGCCATCGCAGGCGGCACGGAACATCTCGGCCAGTGCATACTGGGCCGAATGGCTGGTGCCACTACTCAGCGCGTAAAGCATACGGGTGGAGAATACCAAACCAAAGGGCAGTCCTTCGTAGCGGGCTGCCAGGTCGGGGAAGTGACGATGGAACAGCTGGTCGCTGATGCAAACCACACCGATGCGTTCACCAGCATAGCTGAACGCCTTGGAACCACTGATGAGCAACATGTAGTTGTCGGTGTAGCGAGCCACGGTGGGCTGGTAAGGTGGCTCGAAAGGTACGCTCAGGTCTTCGCGGAAATCCATGGCGAAGTAAGCCAGGTCTTCCATCACGATGGCGTCATACTTGGTGGCCAGCGTGCCAATGGTCTGCAACTCGCTCTCTGTCAAACAGACCCATGAGGGGTTGTTGGGGTTGGAATAGACAATGGCACAGATGTTACCCTTGCTGAGATAGCTCTCGAGCTTAGCTTGCAACTTATCGCCGCGGAAGTCATAGACGTCGAACGTCTCGTACTTCACGCCCTGTACCTGCAGCTGCATCTTTTGAACAGGGAAGCCAGGGTCGATAAACAGCACGGTGTCTTTCTGCTTGTTGGCCTGCGAACAGGTGAGAAACGAGGCAAAGGTGCCCTGCATAGAGCCACATACTGGTACGCATCCCTCAGCCGCAATGTCAACACCGATGAAGGCTTTTACAAAGCGCGAGGCTTGCTTTTTCAGTTCGGGATAGCCCTGTATGTCTGGATAAGAGTGGGCAATGCCGTTTTGAAGGGCCTTGATTTGAGCCTCGACACCTACCTTGGCGGCGGGCAGACCGGGGATACCCATCTCCATTTTGATATACTCTACGCCGCTCTCTTTCTCGGCGGTGGCTGCCACCTGCTTCACTTCGCGGATGGTAGCTTTAGCAAAGTCCTGAATGCCCATCTTGGCAATCAGTGCATCTACAATTTCTTTTTTTATTGGTGTTGGTTTCATAATCATGCAAACAGGTCGAGCACAAAGCGCGTGCCTTTAGTGAACTGTGGGTCAATCTCTAAATCGCCCTTCATCTTCAGTGCCATCTGCTTGCAGATTGGCAGCCCTAGACCGTCGCCATTGGTCAGGTCGCGGACTTCGCGGAAAGGCTTAAAGAGCTCGTCGCGCTGCTCTTCGGGGATGCTCTCGCCCGTGTTAGATACCAGGAACTGGAACTTATGCACGCTGCGCTTTTTGAATTCAAGGGTGATATGTCCGCCCTCTGGCGTATGGTCAGCGGCATTGCTCAGCAGGTGGAAGATGATGTGTGAGACGTAAGGACGGTTGATGTTGGCGCACATCTTGGGCACGTTGACCGTCAACTCCACATCTTTTCGCACCTTGTTGCGAATCTCGTCCATCAGGGCTTCGCAGTATTGGGGCAGCGAGGTCTCCTCCAGTTCTACGTTCTCTTCCATCGAGTTTTCAATGTCAGAGAGTGTCTGTATGTGGCTTGAGAACTCGAGCAGCGCCTTAATCTCAGGTTGTTGACCGTCTATCTTGCGCAGGGTGGGCTCCAGCTGGGCAGAGATATTGCTGATGAACTTGGCCTTCAGGGCATTATTCTCGTTGGCTAGCTTGATGGTCTTCTTCTGCTTGCGTGTAAGCAGAATGAAGCGCATCAGGGTGATGCCGCCAATGGCTAGTGCGATAACCAGAGCGATAACGACCACGATGAGGGCAATGATGAAACCCATGCGCACAGACAGCGAGCTGTCTTTGTCGGCAATAGATGCCTCGTTGTCGGCAATCTGTTGCTTCAGAGAGTCAATCTCTTCGGCCGTTTTCAGTGCACTGACAGAGTCTTTCCACACCATATAGCTGCGATAAGATTCAGCCACCAGGTTGGCACTATTGCTGCGACGACCGTTGGCAATCAGCATTTTGTAGGCCTCGTCCACCTTGTCGTACTCCTTCTGGGCAGTCAGCTTCTTAGACATCTGCGTGAACATGGCATCGCCAAGGTCGTTCTGTCCGAAGGTGTAATAATAGATGGTCTTGTTGTAGAGCAGGTCGTTCTTCAAACTCTCGTCGTTAGCACGTGCAGCATAAACCTCCATGTTCTTAATCTGATCCATGGCATTGACGCTGCGACGCATTCTGACATACATCTGCATGCGTTCTTTCGAGGTGAGGTAGCGCATGCCTGCCTTGGCCTGTTCGTTGGCGCTGGCATTACTGATGGTGGCATCGATGTCGCGCAACAGCTCGAAGGCTTCCTTGAAGGCATTGTCTTTGTAGTACAGCGATGTAGCTTTGACACCACACTCGACACCTGACTTCAGTTGACCTTTGCTGACGTAATCGCGAAAAGCCTTGATGTAGGATGAGCGCGCTGCAGTAACGTTGGTGCCTTCTTCTGCGAGGGCACGCTGGTGGTATTCGCTCTTGTCCTGTGCAATGGCTAGCATGCAACAGGCGAGTAATGCCATTGTGAATACATAGAATCTTTTCAACATGTTATTAGTTTTTTGTTTTTATTGCTATTTCTGAGCTTCGCGTCCCAGTGTCAATGCCTTGATGTTGGCTTCGACGATGGCTTCGCCCTTACGGCCAAAGACACGGCGAATGGCATCTTCTAGTTTCTCGTACTCAATGCCGAGTGCCTTCTGTGCTGCACCCAGCAGGATAACGTTGGCCGAACGAGGCACGCCGTTGTCCTTGGCCATCTGTTCGATGTTGAGGCTGATGACGTGGGGCAATTTTGCCAGGTCGCCTTCGATGACGGCCATATCGGGATAGTTGGGGATGTTGACAAAAGGAGTAGCAGAGGTGATGACCCATCCGTCCTTTTTCAGATAAGGCAGATAGCGCAGTGCTTCCATGGGTTCCATCGATATGATAACGTCGGCGCTGCCTTTGGCTATCAAGTCGCTATAGATAGGCTCGCTAGAGATGCGCAGGTTAGACTGTACATCGCCGCCGCGCTGGCTCATGCCGTGTACCTCGGCTTGTTTGATATAGAGATTCTCGTTCATGGCGGCTTCGCCAATGATGGTGGCGATAGAGAGGATGCCTTGTCCGCCTACGCCGCAAAGGATGATATCTGTTTTCATTTCTGTGCTTTCTTTTGTTTCAAGTGACGTTGTAGTGTTTGCATGCATTCGCGACGGGGAATGATGACACTTGTTCCCTTATAGTTGATTTCGTCGCGGATGATCTGTGTAATCTCTGGCATGTTCTTGGGCAGGGGCACAACCACCTTCAGGTGTTCGTCGGAGAGACCAAGTCCGCGGCAGATAGCCTCGAACTTATTGGTGCCGGCAGAGTCTTGTCCGCCAGTCATACCAGTGGTCAGATTGTCTGAGATGATAACGGTGATGTTGGCGTTCTCGTTGATGGCGTCCAACAGTCCCGTCATACCACTGTGTGTGAAGGTTGAGTCGCCGATGATGGCTACGGCAGGCCACTGACCTGCGTCGGCAGCGCCTTTAGCCATGGTGATAGAAGCACCCATATCTACACACGAATGGATGGCACGGAAGGGGGGCAGGAAGCCCAGCGTGTAGCAGCCAATGTCGCCAAAGACGCGTGGATTCTCGTATTCCTTCAGTACTTCGTTGAGTGCGGCATAGACATCGCGATGACCGCAACCCTGACAGAGTGCGGGTGGACGTGGGGCTACGTCGGCACATGGATCGAAGCATTCGCCAATCTCCATGCCCAGAGCCTTCTTGACAATGTCGGGCGTCAGCTCGCCAGTGCGTGGCAAGGTGCCGTCCAACTTACCGTGAACGTTCTTCATATCGGCCACGCCACGCACGATGTCCTCGATGAATGGCTGACCTTCCTCTACAATCAGCACCTCTTTACACTCGTCCATCAGGCGGCGCACCAGCTTCTTGGGCAGGGGGTACTGCGATATTTTCAGTATGGGGTAGGGGCTTCCGCCAGGGAAGCACTCGTTGACATAGTTGAAACCGATACCGCTGGCAACGATACCCAGCGAATGGTCTTGTCCCTCAACGTATATATTATAAGGTGAGTTGGCTGCGTCTTCTTCAAGTGTGGCCTGCTGAGCCGTCACCACGTCGTTGCGCTTGCGTGCGTTGGCTGGCAGCAATACCCAGTTGGAGGCAATGGCATCGTAGTTCATCTCGTTTTCCTTGCGAGCTTCGCTAGCCACCTCGACCACTGCACGAGAGTGGGCCATGCGAGTGGTGACACGCATCAGCACGGGCAATTTCTGCTGCTCGCTGTATTCAAAGGCATGTGCCATCATGTCGTAGGCCTCCTGCTGGTTAGAGGGTTCGAAGGTAGGAATCAGGGCAAATTTTCCATAGAAACGAGAATCTTGCTCGTCTTGTGAAGAGTGCATCGATGGGTCGTCGGCCACTAACACGATGACACCGCCATTGACGCCCGTCATACCGCTGTTGACAAACGGGTCGGCACAGACGTTCAGTCCTACGTGCTTCATGCATACCAGTGCTCGTTTGCCCATGAACGACATGCCCAATGCGGCCTCCATGGCTGTCTTCTCGTTGGTGCTCCAGCGACTGTGAATGCCGCGCTCTTGTGCTAATGGGTTATTCTGTATAAACTCAGTGATTTCGGTCGAGGGCGTACCTGGATACGCATACACGCCAGAGAGACCTGCATGGATGGCTCCAAGCGCGATGGCCTCGTCGCCTAGTAAAAGTTTCTTGTTTGCCATGATTCTTATTAAGTTGTATAATTTAATGACTGCAAATATAGACATTTTTTTTATAACAGCCAAGATAAAATGCTTTTTTTGCTTGAGGACGAGGAGTAATTCATATTTATTCTGTAACTTTGCAACGACAAAACAATTACTTTTCCGTTGGTAAAGTGCCACTTTTCCATGTTCAAAGCGGCACTATTGGCATGGAAAACGATAGCTTTAAGAAATGAAAGGCAAAGAGATAAAAGTGGTGGCTATTGATGCCGACGATACATTGTGGGACTGTCAGGGGTATTTTGACAAGGTGGAACAACATCTGTACCATCTGATAGCGCCTTATTGTGAGGATCCTAAGCGTGAGCTTTTTAAGACAGAGTCTGGCAATATGGCTGATATGGGCTATGGTTGTAAAGCTTTCACTATCAGTATTCTGGAGACAGCCATGAGGGTGGGCGGCTCGCACCTCTCGATGGATGATTTGAATGACCTGCTCAAGGATTGTAAATCGCTGTTGCGACTGCCTGCTACGCCATTGAAAGGGGTCGCCGAAACACTCGAGGCACTGCAGGAGCGCTCCTACAAATTGGTATGTTTCACCAAGGGCGAACTGCAGGATCAGGAAAACAAACTGAAACGCTCCGGACTGCTGAAATACTTTGACGATGTGGAAATCACGTCTGATAAGACACAACGTGAGTTCCTGGCATTGTGCGAACACCAGCACATACATCCTTCGGAATTGCTGATGATTGGCAATTCGCTGAAGAGCGACATCGCACCGGCACTGGCTATTGGTGCCTGGGGCATACACATTCCTTTTCACGTCACGTGGCAATTGGAACATTTTGACGACATAGACCACGAGCGATTGATAAAAATTGAGCATTTCAGCGAGATTCTTCGTTATATTTAGAGAATAATTCGTAACTTTGCAGCCAGAAAAATAAATAATGTATATGGAACAGAAAAAATATAAGAGAATTACGGTGACTTCGGCGCTGCCCTATGCTAATGGTGGTGTACATATCGGTCACTTGGCAGGCGTTTATGTGCCAGCCGATATCTACGTGCGTTATCTCCGCCTGAAAAAGCGCGATGTGATGTTTATTGGTGGTAGCGATGAACACGGTGTACCCATCACGGTGCGTGCCCGCAAGGAGGGTATCACACCTCAAGACGTGGTAGATCGCTATCATAAGATGATTAAGGACTCGTTCAAGGAGTTCGGCATCTCGTTCGATGTCTATAGCCGTACCACCTCTGAGACTCACCATCAGTTTGCTGCAGAGTGGTTCAAAAAGCTCTACGACGAAGGAAAACTTGTTGAGAAAACCACAGCTCAGCTCTACGACGAGGAGGCAAAGCAGTTCCTGGCCGACCGCTATGTGGTGGGCGAATGCCCTTATTGCCACAACGAAGGCGCTTATGGTGACCAGTGTGAGAAGTGTGGACGCGACCTGTCGCCTACAGAATTGATTAATCCTAAGTCAACCATCAGTGGTTCAACACCTGTGCTGAAGGAGACCAAAAACTGGTATCTGCCTCTGAATGAGTATCAAGACTGGTTGAAACAGTGGATTCTGGAGGGTCATAAAGAGTGGCGCTCTAACGTCTATGGCCAGTGCAAGAGCTGGTTGGATATGGACCTGCAGCCCCGTGCTATGACGCGCGACCTGGATTGGGGTATTCCCGTTCCCGTTGAGGGAGCCGACGGCAAGGTGCTCTATGTGTGGTTCGATGCGCCTATTGGCTATGTGTCAAACACCAAAGAACTCTGTGAGCGCGAGCCCGAAAAGTGGGGCAACTGGGAACAGTGGTGGCAGGATGAGGATACCCGTCTGGTGCACTTTATCGGTAAGGACAATATCGTGTTCCACTGTATCATCTTCCCCGTGATGATGAAGGCCCACGGCAAGTATATCATGCCCGATAATGTGCCTGCCAACGAGTTTCTGAATCTGGAAAACGACAAAATCTCTACTTCGCGCAATTGGGCCGTATGGCTCCACGAGTATCTGGTAGATATGCCTGGCAAACAGGATGTGCTGCGCTATGTGCTGACTGCCAATGCACCTGAGACCAAGGACAATAACTTCACTTGGAAGGACTTCCAGGATCGCAATAACAACGAGCTCGTTGCTGTTTATGGTAACTTCGTCAACCGTGCACTTCAGCTCACCAAGAAGTATTGGAACGGTGTCGTTCCTGCTTGTGGCGAACTGCAGGATGTTGACAAGCAGGCACTCGAAGAGTTCAAGGACGTGAAGGCTAAGGTAGAGGCACTGCTGGAGCAGTTTAAGTTCCGCGATGCTCAGTTCGAGGCCATGAACCTGGCTCGTATTGGTAACCGTTACATCACCGAGTGTGAGCCTTGGAAGGTATGGAAGACCGATCCCAAGCGCTGCGAGACCATCCTGAATATCTGTTTGCAGCTCACCGCCAACTTGGCTATCGCCTTCGAGCCATTCCTGCCATTCAGCAGCAAGAAACTTCGTGAAATGCTGAATATCGAGTGCTTCGAATGGGAGCAGTTGGGCAGCACCAACCTCCTGGAGGCTGGACACCAGTTGGGCGAGCCTGCTCTGCTGTTCGAGAAGATCGAGGATGAGGTCATCCAGAAGCAGCTCGACAAGTTGGAGGCTACCAAGAAGGCAAACCAGGCAGCTGCTTATAAGGCCGCTCCTATCAAGGATACCGTATCGTTCGAGGACTTCGAGAAGCTCGATATTCGTGTGGGCTTGGTAAAAGACTGTCAGAAGGTGAAGAAGTCGAAGAAGCTGTTGCAGTTCACCATTGATGATGGTTCAGGCACCGATCGCACCATTTGCTCGGGCATTGCAGCCTTCTATGAGAATCCAGAGGAACTCATTGGAAAGCGCATTCTCTTCGTGGCCAACTTTGCTCCTCGCACCATGATGGGCATCGAGAGCCAGGGCATGATTCTTTCTGCCGTTGATGCCGACGAGAGTCTGAGCGTTGTAACCACAACAAAGGATGTGAAACCTGGTAGTCAGGTAGGATAAAAATATTTAGAGATGAGTGCTGAGGCTAAGGACGGGCAGATGACGATATGTATCTGCGGAGGTGGTAACCTTGGACATTCCATAGCGGGACGAGCAGCGGCCGTACTCGAAGGTAAAGCTTCGGTAAGGCTGCTGACTCGCAAACCCGATTCGTGGAGCCATACCATTGTTGTCGAAGATGACTGTGGCGGCGTTTTCTCTTCTCCATTGTCGATGGTGACAGATGATGTCTGTCGCGCCGTATCCGATGCAGATATCGTGCTTCTTTGTCTGCCAGGTTATGCCATCACCAACGAATTACTTAAGCTCAAGCCTTTCCTGTCTCCTCATGTCTTGTTGGGATCCGTGGTATGCAGCACGGGTTTCTTTTTTGATGCTTTTGATGTGCTAGGAACAGAAGTACCCTTGTTTGGTTTCCAAAGAGTTCCTTTTGTAGCCAGAATTGCTGAATATGGTAAGAAATCGTATATCTGGGGATATCGAAAAGAGGTATTTATGGCCACCTCTCACATAGACAGCGACAAGACCAAAATGCTTCAAGTGTTGTTCAGTCAGCTCTTTGGTACGCCCGTCAACCTCTTGCAAAGCTATATGGAGGCGGCACTTACCAATAGCAATCCCATTCTTCACACAGGTCGATTGTACACCATGTGGCATGATTGGAATGGACAACCGATGGAGCGACAGAGCTATTTCTACAGGGAATGGACAGATGAAGCTTCTGAAACGATTATTGCAATGGACCAGGAGTTCTTTCAACTTCTTTCTGCCTTGCATGTCAGAAAAGGCGCCATTAAGCCATTGCTCGAGCACTATGAGTCTGTTGATGCTCGGTCAATGACAAACAAAATTCAAAGCATTTCTTCGCTGGCAAAGGTTCTTTCTCCAATGGTTCAAGTGGAAGGAGGATTTGTGCCAGATCTTCAAAGTCGCTATTTTATAGAAGATTTCCCCTTTGGCTTGTCCTTGATTTGTAAACTGGCAAAGGAGCAGGGTGTGCCGACACCCGTTATGGACAAGATAAATGCGTGGGGAATGAGTATGTGTCAGAAAAGGTAGAATGACAGAGACACTAAAAGAGAAAACGGCAAAAGGGCTCTTCTGGGGAGGATTGAGCAATGGCGCCCAGCAGGTGCTATCGCTGGTTTTTGGCATTATTCTTGCGCGAAAATTGGATCGTGGCGACTATGGTATGATTGCCATGATTGCCATCTTCTCGGTGATAGCCACAGAACTGCAGTCCAGCGGTTTCAAGACGGCTTTGCTGAAGACAAAGAATCCGCAGCACGAGGATTACAACTCGGTGTTTTGGTTCAATGTCTTTGCCGGTCTGATACTCTATGTGATTCTCTTTTTCTCTGCTCCCTTCATTGCAGACTTCTATCATAAGCCCGAGTTGGTATTGCTTTGTCGCTATGCCTTCTTGGGCTTTGTGTTCTCTAGTTGGGGAATGGCTCAGTCGGCCTATCTCACGAAAAACCTGAAGATCAAGGAGGTGGCCAAATGTACGATGATAGCTACGTTGGCATCGTGTGTAATAGGTGTCGTGATGGCCTATTGTCGTTGCTCCTATTGGTCGTTGGCTACACAGAGTCTGACGTTGATACTCATCAACACCCTGCTTCTGTGGTATTACAGTCCCTGGCGCCCAACGATGCACATCGACTTCGGTCCCGTTAAGCGTATGTTCCCGTTTAGTGTGAATATCATGCTCTCAGCCATTCTCATCCAGGTCAATGCCAATATTATGAGTATCTTGCTGGGTCGCTATTTCACTAAAGAGGAAACTGGCGACTATAGTCAGGCTTATAAGTGGAGCTCCATGAGCATGTTGCTGTTGCAAGGCATGCTGAAGCAAGTGGATGTGCCTGTGCTGTCAGGCTTACAGGATGAGCGCGAACGACAGTTGCGTGTGCTCCGCAAGATGATGCGCTTCACGGCCTTTATCTCATTCCCCGTCTTGTTCGGTTTTGCATTGGTATCACATGAGTTCATCATGATTACCATTGGCCAGAAATGGGAACAGTCTGCTCAGCTCCTGCCGTACCTCTGTCTCAGTTGTGCCTTTGTTCCACTTGTCACGCTGATGCAAGATGCCATCGTGGCACGCGGCAAGAGCAACATCTATATGGTAAACACCTGCCTGTTGGGGTTGGCTCAGTTGGCATTGCTCTACACACTCTGGCCCTACGGACTCAGAGTGATGGTCTGTGTATTTGTGGCCGTCAATCTGTTGTGGGTGCCCGTCTGGTTCTTCTTCTTGAAGCGTTTGACAGGCTATCGCTGGCAGTCGTTCTTTGCCGACATAGCACCTTTTGCCCTTTCGGCTTTTGGTGTGATGGGACTTACCTATCTGCTGACGTGTGGTTTCGAGAATGATTATCTGCTATTGTCAAGTCGCATTTTGATAGCAGTCCTGTTGTATTATGCTGTGATGCGCATGGCAAGAGTGAAGATACTGGACGAGTGTCAGCAGTTTGTTCTACAAAAATTCAGAAAGAATGATGTCTGCCATTAATTCCAAGATCATATCCATATTGCGTTTCCCATTGACCTTTCTGGTCGTTGTGATACATTCCCGTGGCGAAGTGACGCCCATTGCTGACTGGCTTCATCTCACCATGACGGATGTTTGCAGCTTGGTCAAGGTGTTCCTGAGTGATGGTGTTGCACAGATAGCCGTACCAACCTTCTTCTTTATCTCGGGCTATCTGTTCTTTTATCAAGTAGAGAAATTCGATGTCTCCACCTATAAGCGCAAGTTAAAGAGTCGTTTCCGCACGTTGTTCGTGCCTTTCGTCTTGTGGAATCTGCTGTGCATTCCTCTCACGGTGCTTGTGTTCTATGGCGAGAGTCTTGGTGGAACCAGTCTTGCTACGAAGGCTGTTGACTATTGGAACAACATGCCATGGGGACATATCTTCTGGGATTATACTTCGCACCAGGCAGAATATCCGAACCTGCTTGGCATGCCCTTGCTCCTTAACGGTCCTGTATTAGGCACCTTTTGGTATGTGCGAGACTTGATATTGATTGTTCTGATTTCGCCAGTATTCTATTGCTTTTTGAAGCGCACAGGGAAGTATGGTGCCATTCTCCTCCTATTATTGCTCTGCTTCAGGGTGTGGCCCTACATGACGTTGCGTGTGCAATGTCTTTACTTCGTGCTGGGTGGCTATTGGAGCATGAAAAAACACAATTTGTATATTGATAATAGCTTGTTGAGAAGACTCAACTATCTGTTGACCATTGGTCTGCTGCTATTCCTGACGGCTGTGGGCAGCTACGAGCATTTCTGGGGTTTCCAGCTGATAACACTTTATGCCCTTTCGGGCATGGCAACAGCCTTTTGTCTGGCTCACAAGTTGCTACAGCATCGTCCAGATTTCCGGTTCCCAAAGATACTCAATGACAGCAGCTTCTTTGTATATGCCTTGCACATTGAGTTCTCATTGCCGTTGGCATTCTTCTTCGTGAAGGCAGTCTTCAAGCATCTGCCTTCCGACCTGTTGCTCTTCCAGTATCTGTTAGTTCCCGTTGTTATCTATGCTGTCAGCGTTGGCGCTTATTGGCTGATGCAGAAGCTCACGCCCGGACTACTTCGTCTGCTGACGGGTAATCGTTGAATACGACGATAGTAAAACTGAAAATAAAAACAGAAAAGCGCCAATTGCTGACTATTGCAGTCCCAGCGAGTGAATGATTTCCTCGTAGGTATTCTCTGCAACGCTCTTGCCGTTGCCGGGAAGTAGTGTCTCGCGTAGAAACCTGGTGCGTTCCTCTCGTTTGGTATCGTTGCCGGCAAGCACAACGTCTTCAACGAATTGCAAGATATCTTTTTGATCTTTTCCAATGTAATGCTCGTCGTAAGCCATCTGACTTAGCTTGCTGACCTCTCTCTTAATCAGGGTGATATCTTTGCTGATATACATGACAGGTTTGTTGAAGTACAGATAGTCAAGAACAAACGAACCACTGTCGTGAACCATAGCGTCTGAACCGCGGAAAAGATCTACGAAGTCGCCAGTCTCCAATTGTGTGTTAGGCATCGTAGCCCATTTCTTATAGTAGGCGTCAGCACGCGCCTGTCCCCATTCCGGATGTTTGCATAGCTCGCGATAAAGACTAGGATGAGGCTTGAATGCTATCTGCAACTGCTCTTGGTAGCGCTCGGCCAGCTCCACCATGAAGTCGCAAAGGTTCAGGAAGTTCGAGCGCGAGAACGAAGTTCCTTCGTTGGCCAGAGAGAAGTGAGGAGCCCAGATGAGATGTTTACGCTGATGATGTTCGTCGTGCCAGGCCGTAGATGGCTCGTTTCGCGTGAAGATATCAGAACTCGGATAGCCCGTAACGACCGCATTGCGTGCTTTGTTCTTTGCAAAGTTCTGGGCATCTTGCAAGCTATAACGGTCGAAGTAGAACAGTTTCCATGCAATATTCTGGAAAGGTCCATCGTAGTTATAGGCCGTAGAGGCCTGAAGATAACAGTATGGATAATACGCAATCAATCTGTCGGTGAACTTCAGAAAACAATGTTTGGGGTGGAACACACCATGATAGGGCTGCGTGTAGAACACGATGTCGGGGTTGATGCCGTGTCTCACATCCATTGGTGGCTCGTTTTCTTCCATTCTCCAGTCGTGGAAAGACATGCCATGCTCTGTGAAGAAGGTGCGCATCTTCTGCAGGTTGTCCAGTTTCTGCTTCTGTTCATGATGGATGGCTGGCGACAGGACGATGTGCAGTTCAAATCGTTTGTCGGCTTCCAACTGGCGGTACAGCTCCTGATACTTCCACATGGCGATGTCTGTGACAAAGAAAACCACACGGATGGTCTGTCGCTTTTGCAACTTCTTGATGAATCGTTTCTGTCGAGCGGGCATCAGTTGGAAGCCCCAATGCTCTAACCAGTACTCTTCTATGTATTGGCCAAGGATGGTCAGTTTGTCTCTGAAAGATGTTGCCATTTGGAAGTTTTTTTGAATCTTTATTGATGCGGTTTGGTGTGCAAAAGTACTATAATTTGTTTGAAGTTCAAAATTTTATTTGTACTTTTGCACCTACTAATTCTTACAGAAACATCATGGAGTACTATTCAGCCAAGACTGATATTGCAGTGCTGGTTCTGTTTTTCAACAGACCCGACATGCTTAAGCGCCTGTTCGAACAGATTAAGAAGGCACGCCCTTCCAAGCTATTGCTGTATCAGGACGGTCCGCGCAACGAGGCTGATATGGAGAAAATGATGCAGTGTCGGGAGATTGTGGCCGATGCAGCCATAGACTGGCACTGCAAGGTGCATCGAAACTATAGCGAGGTGAATCGCGGATGCGATCCCTCCAACTATCTGTCCGTGAAATGGGCCTTCTCGCTCTATGACAAATGTATCAAGTTCGAGGATGACGACTGTCCCTCACTCTCGTTTTTCCCCTTTTGTAAGGAGATGCTTGATCGCTACGAGAATGACCAGCGCATCAGCATCATCACGGGCATGAACTACGACGAGCAGACGCCCGACATGCCTTACGACTATTTCTTCACCACCACCTTCAGCATCAACGGCTGGGCCACCTGGCGACGTGTCGTTGATCAGTGGGACGATGAACATTATGCCTTCCTTGACGACAAGTTCAACATGCACCAGCTGGAGGCGCTCATCAAGGAACGCAAGTATCAGAAAGACTTCGTGAAGTTCTGCCGCTATCACCGTTCGTTGGGCAAGGCTTACTACGAGACACTCTTCCACGCATCTATGTTCTTTAACTCGGGGCTGAGCATCATACCTCGTGTCAACATGATTTCTAATGCAGGCGCTACCGACGAGGGCACACATTATTCCGGCAGCAACGATACCATTCCGAGCGGACTGAGACGCATCTTCACCATGCGCCACCATGAACTGGCGTTCCCTTTGCGACATCCTAAGTATGTCATCGAGAATGTAGAGTACAAACAACGTGCCTTCCGTATCATGGCGTGGGGACATCCTTGGGTGAAGATGTGGCGCTCTGTGGAGGAACTATGGCTGAATCTGCGTCATGGCAATATGCGTCGCATCGGCGAAGCTGTCGTCAATCGCCTTAAAATCTGGACAGGCCATTCCAAGTTCGATTAACCCCTCTGTCTTATTTGTAATAGCGTGCTACCAAATGCTCAATGGCCTTTGGTACCATCCCTTCTATGCTCTTGCCGGCTTTGATTCGCTGACGTATCTCTGTGCTGCTGATGTCCAGCAGTTCCGTGTCCACCACCTTCACGTTCTGTGGTACCTCGCCAATCGTGCTGCCACGGCGCGGATAGACCACAAGCTGGTGGTGCTTGATAATGTCGTCGGCATGATACCACTTCGAGAAGTTCTGCCAGTTGTCGCCACCTATTAATAATATAAAGGTGTGGTCAGGGAAATCGTCCGTCAGATGTTGCAGTGTGTTCCATGTGAATGAAGGCCTGGGCATGTGGAACTCATAGTCGCAGGCCTTAAGTCCTTCTTCACCGAGAAGGGCTGCTTCTGTCATTTCAAAGCGCAGCTTTTCGTCGAGCAGGTCGCTGCTTTCCTTCAGTGGGTTTTGTGGAGAAACCATAAACCATATCTCGTCAAGCCCAGCTATTTGTAGCAGTTGCTTGGCCAACGAGATATGGCCTATGTGTATGGGGTTGAACGAACCGCCGAAGAGGCCGATGGACCTCCCCCGGCCCCTCCCAAGGAGGGGAGCGCCTTGTGGGTATGTGTGACTTTCGCTTTCCATTTCCTCAACCCCCTGATTCCGTTTGCAGTCCCTTTGTCTCTTAGATAAGTTCGGGCGCGTTTAGGAATCTTGCTATGATTTCCAGTGTCTCCTGCTTGGCCTTTTCCAGGTTGTCGTTCACGATGATATGGTCAAACTGGGGCGCGAATGTCATTTCGTATTCAGCCTTTGCCAGTCGTTCGGCAATAGCCTCGGGTGTATCCGTGGCACGACCTTCCAAGCGGCGGCGCAGTTCCTCTACCGAGGGTGGCTGAATGAACAGGCTGAGTGCCTCTTCGCCATAGAACTTCTTGATGTTGATGCCACCTTTCACGTCAACGTCGAACACCACGTTCTGTCCGGCCTCGCGTTGGCGCTCCACCTGCTGCTTCAAGGTGCCGTAGAAGCGATCTTGATAAACCTCTTCATACTCCAGAAACTCATCGTTCTGAATCTTCGCCTTAAACTCCTTGGGTGTCAGGAAGAAGTATTCCACACCATTCTGCTCTGTGCCACGAGGTGCACGCGAGGTGCAAGAGATTGAAAAATACAATTTCAGCTCAGGATGCTCCTTCATCAGCCACTGCACGATGGTTGATTTGCCGCTGCCGGAGGGGGCACTCAAAATTAACAACCTCCCCCGACCCCTCCCAAGGAGGGGAGCGCCTTGCGGATTTCCTGATGTTGTTGTTTTATTGTTCATTGATTGTTTATTGCCTGTTTTATGGTATCTATTACCTTCTCTATGTTACAAATAACCTCCTCATTAGTGAAGCGTATCACCTCAAAACCATATTGGTTTAGGTATCTCGTACGTTCTTCATCGTTCATGGGATGGTCACCAATATAATGATAGCCTCCATCAACCTCGACAACAAGTTGTTTCTCTAAACAAACAAAATCTGGAATATAACCATAAATTGGATGTTGCCGTCTGAATCGCACGCCTAGATTCTTGTGTCTGAGATATTCCCATAACGCCGACTCTGCGGGAGTCATATGCCGACGATTGCTTTTGGCATTTCTCAGCAGTAGTTTATAGGTAGAACCATCTGTCGTCTCGTATCGGAACCTCCCTCGCTCCTTCTCAGGGAGAGGAGCACCTAGCGTATTGATGTCCTCTTCTCTATGTTGTGAATCAACAAGATCATTCATACTTCATTATCTAATGATGGTATCCCTTCTACCGGTGCCCGTTAGGCAATCCCCTCCTTGGGAGGGGCCGGGGGAGGTTTTACAGCGCATTCAGCACCTGTTCCTTAATCTGTTCCAGCTCGTCTTTCATCTGAACCACGATGTTTTGCATCTCGGCCTGATTAGACTTCGAACCGGTGGTGTTGATCTCGCGACCCATCTCCTGGGCGATGAAGCCCAGCTTCTTGCCCTGACCATGACCGTTAGCCATTGTCTCGCGGAAGTATTTCAGGTGGTTGGTCAGGCGCTGCTTCTCCTCGCTGATGTCCAGCTTCTCGATGTAGTAGATGAGCTCCTGCTCCAGGCGGTTCTTGTCGTACTCCACGCCGGGAATCTGCTGCAGGCCTTCCACGATGCGCTGACGAATCTTCTCTACGCGGCTCTTCTCGTAGGGCTCAATCTCTGCCAGCAGACGCTCAATGTTGTCCACCTTCTCGCTGAACTTCTTCTCCAGTGCGGCACCCTCCTGCTTGCGGAAGTCAACCAGTGCAGTAATGGCACTCTCTACGGCTTGGCGTGCAGCCACCCATTCCTCGTCGCTGAGCACCTCCTGCTCAGTCTTTGTCAGCACGTCTGGCATGCGTGTCAGCGTGTATATCCAATCGGCCGGTTCGGGTATGCCCACCTTCTCTGCCACGTTCTTCAGCTGGTTGTAGTAGTTCTCCACCAGTGCGGTGTTGATAGGTGTGGCGTCCACGCCGGCGTTCTTCTCTATCCAGAGTGCGAAGTCCACCTTACCGCGTTCCAGCTGGGCGGCAATCATCTGGCGTATCTCCATCTCCTTCTCGCGATAGAGTGGGGTGATGCGTGTGGTCAAATCCAATTGCTTGGAGTTGAGTGATTTTATTTCGGCAGTGATTTTTTTGTCTTTGAATGCTACGACTGCCTTGCCGTAGCCCGTCATTGATTGTATCATTATCCTTTATTGCTAAAAAATATTCTTATTTCATCTTCCACTCTCCCTCGTGCTCTATCATCTGGACAACAATCTCTTCCTTGGTAGAGTCGGCGAAGTTGAGGTTCATGAATACCTGCATGACATTCAGCGTAGAGTCGATGCGGGCGCGGTTGGACTCAATGCTGACCACGCCACCGTGCTCTTCCTGCTGTCTTACCAGGAATTGCTGGTAAATCTTCAGCAGTCCTTCACGATAGCTATCGGGCAGACTGTCCGTGTTGGCACGTCCACCCAAGAAAGCCTCGTAGTCGCCAGCCAACAGACTGTTGTAGTAAGCCAATGCTGCCTCTTGTGCTTTTTCCTCAGGCGTCAGCTCTTTGCTACAGCCTGCGAAGACCAGCACCAGTGTGGCAATTGCAAAAATGGTCTTCTTCATCGGCTTTTATTTCTGTCGCACAAACACGTTGATAGGCGAACCTGTCAGTGTCCAGTTCTCACGAATCTTGTTCTCTAGGAAGCGCTTGTAGGGCTCCTTGATGTACTGTGGCAGGTTGGCGTAGAAGATAAACGTAGGTATCTGTGTGTCGGGCACCTGCGATACGTACTTAATCTTGATATACTTACCCTTGATTGAGGGTGGGGGTGTTGCTTCCACGATGGGCAACATCACCTCGTTCAGCTTCGAGGTACCAATCTTCACCTTGCGGTTCAGGTAAACCTCCTTAGCAGTTTCCAGCACCTTGAAGATGCGCTGCTTGGTCAGTGCCGAGGCAAAGATAATGGGGAAGTCCACGAATGGTGCCATGCGCTTGCGGATGGCCTGCTCGAAGGTGTCGATGACCACCTGTGACTTCTCTTCCACCAGGTCCCACTTGTTGACCACCACTACCAAGCTCTTGTTGTTCTTCTGAATCAGCTGGAAGATGTTCATGTCCTGAGCCTCGATACCACGGGTGGCGTCGATCATCAGGATGCACACATCGCTGTTTTCGATGGCGCGGATAGAGCGCATCACGCTGTAGAACTCCAGGTCCTCAGACACCTTGTTCTTACGACGGATACCGGCGGTGTCCACCAGGTAGAAGTCGAATCCGAACTTGTCGTAACGTGTATAGATAGAGTCACGTGTTGTGCCGGCAATGTCGGTCACGATGTGACGGTCCTCGCCAATGAAGGCGTTGATGATGCTCGACTTACCAGCGTTTGGACGACCAACCACCGCAAAGCGGGGGATGCCGTCTTCGGCTTCGTCTTTCTGCTTCTCGGGCAGTGCCTCCAGCACCTTGTCCAGCAGGTCGCCCGTGCCACTACCTGTAGCGGCACTGATGCAGTATGGATCGCCCAATCCCAACTTGTAGAAGTCGTACTGGCCGTACAGGTCTTTACCATCGTCGGCCTTGTTGGCCACCAGTATCACTGGCAGCTTGGCACGGCGCAGAATCTGAGCCACATCCATGTCCCAGTCTGTCACACCGTTCTTGATGTCGCAAAGGAACAGCACCAAGTCGGCCTCTTCTGTGGCCACCAGCACCTGCTTGCGAATCTCTTCTTCAAAAACGTCATCGCTATTGACTACCCAACCGCCGGTATCTACTACCGAGAACTCGCGTCCGCACCACTCACACTTACCATACTGACGGTCGCGTGTAGTGCCGGCCTCATCGCTCACGATAGCCTGTCGGCTGTTAGTCAGTCTATTAAACAAAGTGGACTTTCCCACATTGGGACGTCCTACAATAGCTACTAAATTTCCCATAATACGTATTATTTGGGTGCAAAGTTACGAAAAAACGAGTGAAGAACAAAGCAAACTCGTTTGTTTTTTCTTCCGAGTGCCAAGTAAATTCGACATCAAAGATGTCAAAGTTACGAAAAAACGAGTGAAATGCAAAAGGAAAGCCTGCTTTTCTTTTCATTTCCGAGTGCTGAGTAAGTTCGGTGAAGCCAAAGTTACGAAAAGTCGAGCGCAGAACAAAATAAATCCATTTATTTTTTATGCCGAGACGGAGTAATTTCGCAACTATTGTTGCAAAGTTACGAAAAATATTCCGAAACACATCGTGCTTCGGAATATTTCTTATTGTTAATCAGGATTATAGCCAAAATTGTCGAGTTCCTTTTTCGACGAGCGCCAGTCCTTATCGACCTTGACGAAAATCTCTAGGAAGATGTGCTTGTCGAAAAACTTCTCCAGCGTCTTGCGCGCCTCGGTCGAAACCTTCTTCAGTGCCACGCCCTGATGGCCAATGATGATGCCCTTCTGCGAGTCGCGCTCCACGTAGATCACGGCGTTGATGTGTATCTGTCGGTCGTCTTCCTTGAAACGCTCCACCACCACCTCCACCGAGTAGGGTATCTCCTTGTCGTAGTACAGCAGAATCTTCTCGCGGATAATCTCTGATACGAAGAAACGGGCTGGCTTGTCGGTCAACTGGTCTTTGTCGAAGAAGGCCGGACTCTCGGGCAGCAGCTCTTGGATGCGCTTCAGCAGGATGTCGGTGCCGAACTTGTTCTTGGCCGAGATGGGCAGAATCTCTGCGTTGGGCAGCAGACCGTGCCATTTCGTCACGATGTCGCCCAGCGTCTTCTGGTCGCTCTCATCTATCTTGTTGATCAGCAGAATCACGGGGATGGTCATCTTCTGCACCTTCTCCAGAAACTCCATGTTCTTCTCGGGGTTCTCCACCACGTCGGTCACATAGAGCAGCACGTCGGCATCGGTCAGCGCACTCTCCGAGAAGGCCAGCATCGACTCCTGCAACTTGTAGTTGGGTTTCAGCACACCAGGGGTGTCAGAAAACACAATCTGCATGTCGTCGGTGTTCACAATACCCATAATGCGGTGGCGTGTGGTTTGTGCCTTAAAGGTGGCGATGCTGATGCGCTCACCCACCAGCTGGTTCATCAGTGTCGACTTACCCACGTTGGGGTTTCCTACAATGTTTACAAATCCTGCTTTATGTTTCATATCATCTGTTTAAGTGTTGCAAATTTCGGTATTTTTCTTGTAATATGCAAATTATGTGCATCCTTTTTCACAATAATCGCCTTTCTTCCGTTTTATTTTGTACCTTTGCATCGGCAAACTTGATTATCAAAAGAATCACCAAACAGCATATCAATGAAAACAAAACATATCCTCTACGAGACACAGGGCACCTGTTCAAAACTGATTGACGTCACAGCCGACGAGAACAACATCATCCAGCAGGTGTTCTTTGTGGGTGGTTGCAATGGCAACCTGCAGGGCGTCAGCAAGTTGGTCACCGGTCAGCACATCGACGATGTCATCAGCAAGCTCAATGGCATTCATTGCGGTGCGCGCAGCACCTCGTGCCCCGATCAGCTCTGTCGTGCGCTGGAACAACTCAAGGCTGCTCCTTTGGCATAACGATATTTGTTAGCCCTTTTTCTTACTTCATCCATGTCGTTTGAACAGCCAATAGCGGTACTCTCGACGTGCAGTAGGGGCACTCTCGACGTGCAATAGTGGCGCTCTTGTTTCCGTTCTAGAGTCTAGAATTGTCATTTCTAGACTTTAGACAGCCCTCATCTAGAGTCTAGAAACGTGCATTCTAGAGTCTAGAAACCTCCTTTCTAAACTCTAGATTCAAATCAAAACAGTAACTTTTGCAAGCAGAAAGCGCCACTTTTGCACATCAATAGTGCCACTCTTGACGTGCAAAAGTGGCACTATTGTACTGGTTCTAGCCCCTAGAAATGTCGTTTCTAGCCCCTAGAATCAAATTCAAACCATCGCTTCCGCAATTAGAAAGCCCCAGTATTAAGCATCAATAGTGCCACTCTTAGCATGCAAAAGTGCCACTATTGTTATGTGTTGATGCTTTGTTCTCTGCGTAAAATGAATAACAAAAATAAAAAGAACAGCAAAAATTTGGAACTTATAGAAATTGTTCCTATCTTTGCAACGTCAAAAGTTTCCTCTTTTGACTATCCGGGTAGAATCCCGCGTGGGAGCAAGACTTAATCGACACTACTCCAATTTAAAAGAGTTACTTCGGTAGCTCTTTTATGTTTATGGAACCTGTTATTTTATATATCTACGCACGAAAGTTCTTAAATAATAACACTATTTCTGCAAACATTCTTCGAAGAATTCTTCCCGAATTTCTGAATCTAGATTCGTCGGGGAACTTATAGTTGTAAACAAAAAACGCCAAGAGTTTCGATGTACTCATGGCGTAAGAGAGCTCGCTTATAGCTATATGATTATATCAGCGTGCCACAAACTTTTTGCCTTTGCATATATAGATGCGACCTTTTACAAGGTGTGTCACTTTCTGTCCCATCAAGTCGTAAATAGCTACGTTATCTTCTGTTGTTTCGTTGATATTCGTTATAGCGTTGACTCTTTCCTCTACGCTAACTACGCATTGTGCCTGCCCAACACCATTTTCTGGTGTAACGGTGATGATGGCGTTACCTTCGTTCAATCCAACAAGTAGTCCTGACTGTGAAACAATACAGATAGACTCATTCGATGATTTCCATATTAGATTCTTGTTCGTTGCATCCTGAGGTGTGATGGTGGCTGTTAGTAGCAAGGTTTCTCCTTTATATATGTTTGCAGTGTTTTGTGACAGATTAATGCCAGTTACGGGAATAGTTTCCTTCTCTACGACAATGGCACAAGATGCAGTGTGACCACCATCTATTGTCGTAGCTAATACCACTGCCGTACCATATCCGGTAGCTATAACCTTTCCGTTAGCAACCACGCAGACAGATTCATTTGTACTGCTCCATTTCACATCCTTATTGGTTGCATCCTCAGGTAATACCGTGGCCTCCAACTGAATGTTTTCTCCGATATTGGTTAAACGATAGGTCTCTGGTGTTACTATAATGCTGGTTACAGGTTGGGTAACTGTCAGCCTGCACGAATCTTTTGCAAACGGATTGTCTGTAGAAACTGCTTTTATCCATGCTTCACCAGCCTTTATCGCAGCCACGTTTCCATTGGCATCGACAATAGCTATACGACTATCTGATGATGTCCATGTTACCATCTTGTTCTCGGCATTTTGGGGTAAAACCGTTGCTTGTAGCTTTTCAAATTCGCCAACCTTAAGAGATAGTGCCGATTTGTTTAACTCAATATCTGATACGTGTTGTGTCACTTTAACAATGCAAGTCGCAGTAAAACTGCCATCAACAGTCGTGGCCGTAACAGAAGACGTTCCAGCTCCCACTGCAGTGACAAGACCGTTGTTCACAATGCATACGTTGTCATTAGAGCTACTCCATCTTACCTCTTTGTTGCTGGCATCTGCAGGCGTAATGGTTGCAGTCAATTGCTCCTTGTCACCAATGTTGTTAAGTGTCATGTTTTCCTTTGACAGTAAGATGCCTGTTACTGGTTGTATAACAGTGAGTTTACATGAATCTTTCTCCAAGGTGTTGTCGTTAGATATGACCTTAATCCAAGTCTCGCCAGGCTTCAGTGCCGTTACAATACCATTGGCGTCAACGGAAGCAATAGTGTTATCCGATGAAGTCCATTTGACGGTTTTGTCGTCAGCATTTTCTGGTAGAATTGATGCCCTCATTAGTTCCTGTTCTCCTACGTTTAAGGTAGAAGTATGCTTTTCTAAGGTAACGCTAGTGACATGCTGAAGCACTTTAACTGTGCACGATGCCGTATGTCCACCATCTACTGTTGTCACAGTAACGATGGCGGTGCCCGGGCCGACAGCAGTCACCAATCCAGTTGAAGACACAGTACATACTTGCTCGTTAGAACTACTCCATGTGACGGATTTTTCTGTAGCATCGTTTGGCGTAATGATGTACTCCAATTTCTTTGAATCACCAATATTATCTAATACAATTTGACTTTCCGTGAAATTAATAGCTTCAACGTTCTTTCTTACAGTGACCAAACAAGAGTCCTTAATTCCAGTGGCAACAGAAACTGCATATATCTTGGCTTCTCCGGGTGCAATTGCTGTAATATTACCATTTTCATCAACTGCAACAACATCTGTGTTGCTTGAGTTCCAACTTATTCGTTGGTCATCGGCGTCTTCTGGCTTAATTGTGATGTTTAGAGCTTCTTTCTCACCAATGTTCAGTGTGATATTATGCTTATCAAGTTTTATTCCTGTGATGGGGTTTTCTTCTATAATAATTGCGTCTTTGAAATTATAGACATTTCTATATGCAGTTTCCGCTCCTTTGGGTACATAGACTATGTAGACGGTATTATTAAAACTTATAGCACTTTCAGGAGGCGTGGATGTCTTGAAATGAAAATTCAGTTTTCCTGAATTTCCAAAATCTTCATTATGTGTCGTTTTTTTTCTGATTCCATTGAATCCTGAGTGAAAATATATATGCGCATCCTTTGTGTAGGTAAAGATAGTCGGGTATATCCATTTAAGTTTCTTGGGTATGTAAAACTTGTCAAGCGGTAGGGTAAAAGCATACGTACCAAGATATTCAACACTGTCTAGTGCTTCCATGTTTATTTTGGATAATGAATCTGAAGCAGCGAATGCATTATCTCCAACATAACGTAACTTTCCTTTGAATAATATGGATTTAAGACTCTTATACTCCCAAAAACCATTATATTGGCTAGGTATTGAATCGATATTCTCACCAACGATTAAATTTTTAATTGCATTCCCAAATTGTACTTTATCAAAGAATTTTGCACCCACATATTTTATATTGGTTGGCTCGAACACTAAAGTGTCAACAGATAGATATCCATTGCTATCATAGAGACATTGTGATAATTCTTTTATCGATTTAGGTATGTCTAATCTTTGGATTGATTTCCCATGGATAGAAAACACATTCCCTTTCATTTTGTTACCAACAACATTGGCATCAGATAAATCAACATGCCCATTGAGACTCTCCTGCCCAATTAATCGACCGATGAATTTTAAATCATCTGCGTTGATATACCCCGTTACTTTAAGGTTCCTCACAGTCTGTTGGTCACTATAGTTGATTTTACTCGACAGCCATCCTGGTGTCTGGCAGTCAATCACTAAATCTGTTGCTTGTGCATTCGCCAACATGCAAGTGCATAGCATTAAGCATAATAAATAAACTTTTTTCATGTTAGTCGTATTATAAGTTAGCTTAAATCAAAAAAGTCGTAATTTTGAATGTAATTTGGTTGCAATTTCGCAGGTTTAACAAAAAGTTGAACTCTACGGAAATCCTCTGGGTCATGTATGGAGAAATACCATTTAGCGTTATTTATTATGGACCGTTTAACTTCACTGAAATACTTTAAGTCAACCCACGATAATGAGTGGCCAATAACAATCACTGTATTAATATTTGATAAAGCAGAAAAGAAAGGCTTGTTTTTTTGGATTTGTTGTAACTTGGGCTTGACTAAGCTGTTTTGTATTCTTTCGAATTTTTCTTGAGCTCTTTCTTCTTCAATGGATCTTGCAGGAAAATCGTTTATGGTAATTGGCGAGTCGAAGCCCACTATGATTTTTGATTTACTTGTTGTTTTCTCATGAATATGACAAACGTTTTTCTCAGAGATGTTATATACATTTTCTAACGTTAAAGTGTAATTAAACGATAAGTATTTACTCTTTTTACTAAGCGATTGAAATATTGGTTTGACATTAATATCAATGTCTTTTGACCATTCTTTTATTAAACTAGGAATTTTGTCAATTATTTCCATGACGCGATTCTCTCCAATCTGAATATTTTTGTTCCACTCTATTTCATCCCATCTGTCATTTGGGTATGGAATATATTCTTGGATAATAAAATGATAGTCTGGTTTTTCTAATGCACTTTCAAAGTTGTTCCAAAGACAATCAATTCGATTGTCCAATTCGGGAAAGATCTTTTGTAGTTGCATGCACAATTCTTCGTGGCCATTTTGTATTAGCCAACAATAGAAATGTTTGTATTTTGACATTATACCATGTGCTAAATCAAAGCCATTCCCAATGATGAAGAGTGTATTTTCTTCGTTGCCACAGAAGTTTGGTAAACCTTTTATCATGCTTATTTTCTTTCATGCGCTCCCTTAACATGGTAGTTAAACAAAAGGATTCTGCTGATATACAAAAAAGCGTGGGAGTCCTTCTTGCTACTCGTCCCACACTCTGAGGCTCTGGCATCGCCCTAATCGTCAGAACGAGCAACGCCGAAGCCCACGCCGATATGTATACCTACACCAATTCCTTACGGCCTAGGGCCATAGCGGATAACTTGTGCATTGGATAATACACACCTATGGGCGTCTTTGTTGCTTTGTTTTTTGACGATTAGATAGGAACTGCCAGATTCCAGAGTGTCAAGTACAAAGCGTCAAGTACGCCTTCTTAATATTCAGTTCCTCGTCTTTTCTGTCATTTTTGCATCTGACTTCAAATCTGAGGACGTTGCAAAGATAAAACAAATATCTGAAAGTTCCAAAAATAAGCTTGGGATTTTGTTTGTGGAAAATGAAAGAGGAAAATAAAAAGTGGAGGGAAAATTTGGAAGTTCTGGAAAAAGTTCCTATCTCTGCAACGTCAAAAGTTTCCTCTTTTGACTATCCGGGTAGAATCCCGCGTGAGGGTAAGGCTTTATCGATACTGCCCATTTTAAAACGAATTATATATTGAAATGAACCCCGAAAGTTTTTTGTTCAACTTTCGGGGTTCATTTCAATTGTGGTTATGTCCTTTTCATTGGTTCGTTTGATTACTTTTAAATCGTGGGAAAGTGATATTCCACGAACGCTTCCATGGCTTCGTAGCAGGCAAGGCCCAACTCGTCGTAGCGGCGGGCGGTGTCGCGGTTGCGGTCTTCGGCACGCTGCCAGAACAGGCGCTCGTCGTTGCCCAGGAAAGGCGCACTCTCCATCTGACTCTGATGGCGCAGAATGGCATTGCGCTTCTCGCGCAGTTCCTCAGGTGACATGGGTACACACATCTCAATGTCGGCCACGTCCCATTCGGCCCACGCACCACGATACATCCAGATGCGACAGTCGTTGAGCCAGGCAGCACCAGCCTGTCTCTCCTGGTCGATGGCTGCCAGCACCACATCGGTACACTTGCGGTGGGTGCCATGCGGGTCGGCCAAGTCGGCAGCCACGTAGATCTGGTGTGGCTGGATGTCGGCAATGAGTTTCTGTACGATGTGCACGTCGCGCTCGGTGACGGGCAGCTTTTCTATCTTTCCACTCTCATAGAAAGGCAGATCGAGGAAGTGCGTGTGGTCCTTGGTGATGCCGTTGTAGCCACAGGCATTTCGTGCCTCGCCACGGCGTATCAACTTCTTGACGGTGAGCACAGCAGCCGTGTCGAGGTCGCCCTTCTGCTTTTGTTTGATATAGCCCATGATGTTGCGATAGTAGCTCTTGATGACCTCGTCGCTATCGTTGGCAAAGAGCTTGTTGAAACCGTTGATGAAGTGCATGTAGAGACGCACCTCCTCGTCGGCCACGGCAATGTTGCCACTGGTTTGATAGGCAATGTGTACATCGTGGTTCTGCTGTATAAGTCGGCGAATGGTGCCACCCATCGAGATGACATCATCGTCGGGATGCGGCGAGAACACAATGACGCGTTTGGGGTAGGGCAGCGCACGCTCCGGACGAGTGCTGTCGTCGGCATTAGGCTTGCCGCCGGGCCATCCGGTGATGGTGTGCTGCAGCTCGTTGAACACGGCGATGTTGACCAGTCCGGCCTGTCCGTCGAACTGTTGCACAAGGTGTCCCAGCCCGTTGTCTTCATAGTCTTTTGTCGAGAGCTTCAGCACAGGTTTCCCCACCTTGCGGCATAGCTCGATGACGGCCCGCCGCAATGCGTGGTCGGGCATCTGAATAGTAGTAGTTAGATTGAGATTCAACATTGGAGTAATTGTTAGGTTCATTCAGGTAAGAGAACGACACCCTGCTGCTTCTTGCCATCCATCATGATTTTTAGCGGACGGTCAAAGCGCACGTGGCGCACATATTCGGTCTCTTCGACGGCAGGCATGGCGTCGAGGATGTCTGTTTGCAGCACACCATCGCCTGTGTAGGTGTTGATGGTGAAGTAGCCCACACCAAAAGAGGTGAGGTTCTGGAAGAAGTGAGTGCCCTGCGAAGGGTCCACATGATAGTTCTTCAGACCAGCCTCTACGATGACGCGGGCTGCCGAGATGTGAGGCCACTTCACGGGGATGCCCAGCCAGTAGTCGCTGGAGCCCCAGCGGCCTGGACCAATCAAGACGTAGTTCTTGCCTTCATCCAGGAACTTGCGGTTGATCTTCTCAATGTCGCAGGCAATCATCGGATTGTTAGAAGCCGTGAAGTTCTCGTCGGTCTTCACATAGATAACATCGACCACATCTTCGGAGATGCCGTGTCCCAACGAGTTGTGCGAGCGCATGAGGCACTGCTCGTCGGAAATCTTCTGCAGATCCTCGTCGAGCACCTGCTTAGAGTCAACGATAGGACGAATCTGAAGTAGATAGAACGAACCAGTAGCACCGCCCGAAGGGTTGGTGGAAGTGGTGTCCAGATTGCAAGCAAACTCAATCTCTACGGGGCGACGCATCTCCTCGGCACCGAACTTCTGAGCCAGTTGCAGAATCTCGGGCAGGGGGAATACACCCTGCTGCAGCACACCGTCGAAGGTGATGACCTTGCGTCCGCCCTCGTAGATGCCGGGACGGATGATCTGGTCCATAGGGTCGAACGTAGAAGCGATGTAGCGCAGCGAGCCATCCTGGTCGGCCTGTTTCACGCGCAGGCTCTTGATATTGAAGCCGTCGTCGACCTTGAAGTCGGTGCCTACGTGCGACATGTCGAGCGCATAGAAGCGTGTCTGCGTGTCGCGTAGCGCCGTCTCCATCTCGCTGGTCTGCAGTATCTGGTGCGGATGATAGGGCGATACACGCAGCGTCTGTCCGCCATCCACGATGTATTTTCCCAGTCCCAGCGCCAGTGAAGCAATGCCCTCTTCGGCCGTCTCGTCGCCAATGGGGTAGTAGTTCAGCGAGCGCAGCACACCTGAGAAGGTGGGGTAGTAGAGGTCGCCATACTGTTGGCCCACCACCTCCTGGATGATGACTGCCATTTTTTCCTGGTCGATGACGTTCTGCGTGGCCGTCATATAGGCTTTCGAGTCGCGATAGTAAACCGAGGCATAGACACTCTTAATGGCGCATGCCAGCATGCTCAGCATCTCGTACTTGTCGTCGAGCCAGGGAATCATATAGGTGGAATAGATACCAGCGAAAGGCTGATAGTGAGAGTCTTCGAGCAACGATGACGAACGGATAGCGATAGGCTTCTTGATGGCTTCGAAGAAAATGAAGAAGTCCTCTATCAGTGCATCGGGCAACTGCGCCTTCAGGAAGTGTTGAAGGATGACATCGTCGGGGGCATCGCTCAGGGCAATGCTCCACAGATTGTTGGAGTCCATGAACTCGTCGAAGAAGTCGGTGCAGAGCACCACCGTCTTCGGAATCTGTACAGGCGCATTTTCGAACTTGTTGAGCTCGGGATGGCGCTTGATAATATTGTCGAGAAAAGCCAAACCACGACCTTTTCCGCCCAGCGAACCATCGCCGATGCGGGCAAAGTGGGCATAGCGGTCGAACTTAGCACGGTCGAAGACGGCCACCACGCCAATGTTCTTCATCTTACGATACTGCACAATGGCATCGAAGATGATCTGACGGTGGGCATCGACATCCTGCAACTTGTGCCAGGTGACGTGCTTCAGAAATTGCGATACAGGGAAGATGGCACGCGCACACAACCAGCGACTCATGTGGTTGCGGCGGATGTGGTGCATCAGCGAGTCGTGAGGAATCTTGAAGATGTTATCTTGCAACTCTTTCAATGAGCGCACGCGCATCACCTCCTCTTTGGTTTCCGGGTCGCGGAAGATGAAGTCTCCAAAGCCCAGATGTTCCTCCAGCAGATTGCGCAGATCCACATTGAATTTCTTCGAGTTCTTGTCTATGAAGTCATATCCCTCGGCCTCAGCCTTCTGCTTGTTGACGGTCTCTGAGCTCTGCAGAATCAATGGCACGAACTCGTCGTGCTTGCGAATCTCGCGAAACAGTTTCAGTCCGGCCTCTGGGTCGCCCTCTTCCATGTGCGAGAGGCGGTTCACCGATGCCATCATGGGGAAGCGGGTATCGCTGATGACGCCCTGCACGTTGTCTTTATACTTTAGGTAGAAAGACATGGCCTCCTCATAGTTGGTGGCCAGCACCACCTTGGGACGTCCGCGTTTGCGCTGGGCTGCAGCGTGGGGGTTCAGTGCCTCGGTCGAGAAACGCTTGCTCTGTGCCAGGATATAGTTGTAGAGGTTGGGCAGGATAGACGAGTAGAAACGGATATTGTCCTCCACCAGCAGAATCATCTGCACATCGGCCTCGCGGATGTCGTGGTCAATGTTCATCTGGTCCTCAATCAGTTTGATGATGGAGAGGATGAGGTTGGTGTTGCCCAACCAACAGAACACGTAGTCGAAGATAGACATATCCTCGTCTTGCATGCGGCGTGTGATGCCGTGTGAGAAAGGCGTCAGCACCACGCAAGGAATCTGCGGGTGAACCTGTTTCACCTCGCGAGCTACGGTGAAGGCATCGTTGTCGGCATTACCAGGCATGCAAATCACCAGGTCGATGTCGGTGGCCTTCAGCACCTCGTTGGCCTCTTCGGTGGTAGAAACCTGCGTGAAGGTGGGTGGGTAGCGCATGCCCAGTTCGGTATATTCGTCGAACACTTTCTCATCGACGCGCCCGTCGTCTTCCAGCATGAAGGCATCATAAGGGTTAGCCACGATGAGTACGTTGAAGATGCGTCGCGTCATCAGGTTGATGAACGAGACATCCTTCAGGTAGAATGAGTTGAATTCCTGTGGTATGTTAGCCATAATGAGTCGTTTTTATAGTTTTAGCAGGGCATCGCGGCACTGTTCCATGAGCCACTTAGGTGTGCTGGTGGCACCACAGATGCCAATGGTCTCGATGTCTTTCAGCCATTCGGAGTTGATCTCTTCAGGTCCTTCGATAAGGTGCGAGTTGGGGTTCACGCGCAGACACTCGTTGAACAGCACTTTGCCATTAGAGCTCTTGCGCCCGCAGACAAAGAGGATCAGGTCGTGGCGGGTGGCAAACTGCGATATGTTGGGCATGCGGTTGGCCACCGAGCGGCAAATCGTGTCGAAGCTCTTAAAGGTGGCCTCGGGCGAGATATGCGCCTGGATGTACTCGATGATGCGATGAAACTCGTCGAGCGATTTCGTGGTCTGACTATATAAATAGATGTCGTGCGTGAAGTCAAGCTGTTTCACCTCTTCAAAGTTCTCGATTACGATGGCCGAGCCCTGTGTTTGTCCAACGAGTCCCAACACTTCTGCATGTCCTTTCTTGCCGAAGATGACAATCTGGGAGGTGAGAGGTGAGAGGTGAGAGGTGAGTGAACTCTCGTATTGTTGTTTGATGCGATTCTGCAACTTCAGTACCACCGGACAGGTGGCATCGATAATCTCGATGTTGTTCTTACGCGCCAGCTCGTAGGTGGCGGGGGGCTCGCCATGCGCACGCAGCAGCACTTTCACGTTGTGTAGCTGCTTCATGTCTTCGTGCGTGATGGTGATAAGTCCCATCTGTTTCAGTCGTTCGCACTCCATGCCGTTGTGGACGATGTCGCCCAAACAGTAGAGCGTCTTGCCCTTTTTCAGTTCCTCCTCAGCTTTCTTGATGGCGGTGGTCACTCCGAAGCAGAAACCACTGCCTTCGTCTATTTCAACTTGTAACATTGAACTTTACTCTTTAAGCAATTTAAAATAATCGTCGAGCAGATCCTGGGCGGCAACGAATGACGTCTTCTGCCCGGCCAGTACCGTCTGCTCGGCAGCGTTGAGTTGTGCTTTGATCTGCGGATTGTTGTAGAAACTTAGGCGCAGATGCTCGTTGATGCTTTCGTACATCCAGTATTTAGCCTGCTCGTTGCGGCGATGGTCGAAATAGCCATTCTGCTTCACAAAGGCGAAATACTCGTAGATCATGTCCCAGACCTCCTTGACGCCAGTGCCATAGAAGCCACTGTAGCACAGTACCTTGGGCGTCCATCCACTTTCGGGCATGGGAAAGAAATGCAGCGCATTGCGGAAGTTGGTGGCTGCCATCTGACAGCGGTCCACATTGTCGCCGTCACATTTGTTGATGACAATACCATCGCTGATTTCCATGATGCCTCGCTTGATGCCTTGCAGCTCGTCGCCAGTGCCAGCCACCTGGATGAGCAGGAAGAAATCGACCATCGAATGACAGGCCGTCTCGCTCTGTCCTACGCCCACGGTCTCGACGAAAATCTTGTCGAAGCCGGCGGCCTCGCAGAGGATGATAGTCTCGCGCGTCTTGCGCGCTACGCCACCCAGTGACCCTGCCGATGGGCTAGGGCGAATGAAGGAGTCGGGATGTACGGCCAACTTCTCCATGCGGGTCTTGTCGCCAAGGATGCTTCCCTTGGTTCGTTCGGAAGAAGGGTCGATAGCCAGTACGGCCAGGCGACCGCCTTTCTCTTTCAGCAGGTGGATGCCAAACTCATCAATAGAGGTTGACTTGCCTGCACCGGGGACGCCACTGATGCCGATGCGCACAGACTTGCCGCTATAGGGCAGACATTTGTTGATCACCTCTTGCGCCTTGGCTTGGTGGGCGGGGTTGGTGCTCTCTATCAGCGTGACAGCCTGCGAAAGAATGGTGACATCGCCTTTTAGGATGCCCTCCACCATCTCGTCGGCCGTGAGTTCACGACGGCGTATGCGGTTGCGCTTCAGGTAAGGATTGATGATGGAGGGTTGGTCCACACCGCTGTTCACCTGCAGACCTGCATATTCAGAACTGTTCTCGGGGTGCTCCATAGTCTTCTTTATTTGTAGTTGATGCTGATGACCACTTTCGCATGGTCAGGATCATTGGTAATCATGAGGATACGTGGCTTAGAACGCACCTTCTTAAGGTCGTTGGGATAGACCTTGACTTTCAGGGTGGCTACCTCGCCAGGCTGCAGCTCGCTCTTGTTGAGTTGCACCTTCACACCTTTCGTGAAGAGCTGCATAGACGTAATCTTGAGTGGGGTGCGCCCCTGATTGGTAATGGTGATAGTGCCGCTCTTGTGCTTGGCATCCAGTGTCAGCTGGTTGTCAGAGAGCAGCATCTTGGGTGCATACTGCTTGTTGTTGCCATCGAACTTCGACATGTCGGGCAACAGAACCACAGAGACGGGAATTTCTATTTCAGAACGGATAGACTCGCCCAAGGTGCTGGCCAGATAGAGAGATGTCTGGGTGAGTCCCATGCCATAGACCTTCTGGCTGTTCAGCGTTACAATCATCTTACCCGTGCGATAAGGGCTCAACTTCTCGGGGATGGCCTTTGCCGCAAGGTAGGGAGGCAGATGAAGCATGTTGGGTGTGATGACCGAGCTGGTGTTGTTGTAGATGTTGAACTCAGCCTGGCGCACATCGCCCTTGTTCACGTCGTCGAACTCTAGGTTGTTGATGTCTGCACGCAGTCCGTTCAGGTCGTAGGGATATTTCTCGGCCATGTTCTCGGTAGCGGCCTCGGCAAGCACCACGCCCTTCATCTTCAGATAGACAGGCTTTATCTCCGTCTTTGACGAACGACTGCTGGTTCTGCAATAGACCGCAATCTGTTTGGTGAAATGTCCCAGCATGCGGGCATCGTAGGTCATAGAGATGGTGAACTTCTCGCCCGAAGAGATGCTCTTCTTGGGCCACTCCGTCTTGGTGCAGCCACAGTCGGCTTTGACATTGGTGATGACGATGCTCCTGGGTCCTTTGTTCTTCAGTTCAAAGGTGCCAGTGATGGGGACTTCGTAGGCCGTCTTGCCTACGTCTATCGTTTGCTTGCTGATGGTCAGCTTCTGTGCCTGAATGGTGAATGCTGTCAGGCAAGACAAGGTGAGGGTCAGTATCTTTTTCATTTTACGATGATTGTTTCTGATGCTGTTTGGCCGCGGAACTCTGGAGCATAGGCGCATCCGGCTGTGAGTGCGCCCGTCTCGTAGGTGCCGAGGCGGTCGATATAGTATTCTGTCTCGATGACGCGCTTGCCCTTGGGCAGACGGTCGAAATAATAATAGGTGGCATTGTCTTTGGGCGCGCAGTAGTAGCCATTGCGGTAGCCACTCAGTTGGTTGACGGGCTCCATGCAGGCGGCACGCTTGTCGATGACCTCTACGAAGTCAAGGTCGCGCTCAGCCTTGATGGTGATGCGTACCCTGATACGGTCGCCCACTTTCAGGGGCTGGTTGCCGATGATCTCGCGCTTCACGCTGATTTCGCTGCTGTTTGACTGGATGCTGGTAGTGGGCTGCATGAACTGAGCATAGACGGCTCCCCAGCTGGTACCTACAGAGGTCTTCTCGACCGTGAAGGTCTGCTGACCGTGGTAGTCCTGAGAGGCTTTGACGTAGCCTAATCCGGCCGTGGCATCTGAGAGTTCTAAAGCTTTCTGGTCAACCTTCAGAACGCTTAGCTTGTGGTGAGCATTCTGAAGGTCCTGCTCCGAGCGGTTGTTCAGGAACGCATAGATGGCGTTGACACTGTTGATAGGTGTGTCCCATGCCTGTGTGCGCTTCTGCTGCAGTAGCCAGCGACGCATCTGGTCGATGGTTGTGGTGTCGGCAGGTGTGAGCTTTTGCAAAGCTTCGATAACAGCCACCTGGGTGGGAATGCGATAGTCGCGCCATGAATAACCGCCACGAGGTGTGTCGTAGTAGCGACCCATATTCTCTTTATATACAGTGTACTCTTTGAGGCTCTTTGCGTAGGCTGGTGCATCGAGGATAATGGCAGAAAGGGCTTTCTCGTAGATGTTCTGTCGCTTTACATCCTTCTTCAGCAGGTTCTTGAGGTAGCTTTGTGCCTCGCTGACTTTTGCCGTGAGTTTTCTGCCACTGATTTTCGATATGTAGAGATACTGCATGGCCCTGTATGAGGGGAACGACTGGCGATGGCCTTTCTTCTCTTCTTTCTTCATCTCGTCAACCATCTTCACGATTTCCTGATCCATGAAGAAGAACGAAGATGTCAGCATGTCTTTGGTGTCTGTCTGTTCGCCGGCCATCTGGTTAAGGCGAACCAGCATCTCGCTGACCTCGACGGTGATGAAGAACGAGCCGTTCATGCCGGGCCACCAGCTCCAAGAGCCGTCGGATTTCTGCAAGGCACCAAGCTGACGGGCAGCCTGCGAGATGCGGTAGTTCATCAGAGATGCGTCGAAGAAGTCGGCCAACTGCTGTTTCTGTTCGGTCTCGTGACGGGCATCGGCCACCCATGGTGTTTCGTTGAGCACCAGTTCCTTCAGTGCTTTGTTTTTTTCAAGAGCGCTGGTCAGTGAGGTCTCCTCGCCATTTTCACGCTTCCATGCCTCGAAGATGTGTCGAGCCTGTGGGTTCTGCTTCAGGATGTGACGTCCCAGAGTGTTGGCGTAAAGTGCGGTGGCCTGGCAGATGGCGCACTGGTCGTTGGCATGAGCCACGGTGGGCAGTGCCTGAATCATGAGCCATGCTGGATTGTTGGTATATTCAAAGGTGAGTCGGGCCTGTGTGGCATCGGTAGGAATCATGGCAGCAAGATCAATGGCCTTGCTGCCAGGAGCCGTCTGCGTGAAAGGAATGGTGACGGTCATCTGCTCCTTGTTGGGCAGGATGGGAAGGTAGTGCTGTTCGCCGTCGCTGAAGCCTTCGCCGACAAAGGATAACTTTGCTACTAGCAAACCGTTGGTTTCGTTACGGCAAACATAAGGGAAGGTTACGCCAAACGTCGAGTTTGCCGTAACTATAGTCTGACGACTGTCTGTGTAGATAACTTGCATCGTTTCGGGATTGAGCAGTTCCAGACGGGCAACACCCTCTACGTCGTGGTTGCAGGTGTTGAGAATACGTGCGCTGATGCTGGCCTCGTCGCCCATACGGATGAAGCGGGGCAGGTTGGGCTGAATCATCACATCTTTCTTAGCCACGGTTTCGCCATTAAGGAAACCATACTTCAGATCCTTTGTATGAGCCAGGCCGATGAAGCGCCAGGTGGTGAGACTCTCTGGGAGCGTGAACTTTATGGAGATGCGACCAGTAGAGTCGGCCATCAGTCGGGGATAGAAAAAGGCTGTCTCCTGAAGGTTCTCGCGCATGGAAACTTGGGGGGTAGAAATTGTGGTTTCCTCTGCTAGCTCGTTGTTGACGGTCTTTTGTTTGACGTCGTAGCTACCTATAGCCACGTTAGATGAATAGCCTGTCACGAAATACTCGTCGTCTGCGCATTCATACTCAACCGCTTTACTATTGATTCTTACTGGTACCTCTGCTAAATATGTGCCCCGCCTGAATGGGCGTTTGTTGCGAGGATACCACGTAGATGGATAACAAGAATTGTCAAGGTGACTCAGAACAAAGTCCTCTACTTTCAGTGGCGTCAACTGGCGTAAGGCATTCCTTCGCACGTTGTGACCCTCGCTAAAATTCCATTCAAGGAAGGGTATTGAGAGGTCCTGGCGGGGCATAAAGTTCCAGTTGTGCTTGTTGAGCTGGTCAAGACTCTTGTCGAAAAGCGTTGCCATGAGTTGTGTGCCTTCTGCCGAAGTGGGTTCGACCTTCAACGTCCATTCTTCTTGCTGACCGGGAGTGAGCCTATCTCGGAATGTCTCCCACTTCAGCGTCAGTTTCTTATTCTCTATAGGACGTAGAACGGTAAAGTTGTGTCTATAGACGTGGCCTTCCTTAACCCAGATATAGCTTAGGGAAAGACCATCGCCATATTCTGGCTTGTAGGTCAGCTTGCGATTGATTAGCGCATTCGACTTGTCGATAGCCCCCTGTTCGATGATGTTCATGCCAGATGCAATGGTATAGATGATGTGCACGTTTTTAGCCGAGGAGCCTACCTGAAGGGTGAGGGGGGTGCCGTCGTCGGGGAACTGATTGTCGGAGAGGTAGAACCAGTCGTCGGTCTCTACCGCAGGTTTCTTGTCGTTGAGCGAGAACACAACGAAGGTCTTCTCAATAATCTGGTCACCATATTGCGCCTTGATCGTATGCTTGCCACTCTTCAGACGGGGCAAGGCAATGGGCGCACAGGTCTCAATGGTCTTCCATTTACCGCCATCCAACTGGTAGTTGACTTTGCGTATGAGGTCGTTGCCAGCGGCATTCTTCACGTGCAGTATGGGCTGAGACATCTTCTCGGTCAGAAGGTGTTCATCAATGTCGATGCTCAGCACAGTCTCGCGATTGCCTAGAGGTACGGATAGTTCGCCGTGGTGTGTCTCGCCAGCCATATCCGTGACGTCGGCTGTGACAATGAAGTTGCAGAACAGCGGATGTTCCGTAGCAGGCATCACCAGGGGCATCTTCACCTCGAAAAGACCATTGGTATCGGTTGTGGCTTTTCCCGTGAGGATGGTCTCGTCTTGTATTCTGTCGCCATACCAGATGGAGTTCCAATAGCTCAAGTTGGCGAACCACCACCATGCACGACGGCGTTCTACGCGATAGGTTACCCGGGCATTTTGCACGGGTACGCCGGCATAGCTCTTGGCAGAGGCTTTGATGGTCAGTGTGTCGCCCGCCTTGTAGTCTTGTTCTACCTTGGGGAACTCTACAAGGAAGGTGGGGCGCTTGTATTCTTCAACGTGGAAATAATATTCTTTTTTGTCTATGCAAATATGATAGAGGCCCGTCAGCCCTTTTGTGGGCAAGTCGAAGATGGTGCTGATGGTGCCATAGGCATCGGTGACGAGCTGCTCCTCGGCCAGCACCCGATTATTGGCATCATAAAGCGTGGCCTTGACTTGTTTGTTGGCTACCACACGTTGGTCGTTGTGCTTGCCAATGTGATAGACGATGGCAGCCATGCGTACCTCCTGTCCCGGACGATAGATGGCTCGATCGGTCATGAATTCTATGTCGTCTCGTTCGTTATTGTATTCTTCATAATCGTAGAGACGGTATAAAGACGGGCAGGGACAGAATGGGTCTTCCTTCGTCGAAGCAAATGCCTTGGTGTTGTCGGCATCGTCGAGATGACGGAAACATTCGCCTTTGGCATTGGTGGTGAGTGTGAAAACCCGGTCTTTTGTTGTCAAACGGACAGTGGCTCCGGCAATGGGTTGGCCTGTAGTGGCATTGACAACCACAAAGCGCATGTTTTTGTTAGGCTGACCTTGCGAAAGCAAACGGACGTTGCTCACGAAATAAAGCATGCGTGCGATGGCTGTATTGGGCTGCGATTTGAACTCGATAAGATAGACACCGGCAGGCAGACCGGGAACGGTGATGCTGTCGTTGCGCTGCTCGTGTTCCTTCCAATCGGTGTAGGAATAGGTCTCGTTAAAAGCTGTCTCTGTGAGAAGTTGCTTGATCTTCTCATAGTCTTTCTTGTTGTTGGGGTCTAACGTGATATCGCCGTTGGCATTCACCTTGTAGATGTGCATCGTCAGTTGATGGATGCCTCTCAGGTTCTTGACGGCCATCTTTTGTTCGCGGTAGGGGATAGAGATGTGCTTGTCTAGACATACGGTGAACTTTTCTCGCGTGAGGTTCATGCGGGCATTGCGCAATTCGTTCATGCGAGGCCAGGAACCCCAGCGCTGAAGGGCATTGTCGATGAATGCTATACGCACGGAATCGTTGACACCATGCATTTGCTGGTAGCGTTTGATGGCTGCTTCGCCACACACGTCCAGGTCGCCATAAACGGCAATCAGCGAGTCGAGCATTTTGTCTGTGGCATCCTCAATGGCCGTGAGAAGCTGCGCCTTGCGATTAGATGTGGTCAGGTAGTACTTGTGGATGGCTTTCGTTTGGCGTGTTTCACAGCCTATCACGCTCAGAAGGTCATCGTCAAAGAATCGGCTATCTTTCTCCTTAATGACAAAAGGCTTGTAGTCCGTTATCTTGGTAGCAGCCAATATGTCGGGATGAGAAATCGCTTTCTTCTGATATTTGGCTGCTTGTTGTCTGGCGTCGTCGAAGTAAAGGGCGTTGTTGTCGTATAATGAAAAGAGTACAGCATCATAGATAGCCTGAAGGGCCTTGTTGCCATTTGCCTTCTGTTCACGAAGTTCTAATTGTCTGACGGCAGGTTTAATGGAGTCTGTCGAGATGTCGGTCATGGCCTTAGCAGCCGAGAGCTCCGCTTTCAGCAGCTGACCATAGTTCTTCTCCTTTTCTGCTTTCTTGACAATCTTCTGCAGAATCGTTATCTGTGTGCGAGGCAAATCTTTCTTTTCTGCATCGTCTGCCTGTTTCCAAAGATTGGTATAGGTCTGATTGGTTTGGGCAAATAAACAAATGCTTGATGCCATCAATAGGATTGCTGTCATTATGATGTACTTCTTCATTGCGGCTTACTTTTTGAGCAAAGATACAAATAAATATTGATACATAAGGGTAATGTAACGTTAAAAAAGAAAGTTTAACGAAATAGAACTGTTGGCTGCCTGTTGAAGGGGAAGATTAGGTGGTGACAAATTGTCATATTCGATTGCCGTTTTGTCTGTGTTTGGGCTTGGGCATACAGTTTGAGGAACTTGGGTAGAAAGAATTAATTAATTGGAAAGGAGAATATTATGACATTTGAAAAGTTTACAATCAAAGCGCAAGAGACCGTTCAGCAGGCCGTGAACATTGCCCGTAAGAACAGTCAACAGTCCATTGAGCCTATTCACTTGTTGAGGGCGCTGATGGATAAGGCGCAAGACATTACCAACTTCGTATTCCAAAAGTTGGGCATCAATGTGCAGCAACTGGAAGTGTTGGCTTCGCAAGAACTCCAGCACCTGGCTCGTGTGCAGGGCGGAGAGCCCTATCTGTCGAACGACAGTCAGAAGGTTCTGCAGAAGGCAGAAGACCTTTCGCGCGAGTTGGGTGATGAGTATGTATCTTGTGAACCGATCCTTCTGGCACTGCTGGTCGTTAATTCGACGGTTAGTCGTATGCTAAAGGATACTGGTGCTAACGAAAAAGACATGCGTCAGGCTATCCTGGAACTGCGTCGCGGACAGAAGGTCCAGAGTCAGAGTGCAGACGATAATTATCAGTCGCTGGAGAAGTATGCCAAGAACTTGGTGGATCTGGCCCGTGCAGGAAAGCTCGACCCGGTGATTGGTCGCGACGACGAGATCCGTCGTGTGCTGCAGATTCTGTCACGTCGTACAAAGAATAATCCTATATTAATAGGTGAACCTGGTACGGGTAAGACTGCTATCGTAGAGGGACTGGCTCAGCGTATCGTACGCGGCGATGTGCCAGAGAACTTGAAAGACAAACAGCTCTTCTCTCTTGATATGGGTGCTCTGGTGGCAGGCGCAAAGTATAAGGGTGAGTTTGAGGAGCGACTGAAGAGTGTGGTCAACGAGGTGACGGCTTCGGAAGGACGTATTATCCTCTTTATCGACGAGATTCACACACTTGTTGGTGCTGGTAAGAGTGAAGGTGCTATGGATGCTGCCAACATCCTGAAACCTGCATTGGCACGTGGCGAGTTGCGCTCGATAGGTGCTACGACCTTGAACGAATACCAGAAGTATTTTGAGAAGGACAAGGCTTTGGAGCGTCGTTTCCAAACAGTGATGGTAGATGAGCCTGACGAACTCTCGGCTATCTCTATTCTTCGTGGCTTGAAGGAGCGTTATGAAAATCATCACAAGGTTCGTATTCAGGACGATGCCTGTATTGCTGCAGTACAACTCTCGGAGCGATACATTACGGAACGCTTCCTTCCAGACAAGGCTATCGATTTGATGGATGAGGCGGCTGCTAAGTTGAGAATGGAGCGCGACTCGGTGCCAGAAGAACTGGATGAGATTATGCGTCGTCTGGCTCAGTTGGAGATTGAGCGTGAGGCGATTAAACGTGAAGGTGATCAGCCAAAAATAGCTCAGTTGGACAAGGAAATTGCAGAACTGAAAGAACAGGAAACGCAGTTCCGTGCCAAGTGGGAAGGCGAACGCCAACTCATTAATAAGATTCAACAGGACAAGCAGGATATGGAGACCTTGAAGCTGGAGGCCGAGCGCGCTGAACGCGAGGGCGACTATGGCAAGGTGGCTGAGATCCGCTATTCGAAACTCAAGGCTCTGGAAGATGACATTAAAGCTATTCAGAGTCAGCTGTCAAGTGCACAGGGCGGCAACTCGCTGGTGCGCGAAGAGGTGACAGCGGATGATATCGCTGAGGTGGTGAGCCGTTGGACTGGCATCCCCGTGACGCGTATGATGCAGAGTGAACGCGAAAAACTATTGCATCTGGAAGAGGAACTGCATAAGCGTGTGATAGGTCAGGAGGAGGCTATCACGGCAGTCAGTGATGCCGTGCGTCGTTCGCGTGCTGGACTGCAAGACCCCAAGCGTCCTATCGCTTCGTTTATCTTCCTGGGTACAACAGGTGTTGGTAAAACGGAACTGGCAAAAGCGCTGGCTGAATACTTGTTCAATGACGAGACGATGATGACGCGTATCGATATGTCTGAGTATCAGGAGAAACATACGGTCAGCCGACTCATTGGCGCGCCTCCGGGATATATTGGCTATGATGAGGGTGGACAACTGACTGAGGCAGTGCGTCGCAAGCCTTATAGCGTGGTGCTCTTCGACGAGATAGAGAAGGCACATCCTGATGTGTTCAACATCTTGCTGCAGGTGTTAGACGACGGACGACTGACGGATAATAAAGGACGTACGGCCGATTTCAAAAACACCATTATTATAATGACAAGTAATGCTTCGCGCGAACAACTTCGACTGAATATGCGTCCTGAGTTCCTGAATCGTATCGATGAAATTATCACCTTCCAACAGTTGTCGAAAGAAGAGATAGCTCAGGTGGTTCGTCTGCAACTGGGACGTGTGCAGAAAATGCTGGAGCCGCAAGGCTTCCAACTGCAGGTCAGCGATCATGCCGTGGATTGGCTGGCAGAGGAGGGCTACGACCCAGACTTTGGTGCGCGCCCCGTGAAGCGAGCTATTCAGCAGTATCTGCTTAATGATCTGTCGAAGAAAATACTTGCAGAGGAAATAGACCGAGAGAAACCAATCGTGGTTGATGAGTTTGGTGATGGATTGGTGTTCCATAACTAAAAAAGAAGTTTGTTTTTCTGAAAAAAGTAAAAAAGAATACTTTTAGAGACAGAATAGTTTTGCGAAAAGTGAATTAATTGTTATCTTTGCCGCATCGTATGGAAAGGATAACACAAGGATTAAGAATGTCAGCCATCTTGCTAATACTGCTGATGCTGATGGTAACCGTTGAGGCACAGGCTCAAATTACGGGACATGTAATAGATGCCGGTAATGGAAAGCCTGTCTCAATGGCTAGCATCATTTATCGCAGTAACAAGGTGGCTGTTCGCGCTGACAGCTTAGGACGTTTTGAGATTGAACGCCATCATGGATGGCGATTGACGGTCAGCGCTGTTGGGTATAGCCCCAAAGTGATAAATATAGATAATAAGACGCCTGCGAACCTGATTGTTCGTTTGAAGCCTAACTCGAAGGTGCTTGAGGAGGTGACGGTCAGCTCGAAGAAAAAGTCGAAGTATAGTCGTAAGAACAACCCCGCTGTAGAACTGATGAAGAAGGTGATTGCAGCTAGGAAGAAGACTGATCTTAAGAGTCATGACTATTACCAGTATAACAACTATCAGAAGATTATGTTCGGACTGAACGACCTGAAGTTGGATACACTCGAGTCGAAGTTGTTTCAACGTCATCCCTGGCTGCTTAATCAGGTAGAGGTGAGCGCATATAATAATAAGCTCATATTGCCTCTGTCGGTCGAAGAGAAGGTAACACAGGAAGTTTACCGTCGCGAACCGCATACCGAGAAAAGCATTATCAAGGGTGAGACCTCAACGGGGGTCAACGACCTTTTCCAGACGGGTGATATCATCAACCAAGTGGTGGCCGATTGCTTCACGAACATAGATCTATACGAGGATGATATCCGTTTGTTCCAATATCCGTTTACCAGCCCTATCGGAAAAGACGCTATCGCATTCTACCGTTATTATATCACGGACACAACGATGGTGGGTACGGATCGTTGTATCCAATTGGATTTTACACCTAACAACCAGCAGGACTTTGGTTTCCGCGGTCGACTGTTTGTGCTTGATGATTCGAGCTATCAGGTGAAACGTTGCGAACTGACAATTCCCAAGACCACTAGTGTGAACTGGGTGGAAAACATGCAGAGTATACAGGAATACACTAAGCAGCCTAATGGTGACTGGGTCCTCACGGTCGATGATATGATTGTGGAGCTCTATCTCTCAAAGATGTTGTCGAAGTTCATCGTGGTACGTACTACACGTCATAGTGACTATGATTTTACAGAAGTGCCGCGACAACTGTTGAGGGGTAAGAAGAAGGTGCTGAAGGATGCCTATGCTGAGATGCAGGATGATGATTTCTGGGCAAAATATCGTCAGGTGGAACTGACAAAGAGTGAAAGCTCGATGGATAGTTTTGTTGAGAACCTGCAGAAACTCAAGGGCTTTAAGTATATCATCTTTGGTCTGAGGGCGCTTGTAGAGAACTTTGTTGATACAGGTACCAAGGATCATCCGTCGAAAGTGGACATCGGACCTATCAATACGATAGTTTCTCAGAACTTCTATGATAAGTGGCGCTTGCGTGCTTCGGCCCAGACGACGGCTAACCTGCATCCGCATCTGTTCCTGAAAGGCTATTATGCTCGTGGTATGGAGTCGAATCAGAACTACTATGATGCACAGCTCACCTATACGTTCAACCGTCCTGGATATTTGCCTCGCGAGTTCCCGCGTAAGGCATTATACGTAGAGTCCATGCGCGACGTGATGCTGGCTAGTGATAAGTTTATTCAGACGGATAAGGATAACCTGTTTACCTCGTTGAAGTTTGCAGAGATGGACAAGATGTTCCTCTATAACAGACAGCTGGTTGGTATTGACTATGAGATGGAGTGGGGACTGAAGCTCTTTGGTAATGTGAAAACTGAAAAGTTGCAGCCTATTGGCAACTTGTCTTTTACGACGCTCCATGACATGGCTAATCCTACAACGTATTATGAGCAGCCCAAGATGACGGGACTGAGCCATCAGTCGTTACGATATACGGAGGCTACCATCGGATTCCGATTGGCTCCAGGCGAGACCTTCATCAACACCAAACAGCATCGTTGGCCACTCTCGCTCGATGCACCGGTGTTCCGCTTGCAGCACACCATGGGCTTTGATGGCGTGTTAGGCGGACAGTATCGTTACAACTTCACAGAGGGTGAATTCTATAAGCGCTTCTGGTTGCCTATGAACTGGGGTAAATTTGGCGTTAGGACCAAGTTTGGCGCTCAGTGGAATCAGGTGCCCTATCCTCTACTGATTATGCCCGTGGCCAACTTAGGCTATGTGCTCGAGGACGAGACATTCAACCTGATTAATAATATGGAGTTCTTGAACGACCGTTACATCTCTGTGATGGCCGACTGGGATCTTAACGGCAAAATATTTAATCGCATACCTTTCCTCAAACGTCTGAAGTGGCGCGAGTTTATCAGTGCAAAGATGTTGTGGGGCAGCTTGTCCGACAAGAATAATCCGTTCTTGGCCGAGAATCAGTCGAGTGATATCCTGATGATGTTCCCAGAGGGTAGCTATGTGATGGATAAGAGCAGACCATATTGGGAGGTATCTGTAGGTATACATAATATCTTTAAACTTCTTCATGTGGAGTATATCCGACGACTCAGCTATAATGAGTTGCCAACGGCTCATAAACAGATTGTGAAATTCACGTTTAGAGCATCGTTCTAATCAAAAGAAGATAGTAGGTAATGTTTATTTAACCAATACAAATTAAAAACAATGAAACAATTAACTGTAAAACCAGCCGAGGGTAAACTCGGTATCATGGTTGTGGGTAATGGTGCTGTCGCCACAACTTTCATGACTGGTGTCCTGATGGCTCGCAAGGGGCTGACTAAGCCCATCGGATCTATGACGCAATATGACAAGATGCGTGTGGGCCGTGGTGCAGATGCGAAGTACTTGAAGTATGATGAGATTGTGCCAATGGCAAAGCTGGATGATATCGTGTTTGGCTGTTGGGATGTCTATCCTCAAAATGCTTTCCAGAGCGCCATGTATTGCGAAGTGCTTAAGGAGAAGGACATCATGCCTGTGCGTGAGGAACTCGAGAAAATCGTTCCAATGCCTGCTGCTTTTGACAAGAACTATGCTAAAAGACTTGATGGCGACAACGTGAAGGACTGTAAGACACGTTGGGAAATGGTGGAACAGTTGCGTGAGGATATACGCAACTTCAAGGCTGCCAACGACTGTGCACGTATTGTGGTGCTCTGGGCTGCTTCAACAGAAATCTATGTACCTGTTTATGAGCCAGTACATGGAACACTTGAAGCACTTGAGAAGGCTATGAAGGCTGACGATCGCGAACATGTGGCTCCCTCTATGTGTTATGCATACGCTGCTCTTACTGAGGGTGCTCCATTCATAATGGGCGCTCCCAATACCACCGTCGATATTCCCGCTATGTGGGAACTGGCAGAAAAGACGAAGATGCCTATCGCTGGTAAGGACTTTAAGACTGGTCAGACACTGGTGAAGAGTGGCTTCTCGCCCATTATCGGTACACGTTGTCTGGGACTGAACGGTTGGTTCTCTACCAATATCTTGGGCAACCGCGATGGTCTGGTGCTCGACGAACCAGCTAACTTCCGTACAAAAGAGGTTTCAAAGCTTTCAACACTCGAGACTATCCTGCGTCCTGATTTGCAGCCCGACCTCTATGGACACGGCAACGATGAAGATACACAGTATTATCATAAGGTACGTATCAACTACTATCCTCCACGCAACGACAATAAGGAAGGCTGGGATAATATCGATATCTTTGGATGGATGGGCTATCCCATGCAGATTAAGATTAACTTCCTCTGCCGCGACTCTATCCTGGCTGCACCACTCTGTCTGGACCTCTGCCTGTTGAGCGACCTGGCAGCTCGTGCTGGTCGCTATGGTATTCAGCGCTTCCTCAGCTTCTTCCTGAAGAGCCCAATGCACGACTATACAAAAGGCGAGCTCCCCGTCAACCACCTCTATCAGCAATATACGATGCTGAAAAATGCCATCCGCGAGATGGGAGGCTATGAGGCTGACGAAGAGCTCGACTAATTTCTATCTTAATAACCTGCTGTTTGATTACAGCAGGTTATTTTTTTCTATATCTTTGAAGTAACGATAGGTACCAACCTTCAGTTCTTCGCATGCAGCATCGTCGGCAACGATGATACCATGCTGGTGCATCTGCAGAGCACTGATGGTCCACATGTGGTTTACACTTCCTTCTACAGCTGCCTGCAGAGCGCGACATTTAGCGTGGCCATTTACCAAAATCATCACTTCCTTGGCTGCCATAACAGTTCCAACACCTACGGTCAGTGCGGTCTTAGGCACCTTGTTGATGTCGTTGTCAAAGAAACGACTGTTGGCAATGATGGTGTCTGTGGTCAGCGTCTTCTGACGTGTGCGGCTGCTCAGGCTTGAACCTGGCTCATTGAATGCGATGTGACCGTCGGGACCTATACCACCTAAGAAAAGGTCTATGCCGCCGGCTTCCTCGATCATCTGTTCGTAATGAGCACACTCGGCATCCAGATCCTTGGCATTACCATTCAGAATGTGGATGTTCTCTTTGGGACAGTCGATATGGTCAAAGAGGTTCGAGAACATAAATGAGTGATAACTTTCGGGGTGATCTTCAGGCAGTCCTACATATTCGTCCATGTTGAATGTCACCACGTTCTTGAACGATACTCTTTCATCCAGATAGGCTTTTACCAAGGCTCTATACATGCCGATAGGCGAAGAACCGGTAGGAAGTCCTAATACAAAAGGTTTCTCCTTTGTAGGTTTAGCAGCGTTAATTCTCTCAATCACATGATTTGCTGCCCATTGTGACATCAAATCATAATTAGGTTCAATAATTAATCTCATGATTTTTACAGTTTTGTTCGGTTGCTATTTTATGAATTTAATCATTTTTCCGTCTTCTCTTCTTAGGATATAAATCCCTTTCTTACTGTTTTGTTGGTGTAAAGTGCCGTCTAATTGATAGTAAAGTGCCACTTTACGGTCGTTAAATGGATGCTTTACTTCCAGTATTTCGGGATCACCTCCCATGAAGTTGAAAGAGATGAGGCCATCTTCCGTCATTCGTATATCCGTGATAGGCTTAGACAGTAGGTTCTCGCCTGCAGCATTTCTGGTAATCATCACGCTGGCGGGCACCGACGTATTTGTCAGGCTGTCGTTCCTCAAAGAAATAGAATCTGTGATACAGGGATAGGCAGAAGAGCTAAGGTGATAATTATTTCGTCTGTGGCTGTTTTGGTAGGAACTCCAACCTCTCTGTTTTATTAGTTGTTCCCATTCGCTGAAGTCTAGGTCGTCGGCATTTACCAACTCATAATGTAATTCTCCATTAGTATTGTTTGGCGTATTAGAAGACCATTCGTTGGGTCTGTAGAGTATATGCCAAATGAGCAGACCTTTTCCTGGAAGCGCATAGTCAAATCCTTTCCATTGTCTGTTCTCCAATAGGTAGTATTCTTCGTCTGTATGTTTGATGATATAGATTTCTCCTTCATCAGCAATAGACTTTAATCCGATGATAGATGCAGGTTCTGTCAGTTCAATTGGCTTAAGCCATCCCATAGCCATCTTCTCTTGAGGAGAGTAGTTTGGAGGGCACCATCCGTAGTTCGTGAAGTTGCCACCATCCATCAAGTCCCATTCGTCGACAGCGGAGTATAGCCATCCGTTTGTGGGATATATGTCAGGTAGTCCGAGACTATGTGAGAACTCATGGCAGATGGTTCCTATACCGCACGAGGTGTCGTTTACCCATAGTTCGGCACTTGCTGTGTAATCTGATATCTTGATTTCATCAGGCGTTGTAATGGTTTTATAGCTGCTAGTGTGTGGCCAAATGTGTCCGTAACTCTTCTCGCTACGTATATTGCCGGTATAGCCAGCGTATACGAAAAGAATTTGGTTCATGTAGCCATTCCCATTCCAGTCGTATTGCGAATAATCAATCTCGGGATGATCGGCAAGGAACAATTGGGTCGCTTCTGCTAAGGCGTCTTTTCCATAGTTTCTTGTTTCTTTATTTGGATTCTCAATAGGCTGTGACTTCTTGGAAACGGTATATGGACCGTAAACATCGAATTCTAGATTGAAAAGTCCATTAGATTGGCATTTGAAATAATCTGCCACACATCCGGCACCATTACGTTGGTGGTAGCCAGGCACATTGAAAAGAGAGTCGTATAATTCTCTTGGCTTCTCCGTTTTGAAATAAGTGGAGTCACCTTTGAATTGCAAAAGGACAACCAGTTGTTTGTATATGCGGGTGGAATCCCATGTCTGATTGATGGCTGGCAACCTCTTTTGCACTCTGCGTCCTTGTGGGGCGTTGACCTCCAAATCAGGCATACAACCGCCTTTTACAATGGTCTGTGCAGATAAAAGACAAGGTAAAAAAGCAAAGAAACTGAGACACAATAATCGTTTCGCCAATTCTTGTCTAATGGTAGGTTTGTAGCTATTCATAATGTGTTTTTTTAGTTTCTTACTTTTTTACCTTGCTATCTTCAGTCTTGTTTACTTTTTACAGGGAGTCCAAGGCTTCAGTGTCTGGAAGAAGTCATTACCCTTGTCGTCAACGAGGATGAATGCGGGGAAGTCTTCTACGTCGATCTTCCAGATAGCCTCCATTCCCAGCTCAGGATACTCTACGCATTCGATGCTTTTGATCGAACTTTGTGAGAGAACGGCAGCCACACCGCCAATGGTACCCAGATAGAAACCGCCGTGCTTCTTGCAGGCATCGGTAACCACCTGTGAACGGTTGCCCTTGGCAATCATAACCAGCGAAGCACCGTTGTCCTGGAATTCATCAACGTATGGATCCATGCGGTTGGCAGTGGTGGGACCCATTGAACCGCAGGGGTATCCCTCTGGTGTCTTGGCAGGACCAGCATAGAGCACGGGATACTTCTTGAAGTATTCGGGCATGCCTTCGCCAGCGTCCAGACGAGCCTTCAGTTTAGCGTGGGCAATGTCGCGAGCCACAATGATGGTTCCCTTCAGGTTGACACGTGTAGAAACAGGATATTTAGACAGTTCCTTGCGTACGGCGTCGATACCCTCGTTCAGGTCAATCTCGATACCCTTAGAACCCTCGCCGGGCTTAGCATACTCTGCAGGAATCAGTTCGCATGGATTCGAATCCATCTTCTCCAGCCAGATACCATCCTTGTTGATCTTTGCTTTTATATTGCGGTCGGCAGAGCAAGAGACACCCATACCGATAGGACAGCTTGCTCCGTGGCGAGGCAGACGAACCACGCGGATGTCGTGAGCCAGATACTTACCGCCAAACTGTGCACCCAGTCCAATCTTGTGGGCTTCTTCCAGCAGCTTCTTCTCTAAGTCAATATCGCGGAAGGCACGACCGGTCTCGTCGCCTGTTGTGGGCAGCGAGTCGTAGTACTTGATAGAGGCCAACTTCACCGTCAGCAGGTTCTTCTCAGCCGATGTGCCACCAATCACGAAAGCGATATGGTAAGGAGGACAAGCAGCCGTACCCAATGACTTCATCTTCTCTACCAGGAAGGGAATCAGTGTGCCTTCATTTTGAATGGTAGCCTTGGTCATAGGGTAGAAGTAGGTCTTGTTGGCAGAACCACCACCCTTGGCAACCATCACGAATTTGTACTCGGCACCCTCTGTTGCCTCGATGTCAATCTGTGCAGGCAGATTACAACGTGTGTTGACCTCGTCATACATGTTCAGAGGTGCGTTCTGTGAATAGCGCAGGTTGTCCTGAGTAAAGGTGTTGAACACACCCAGGCTCAGCGCTTCTTCGTCTTCAAAGCCAGTCCATACCTGCTGACCCTTCTCACCGTGGATAATAGCAGTACCCGTGTCCTGACAGAAAGGCAGAACGCCCTTAGCTGCCACATCGGCATTGCGCAGGAATTGCAGCGCTACATATTTGTCGTTCTCTGAGGCTTCAGGATCGTTCAGAATCTGAGCCACCTGCAGGTTGTGCTCGCGACGCAGCATAAACTCCACGTCGTGGAAAGCCTGCTGTGCCAGCAGTGTCAGCGCTTCCTTAGATACTTTTACAATCTCTTTGCCTTCGAACTGGCTGACGCTAACGCCTTCCTTGCTCAAAAGTCTATACTCGGTCTTATCCTCGCCCAACTGAAACATTGGGGCATACTTGAATTCAACAGGTGTTGCCATAGCTTTTATTTTTTCATATTGTATTTGTTACAGTGGGCAAAGTTACGAATAATCTTCGAAACCCCCAAACAAACACACACTTTTTACTTGTTCTTCTTATAGTACTCCAGTGCCAGACGAACATTGTCCCTCACAGCTTCCGAGGAGAACGTGGCACCAGTGACGCCATCAACTTTTGCATTCAGTGCATCGTTCACTTTCATACCATTCCATTTGCTGAGCATTTCGCGCTTCACTTTGGCAAAGAACTTAGGCGTCTCCTGGTTCTTCAGTGCCTCAATCTTAACCACTTTGTTTTTTTGAATATATACCTTCAGTGGTGTTGCACCTACATAGCCAGTTACTTTCTTGCCAAGTGTGGTTGTGTTGACCACGTACATACCGTCTTGTTTGGTCATCACTTCGTCGGGTTTTGCACTTTGAAACATCGTGGCCAGCATCAGTAGTGAGGCTGCGCTGACAAGTGTCATCTTACTTTTCATCTTTTTATCCTTTTATCTTAGTTTATACAATCTATCTTTTGACGGGCTTGTAGCCTATCGGTTTAACCTCAGCTTTTGCCAAATAAACTTAATTGTGGTGTCCAATGCTCAGGCCAATACAGCGACTGTCCATCTGTCTGTTGGCCCTGATATTTTTGCCATACAGATTGGCTATTCCTTGCACTCGTGGGGAGCGGGCAGTGTGGCGTTGATGCCTGCACTGCGCAGTCCCTCCAGCAGTTTTTCTTCTGTGGTGTACTTGTTGGCGTAGGTGATAGCCAGCGAGTGTCTGCGCTTGTTGGCGTTGGCGTCGTCCACAGCCCCCAGCGAGAGGCCCATGTCGATAGCCTCGTCGATATCGGTATCTTCCGGAATCAGGAAGTAGGCATAGCTGATGTCCTTGCTGGTGTAGTAGTTCACAGGTGTAAAGCCCATCTCGCCCAGCACTTCACGGATGTCGGCCTTGCAAGTGCGGTTAGCATCATAGCGGAAGAACACAGAGTGCTTGTCCACGTGAGCCGCCATACTATCTATGCCCTCCATGCCCTCAAAGCGCTTCATGATGCGGTTAGCACAGTTCTGACAGTGCATATCGCTCATCTGCAGTTCCATACCGCACAGAATAGTGTCGTTCTCGTTGTAGGGTGATGCCTTGTAGCGTGTGCCATTCAGTATAGATGTGATCGAGTCAGCACATATTTTCGTATGGTCATAACTGATGGTTGCCGTTCGTTTTTCCAGATCGAACGACAATCTTTCCACACCATCTTCCTTCAACAGCCTGTTTTTCACTTTGTGGGCACACTCCTCGCCACTCATAGTTTTAATCCGAATAGTAAACGAGTCCGTGTTGTCTTGTGCCGACAGGTACGCTGGCATCAGCAGCGCAGCCAGAAAAAGCATCAATGTTTTCATATTTACTACTATTTATTTGATGCAAAGATACATATTTTGTGTGTAAGTGCGCTGTGATATTTATTTTTTAACAAAATCAAAAGACCACGAAACCACCGTTGGGTTGCACGGTGATGTTCAATTTACCCTTCTTCTGTACCTTGTTTGAAAGACGTGTAATAGTAGTGCCGGTGATGCGTCCTTTTTTGTCGGCCTGGTCGTTAAGCAACATATGGAATCCTGCAACGTCGAGTGTCAGTTTTAGCGGTGTCTTCATGGCGTTGAGACCAGCCAAGTACCACTTGTCACCATGACGACGAGCCAGAGCGACATACTTGCCGGGATAGCCATCGACAAAGCGGGTCTCGTCCCATGTGGTGGGCAGTTGCTTCAGGAAGTCAATCTCGTGTTCAGGCAGGTCGCTCAGGTTGTTGGGCTGAATGGCCACACACTGAATGGCAGCCTGATTGATAAAGCCAGTAGCCAGTTCAAAGCCATCGGTGGTCTGACGCTGGTGGCGGCTCTTGTTGTCGCGACTCATGTATTTATTCATAATCACGCCACCCCAGTCCATGGTTCCTACGGCGTTGCGACAGAAGGGATGCATGGTCAGTTGGAAAGGTTCTTGAGCGGCATGATAGTCAGAGAAGTAAACATTCTCTGAAGCCAGCACGGCCTCGCTCGACACATAGTTAGGATACATGCGTTCCCAACCGCGTGGCAGCGTGCAACCGTGGAAGATGACTTGGATGCCGTAGCGGTTGGCATCGTAGAGTATGTCCTCATAGAGCTTCATGGTTTCCTGCTTGTCGCCACCAAAGAAGTCCACCTTAATACCTTTCACGCCAATCTCTTTCAGCCAGCGCATCTCCTTGTCGCGGGCCATGTTGGTGTCCATACATCCGCGTGGGGTCTGTGGTGCGTCGTTCCAGTGACCATTCGAGTTGTACCATAGCATCAGCGCTACGCCCTTTTCTTGTGCATATTTCGACAGCGCAGGCATGCGGTCGCGGCCAATCTGAGTGTCCCAGCAGCCGTCCACCAAGCAGTATTCGTAGCCCATCTCTGCAGCCAGATCGATAAATGCAATCTGGTCGTCCCAGCAAACGGAGTTGTCCTGCCAGATCAGCCAGCTCCAGGTGTAACGTCCCGCCTTGTAGTCCTCTGACGGTTCGTAGAGCGGTTCCACCACGTCATAGGGGATGGTGGTCTCTACAATAGGTTTCAGAGTCTGTCCCACGGTGATGGTGCGCCATGGCGTTGTGCCAGGAAGCATGATGCCTGGCTGTGCCGAGCCGTTGCCGTTGTTCTCCTTTGCATCAGGGAAAGCAATGCTGTAACCCTTGCCTGCTTCATAGTCTGAGAGGTGCGAGCCGCAGTATTGACTGCTGACGCCTGTCTCCGAGATCAGCACCCAGCCCTTGTCGCCCTCATGAAACAGGCATGGGAAGGTGTAGCCCCGACCATATTGCGACTTCACGTTCATGGGCGCATCAGCTTTGTATTCCTCTTCGTAGCTGGGCTTAGTGCGCTCCCATCCGGTAAACGGACCAATCTGCGGACAGATAAACGTTGTGGTTTGTTCGGGCAGCAGGAATGCCGTAGCTTCCTCTGTGATGAACGCACATTTAGGATTGTCGTTCTTCTGACGTGGAATGCTGTAGCGGAAAGCCACATCGTTGTCAGATACCGAGAACTGCACCGTGAACTTTTGGTGTTTGGCATTCTCCAGGTCAACGTCCAGCTGTGTGGCCACATAGTGCATCTTCGACTGTTTGACCTGTCGCATCTCGTAGCTACGGTCCACCTGTGTGGTCTTCATGTTTGTGATCTTCAGTCCTTGTGTGAAGTCGGCAAAGTCGGTTTTCAGTCCCAATGCCGATGGCTGTACCATCTGGGCGCCGTCGAGTGTGACGGAATAGGAGGCGCAACCATTCTGGTCGTTTATTTCCACAAGGAGTTTTCCGTTGGGTGATGTCACAGTTACTTCACGTGCAGACAGTATCACAGGCATCATCAATGCCATTGTCAGTATGATTCTTTTCATAGTCAGGTATGGTGTTTTTATTTTAAGTAATCTTGTTTGTCGGGACCAATATAGTAGCCAGGCTCCGAGGGCTGGTTGTAGCCCACGTTCTGTGTGGCCACTGATAGGCGGTAGGGGATGTCGCTCATCAGACAGTTTATGCGATAGCCCGTAGGGATGGTTGTGGTATAGATGCGCAACTCGCTCGAGTCCTCGTTGCGGGCCATCACCTCTTCGCGCCAGTCGCCCAGAATGTCGGCCGAAAGACAGGGATTCGACTTAGTACCGTTGTTGAAACGGATACCTTCGAAGCGTTTCACCATGTCGATGCTTTTCTTCTCCCAATTATATTTTGTGACGCTCTCATGATCCAGCAGCTCGCGCAGCAGGTCGCCATCCCACCAGATGCCAAAGTTGATGCTCAGCCAACGCCCCTTCTTCACACCCAATCTGTTTTGGTGCTGTGGGTCCTGTGCATCTTTTGCCGTGGCCACCACGTTGCCTTTCATATCGCGTATGCCGTGGCTGTCGCTACTCCACATCTCCCATCCGTAGTTGGTGGGGTCTATATCGGCAGCCATCGCACGACCAACGTCGTTGGTGCTCTTGATCTGGAATACCACCTCGCCCGTCTTTGCATCGCGCAGGTCACTACCGTCTCGACGGTTCTCGTGGCAGTCCCAGATATATAGCTTGTCGGTCAGTGGGTCGGGCACCAAGTGGATGGCATCGCCGTGGCCCATTCCTGTGTTGTAGAGTCCATCGCCGTTGTGGTCCACAGCCATCGAACCATAGGTTATCTCGTCCCATCCGTCGCCGTCAACATCGGCAATGCGTAGGTTGTGGTTGCCCTGTCCGGCGTAGTCGTTCCACTGGGTATCATCGGTGTCGAATGTCCATCGGTTCTGCAACTCATGGCCATCCCAGTCCCATAGTGCTATCACGCTGCGGGTGTAGTATCCGCGACAGAAAATGGCGCTGGCTGTGGTATGTCCGAAATAGCCCACGCCAGCCAGATAGCGCTCCGAACGGTTGCCGCGGTCATCGCCCCAGGCGTTCACCTTACCTCTTTCAGGCATGTAGGGCTTGGTGTCCATCACCTCGCCAGTCAGTCCGTTGAACACGCTGATGTATTCTGGGCCATCCAAGATGCGTCCGCGCAGTTCGCGGTAGTCCACCATTGCGTCGCCAATTACGTGCCCTTTACCATCGCACGTGCCGTCGGCCGTCTTCACCATCAGTTCTGCCTTTCCGTCGCCATCCAGGTCATAGACGATGAATGGCGTGTAGTGCGCGCCGCTGCGTATGTTCTTGCCCAGGTCAATACGCCACAATCGTTGTCCGTTCAGTCGGTAGCAGTCTATCATCGTAGAGCCCGTATATCCATCGTGCGAGTTGTCGTGCGAGTTCGTTGGATCCCATTTCAGGAATATCTCGTATTGCCCGTCGCCATCCACGTCGCCCACGCTGGCATCGTTGGCCGTATAGCTGAAGGGCCGCCCGTCGGGTGTCGTACCATCGGCCGGTTTGTCAAGTTTTACAGCCACGTAACCATGTGGTGCTTCGCTGCGCAGTGTAAACAGCCCGTTGGCTGCTCCGCCGCGCACCTCGTAGATGTTCACCTTGTCCAGAGGGGTGTTGTCCACAAAGCAGGTGCCACCTTCGGTCAGTGGCTCTTTCGTTAGCAGTTCACCGTTCTTATAAACGTAAAAGGGTTCGTTCTTGCGGTCGCTTTTCAGTGTGCGCCAACTCAGAAACACACTGTTGCCGTCGCGTACAGCCACCACACCTCTGTCCAGGCTGTCTGTGTGCAACTTCTGGTCATCGTAAGCGCATTGTGCTCCGGCGCTCAGGGTCAAGAGGGCCGCCATGCTGTTCAGTAGAAAAGTTTTCATCTTGTTTGTAATGTTAGCTTTCAGTTTTCAGCTGCAAAGTTACATGATTATTTTTAAAAGATGACGACTTTTCTGCTTTTTTGTTGTCTGGTGGCGTCCTTTAACGTTTGAAAAAGAATCCTTTAGTTGAGCCCTATCGCATTTGGTATATCTGTTGTTCCAGCTCGTCGAGGTCGATCGGATCAATGTCTGCGTCGAGGAGCTCACCATTCTGATTAAACAGTTTGTAGGTTGGCCATGTATGCACATTCAAATAGCTCTCAATGGCTTTCTGTTGCTCATCAGGCAGATTGTAGTGAGCCACGTTTGGTCCATAAACCTGATACTCCTTGATAACATTCTCCCATGATCCCTGTGGACTATGGTTGGCCAGATAGAGATACTGAATGTTGTGGTCTTTCAGTCTGGCATACTCCTCACCAGAGTGCGACAGCCTCTCCTTGCAAGGGCTACACCAGGTGCCCCAAATGTCGAGCAGCACCATCTTTCCTTTATAGGGCTCCAGGATTTTCTTGAGTAATGCTTCGCCCTCTGTGATGCCGGCAAGATGGTCTGCCGATTTCAGTACCTGCTTGTCAAATTCTCGATTTTCGATGGCTAGATAGTGCTTGTTGGCCTCCTCTATCAAGGCAGTGCTGTAAGGGTTATTAATGATGGCTGTCATCGAGTCTAAGACAGTTGGTGTTAGCGACGAATGGTCATGCTCAAAGGTATTTAGTACAGTTTGTGTGAGCCAGACGTTCTTGATAAATGGATCAATACCCATTGAGTCAAGAAGATATGACTCTTTTTCCATTTCAAGTAGGGTGTACATGCTGTGAAGGAACTTTTGAACCTTTGGCCTGTTCAGGATCTGACTAATATCACTGATCAGTGCAGCATTGTCGGCATTGATTTTTTCTGCCAGTTTTTTCTTTTCTTCATTGGTTGGAGCAGCATTTATTTTCGCATTTGTCTCGTTAATCCATTTACTCCAGCGTGTCAGAAGGGCCTGCTCCTCATCGCTGGATGTAATATCGTTGATATAGTCAGCAATCAGCAAAGAAGTTGGTTTTGAGTGAGCTCTTAGTACATCAACCAGATAATCGCGCATAAAATAGCTTAGAGAGGAATGCAAAGTGTAGGGATGCTCGAATTTAGTCCAGAAGGTGTCGTGAGCATAGCGGCGGGCATTGTCGGTTAGCATGAAATTACGCATTCTGAAACGTGCCTGCCCGAATGAATGTGCATGATTAGTCAGCATGTTTCCTTTACTGAAAATACGATAGCGTGAAGACAGGGTAGGGTGATGCTCGCAGAAAGCGTCTAATTGGGCCGTTTGAACCTTTAAGAGACTGTCAACCGATGTCATATACTGCTCGAGCTCTTCATCGCTAGCGTGTCCAGCTCCTTCTAAACCAGTATAAAAGTTGTTGGAATCCCAACAGGGTGGATACTTGATAAGTTCATTTTGTAGCCTACAGTCGTCGCCCATAAAGTAACGTCGCCCCTCCTTGTAGTCATACAGCAGGAAGTAGGTCTTGCCGGGTTCAAGCATGGTATTAAAATTGCAACGATTCCAGTCGCATAGAAGCTCCGAACTGTTTAGCAGAGGTATTTTTATCATGAATCGGCCCTTTTCATCCAAGTCGGCATTGACAGTTTCTTCATTATCGGTATAGATATTCCCGTGGCAGATGCCAAAGGTGTTTTGGGGTTTCATGAAGTCGGGCATGTCTTTAATCCAGCCTATGAGTGTCACAGTGTCGGTTTTATAGTCTGTATCCACAAAGTCGGTTCGCATGTCCTTTGTGGGGTAGTCGGGCATGTAGCGAGAGGTTATCATAGCTAGTTCTTCTTTTTGGTTGCCCATCTGTACGGTGCGTATGCCTTTCTTGTTCTTTCCAATGCTGACTTTCACTATGTCATTGCCATTCTGCATGACGATGTCAGCCTCGCCTGTCTTTTGGTTCACGCTGCACTGTCTATAGTCCCAGAACTTACATTGGTAGATGGCGCAATCATCCAGAAAAGCTGTTTCCAGCGTTCTTCTGCAGGTTTGATGCCTTTGATCTGATATGTCTCTTGATTGTTGCTGGCGAAAAAGTCGAAAGCCTTTGTGCCTTTTGGAAGTGGTGGGAAGTGGATGGCTAGTTCGTATAGTCCTTTTTCCTTGGTTTCTTTAGGGTCAATCAACACTCTGTAAAAACGTTTTTCGCCCACTTTTAGATAGGTGTCGCCTGTCAGTTGGAAGGCGTAGTCTGTTTCTGCTTGGCGAAGACGTGCTGTGATGTGTACCATCGTCTCGTCGGTTTTCAATTCTACCTTACTTACGTCGAGGTCGAGCAGAAAATTACCATTGCCGTAATGGCTTCCATACTCAGTAGAGGGATTTTCCCACACCGTTGTTTTAACTTTTGCCCGTCCTGTTAGGGAGAATAGTAACAGAAGGGCCATGATGACAGCATATTTACTCATTATTTTTTAGGTTTTGGTTGGTATTGTTTTTTAGTAGTGCAAACGTAGTAATTAAATAAAAAGGTACGTACATTTATAGTTTTATTAGGTTAGTTTAACTATTTTGTACTTCCGTTTCGCTGTCAACGATGTATTTTTGCGTTTTTTTTCTTGTTGGTATTCAAAATAATTTGTATCTTCGCAACGTCAATCGATTAATTACTAAGCTACTATTAACAATATGAATCATCGTATTACTGAAGGCTATATGCCGTTTCTGGACTATCAGACCTACTATCGCATTGTGGGCGAACCGTCAGACAAGGCACCACTGTTGCTGTTACATGGTGGCCCGGGAAGCACACATAATTATTTTGAAGTGCTCGACTCTTTAGCCGACACGGGCCGACAAATCATCTCCTACGATCAGATTGGTTGTGGCAACTCGTATCTGGATGGTCATCCAGAGCTGTGGACACTGCAGACGTGGATAGACGAGCTCATGGCCATCCGTGAACATCTTCATCTGAACGAGGTTCATATCCTGGGACAGTCGTGGGGCGCCATGCAGGCCATCGCCTATGTCATAGACCAAAAGCCCCAGGGTGTGAAGTCGTTGATCCTTTCGTCCGGCCATGCCTCCAGCTCGCTTTGGGCCAGCGAACAGCACCGACTCATCACCTATCTCTCGGAAGAAGACCAAGCTGCTATCCGCAGGGCTGAGGCTGCAGGGAAATGGGACGATCCCGACTACCTGCGTGCCAACGAGCACTACTTCGACCGCTATGTGACCAGCACCGACGCGCTCTCGCCCGAATGCTTGACCCGTCCGAAGCGCGCTGGCAACGAGGCCTACCTGTATGGCTGGGGGCCCAACGAGTATCAGCCCTTGGGCAGCCTGAAAGACTTTGAATATACGGACAAGTTGAACCAAATTGCCCAACCAACGCTGATTTGTAGTGGTACCCAAGACATCTGCACGCCTGTCGTAGCAGCCTCGCTCTACGAGCATATCCTCAACAGTCGCTGGCACCTGTTCCGCCGCTCGCGCCACATGTGTTTTGTCGATGCCCACCGAGAATATTGTCAGGTGCTGACAGCGTGGTTGGAAGAGCATGATTGAAATCTGCTATAAACAGATTGCCCTCCCTATAGTGCCAGTATTGCTTAGCGAAAACGGTTGTTTTGCGGTGCAAAAGCAGCGGTTTGATGATGTAATTCGGTAAGTATTGTGTTGAATCTAGACTTTAGAATGCATGATTCTAGAGTCTAGATTCACCTTTTCTAGAGTCTAGAATCCACCCGTCTAGACTCTAGAAATGATAATTTTAAAGTCTAGAACGATAATAAGGGTTAAACTATTGGTATGTAATAGCCCCTGTTTCCATCTCTCAAACGAGAAGAATAAGATGATTATTCAGCCTGAATAAACCATTGAACCAGCTTAAATCTATTTCTGAAGTCACCTATTGATAGGATATTGATATCAACGAATAATCTTAATAGAATAGAAAACATTTTGCGTATCAGAATTAATTTTGTAATTTTGTGCCCTCAATTTATATATATGCTAAAAACAATGAAACACCTAACATTACTTTTCTTTTGCCTTATGGCATGGAGCCATGTTAATGCCCAAGTGAGCATTACTTACAACAACGAAGCACAGTGGAAAACCTACGATGACTTTAATGCCGTATTCCTTGACAGTGACGAGTTTATTTATAAAGCAGACACCAAACAGGCACGAGCTGACCACCGCGGCAACGGCTATCGCGACAACGACGTCTCGGGATGTGCTGCCGCCATCTGGTGCCAGGCCATCTATTACGATATGGTGGTCAATGCCTATAATCGTGCTAAGGCCGAGGGTGACAAGGCGCGCATGAAGAAATATAAGAAACTGCACGACAAGATATATAATGGTGAAAAGTCACACTATGTGAACTTTGATTTCGACAACCCCAGTACGAATAATGGCTGGTTTGTCTATGACGACATCATGTGGTGGACAGGTGCCTTGGCACGTGCTTATGCAACTTTTGGAAAATCAGAGTATCTGAAATACTCGGAGATGAGCTTTTGCCGTGTGTGGTATGGTTCTGAAAAAGTAGGCGACGACGGCTCTTATGCCGATCCTGCCCGCTTTGAAGGCAAGGCCGGCGGCGGTATGTTCTGGGAATGGCAGCCCATTGACCACGCTCGTCCTCACCAACCGGGTGACTTCCGTTCGGCTTGCATCAACTTCCCAACAGTTATTGCCGCTTGCCATCTCTATCAGTTGGTACCAGAGGGGCGCACACCATCTACAGCGGCACGTCCTACGTATCAGACAAAGGCTTGGTATCTGGAAAAGGCCAAGGAGGTCTATGCATGGGCCGATGAGGTGCTCGTCGATGCCAACGGCCGTGTGGCTGACGGTATTCATGGTGGTGCACCAGGCTTCAGCGATCACCTGTACAATCAGGCAACCTACATCGGTGCCAGCTGCATGCTCTATCAGTTGACTCAAGATGCCAGCTACCTGACAAAGGCCCAGCGCGCTGCCGACTATATCATAGATCACATGTGCACCAAATCCATTCTCGACTTTGAGAAAGGTTATGAGCAGGGTGTCTATGCGGCCATCTATGCGCAGTATATCAAAATGCTGGTTTATGATTGTGGCTTGGATGACGTGGCGAAGCAGAAATACCTGTCACACATTCAGATTAATCTGCAGAGTGCATATGCTAATATGGACAAGACTCGTGGCATCCAGATGGGTAACTTCGCAAAGAAGACCAGCAAGAACGATGTTGTCGAGAGCTATGGTGCCAGTGGTATGCCAGCCCTCATGCTGATGTTCCCTGCAGAGAAGAAATAATCTTATAGCGGTAAGATATAATCTGTATAAATAAAATGTGGGACGACCTGATGGTTATCCCACTTTTTATTTATACCTTTGTACCCGATTATCAGATAATTATATTGAATGAAAGAATTTGTAATATCAGAAGCTAAGGCCGAGACGGCTGTGCTGGTGGGACTGATAACCCCACAACAAGACGAAGCTAAAACCAAGGAATACCTCGACGAACTCGAGTTCCTGGCTGATACGGCTGGCGCCCGCGTGGTGAAACGATTCACACAGAAAGTGGGTGGCCCCAGCAGCGTGACCTATGTGGGTAGCGGTAAACTGGATGAAATCAGACAATATATCAAGGCATGTCAGGATGCCTACGACGACTGGATGGATCAGCAGGAAGAACAGCTGATATCGGCCGAGGATATGGGCGAGGCACCACAGCCTGTGGGCATGGTGATCTTCGACGATGAACTGAGCGCCAAACAGATACGCAACATAGAGAAAGAACTGCAGGTGAAGATACTGGACCGCACCTCGCTGATACTCGACATCTTTGCCATGCGTGCACAGACTGCCGAGGCTAAGACGCAGGTGGAACTGGCACAGCACCGCTACATGCTGCCCCGACTGCAGCGCTTGTGGACGCACTTGGAGCGCCAGGGCGGTGGCTCTGGCTCGGGTGGCGGAAAAGGTAGCGTGGGACTACGTGGACCAGGTGAGACGCAGTTGGAGATGGACCGACGCATCATTCTGCACCGCATCACACTGCTGAAACAGCGACTGGTCGAGATTGACAAGCAGAAGACTACGCAACGCAAGAACCGTGGCCGACTGATACGTGTGGCACTGGTGGGCTATACCAATGTGGGCAAATCGACGTTGATGAACCTGCTGTCGAAGAGCGATGTCTTTGCCGAGAACAAGCTCTTTGCCACGCTCGATACCACCGTTCGCAAGGTGACCATCGAAAATCTCCCGTTCTTGTTGGCAGACACGGTGGGCTTTATTCGTAAGTTGCCCTCAGACTTGGTAGAGTCGTTTAAGTCAACGCTCGATGAGGTGCGCGAAGCCGATCTGTTGGTGCACGTGGTGGATATCTCGCACCCCGACTTTGAAGACCAGATAAGAGTGGTAGAACAGACGCTGGGCGAGTTGGGCTGCTCGGAGACACCGTCAATGGTGGTCTTCAATAAGATAGATGCCTATAAGTGGACTCCGCAGGACGAAGACGACCTGACGGAACCCACCAAGGAGAATATTTCGCTCGACGACCTGAAACGCACTTGGATGGCCAAGATGCAGGGCGACTGCCTCTTTATTTCGGCTAAGCAGAAGGAGAACATCGACGAACTCCGTAGCGTATTATATAATAAGGTGCGCGAACTGCACGTTCAGAAATACCCGTATAACGACTTTTTGTACAACATTGAAGAACAGTAAAAATCGTTAAATAATAGCAAAATGAAAGGCAAGAACGAAAGTTTTTGCCTTTTTTTCTTGGTTGGTATTGCTATTTTCTCTATATTTGCGGTGTGTAAGTAAACAAAATGACAACTTTAAAACTATAAGACACTATGGAAGTACAGAAAATTATGCAAGAGTTGGAGCGCAAGCACCCCGGCGAGTTGGAATACCTTCAGGCCGTACGCGAAGTGCTCGAATCTATTAAGGATGTATATAACCAGCACCCAGAGTTTGAAAAGGCAAAGATCGTGGAGCGTATCGTAGAGCCCGAGCGAATCATTACATTCCGTGTGCCCTGGGTTGATGACAAGGGCGAGGTGCAGGTCAACATTGGCTATCGCGTGCAGTTCAACAGCGCTATAGGCCCCTATAAAGGCGGACTGCGCTTCCACCCATCGGTCAACCTCTCTATCCTGAAGTTCCTGGGTTTTGAGCAGACCTTCAAGAATGCGCTGACAACACTGCCTATGGGTGGCGGTAAAGGTGGTAGCGACTTTGCCCCTCGTGGTAAGAGCGATGCCGAAATCATGCGCTTCTGTCAGGCCTTTATGACGGAGCTCTACAAGGTGATAGGTCCCGATATGGACGTGCCTGCCGGTGACATCGGTGTTGGCGGTCGTGAGATTGGCTACCTGTTTGGTATGTATAAGAAACTGACCTCGCAGTTCCATGGCGCTACCCTGACGGGTAAGGGTATAGAATGGGGCGGCAGTATCCTGCGCCCAGAGGCTACAGGTTATGGTGCTCTCTACTTCGTACATCAGATGATGGATACTCACGGCATCGATATCAAGGGCAAGACAGTAGCTCTTTCAGGCTTCGGCAATGTGGCTTGGGGTGCTGCAAAGAAGGCTACCGAACTGGGCGCTAAGGTCATCACCATCAGTGGTCCCGATGGTTATATCTATGATCCCGCAGGACTGGATGCCGAGAAGATAGAGTACATGTTGGAGCTGCGTGCATCGGGCAACGATGTTTGTCAGCCCTATGAAAAGGAGTTCCCCGGTTCGAAGTTCTTTGCAGGCAAGAAACCTTGGGAACAGAAGGCCGATATCTATCTGCCCTGTGCTACTCAGAACGAGCTGAATGGCGATGATGCCGACATGATTCTGGCCAACAAGCCCCTCTGTGTGGCTGAGGTGTCGAACATGGGATGCACAGCTGAGGCCGTCAATAAGTTTATCGCCGCTGGTCAGTTGTTTGCTCCTGGCAAGGCCGTCAATGCAGGTGGCGTGGCTACCTCTGGTTTGGAGATGACGCAGAACTCTATGCGTATGTCGTGGACGGCCGAGGAGGTGGATCAGCGTCTGCATCAAATCATGTCGGGCATTCACGAACAGTGCGTGAAGTACGGTCGCGAGGGCAACTACGTGAACTACGTGAAGGGTGCCAACGTGGCTGGATTCATGAAGGTCGCCAAGGCCATGCTGGCGCAGGGCATTGTGTAGAGCTCGGCGAAGCCAAGATTTATAAAAGGCCATGCTGGCGCAGGGCATCGTATAATATAACAATGAATGCAACTTAGAAAGACAACCATATTTCTGATTTCAGTGGCAATAAGCCTTACTGCTTTGGCACAAAGTCAAAGCGGTAAGGCTTCTTATTATTCTAAACGGATGACTGGTACGAAGACGGCCAATGGCGAACGACTGCACCACGACAGCATGACGTGTGCCCATAAGAGCTTTAAGTTTGGCACCTTTCTGAAGGTGACCAACACCGAGACGGGCAAGACGGTGGTGGTGAGGGTGAACGATCGCGGTCCCTACATTCGCGGACGCATCGTGGACCTGAGCTATGGTGCTGCTGCACGACTGGGCATCCTGGGCGATGGCACTGCGCATGTGCGCATAGAAAAAGCCGAACCTGAAAACACCATTTGGTTCGATGTCAACAGGTTCGACTCTAAGGGGCAAAGCCATCACTCGCCTTTAGGCCCCTTGCATCTTCCCAAGGCAAAGATCGACTCGACACTGATTGGTCGACCTATGCCTGTAGTTAGATAGTCTTCTTTCTTATTTCACATATTTCTTTCCATTGTAAATATAGAGTCCTTTGGCGGGGACTGCTATGCGACGTCCCATAAGGTCGTAGTACATCTCGCAGGATGTTGCCACTTGGTGCTCGTGGATGCCGTCGATGGTGTTGCTGTCTTGCAGCAGGCGCACATGGTCAAGATAGAGCAGCGTGTTGTTGGCAGCACCGGCACTGGCTGACGACTTGTAGCCCATCGAGATGGTGACCTCTTGTGGAGCGGTCAGCTCGAAGTCAAAACACAACTGCTGCCATGAGGCATTCTCCGAAGGATAGCGATAGTCGGTCTTTGTGCCAATCTTGATGCCCGTCATCGATGAGCAGGTGTTGTTGCCGCTGGTGGTGATGACGGTAACATTATTGTTGGTCTGGTTCGGACACTCGTAGCGAGCATCCATCAGCAGGCGGAACTTGCCCTTGGGCAGAACGACGGTCTGCGTGATGGCATTGGTGCCCGCATCCCATGAGTTGAGCACCGTCAGCACACGGTTGCCACAAGCCGTATCGGCCATTGGGCGCGAGCAGCGGGCGGTGTAGTTGCCTACCGAGCTGGGACTAACGCAAAACTGCGTGGTGCTGTAGGGCATGGAATACATACGACAGAAGTTGGAGCCTCCACTCAGAGCATTGCCAGCCTTCCAGCCTTTCACGGGCAGGATGTTGGGCCATTTGGTATTGGTGGCTGCCACAGTGTTGGTATAGCAGGGATTATAGACCACACCATTCAGCGTGACGTTGCCGTCGGCTTTGCCATAGGTCTCGTCGGCTTCAAAGTTGCTGTTTTCTAAAACACTCTCTGTAATGTCTTCATAGCCCTTCGTGAGGTCTTCTTTTTCATCGAGAGTGGGAAACGTGGCACCTTCCTCGATCAGAAGGTCGCCTCCCACAATTGATGCTTTGACGGTGCCAGAAGTCTTGAAAGTCTTTTCCACAACGCCTTTTTCTGTGATGGCGCGAATGGTGAACTCACATTCGCAGTCCGCCATGCTTGTAAAGTAGGCTACGTTGGGATTATCTTTTTCCTGTATGGTTATCAGGCTTGGGTCGTCATAGTAGAATTTCACTACGTCGATATGACTATGATTCTCTTCTAAGGCGAAGCTATGATGGCGTGACGGAACCGATAGAACGGGATAGCCCAGTGATGTCTCGATATCTGACAGTTGGAATTGCTGGTCACTGGCAAAGTTCGACAAGAAGAAGTAGCCGGTGCTGTCGGGGTCGAGGACAAAGACGGCTTGCCATCCATCGGGTGTCTCAATCTGTTTCAGTGCTGTTGACAGCTGGGCTGTGGTCTTGGCATCGGTGTTTGAGTAATAGACCACGGCACGACGGTCAACCGCCTCTCCAGTCTTCACCGCACGACTGGCATTGTCGTAGCAGGCATAGAGCTTGGCCGTCATCACCGAGTTGTTGTTGCTGCGCTCGCCAAAGCCCATCTGTCCTTTATTGGTCACAATGCCCAGTTGGTTGTCGATGTTCACCCATGGTGTTGACAATTTCTTTAGGGTGGTTCCGTCTAGCTGCTGTTCGCCTTCAGCCGTATAGAAGGTGCGACTGGTCTTGGTGAACTCGTCCATGCTGATGGCCATCAGTCCACCCTTCTCGGCAGTGATTGTGACGGGTGCGTTGGCACGTACATAGTCTAGGTATATCACCGCATTGCCGGGTGTGGAATAGATGGCGAAACGGTTGTTCAGTGCCGCATCGTTGGTGTTCAGCTCGCCGTTCATCACATAGCTGTTGTCACGCAGGTCGTAGATGCCGCTCACCACGGGTGTGGCATTGGTCTTCTTGCCGCTCACGTCGTACCAGCCCAGGAAGTTACCGGTGTTGTTGGCACGGAAAGGCACGATGAGGTTTGACTGTTCCAAAGCAGAGACGTGGGGCGCAATATAGCCCGTGTAGCTCTGCAGTCCGGTGCTCCACGAGAAGGTGGTGAAACGCTGTGGGCTGGAAGCACGCACAATATTCTGCGATGCAAACACCCTGGCCTCGGCATATTCGCGGTTGAAGTCGTCCCAACGTGTGGGCGTCAGGTCGGCCGTGGAGAGTATCTCGTGCATCAACCAGGTCATCATCACGCGATGAGCCTCCACACCCATGCGTCGAGCCCCAACGTCGGGACGCAGCAGCCACTGTCCGTCGGTGGTGGTCTGCTGGCGTGACTTAATCATCTGGTAGGCTCGGTCTTCCAGCATCAGCGCATGCGGGTCGCGCAAGAAGCAGGCGTTGGTAGAGTAGGATGTGATCTGATCGTAGAGGAACAGGCTCCAGTCGTTTCCGTTAGGCATGGCCAGTTCGCCGTCGCTCAGGGCTAACCAGTAGAGCACCTCATTCATCACCTTGTCGTTGTTGTGCATCAAGGCGTTGGTCTGCCATTTCTCCTCACCATAGAGTCCCTGCTGGAATAGCTTTAGCGCCAAAGCCGCTTCGCCCAGTTCTTGGATGACCACGTTCTGGTAAGAAGTGTGGAAATAGTTGTGGTTCTGCAGCGTAAAGTCGTCATACAGGTTCTTGCCCTTATAGAGATCCATCACCCGCTTCTGGTCGTAGTCGGGGTCTATCACGGTTTGGTCGGTAGCGTCGTCTTTCTGTGAATAGCTGTTGATGGCAAACTCGCGCAGGCGCTGGAACCAGCGGGGGGCCAGCTCATCGTTAGGAAACAGGCCCAGCGTGGCTGCCAGCACGTCGGCCTCCCAACCATTCTCCTCGGCTTTGGTGTCGCCATTGTAGCCGGTGGGGATGTTGCGGCCCAACTCATAGTTGCACTCGGCTTTCAACAGATTATAGATGTAGCCTTTCTGGTCGTTGGTCAGCTTGTCCCACTGGAAGAAGGCTGAGTAGGCTACAGACATAGCCCATAGCGAACTCTCCCACACGGCATCGCTTGTGGAGATGGACCCCCAGTATTTGTTGCCGGCACACACCTTCAACTTGTTGGCCTTGTGCGTAGAGTAGGCAAACACCAGGCTCTTCATGGCCATGGTTTCCAGGTCGTCCCACGTCACGTTGGCAGGGAGTGTCACCTGGTCTTTGCCATACTTCACCAGAAAGGCGCAAATCATTGATAGGTCAGCATTGGGGCGCACACCGCGCTCGTCGTTGCCCATCGTGTTCTCGCCCTTGAAACAGCCACACACCTCGTTGAGGCTGTTGGGTGCTGCACAGTCCTGAAAGTCGTTCTTAAGATAAGTTGAAAAGTTAGCCAACATCTGCATCAAGTCGGCCTTCATGGCTTGTTCTGCATTTTGTGCCATAGCATTTAGTGCCACAGCAAGCCACATGGTTAAGAGCAGTATTTTCTTCATTGTTAGTATTTAGTTATTTGTTTTCGGGCTACAAAAATACAGAATTTTTTTGAAAGAGCGTAAAAGAAGGGGCGCCTTTTGTGTGGTTTTTAAATTTTTTGTTATCTTTGCCGCAGTTATGAGAATGAAAAGACGTTTTATAACGTTGATGTTCATGGGCTTAGCGTTGGTGGCAATGGCAGCCCAACGGGCACGGTTAGGTAAACTGTCGCCAATGTTGCGACGGGCGGTGAGGACTGCAGTGGTTTCACCGCAACGGGTTTGTGCCTTTGTGAAGGTGACGGCAGGCGGACAAGCTGCGTTGCAGGCGCACGGTTGTCAGGTGCTGTTGCGGAAAGGACAACTCTACATCGTGGATATGCCGTTGAATCAGTTGGCTGCACTGTCGATGGATCCGCGCATCGTGCGCATCGAAGCCAATCGCACCGCGCAGGTGCAGACCGACTCGATGGCTGTACACCTGAATGCAGTGCCAGTGTACGAGGGACTTGGACTGCCGCAGGCTTTCACCGGCGAGGGCGTTACAGTGGGCGTGATGGATATTGGTTTTGACTTGACTCACCCCAACTTCTATAGTCGCGATATGTCCAGATATCGCATCCGGGCGTTCTGGGATATGCTGTCGCGCGACACGGTGGGAAGTGCTTTCCCCGTTGGGCGCGACTATACGGAGTCCACAGATATCAAGGCGCTGGGATGCTCTACCGATGGACACGACATGACACATGGTACCCATACGCTGGGCATTGCTGCAGGCGGTGGATACGATACGAAATACCGAGGTCTGGCGCCCGATGCTGACATCTGTCTGGTGGCCAATGCCGTGAGTGACAATGTCGTTTTTGTGGACTCGGCCGACTACTATAAGTACACATTTGCTACCGATGCGCTAGGTTTCAAATACCTTTTCGACCAGGCAGAACGACTGCACCAGCCATGCGTGATTTCATTTAGTGAGGGCAGCAACGAAGACTTTTACGGCTACGATCAACTGTACTATGAGATGTTGGACAGCTTGGTGGGGCCAGGACGCATCCTGGTGGCAGCGGCAGGTAACAGAGGTCATCAGAAAACGTGGTTCTGTAAACAGTATGGCGAACAGACGGATGGCACTTTCATGCAGTCTAGCGACCAGGAGGTGGCCTTCACGTTGAAGTCGGCCGACGACTTTAAGGTGCGGATGGTGCTGTATGGCACCCGCAACGATACGGTGCTGGTTGACAGTCGTCTGGTGAAGGAACAAACTGACAGTTTGATGCAGATGGCGCTGCGACATGGCGATAATACCTATCTTTTCGACATCGAAGCTTATGCCTCGTGCTACGATGCACAGGACGTATGCTACGATGTGATGGTGAGCTGCGAACGGGGGGTGGGGAAAGTGGCGCCTTTCTCTGTGGAGATTTTGGGACCTGATGCCGAAGTGGACTTCTGGCATGTGAAAGGCACGTTGACAACGAATGGGCTGAACCCTCGACTGTGTGCTGGCGAGGCGACGCATAATATCCATTCACCATCGGCAGCTCCGTGCGTGATCAGCGTGGGTGCCACGAGCTATCGTGACAGCATCGCCAATTACGAAGGCGCATGGAAGCACTATTGGCATGCGCCTCAAGGCATGCGTGTGCCATTTTCTTCGGTGGGACCGACAACAGACGGGCGCATCAAACCCGACGTGGTGGCACCAGGTAATAACATCATCTCGTCGTATAGCAGTTGGTATATTGAGAACCACCCAGATGCTTCTGACGTGAAGTGGGATGTGGCTCATTTCGATTACAATGGACGGACCTATGCATGGAATTCAAACAGCGGCACGTCGATGTCGTGTCCTGCTGTGGCCGGAGCCATCGCCTTGTGGCTTCAGGCTAAGCCCATGCTGACACCTGCCGAGGTAGTGGATGTGCTTGCTCATACCTGTCGCCAGCCAGATGCCTCGCTGACGTATCCTAATAATGAGTACGGCTATGGTGAGATAGACGTCTATCGTGGTTTGCTTTATCTGCTTTGTGCGGATAAGATTAAAGAGGTATCTGAAAAACAGACGCATGCCACCGTCAGATTATCTGCCGATGGCATGCTTCATGTGCGTTTGTCGCAGTCCTTAGAGAAACCAGCTGTTCTTCGTCTGTTCTCGCTTTCTGGAACAATGATTTATTCTTCTTCGTTGTCTGTTGGACAGTCGTCTTATCAGTTCCCACTACCTCATTTAGCTCCAGGTGTCTATGTTGTTCAACTTGATGGTACGCCTTCAGTCAGTGGGTCAACACTTGTCCGACGTTAATGAACAATCTTTTTACCGTTAACAATATTAAGACCTTTCCTTAGTGACATCAGTCGACGACCATTCAAGTCGTAAATCAGACTGTGAGCATCAGTACCCTTTTCCAGTGTGTTGATGGCGTCAGTCTCTCCACCTTGCTCCTGACCTTTCTCACTGCCAAGATATTCCAGTGTGAAGTGGTCGAACTTACAGTCGTTACTGGTGTATCCCTCCAGTTTTACGCCTATGTTCAAGGTGCCGTCTTCTACATTTGTTACCACGCTTGCAGCATCGTTCTTAAGAACGGTCATGTCGGTTTTGTCCTCATTGGCAAAGATGAAAGCACCTTGGTGAATGACACTGGCACTTGTGCGTACGGCAAAACGGTACTTTCCCTTAGGTAAACCTGCTATTTGCTGAGAGATACTGCGATTGGTCAGATTGCCGGAGCTCTGCCACTTGTTGAAATAGCTGGCACCAACCTTTGCAGGAAGGTAGTTGTTGTACTCACACTCGAAGGCATCGTCCTGCGAGAGTGTCCAGCCTACAGGTTGCTTGGCGTGAAAATTGTTATATCGGGTTGCGTCTGCGTTGGTGATGACATATGAGATGTCAATGGGATTTTCTTCTGAGGCTTTATCAATATTCTCTACGACAGAGACATACTGTCCGCGGTTGATGGTATAGAGATCGTAGTATCCGATGTTGTCACCAGTGGTATTGCCCGCAATCTCATCGGTGCCATCCCAACGGCCAATGTTGCCGCCGCCTTTGTTGTTGGTCAGCGTCCATCCTTTTTCTGCGTTGTAGGCAGCTGATACATAACAACGGTCAGTCCAGCCTTCACCATTGTTTTCTGTGCGAAAGTTCCAAGGGGTATCATCGAAAGAGTGTAGGCAGTTGTCGGCATCGCCAGCGCTGGTAAGGGTGAGCCATTTGGCAGACTCGCCTTTGGCACCAGAATAATTGTCGGCATTGAAGGCGTCAAGAATCCACAGTGCATCCTTGTTTCCTTCGGGGTTTACACCTTGCTGATACCACATGGTCATGTTCTTTGTTCCTTGCTGATTGCCAGCCCCCAGTGTGATGGTGGCATCGGAAGCGTGATCGTAGAGTGCGAAGAAACACTTGCTCACATCTTCAGGCAGTGCTGTCAGCTTCTGCCATCCGTTAGCCTCAGAGTGGATGTCGCCCATCTCTTTTGGTTTGAGCAATTCTATGCGCTCGGCACGAAACTCCTGTGTGCCAGAACCATTCAGCAAGTTGGCCTGAAAACCGATGTAAACCTCTGCTTCCTCGTCGAGCTGGAAGTAGAGTCCCTGTACTTTCAAATCGCCTGTACAGTTGTTGATACCGTAGTAGGCTAATGACTTAGTGGGAATCTCGTTGGTGTTGCAGAGTGTCCTGCTTACAAACATGTAAGCCTGCTGACTCATATTAAAAGTGGTATTATAGGCAGCACCGAAGTAATACTTTCCTGCAGGCAGCGTGATCTTGCGGTAGATGCGCGCATTGGTAAGGTCGCCACTGGTGTTATTACCGGCATCGTTCCATACACCCAACATCAGAGCTTCATTACCAGAATACTTGTCCAGTCCTTGTTTTGTTCCATCATTGCCATTGGGGATGTTGAAGTTCTCTACTGTCCAGTTCTGAGGCGCACCAAAACGACTGTTGCCACCTGCGGAGCGAGTGAAGTTGGAAGCCTCTATGAGATATTGAGTGGTCACATTCTCATCGACCACACCATTGAAGGAACCACCTTTGTTGAGTCCATCGTTTGCAAACGAACGATAGGCAGCTGTAAGCGTTTCGCGAGCAGCATTCGCTTCATCATCGCTAACTGTGTCAGGAACGGTCTTTGCTTTCTCAATGGCAGTCTTTAATGCATCAAGTTTTGCAACGTTGAATTTACCGGTATTATAAGGATGTGTCTGCTCAGACAGTCCGTTGATGGCTGCTTCCAGTTCCCCTATAACCGACTGCAGCACCTCGTGGGCGCTGCGTGTGTCGTTTTTGAAAGTGATGCGGAAGACCGGTGCTATTGTGTTGGGCTTTGTGGAGGGAACCATGATGGTTAGTCCGTCAATGCCTTGTGTGAACTCCACGTCACCACCTCCCAGTAAGGTTACTTTCTCTACCTCGCCGCTGTAAGACTTCTCTGCAATTGAGAAAGCCTTGAAGTTGAAGGCGCCAGCCTCTGGCCATGCCATGATAGTAGCATAGACAACACCATCCTTTTCCACATAGCGAACATCCTGTGCTGAGTATGCCTGACCCTCGTTGAAACCTTGAGCGTTCATGGGATTGGCAGCTTCAGCCAAAGGACCCTCGCCAAAGGTCTTCCACATGCGAGTGCCATAGATGCTTTCGCTGTTGATATCCATCCATGCTTTGATGTCGGCCAAAACGGTGCGCTCTTTGTCGTCAATAGTACCATTACCCTTCACCGGGATGGAGAGCAACAGGTTACCATTCTTTGAAACCACATCAATGAGCATGCGGATAACGGTGGCACCACTCTTGTAGCGATTGCCATTGTACACGTTTTGGTCATAGTGCCACTGACCAATGCAGGTACATGTCTGCCAATAGGTGTCCTGTGGACGGTCGGGAATACCACGTTCAACGTCCCACATCATGTAACCCTTCTGTTCTGTGGTCAGCTGCTTGCCTGTAACAACGACCTCTGCTTTGCCGTCGTGCAAGGCAGCGCTGTGGTTGTAGTAGTGTTGCAGAATGTTCTTACCAACATTGTCATCGCAGCCATAGAAAGGCATGGCAGTATCGTCGAAATAGATCATGTCGGGATTATAGTCGTTGATGAGCTCCAATACACGGTTCTGGAACTTCATCTTATAAGCCTCTGAGGGCAGAGAAGCACCATTACCCCAGTCCCACTGGCTGTGAATAGTGCCTGAACTCTCCCAACCAGATGAATGGGTGTGGTTTTGAGCATAAAGCTCCTGCGGGTCGAGCCCTTCCCACCATTTGCCTGCACCATCATCTTTCGTAAGGTTGCCGTCGAACTTCTGTGATGGTTCCAGCCAAGTCCAGGCATGTGAGGCGTGAATAGAAACGCCCAGTGGCAGACCTGCTTTCTTGCAAGCCTCGCTCCATCCCTTTATCAGGTCCTTCTTGGGACCAACATTCACGGAGTTCCATTCCTGATAAGGTGAGTTCCACAAGTCGAAATTGTCGTGGTGGTTGCCCAGCGCCATGAAGTAGCGCGCACCTACACTCTTGTATAAGTTAACCAACTCCTCAGGATTCCATTGGTCTGCCTTCCACGCATTGCAGAGTTCTTTCAGACCGAATTCGCCTGGATTGCCGTAGTGACTCACGTGAAAGTTGTACTGGCCACTGCCTTCATAATACATGAAACGGGCGTACCAGTCGCCGTCTTCTGCCTGACATTGTGGTCCCCAGTGTGCCCAGATGCCAAACTTGGCGTCTTTGAACCATTCGGGACATTCCCATTGTGACAAGCTTTCCCAAGAGGAACCGAAGTTTCCTTGTTCTACTGTCACATCGTCATTTTGAGCGTTCATGCTCGCTGCTGCAATTATGAGCAACGCGGTGGTTAATGTTTTCTTCATTCGTAGTAAAATTGTTAGTGGTTGTTTTCTGCCTGCAAAAATAATGATAAAAAAGAAAGGAACGTGTCAAATTATTGTTCTTTGATAGGACAAAATGAATAAATATCAATATTGTCCTATAAAATACTCGTATTATTATGTGTTCAATTGGAAGATTCTTCTTATCTTTGCAAGCATGCTACAGATACCGATTGAATCTCTTAACTTGCAGATGCTGAACGTGGGGCTGGCTCGTCATGAGGGCGACTGGAACTGGCAGAATGTTGAATCGCCTTTCACACGTATCTTCTTTGTGAAAGAAGGAGAGGCAAAGTTGTGTTTGCCTCAAGGCACGATTACCTTGCGACCAGCTCACCTCTATATTATCCCTGCCTATACCAAGCACTCCTATGTGTGCGATGGCCACTTCGTACATTATTATCTACACGTGTACGAGGGCTTTAAGAGTGAGATGAATCTTCAAGAGCAGTATGACTTTCCAACTGAGGTTCCTGCATTGAGTGAGGATGAATTGATATTGAAGAGCATGTGCGAACAACATCCGCAGGCGCAGTTGCCCGTGAGTGATCCGCAGGTTTACGACACGATGGCACAATTTAAGAACTATATAGAGCGTTATCGCGACATGCCTTTGTGGCAGAAGATGGAACTGCGTGGTGCTATCTTGGTTCTCTTTTCGCACTTCATGCGCGAAGCAAAGCCTCATGTCTGGACCAGTGATGACCGTATTCGACAGTCTATCGATTATATCCACAGTCATATCACCGAAGAGTTGAGTATGGAGGACTTAGCCAGTGTGGCCTGCGTTACCAAGCCTTATTTTATCCGTCTCTTTAAACAAGAGATAGGTACATCACCGCTTCAATATGTGAATAGTAAGAAGGTGGAGCGTGCTCAGTTGCTGCTATATACCACGGATATGCCAGTGAAAGAGGTGGCCTATACCCTGGGCTTCAGTGACCATAGTTATTTTATACGTATGTTTCGTAAGATGATGGGTATCACGCCGCAAGACTATCGGTATAAGATGCGCGGAACGTGATGAATGGATAAAAAACAAAGATAGCAGCAAGACTCTTGCTGCTATCTTTGTTTTTTGGCGGATTAATAACCGAATATCTCCTCGGTGGTGACACGCTTCACGGGCCCGTATTGTTGCAGGGTCTTCATGTCGAGTTCCTTCTCATCGCCAAGGATGATGTAGCGGAATGGCTTTTTGGCCATACGCTCTTGCTCAAACTTTACAATGTCTTGCATCGTCAGGGCGGGGAGGGCATTGTAAATTCGCTCGTTCATGTCGTAGTCGATGCCGCGCTCCTTGGCTTGCAGCCATGCGTTGATGAGGGCAAACTTGGTGGTGCGCTGACTGGCCAGGCGTTTTGTGAGTGACTCTTTGGCAATGTTGAAGGCATTGACGCTCTGAGGTATGCTGTCGAGAATGGTGTGGAACTGGCGTACGCAGTCCATCATCTTGTCGTTCTGCGTGATGATGTGCGTGAAGAAATATTCCGAGGCGTCGGCATGTTGAGGTTGCAGATAGAGGGCGAAGGCATTATAGGCCAGGCCACGTGTCTCGCGCAACTCTTGGAATACAATGGTGTTCATGCCACCGCCGTAGTACTCGTTGAACAGGGCCTGAATGGCATCGTTGTCGTGGTTCCACTGACGTGGTTCGTTGTGGAACATGCGCATGTAGATGTTCTTGGCATCATAGGGCGCAATGAGTATCTCGCTTTGTGGGGTGGGCTGCAATGTGTAGTGCTTGCCTTGAGGCACGGCTGCCAACTGCCCAGTGGGATGCTGCTCGCTGATGACGGCCGACAACTCTTGCTCGTCCATAGGGCCATAATATAATATGGTGTGCTGATAGCGCTTCAGGTCGCGCAACAGGTTGAGCAGTTCCTGAGGATTGGTTTCTGCCAACTGCTGTGCTGTGTAATCGTTGCGATAGGGGTTGTAGGCACCAAACATACCATAGCTGAACAGACGCTGGAAGTTGGCATCCTGGTCTGTCTTCTGGTCCATGCGACCTTTCTCGCGGATGGCAATATATTGCATGTAGGCAGCGCTGTCAACCTTGGCATGCTGCATCACGTGTTCGGTCAGTGCCAGGGCTTCGGGCATGTTCTCGCTCAGTCCGTTCAGTGTCACGAAGATGTCGCGCTCGCCCACGCTGATGTTGTAGTTGCAAGCCAACTTATAGAACTGTTGTTTCAACTGCTGGGCAGACAGTGAGTCGGTGCCGAGATAGTCCAGATACTCGGCAGCATAGTTATAACGCACGTCGCTCTCTTCGCCAAAGGCATAGTGGAAGGCCAGCGTGAATCGGCCGTTCTCTACGTTTTTGACGTAGATGTAAGGCAACTTTGAATCGGTCTCTCCAAAGGTGAGGTCGCGTTTGAAGTCAACGAACTTTGGTTCTATAGGCGTTACTTTGGCGTTTTGTATGTTCTTGACATAGTTGGACACCAGCTCGCGGTTGGCTGGAATAGGCGTGATGGCAGGCTTCTCAATCTTCTTCTGAGTGGTATCAACCCCCTGACGCTTATAGACAGCCACATAGTTGTTCTGGAAGTGCTTGTTAGCAAAAGCCACAATCTGTTCTTTGGTCATGCCTTCCAGACGACTTAACCACTCTACTTCCTGTTGCCAAGGTGTGCCATTGATGAATGCCTCTACGAACATGTTGGCGCGAGCACGGTTAGACTCAAGTGCATTGTAGTACTGGAGCTTCAGGTTGTTGATGACAGAAGGCAACAGGTCGTCAGAGAAATCGCCCTTCTTCAGCTTCTCAATCTCGTCAAGAAGAAGGCTGCGCACTTCGTCGAGTGTCTGTCCTTCGCTGGGCGTACCAGCCATCAGGAACATGGAGTAGTCCATGTTGGTCTGTGAACCAGCCCATGCTTCCAGCATTTTCATTTGCTGGTTGATGTCCAAGTCGATAAGACCGGCAGTGCCATTGCTCAGCATCTGCTCCACAACTTGCAGCGTGTCGGCCTGCAGCGAGCTGGCCTTGTCGAAACGCCAACCCAACCAGATGGTCTCTGCTTCCAGTCCCACCACGGTGGTGTCGATAGGAGCCGTAATGGCCGGTTGCTCGGGGAAGGTAGGCTGTTCTACGTCATCGCCAGCCTTCCACTCGCCGAAGTATTTCTTGATGATGCTCATCACCTCGTCGGGGTCAAAGTCGCCAGCCATGCAGATAGCCACATTGTTGGGCACATACCATTTCTTAAAGTAGGCTTTGATGTTCGAGATAGACGGGTTCTTCAGATGTTCCTGTGTGCCAATGGTGGTCTGTGTGCCATAGGGATGGTTGGGGAAAAGCTTGGCAGCCATGGCCACGAACAACTTGTCTATGTCGCTGGATAGGTGCATGTTGTATTCCTCATAGACGGCTTCCAGTTCAGTATGGAAACCGCGAATCACCATGTTTTGAAAGCGGTCGCTTTGAATCTTGGCCCAGTTCTCGACTTCGTTGGAGGGAATGTCTTCTACATAGCAGGTCACATCTTCGCTGGTGTAGGCATTAGAACCCTCAGAGCCGATGATAGCCATCAGCTTGTCGTATTCGTTGGGGATGAAATACTTGGCAGCCAACTGACTGACAGAGTCTATCTCATGATAGGCCTGGCGGCGTGCTTCGGGGTCGGTCAACTTGCGATACTGCTCGTAGCGCGCCTCGATGTCGTCCAGAAGTGGCTCCTCGGCTTTGACGTTGGTCACGCCAAACTTGTCAGTGCCCTTGAACATCAGGTGTTCCAGGTAGTGGGCCAGACCAGTGGTTTCGGCAGGATCGTTCTTAGAACCTGTGCGTACGGCAATGTAGGTCTGGATGCGTGGTGCCTCCTTGTTGACGCTCAGATAGACCTTCAGACCGTTGTCAAGCGTATAAATTCGTGTTTGAGTGGGATCGTCCTTGACGGTCTCATAGTCCTTACTGCAACTGGTCAATAAGGAGAGAGCCAGTGTAAGGACACTGGCTCCTGAAAACAGTTTAAAATTCATTTATCTTCGATTAATTAGTTCTCGTAGTCAATTTCATGATCGAGTTTAGATAGGAAGTCGTCAAAGACATCCTGTTCTACATCGCCCATCTGGAATTCCTTCTCGGCATCCTTGCGTATCTCGGCAATCCATGCACGACGAGCACGAATATAGTCCTCACGGATACGTTCGCAAGCTGCCTCGTTGAGTTCTTCCAAGTGGTAGTAGTCCAAAATCATCTGGTAGCTCCATGCCCATCGATAGTCGCTATAGTGGCGGTTGATGTCGTCGAAGCGATCCAACACCTGCTGGATATTGTCGATGTTACCTCCCTTGATGTCGTCGACGAGACGCTGCTCTTCGCTCTGAGGCAACAACAGACCGCTCATGTCAACCCATGTGCCTTTACCGATGCTGCTAATGGGCTTGCCGATATAGCCCTCTTTCTGGGCACGCTTCAAGACAGCTCCCATATAGATACGCAGGGCGATGTCGTAGTACTTCAGACCTTTCTTCAGTGATGATGCGTTGATGACGTACTCATGGAAGTTATAAATCGTTACATTCTCGCCTGAAGCGTTGCGCAAGGCATTCAGTATCTCGATACCTTGCATAATCTCACCCACCGTGAAAGGACTGAGCCAGTCGAAGTTGATGATACTCTTCTTTGACTGTTTTGAGCGCTTGTCGCGCTTAGGCCATTTCTTGATGTCGCGATAGAGTCCTACGGTGGTGATGTTGCGGCCTGGCACCAGATACATGGTGTCGCCGTAGGCAATCAAGTAAGAGAACGGCAGACAGCGTGTGTCGGGGTGGTGCATCAGTTTGCCGAAGCAAACGCTGAAAGCACCGATTGTGGCTGGCATCAGCACGTAAGAGCCCGATGCAGTCTTGGTGCCACGCTCCAGCGTGCCGTAGTGCATGGGGCCCATCTTGTAGGCATGGTTCGAGAAGTTGGTGTTTGAACCGGCATTATAGAACGAGAACTCGCCGCCAATCAGCAGAGAACTCTTGTGGTGCGAGGCAGAGAAAGGACCACAGAATGCAGCACATGCTTCACCGTTGGCCATGAATGAGTTGGCAAAGAACAGGCTAGCCTCGGCAGTGAAACCGTTTGTAATCTGACAAGCCTCACCAACGAAGCAGTCTTGCATCTTCACCGAGTTGTTGATAGAGCAACCATCGCAGATGATGGAGTTCTCGCAGATGACGCCTGTGCCGATGTACACGCTGGCATCTTCGTTGCTCAGGATGGTACATTCGTTCAAACGTGCTGCACCACTAATCTCGCAGTCGCCCTTGATGACGGTGTTGGTGATATCTTTCGTGTTGATAATCTTCACGCGATTGCCAATGATACCACGTTCTGGTGTGCTGATGCGTACCTCATCATCGATAAGTTGACGCAGCTGGTTGATGAGAGCCTTGTCGCTATGATGCTTCACCATGAACGAAGCCAGTTGTGAGTTCAGTTCGCGAAACAACGTCACGTTACCGTCGCCCATTTCGTTCAGCACAGAAATGGTAGAACCGGCACCATAACTGGCACCCTCGAGCGTTTCCATGGTAGAGATGTTCGAGATGTAACAGTCGTCACCGATGGTATAGTTATTGATAAAGTTGCCAACCTTTTCAATCAGACAGTCGTTGCCAACGCTGACATTGCGCAGTGTGGCATCATTGATACCTGAATGTTTAAAAAAGCCAGAACTGACCTCAACCTGCTTGTTGAACGATCCTAAGCGTATGCCGCCATAGAATATCACACGGTGAAAATTATATGGTTTGAAATCGGATGCCACCTGTATGCGACTCCAATCTTCTGCCCAACAACCGTTGGCTTCAAGCACATGAATCTCGTCTTGGTTCAATAATCTATACTCTCTCATAAGGTCTTTAATAGTGTTATTTGTTGATTTGGTTGCAAAAATAGACATTTTTTCTCACAAACGACATACTTTAGCCGTTTTTTTTAATAAGCATGCTCGTCGTTGGCTATCTCGTCTTTGTCTATAGGCTTACTGTCAATCTTGGACCATGCGTAGCAGATGTAGGCCAGCACCAGGGGAATGAGCAGTGAAACATAGAACATGGTGTGGAGCGTGAAATAGCTGCTGCACGAGTTCTCGAGTGTCAGCGAAGACTGAAGGTCTGCCGTAGAAGGGTAGTAGGCGGTGTGGTTCCACGCGCTCATCAGGAGAAGTGACAGCACTGTCAGCACGGTACCAACGCCCGCAGGCCAGATGCCTGCAAACTTGAATAGAGCGGGATGATGCACAAAGAACTTGCTGTTGCGCAGTATCTCGGTGGCAATGCCCCAAAGCACCAGCACGATGCCTATCACCATCACCACGGTGATATACCACATGTCCACCATGTTGTGCAGGTATTTGTTGGGTTCCATAAAAATCTCGCCAGTCTCTGGCTTCCAGGCATAACCATCTTTTAAGAGAAGGTGGACTAGATAACTTACAAAGAGAATTACAAATGGAATGGCTGCTCCCACCAGGTGCACACTGCCACGACTGCGTATGTTCTCGTCGTTCACATTGTTGATGACGTACAGAATGCCCAGTGTACGCGCCAGGAACATCACTGCCAAGCCAAATACCAATACCCAGGGATTCAGCAAGGCATCGAGTCCGTGTGATGCATTGGCCCAACGGCTGATGATGGGGGTGATGGTCTCGGCATTAATCAGGTTGTCTTTTTCCACGATAAAGTTTGAACCTTCGAAAAAAGTTGCCACGGCTCCTCCCAACAACAGCGGACCAAAGATGCCGTTGATAACCAAGAACCACTGGAAGGTTCGCGGTCCTAAGAGGTTGCCTATCTTGTTTTGAAACTCATAGCTCACAGCTTGCAGCACAAACGTAAAGAGAATGAGCATCCACAACCAGTAAGCGCCACCGAAGGAGGTGGAGTAGAATAGGGGGAACGACGCGAAGAACGCGCCGCCAAAGGTCACAAGGGTAGTAAACGTGAACTCCCATTTTCGACCTGTTGAGTTGATCAGTAGTCGGCGTTCGTCGTCATGATGTCCTAATGAGAATATCATGGAGTTGGCACCTTGAACAAACAGAAGAAATACCAGCAGGGCTCCTAGAAGTGATACCAAGAAGCACCAATAGTGTTGTAGAAATGAATATGTTAGCATAGTGATATCGTTTTTGGTAGTTAATGGTAATAATCAACTCTCAAAGCTTACTCCTTCGGTCCCTTCTTAATCTGTTTGAACAGAATACTGATTTCCACCGCCAGCATGGTGGTGAACAGAATCAGGAACAAGAAGAATGTGATGATGACGCTCGACGAGTGGAGATCGCTGACAGCTGCCCAGGTAGGAAGCATGTCTTGAATGGTCCAAGGCTGACGACCGAATTCGGCTACCAGCCATCCACATTCCGAACCGATGTAGCTCAGGGGTACTAACATAATGGCTCCCCAGTAGTGCCATGCAGGCAATTTCGTGATGTCGCGCTTGGCAAACAACCATTTAGGCCAATGGTATAGCGTGGCCAGTACCACGGCAAAGAACAGAATGAACAAGCATCCCACGCCAACCATCACACGAAAGGCCCAGAAGTTCACCAACACCGGCGGCACCAGCTCCTCTTTGTTGCGCACATAGCCATAGCCAAAGTATTTCATGTGTTTCTGTAGCGTGGCCAGGTGTGCGGCACCATCCTCGCCATTAGCCTTCGCCTTGCGATAGGCAGCCAGAGCGTTGATGGCCTTCTTGCCGCGTTCTATCTTCTCGTCGGCCGATGGCTCCACGCGCCCATCAGGCGTTGTATAGCCATTCAGAATGTCGTTGATGCCAGGCACGAAGCCCCTTGGGTTGTTGGTGGCCATGATGGATAGGCCATAAGGCACCTCGATACCTTCTATCAGTTTTAGTCCCTGCTCGGTACCTCCGTCGTAGAGTGCCTCCATGGCAGCCAGTTTCATGGGCTGCACCTGGGCCACGTCCATACCAGACTTATGCCCCGTGGCACCGGCTAGCAAAGCAGCCACCAGTCCTACTGCAGCTCCAATCTTCATGCTCTCTACAGCCATCTTGACATGTCTTTTCTTGAGCAAATACCAACAGCACACACCTACACAGAAGACGCCTCCGATGATCCATGCGGAGGTCACCGTGTGGCAGAACTTTGATACTGCAAAGGGCGAAAGGGCCACTTCAGAAAAAGAGACCATCTCGTTGCGCATCGTGTCGGGATTGAACTCGCAACCGACGGGATACTGCATCCATGCGTTGGCCACCAGAATCCACCAGGCAGAGATGGTGGCTCCTAACCCCGTGAGCCATGTCGAAGCAAGATGGAAACCAGCCGACACTTTCTTCCAACCGAAGAACATGACAGCCACAAACGTCGATTCCATGAAGAAGGCCACGATGCCTTCGATAGCCAGTGGCGCTCCAAAGATGTCGCCCACAAACCAGGAATAGTTGCTCCAGTTGGTGCCAAACTCAAACTCCAGGATGATGCCCGTGGCCACACCCATGGCGAAGTTGATGCCAAAGAGCTTCTGCCAGAATTGGGCCGTGTGCTTCCAAAACTCGTCTTTCTTTCGGTAGTAAATGGTCTCGGCAATGCCCATGATGACAGCCAGTCCTAGTGTCAACGGCACAAACAGCCAGTGGTATATGGCCGTCAGTGCAAATTGTGCCCTCGACCAGTCGATGGTTCCGGCATCGATGTTTAATAGTAGATGTTCCATAGTGCTTATTTGTTTTTAGTTCTTATTGGCACGCTCAGTCAGCTCATGAGCTACGAAGCCAGCTTCGTCGCCATTCGCATTCTGTTTGAGGTAGTTGGGGAAAAAGAATGGTTTCAGGATTAAGAATATGATAAACAGCTTTATCAGAATAATGATCCAAAGCGTCTTGCCCAGAGTCATATGGCGAAAACCGTCATAATATAGGTCAAAGGCCCGATATATAAAACTGTTTTTTTTCATAGGCTTTCAATCCAATTGTCTGCGGGCAAAGATAGATAAAAAACATTAAACGGCCAAATAATTGATTCTTTTTTTATAATTTTGCACCCCGAATAGGATAAACGCCTGACTAGACGCTAAAAACCGAGGTTTCGATAAATAGTAAAATAACGAATGAAAACAAGACAATTATTACTTCTATCTGCTGCGCTCCTAGCTGTTGCTCAGACAAAGGCAGGAGACATTACAAAGCATGTAAACCCACTGATGGGCACGGAAACATTATGGTCGCCACAGGACCTTGGCTACACCCGAACCGAGACCAAACGCGCTTGGGGCGCAGAGACTTTCCCCGGTGCTGCCATGCCCAATGCCATGGTTCAGGCTACACCCGTCACCATGTATCACTCCGGTTCTGGCTATCAGTATGAAGACCGCCAGATTTATGGCTTTGCCCATACCAGCAAAGGCCACTGGAACTTGTTGCATGTGCCCATTCTGCCAGTCACTACTGAAGGAAAATTCCGTCCCGATAACTATTGCTCATGGTTCAGTCATGAACACGAGTCGGCCTCGCCAGGCTATTACCAGGTGTGGCTCGACCGCTATCAGGTAAATGCAGAGCTGACCACCACGCTCCGTTGTGCCTACCACCGCTATACTTTCCGCGCTGGCGACGAGAAAATGCTGATGGTAGATATCACCCATTCCAATGCCCATCCGCGCGGTTATCAGGTGAAGAAAGTTGCAGACAATGCCTTCGCCGGTTTTCAGGATGGCGAGGGACGTGCCTATTTCTATGCAGTCACCAACTATGTTATAGATTTTGTCGTGATGGCCAGCGAACATCGCAACAGCGTTGGCGTCGTCACGTTTAAAGATTGCCGTGCTGCTAAGCCTTTGGAGGTGCGCATCGGCTTTTCTTTTGTAAGCATCGAGAATGCCAAAGCCAATCTTGAAGCAGAACTGTTGAAGGATGGTAAGTCCTTTGCCCAGGTGCGCCAGGATGCCGACCAGACCTGGGAGAAGCTCTTAGGACATGTGCGTGTCAGTGGCGGTACTGCCAAGCAGCAGGACATGTTCTACTCCACACTCTATCGTGCTTTCCTGTGGCCCAGCCTGCGCAGCGATGCCAATGGCGAGTATCGTGACGACCGCGGACAGGTGGTGCGTGGCGACTATGCCTACTACACCGACCCCTCGCTGTGGGACACCTATCGCAACAAGCTTATCCTGCTGGGCATGATCTCGCCCGAGGTGGTGGCAGACATTATCAAGTCGTGTGTTGACAGAGGCGAGAAACACGGTGGCTATATGCCCACATTCTTCCATGGCGACCATGCTTCGGCCTTTGTGGCAGGCTCCTGGTTGAGGGGCATTCACGACTTCGACCTGCGTAGGGCTTACCAACTGATGCTGAAAAATGCCACCGTGCCCGGACGTGGCGGCCGTCCTTATCTCGACGAGTATTTGGAGCGTGGATGGATTTCTGAGAAAGACACCACCGATGTGCCTACCGAGGATGAGTACAAAGGCTCTGTCACCAAGACGCAGGAGTATGCCTATGACGACTATGCCACGGCGCTGGTGGCTCGTGTGCTGAAAGACAAGAAAAACGAGAAGATGCTGCTCCAGCATTCACAGTACTACAAGAACCTGTTCGACCCCTCTACTGGTTTCTGGCGTGGAAAGGTGTTGCGCAATGGCGAAGGTCAGTGGATTAAAGACTTCCGTCCAAACTATCCCTACTATCAGTATATGTATCGTGAGGCCGATGCCTGGAACTCGCTGTTCTTTGCACCCCACGATCCTGAAGGCATGATAGCTCTCTATCCGTCGCATCAGGCTGTAGAACAGAAACTCGATTCGCTTTTCTCTACCCCTTGTGGCGGTTACGAGGCTTGGAACCTCACTGGTTACCTGGGTACTTACTGCCACGGCAACCAGCCTGGTCACGGCATTCCCTATACCTACTATTTCATCGACCGTCAGGAGAAGGCTCAGCGCATCCTGAACGCCTTGATGAACAACTACTATGGCATGGGTGAACATCATCTGGCCTATGCCGGAATGGACGATGCTGGCGAGATGTCGTCGTGGTATGCCCTCAACGCCATGGGTATCTACACCTATTCGCCTGCCGACCCGCAGTACATTGTCACCGTACCTCTCTTCGACAAAGTTGAGTTCACGCTGGGCACCACAGGCAAGACTTTCGTTATCCAGAAAGAAGGTCAAGGCGAGAAAATCCGTCAGATTACGATTGGAGGCAAACCTCTGAAAGGCTGGTTCGTAAACCATGCCGACCTGGCACAGGGCAAGACGCTGGTTGTCATGGTGGATTAAATGTATATAAAAACGAATGGCAGAAAGGTCGCCGTCCCGGTATTCGGGCGGCGGCCTTCTTTTGTGTCTGTTTATTCTTCCTTTTTACCTTATTATTATTAGATTGGTTGAAAAAGTAAAGAATAATTTGGCGCATTCGTGAAAATCTATTATTTTTGCACACAGTTAATTTAGAAAAGAAAAATAAGAAAAATGAAGAAAAGTTGGATTGTTATTAGCATAGCCGTAATCACAGTACTAATTGGTTTAGCTGTTGCTTTGTTTATCGGACTTCAACAGCAGAAGCAACAGGTGGCTGAGATGCAAGAGCTGGCTGAGTTGGATAAACAGGAAATGGAAAATGAATATGAGCGCTTCACACTGCAGTATAGTGAGATGATGACTCAGATTAACAACGACTCTATCATTGAACAGTTGACGCAGGAACAGCTGCGCACACAGCAACTGCTCGAAGAACTGAAGAATGTGAAGGCCAGCGATGCACGCGAGATAGCACGATTGAAGAAGGAACTGGCCACGGTGCGCGAGGTGTTGCGTTCGTATATCCGCCAGGTAGACTCGCTGAATCAGGTCAACAAGAATCTGATGGCCGAGAATAGCCAAATCAGAGGTCAGCTGGAACAAACCAATCTGGAGAAGCGCGACCTGCAACAGGAGAAGCAGAACCTGACAGAGAAAGTGGCTATTGCTGCCCAGCTTGATGCTACGGGCATCACCATGACGCCGCTGAACAAGCGTGGAAAGGCAGAGAAAAAGATTAAGAATGCCAAGACCCTGCAGGTGGGCTTCAATATAGCACGCAACGTGACAGCGTCCAACGGCAACCGCACTATCTATGTGCGTATTACCAAGCCCAACGGACAGTCGTTCTCTGCCGGTACGTTCGCCTATGAGAACCGTCAACTGGAGTATTCTATGAAGAAGGTCATTGAATATAATGGTGAGGAGACCAGCGTGCAGACCTTCTGGACCGTGGGCGAGTTCCTCGAGGCAGGCGAATACCGCGTCAGTATCTTTGCCGATGGTCATATGATCGGATCTAGAACATTTAATTTCAAATAAACTAACTATGAATAAACGTTTGGCTTTAGGTCTTTGCCTTCTGACACTGGGAGCGGCAGCCGCTGACGCACAGCAGTTGTTGAGCCTGGACAGTTGTAGAGCAATGGCCTTGCGCAACAACAAGCAGATGAATGTGCAGCAGCTGAAACAGGATGTTGCCGACAATCTGCGGAAGTCGGCGCGCACGAAGTATCTGCCGCATGTTGCCGCCATAGGTACTTATCAGTACACCAGTCGTGAGGTGTCTCTGCTGAACGATGACCAGAAGGGTGCCTTCCCCAAGTTGGGCACGGCTGCAGGACAACGGATGGATCAGGTGGTGCCCGGCGCATCGTCGGCTCCTGCCATTGCGACGCTGCTCGGTGTGCTCGATGCCACAGGGCAGCATATTGTAGATGCCTTGGAAACCGACAGTCGTAACATCTTTGCCGGTTCGGTAATGCTCACACAGCCTGTGTTCATGGGCGGTAGTATCGTGGCCATGAACAAGATGGCACGCATTAACCAGGAGATGGCCGAACATACGCAGGATGCCACCCGCCAGATCACACTTTATGAGACAGACAAGACCTATTGGCTGGTTGTCTCGCTGAGGCACAAGCAGCGTCTGGCCGAGAGCTACCTCGAGGTGGTGAAGAAACTGGAGGACGACGTGCAGAAGATGATTACCGAGGGCGTTGCTACTCGCAGCGATGGACTGAGCGTCAGCGTGAAGGTGAGCGAGGCTGAAATGAATCTTCAGAGAGTGAACGACGGACTTGTGCTGGCCAAGATGTTGCTCTGCCAGCAGATTGGTCTGCCTTCAGATAGCAATATCACCTTGGTCGATGAGAATACCGACAGCCTGGCTGAGGCGATGCCCGTTATTGGAACGGATAGCGAAGAGGCCCGTGCTGCAGCCATGGAGAACCGTCCTGAGCTGCGACTGCTAGAGAATGCTGTCGATTTGTCGAGACAGTCCACCAACCTGTTGCGTGCCGGCAATCTGCCTCAGGTACTGCTCACCGGTGGCTATATTGTTTCCAATCCTAACTTGCTCAATGGCTTTGAGAAAAAGTTCGGCGGCATGTGGAATGTCGGCGTGACCGTGCGAGTGCCCATCTGGAACTGGGGCGACGTGAACTATAAGGTGAGAGCATCTAAAGGTGCCACAGCCATTGCCAACCTGGAACTGGAAGAGGCTCGCGAGAAGATTGAGCTGCAGGTCAACCAGACAAACTTTAAGGTTGACGAGGCCAACAAGCGTCAGGCCATGGCGCAGGCCAGCATCAAGCGCGCAGAAGAGAACCTACGTACTGCAGAGATTGGTTTCCGCGAAGGCGTGATAACCCCCACCACCGTGATGGAGGCTCAGACTGCCTGGCTGCAGGCTAAGTCGCAGAAGATCGATGCCGACATCGATGTTAAGATGGCACAGGTGGACTTGCAGAAAGCCATGGGACAACTTAAGTAGTCTTAGTTTAGAGTTAAGAGTTTTTGTTATATAATCATTTTGAATTATGTCAGTACAAGCATCAACGCAACATAAGAATATTTTGTATGCCATCCTAGGCTTCTCCTGCGTGGTCATACTAGTAGCACTCATTGGCTTCTTTGCCCTTGGCCGCGACCCCGAGTTGATTCAGGGTCAGGTGGAAGTGTCGGAGTATCGTGTGTCAAGCAAGGTACCTGGTCGTATCCTTGAGATTCGTGTGAAGGAAGGCGACTTCGTGAAGGCTGGCGATACGCTGGCCATTCTCGATGCCCCCGAGGTGAACGCCAAGAGACAACAGGCACAGAGTGCCGAGGATGCCGCTTCGGCCATGGAACTGATGGCAAAAAACGGTGCTCGCAAGGAACAGGTGCAGGGCGCCTATCAGTTGCTGCAGCAGGCTAAGGCAGCCTACGAGATTGCCGAGAAGTCATACAACCGCGTACAGCGTCTGTTCGACGAGGGTGTGGTCAGCGCTCAGAAACGCGATGAGGCTCAGGCCATGTATAAAGCCTCTGAGGCTCAGATGAAAGCAGCTCAGAGTCAGTATGATATGGCACAAAACGGTGCCCGTCGTGAAGAGAAATTGGCTGCCCAGGCACAGGTGAACCGTGCCAAGGGTGCCGTGCAGGAGGTCAACTCGTATATCAGCGAAACGGTGCAGATAGCCCAGATGGACGGTGAGGTGAGCAACATCTACCCAAAGGTTGGCGAGCTGGTTGGCACGGGCAGTCCCATCATGACCATCTCTATGATGAACGATATGTGGGGCACCTTTAACGTACGCGAGGATCAGTTGGGCTCTTTGTCTATCGGCACCGAGTTCGATGCCTTTGTGCCAGCCTTCAACAAGACCGTCAAGATGAAGGTGTACTACATGAAAGACCAGGGCTCTTATGCCGTGTGGAAAGCCACAAAGGCCAATGGCCAATATGACTTAAAAACATTTGAGGTAAAGGCACGTCCGGTCGAGAAGATAGAAGGACTCCGTCCGGGAATGTCGTTGATTATCAAATAAATGAGATATCTATTGCGAATTTTCCATTTGATGATGCGCGAGCTGGCGATTCTTAGACGGAATCACCTCTACGCCTTCTGCATGGTGGTCTTTCCCGTCTTGGTGATCGTGTTCTTCACCTCGATGCTGCAAGAGGGATTGCCCACCGAGATGCCTCTTGGTGTTGTTGACCTGGACAACACCTCGATGACGCGTTCGCTGACCCATCGCTTGGATGCTTTCCAGATGTCGCATGTCGTGGCACGCTATCCCAGTGTGACAGAAGCACGACGCGCCATTCAGCGCAACGAGATATATGCCTTTATGTATCTGCCGAAGGGAACCACCGACGACCTGTTGGCCAACCGTCAGCCGAAGATTTCTTTTTACTATACATACACCACCATGGCAGCAGGAGCCTTGTTGATGAAGGATATGAAAACCATATCAACGCTCGGCTCGGCATCTTTGGGACAAGCCACGATGCGGGCCAAGGGCCTGACCGACGATCAGATCCAGACACTGCTGCAGCCCATCCGTGTGGACTTACATCAGATTGCCAACCCGTGGAGCAGCTATAACATCTATCTTACAACGGTGATGGTACCTGGTATCATCATGCTGTTTATCTTCCTGATTTCAGCTTATTCGCTGGGAACGGAAATCAAGTTCGACACAGGCAAACAGTTGATGCAGATGGCTGGCAACAACATCCTTGTGGCCATTATTGGCAAGTTCTTGGTGCAGACGCTCATCTTCCTGGCTATCATCTATGTTTACGAGTTCTATGTCTTTTCCGTATTGGGCTTCCCGCATTTGGGCAGCCCGTGGATGCTGGTACTGCTCGGACTCATTCAGGTGCTTTCGGCTCAGGGCTTTGGCATCTTTGCTTTTGGTCTCATGCCCTCGTTGCGCATGTCGCTCAGTATTTGTTCGCTATGGGCTGTGCTCAGCATCTCGATGGTCGGTTCGGCTTTCCCCGTGATGGGCATGGATGGCGCATTGCAGTCGCTGTCGTGGCTTTTCCCGTTGCGCCATTACTTTATGATTTATCAGATATGTATCTTCAATGGTTTCCCGCTGATTGATGCGTGGTTCCATTTTGCAGCCTTGGTAGCATTCTTGCTGTTGCCTTGGTTTGTGATGAAGAAAATAAAGAATGCAATGCTTACCTATGTCTATATTCCGTAATCTGAACGAAGGGCTTCACGACATTTGTTTCATCTGGTGGCGAGAGGTGAAACTGATGGTCAGAGACGAAGGTGTCATCATCTTCTTCTTTGTGGTGCCTATTGTCTATCCGCTGCTTTATTCGTGGATATACAACAACGAAACGGTGCACGAGGTGCCTGTGGCGGTGGTTGACGACTCGCATTCTTCGTTGTCGCGACAGTTCATCCGCATGTGCGATGCTTCGGCCGATGTCAGGGTGGCATACTATGCCCAGGATATGGACGAGGCCAAATCGCTAGTCAGTCGCCAACTGGTGAAGGGTGTGTACTATATCCCAAGCGATTTCGATTCGAACATCAACCGTTTGCAGCAAGCCACCGTCAGCGTGTATTGCGACATGGCGTTGATGCTGACCTACAAGGCCATATTCCAGACGGCGCAGCTAGTGACCATGGACATGGGTACGGAGATTAAGACCAAGTTGGCAGGTCGCTACACCAAGCAAGAGGAACTGATAGCCTCGAAGCCGCTGGCATTCGACGAGGTGCCCATCTTCAACCCCTTGGCTGGTTATGGTTCGTCTATCTTGCCAGGTGTGCTGATGCTCATACTGCAGCAGACCTTGGTGTTGGGCGTCGGTCTGGCATCAGGAACGGCGCGCGAGCAAAACCGCTATGGTCAGCTGGTGCCCATGAGTAAGCACTATCATGGCGTGTCGCGTATCGTGGCTGGCAAGGGCTTGGCCTATTTCATGGTCTATGCCGTGATGGGCGCTTGGCTGCTGTTGGCCATACCCCGACTGTTCCATTTCCCACAGCTGGCCAGCTGGACATCGCTGTTGGCAATTGCCCTCCCATACATCCTGGCATGTATCTTCTTTGGAATGACGGTGTCGTGTCTGGTTCGCTATCGCGAGAATGTGATGCTACTCATGGTCTTTGTGTCCGTGCCCCTGCTGTTTCTGACGGGTCTCAGTTGGCCACAGTCCAACATCCCCGGTGTCTGGCAGGGCATCTCATGGCTCTTCCCCTCGACCTTTGGCGTCCGTGCCTATGTGCGTCTAAACTCTATGGGTGCTTCGCTCGCCGATGTGTTGACAGAGTATCGTATTCTGTGGACCCAGGCTGGTGCCTACTTCCTGTTGGCTTACTTCGTTTATTCGTTCCAGATTAATCAGGCACATAAACGTATTAAACAGGAATATCGGGAAATGAAGGAGCGCGTAGAACAGCGCAAGAAACAGATCAAAGCATAAGTCTCCTTACGGCAAAGTGCCAGTTTCCTTACGGAAAAGTGGCACTTTGCTATGCTTAAAGCGGCACTTTCGTTACGGTAAAGTGCCGCTTTTGTTTTGCAATAGTGGCACTTTTGTCTCCATTCTAGCCCCTGGAAAGGTCGTTTCTAGCCCCTGGGGAGCATCATTCTAGCCCCTAGAATTACCTTTTCTAGGGGCTAGATGATAATCAAAAGTGTAACTATAGCCTATCAAGACCTCTACTAATAGTTATCAAGAATCATCTTTCTGCGTTGCTTTTCGGCCGCTTTTCGGCGTCGTTGCTTTTTGAGCCACAACTCGTCAATGCCCCAGTAGATAAGTCCAAGAGGATTGAAGCCTTTCGGGTTGGCCTCCATCAGTTGCATATCTACCTTCGAAGGCTTCTTGAAGGCCGTGGCAGTCTTGTCGTGATGTTTTCCCCAGATGATGACCTCGTTGACCGAAAACAGACGGGGCAACAACTCTATCGTGTCGCCTTGCAGTTCGTCGCTGCGCATTCTGCGCTTCTCGAAGCTGGCGTGCATGAGCGTCAGCTCTTTGAAACCGCCTTTAAGTTGGAACTTCCCTTCCCACGTGCTGACAGTCTCTTGGCCGTTATCAGTAGTTATCAGGACGTTGCGAATGGGAACGCCCGTTTCCATGTTGACAACGATTAAGCTTTGCGACAGCGTGTCAACATGTAGTGTGTCTTGTGCTCGGCAGCAGCCGATGTCTGGTAGGAGTAATACGAGTAGAGTAAGTAGTCTGGGCATGGTTCGTGATTGTTAGTAATCTGTTGACGGTGCAAAGATAATTCATTTCGCTATACGATGGTGATAATTAATGCGAAACTCTGTTACAGATATGAAAATTAAGACTTTATTCAATTATTTTTGCAAAAGTAAAAATACCTGCATCTTTTTCTTGGTTATTCCATTTCTGATGATTAATTATGCAGTCGATTCTAAAAATATGAACCTAAAACTAAATGGTAAGAAGATGCAAAGCAAGATGAAAAGAATGGTACTCCTGATGCTGGTCTTCGGGGGGATGGTGAACACCACTATGGCCGAAGACTGGATGGTACAGCTTGACGATAACACCTATTGGACGCAGGTGAGCATTCCCGGCACCCACGATAGTGCCACGGGCGATGGTTGGCCTGGACTGACGAGTTTAGTGGGGGCTGCGATGGCCCAAACGCAAGACCTCTCCATCGAACAACAACTGGCATGCGGCGTGAGGGCTTTTGATCTCCGTCCTTGTGTGTCGGGCAATGAATTGGTGATTAACCACGGCATCCTAGCGACCAACGCAAAGTTTGCCAATACGATGAGACAGCTCTGTAAGTTCGTCAGCAGTCATCCGTCTGAGTTTGTGGTGGTGGTGATGCGCCATGAGACCGATGGCGACAGCAACAGCGACAAATGGGCTGACATGATAAGTGACTGTCTGAACAGCGATGACATACTGCCGCAACTGGCCGCCTACAGGCGCGACTTGACGGGTGGGCGAACTGCGCGGCAAGGTGCTCGTCTTCTCGCGCGATAGCTATGGCAGTCAGCCCGTGGGAGCTTTTGTCACAGGGTGGGGGCATCAGGCCGACTATGTCACTGCCAGCATCAGGGGCACGGGCCGAAATATCGGAACGCTCTACGTGCAGGACTTCTACGAGGTGTTGGACAATATGACGGCCAAGCTCAATGGTATTGAAAAGCTCCTTAACTTCTCTACAAAGAATAATGTGGAACAGGGCACCCGTTATCTGGTGGTGTGCATCAACCATACGTCTGGCTATACACAGTCGGCCTCGACCAATGGCAACAAGGATAATGCTGCGAAATGCAATCAAAAGGTGATAGACTATCTGGCTGTGGACTCGCAGGCAGGACCTACCGGCATTGTGATGATGGACTTTGCCGGAAAGGATAGGTCTGGCTCTTACGACGTGAAGGGACTGGAACTGGTCAACACCATTATTAATAATAATCAGCGCTACACACCCGTGAAAAAGGCCGACCTTTCGAGCATCAAACAACCAGATGTGGATACGGAAAAATCATCGTCTGTCTATGATCTTTTAGGTAGAAAGGTGCAAGGTCTGCGGCAGGGCACGATTGTCGTTGACCGACAAAAAACAATAAAGAGGTCACGTTAGATGTAACTGACGTGACCTCTTCTTTTCGTTTATAGCGAACCATTAACCGTTACCATGGAAGGGGGCTAATAGCTATTCTAGACTATTTCAGAATCACCTTTTTACCATCGATGATGTACAGACCTTTGGTTGGCTGAGTCACACGCTGACCTGCAAGGTTGAAAGCCACCTTAGAAGCTTTTGCCGAACCCTTAATCGTATTAATACCTGTTGAAGTCTTTTTGACGAGTATGATATCGGTGAAGTTGAATGGGGTGCCGCCCTCTTTGTTGCACTGAATCATGAGTCGGTCTGTATTGCTCAGTCTTTCTTCCATATTAATATTATCAAGGCTAAGCTCTGCATAGTCGTTGGTCATGGTCATCGTGCTCTGATCACCTAGTTTACCTCCATCTTCCCAATTAATCAGAACATTGATGACGTATTCGGTTCGACCAGCTTCTGAACAGAAACGGATGGCTGAGACTTCGCTCCAGTCAACACCTGCGAAGCTGTTCTTGGTAATCTCCAATGTATTCCAGTTATCCATCCAGAAATAGCCAGTCCATACGATGTTCTCGTCTATATTTTGCTTGCCGTCACCATACCATACCTTGGTCGCGATGAAATCTTTACCGCAAATCTCTAGGCCATGCTCTTTTAAGGATGTACACATTGCTTGGGTGACGAACACCTCTATACTGCTATTGTCGGGAAAAATATAATGGGCGTAGCGTGTGCCAGGCAACATCCCGCCATTGCTGTGCAGCTCGATAACTTCGCCTGTCGCATCTTTGAATTCAACAACTAGCTTGTCGCCAACCTTTATATCTGCAAACTTAGCAGCCTCAATTTGAATAGTGTTAGACCACGATACGGGCTGTTCATCAGTCCATACGTCTGTAGCAGAAGCAATTACAGTGGATGCCATCAAACACATAAGTAAAAATAATTTTCTCATAAGCATTGTTTTGTTAGAGTTAATATTAAATTAATAAATTGTTTTGTACTTGCAAAAGTATGTGATTCCGAGAGCAAAGATTATAAAAATTGATACATTAAGTGATAAATATAGTTCGGTGTATCAAATGTTACAGTAAAGTAACATATTTCTTATGCTTATACCTGTCATTATAACCGAGGCCGTGACAGTTTTATCTGTCACGGCCTCGGATGGGTTGGATAGTCTATAAAGGTGACGAATTATTAACCCTTCATACCAACAATCTTGGTTTTTGGCAACTCTTTGTTGCGACGGTTCACCACCGTCACTACAGCCTGGGCCAGGTTGATAAAGGCCTGTCCGGTGATGGTGTCAACCTTGGTGGCAGCGGGTGCCCCCTGATCACCACTCTCGCAGATGCTCTGCACCAGTGGTATCTGTGCCAAGAGGGGCACGTTCATTTCTTGAGCCAACTGCTTGCAGCCCTCCTTGCCAAAGATGTAGTACTTGTTCTCTGGCAGTTCGGCAGGCGTAAACCACGCCATATTTTCGATGAGTCCCAGGATGGGCACGTTCACTTTCTCGTTGCGATACATGTCGATGCCCTTGCGCGCATCGGCCAGTGCCACCTGTTGAGGTGTTGACACGATGACAGCACCCGTGATGGCCAGCGTCTGAAGCAGAGTCAGGTGGATGTCGCTGGTGCCAGGAGGGGTATCGAGGATGAAATAGTCTAACTCGCCCCAGTCAGCATCGGCTATGAGCTGCTTCAGCGCACTGGTTGCCATACCGCCACGCCACAGGGTGGCTGTGTCGGGGTTGACAAAGAAACCAATGCTGAGCAGTTTGACACCATATTGCTCTACTGGCACGATGAGCTGTCGGCCGTCTTTCTCTGTGGCATAGGGACGGGCATCCTCTACGTTGAACATCTTGGGCATTGAAGGACCAAAGATGTCGGTATCGAGCAGACCGACCTTATAACCCAGGCGAGCCAGGGCAATGGCCAGATTGGCAGAGACGGTCGATTTGCCGACGCCGCCCTTGCCAGAGCTCACGGCAATGATGTTCTTTACCTGGGGCAGTAGCTTCTCTACTTCTGGACGGGGCTTTGACTTGAACTCCGTCTCAATCACTACCTCAATGTCTTGTCCACAGTGGTATTTGATGGCTGCCTCGGCAGCCTTGACGGTTGACTTCAGGAAGGGGTCGGTGTCGCGAGGGAACACCAAAACCACAGTGACCTTCCAGTTGTTGCCATCCACGGCAGGGTTGATGGGAACAACGGTGGGAGTGTCGGCCACCATTTCGCTTTCTACCAGATTCTTCTTGGTGCCCGCATAGGTTACCGTAGCGAGCGCATCCATAATCAGTTTTGGATATAATGTCATATGTGCTTTTATTATTGATGTGTTATTCCTGATCCAATATAATTGGCATTTTTTTCCACGATTTATCTTCTGTGTAGTTGTTTATACAACCTCTTGGAACCATTATCTTACAGGCATTCAGGATGACACCCTTGAACGTGCTGTGTGCGATGGAGGGGGGCAGAGGACAGCGCATGGTCAACTCGCGCAGAGAGACGCATTTTGCAAAGGCATTACCGCCGATTTTCTTCAACGCTGCCGGCAGTTCCAGACGGGTCAGCGAACTGCACTCACGAAAAGCAGAGGTGCCGATGGTGGTGCAGGCGGCTGGCACGATGACGGTGCGCAGCGAAGCACAGCGCTCAAAGGCATTGTCGCCAATGCTGGTGATGGAGATGGGCAGGTTGATGCTGTTCAGCGATGTGCAGTCCTGGAAGGCGTTGTCTTGGATGCTCTTCACGGATATGGGCAAACGGACCACGCGCAGCGAACGGCAGGAGCGGAATGCATCGCTCTCAACCTTGTCTATAAATCCCTGTATGAAGACGCTGTCCAGCGAGACGCAGTTCTCGAAGACGTCGCTTCCCATTTGTTTCACCATGCTGGGAATATGTATCCAGCGTAGGCTGGCACAGTTTTCAAAGGCATGGTCCTGTATGCGTGTGAGTGCTTCAGGCAATTTGATTTCTTGCAGTGACTTGCAGTCGTAGAAGGCATGCTCGCCGATGACTTTGATGGTGGTCGGGATTGATAGTTCTACAAGACTGCTGCATCCCGAAAAGGTCTCTTCTCCCAGGTTCTTGATATAGCCGTCGATGTTGGCCGTAGCCAGACTGGTGCAGTTCTCGAAAGCGCCGCTGCCAATGCGGTGAGCACTCTGAATGTTGATGCTTGTCAGACCGATACATCCTTTAAAGGCCTCGCTGCCCACAATAGTGGCGGTGCCCATCTCAATCTGTTCCAGACGGGCGCAGCCTTCAAAGGCATTATTGCCAATCTGGGCGATGGCATCGGGCATCTGCACATGCTCCAAGGCTGCGCATCCCTTGAAGGCATTGTTGCCTATCAGGGTGACAGAAGTGGGTATCTCGACTTGCTGCAGTGCGACACAGCCAGCAAAGGCATTGTCGGCAATACGGTTGATGTCGCCCTTGATATGGGCTTGTTGCAGACGGACGCAGTTGTTGAACACATAGGCGTCCATCTTCGTGACGCTGGCTGGGATTTCTATTTCGGTGAAAAGCAAGCACCCGTCGAAGGCATGGTTCTTGATGGTGGTCAGACTCTGAGGCAGGGTAACATCCCTCATGGCAGAGCAATTGTTGAATGCATAATCGCCAATGACCTCGGTGCCTTCGGGAATGACAACCTCTTCCAGGTTTATACACCCACTGAAGCAGCTGCGACTTATTTCTGTCGTGGTATTGGGGAGGATGATTCTCTGTAGTGTTTTGCAATTAAGGAACATGGCAGCAGGCAGTGTGCCAGCTTTCATTCGGAAACTGCTTTTACCACCAGTGATATTGGCTTCTGACAGGTCGAGCGTTTTGAGAATACGGTCAGAAGCCTTCTTTGCGCGGTTTCTGTTGGCAATCAGCTGAATGATTTTCAGGTCGTTGCCATTCAGTGGACCGCTGATGGTTAGCTCTTCTACGGAATAACGACTGCTATCGGGCAGCAACTGTGCCAACTGGCCTTCGGCATCGGTGGTGATGGTCAGCTGTTGGGCGGTAGTCCATAGTGTGGTCAGTAGTAGTAGGGTGGTAGTAAGGATTTTCTTCATAAGGCAAAGTATTCATTTGGCAGTATCAAGCGAGCTCCTTTTCGAGCGGTGATAGCTGCGGTAGTCGTCAAGTGGTATCTCTACATCGGGTTCAGCGAGTAGTCCATCGTGAGGCAACTGGAATTTGACGTAACGGATATTGAGGCCGCGAGCCAGCCACATGCTCTCGTAATAGGTCTGAATGGAGAGCAGCTCCTTATCGTCAATCTGGTCGTCGTGGTAAAGGTCTTCTGTCTTCACAATCACGGGCAACTGGTTCTTGTCAATCATGTAGCCCGTATAGGTGAACAGAAAGTTGGAGTCGGTCTTCAGGTGAATGATGCCCTTGTCAATCAGGAAACGGCGATAGCGTTCCATGAAATAGGTGGAGGTTAGGCGCTTGCGCGGATTCTTCATCTGGGGGTCGCTGAAGGTGAGCCAGATTTCCTGTACCTCGTTGGGTGCAAAGAAACGGTCTATGATTTCGATGTTTGTTCTCAGGAAAGCTACGTTCTTCTGTCCTTCCTTCAGGGCACGGGTGGCACCGGTCCACATGCGTGCACCTTTGATGTCAACACCAATAAAGTTCTTGTTGGGATATAGTTTTGCTAACTCTACAGCGTACTCGCCCTTTCCACAACCCAGTTCCAACACAATGGGGTTGTCGTTGTGGAAATAGTCTTCGCGCCAGCGACCTCGCATCTCAAACGGAACTTCGTCCACCACCGAATAAGGGTACTGAAACACATTCTCGTAGGTCTCCATATCGGCAAACTTTGCCAGTTTTCCTTTGCTCATAATCTTATTTTGGAGCAAAGGTACGAATAAATTTCCGATATTACAAATAAATAAGGTGGAAATGATAGTTCATACTCAGCGCTGCTACAGCAGGAAAGAGGGTCGCTGAGATGAATAATTACGTTAGATGTGTAGTAGATTTCTGGCTATAAACCATGCGGGTGCCAGAAAACATAAGGCGTAGAGAATCCATTTGCTGGTCAGTATGTTGCGCCATCTCTGTTGGCTTTTGCCAGTCAGCAGCAGCTCTTCAATAGCGAAGAGAACAATGTAGGGCAGGATGATGATGAGTAGATAGTTGTAGTGGATGGCTTCTGAGAAATGACCATGTATCAGCGCATGAAGGAAGCGCTGCATGCCGCATCCAGGACAGTTCAGCCCCGTTAGCTCATGAAAAGAACATTTGGGAACGAGAATGACCTCCGTGGGGTTAAAAAGGAATAGCAGCAACAGCACGAATGCTGAGGCTGCTATTCCTGATGTGATAAATACTTTTTTGCCTATGGACTTCATTACATGTTCATCAAGGCCATAATCTGGGCTACTCCAAAGATGCTGAAGTAAATAATCTCAATGATAAGAGATGCAATAATCCAGACGGTGCTGATGATGTTCAGTGTCTTGGCTGTCTGAGAGGCATTCATTGCCGCAGGTAAGGCCGATTCGCCGATGCTGTTATTCCTCGCTACTTCGTTAGATTTCACGACGGCGATAATTGACAGTATTAGTGGGACGATTCCCGGACATCCACAACAGATGATGGATAAGATGAGATTCACGATAGACCACGTCTTGTAGTCTTTGGGCTGCTGTGGAAAGGCATTTCCATTAAAGTTGTCCATAAGTTGTAGGTATTTTAGGTTGATAAAATGCTGTTTAATCAATGACAACGGTGGTCCATCCGTGCTTGTCCTCGATGGTACCATACTGGATGCCACGCAGTGTGTCATAGAGCTTCTTAGACTGAGGACCGGGGTTGGGTCCGAAGTCATAGCGCTTGCCAGTCTCCAGGTCGTCAATATACGAGATGGGGCTGATCACAGCGGCTGTTCCGCAAGCACCAGCTTCCTCGAAGGTTGACAGTTCTTCCTCGGGAATAGGTCGGCGCTCTACCTTCATGCCCAGGTCTTCTGCCACTTGCATCAGTGAACGGTTGGTGATAGAGGGCAGAATAGATGTTGACTTTGGTGTGATGTAGGTGTTGTCCTTAATGCCGAAGAAGTTGGCAGCACCACACTCATCGATGTATTTCTTCTCTTTGGCGTCCAGGTAGAACTCGCATGCATAGCCCTTCTCGTGAGCCAGGTTGTTGGCAAACAGTGATGCAGCATAGTTTCCACCCACCTTGTATTTACCTGTGCCAAGAGGTGCAGAACGGTCGTAGTCACGCACAATGACGTAGGGGTTGCTTGAGAAACCGCCCTTGAAGTATGGGCCTACAGGTGTTACGAAGATCAAGAACAGGTATTCTTTGGCGGGGTGTACGCCAACCTGTGCGCTGGTACCAATCAACAGTGGGCGCAGATAGAGGGTGGCACCGCTCTCGTAGGTGGGAATCCAATCCTGATTTAAACGAACCACTTTCTCTGCCATCTCGGTAAACAGCTCGGTGGGAACTTCTGGCATCATGATGCCGCGGCAGGTTGACTGCAGGCGTTCTGCGTTGTCCTTCACACGGAAGAGACGTACTTTTCCGTCGGGACAGCGGTAGGCTTTCAAACCTTCGAATGCTTCCTGTCCGTAGTGCAGACAGGTGGCTGCCATATGAAGTTTCAGATACTCGTCTGATGATACCTCTATTTCTCCCCATTTTCCGTTGCGATAATAGCAGCGTACGTTGTAGTCCGTTGGCATGTAGCCGAACGATAGATTCTTCCAATCCAGTTCTTTCATAATCTTCTTGTGATCATTAAATCCGTTTAGAAATGTTTAAAAAGTGATGCAAAGTTATACAAAAATTCTGTTTTCAGCAAGTAATTCTAACTTTTTTCCAGTATTTTTTTAATTTCGCTATCAGTCTTGTTCAGTTTTTCCTTGCATTGCTTGATAATCTGCAGTGCTGATTTCAACTGTTCGGACAGTTCGTCGATGCCGAATTCGTTGTTCTCCATCTTGCGAACGATGGTTTCTAGTTGCTGTAATGATTCTTCGTAATTCATTTGGCGATAGATATGATAGTGCCTTTTTCAAGGCGAGTTTCTAATTCGTCGTTGGGTTTTACTTGTGAAGGGTCGCGAAGAAGCTTGCCATTGTGGAGCGTGATGCTGTAGCCGCGCTTCAGCAGAAGGGTTGGGTCGAGTGCCTGCGCTTTCTGCTCTAAAAGGTTTAGACGGTGTCCTTCTTTTTCAATCTTTCTTTGCAGGAGTGAGACAAGGGTCTGCAAGTGGCGGTCTAACAGGGCTTCTTGCTTGGTTTTTACTAACGAGAAGAGTGGGGGAATACGTTCGGAAAGGCGGGCCAGTCGTAGTTGTTCGATCTCCATCCTGTTTTGTACATAGTGTACGATACGTTCTTCGCACAGTTCTATCTGGTGCTGGGTCTTCTCGATGTTGGAGATAAGAAACTGTGCCGCAGCTGTAGGTGTCTTCACCCTGGTATGACTGATCATGTCAAGTACGGACTCATCGCGGTCGTGTCCGATGCCGGTAATGATGGGAAGGGGGAAGTTGGCCACGTTCTCTGCCAAGGCCAGGGTGTCGAATCCGGACAGGTCGGCGGTAGCTCCGCCACCGCGGATGATGACGACGCAGTCGAAGGGGGTGGCGAAGAGCTCGTTTTGTTGCTGGTAGATTCTATTTAAAGCAGCGATGATGCTCTGTTCCACCTGTTCGCCCTGCATGATGGCGGGGAATAGTTGGGAGTGGAAATCAAAGGGCGTGTCGGCCAACTGGTTGACAAAGTCGCCATAGCCTGCGGCCGTCTCGCTGGAGATGACGGCGATGTTCAGTGCAAAAGCAGAGAGCGTTAGCTCCTTCTGAAGGTCGAAGATGCCTTCTTCCTTCAGTTGCTTGATAATCTCCTGGCGGCGTCGGGCCATGTCGCCCATGGTGTAGGTGGGGTCTATATCTGTGACAATCCAAGAAAATCCGAAGGCTTCGTGAAATTGGGCGTAGACCTTGAGACGCACTTTCAGACCCGCATGCAGGGACTGTCCGGTGGTGCGCTCAAAGTGTGGCTGCAGCATGGCCCATGTGTTCTTCCAACATTTTGCGGAGGCTCGTGCCACAGGCGTATTGGAGAATTCGTCTTTCTGGATCAGTTCCATATAGCAGTGTCCTCTGCTCTCGCGGCATTCTGACAGTTCTGCATCTACCCAATATTCTTGATCCATCGCATCTTCGATGGTCTGTCGTACCAGGTTGTTGAGTTCGAAGAGCGTAAGTGTGGTCATAGTCCTAACTGATAAGCTGTCCAGAAGTTGGGAATGCCATAGCCGTAGATGTTGGTTGGCTCTTTGTACTGATTGCCACTACGGCGCACCAGGTCGATAATCTCATAGGCGTTCTTATGGGGAAGCGCCTGCCAAAGACAAGCAACGAGGCCGGTGACAATGGGAGTTGAGAACGAGGTGCCCATGTCGTTGATCAGTGTGCCGCGGCCTGAGATAAGGGCTGTGGGGGCTCCGATGGCTACCACGTCGGGTTTGATGCGTCCATCCTGTGTCGGACCCAAGCTGGAGAAGGCGGCAATGATAGACTTCTGGTCGATGGCGCCAACGGTGAGAATGTCGGTGGCATCGCCAGGGACGCTGATTTTCTTCCACGGTCCCATGCCCGAATTACCGGCGGAATTGCAAAGCACGATGCCCTTCTGGGCCAACATGGATGCAGTTCGGGAGATGAAGGCTGTCTTGCCGTCGAGGTTCTGCAGACGGTAATTGCCGCGGTCGTTATCGTACTTATAATAGCCCAGGCTGGAGTTGATGATGTCCACACCAACGGAATCGGCAAATTCGGCAGCCATGGTCCAGAGATCTTCCTCTACGGGTTGCTCGGTGTTATAGTCTTCGCAGCGCAGCAACCAGTAGTTGGCATCGGGTGCCGTGCCCATGCAGACCTCGGGTGCCTTGGCCGCAAGGGCCGAGAATACCTTTGTGCCGTGGTCAATGCTGTTGAAACATGTCTCCGGGTCGCTGTAGAAACGGTGGTCAATGGCCGTGACGACAAAGTCGTGCGTGCCTACAACGCGAGTCTCTCGAAGGGCAGGAATCTGGTTGTAGTTCTGAAAACCACCATCGAGAACGGCAATGGTAACGCCCTTTCCTGTGAAGCCTTGTTCGTGGAGCCAGTGGCCTGCCAACGTCTCAATCTGTTGTCTTGACATGCCATAGGGGTCGTTGTGGATTGAGTCCCAGCGATTGAACGTCTCGTGCACGTTCCAGTGGATATCGGCGGGGCGCTCAATAGAGTCGGGCGAGATGTAGACGCAGAGACATGACTTGACAATGGGCAGCGTGCCGAGCCGACGGAGCTCGGTGGTGTCCTTGGAACTGACAAGAATGGTGTTTTGCCACTTGCTGGTGCCCAGCACGGTGGTTCCCTTTGAAGAAAACATGCGGACATAGCTTTGGGGAATGGGCAGGTCGGTGGAGTCGATGGCAATGCCTTGCTTGCGCCGGCGGTTCAGGCTCTTCTTGGAAAGGAATTTTCCAGGTTCTTTCAGCGTGTGATGGGTCGTCTTCTTGTCCGTCAGCGTGTATCTGTAGATGTAGACTTTACTGCCGGGATATTTGATTTTCCCTGCGTGGATAGACAGGCCGGCAAACAGTAAAGTCATGAAGAGAATGAGACGTTTCATGAATGATTGTTCTTTAAATGATTACAAAAGTATGAATAAAAAATGAAATAGCCAAACTTTTGGCGTGAAAGACGTTGGTAAATCGAAAAAGTTTCGTATCTTTGCACACGTTAATATAAGATATGGATAGTAAAGCGAAAGCATTAGAACTGGGACAGAAACCCGTGGGAGCGTTGCTGTGGCAGTATGCGTTGCCAGCCATCGTGGCTATGACGGCCTCGTCGCTCTATAATATCATCGACCGTGCCTCCATTGGACAACTGGTGGGAGCTGATGCTATCAACGGTCTTTCGGTTACGTTCCCCTTTATGAACCTTAGTGCTGCTTTTGGTGCTGCCGTGGGCGTTGGTGCCTCTACTTGCATCAGCGTGAAACTGGGACAGCGCGATTATGATACGGCAGAACACTTGTTGGGCAACACGATTACGCTGAATCTCATTGTGGGATTCTTGTTTATGGCGGTATGTCTGTTGTTCCTCAATCCTATTCTTCGATTCTTTGGTGCCAGTGATGTGACGTTGCCTTATGCCCGAGAGTTCATGGAAATTATCCTGGCGGGTAACATTGTTACACATATGTATTTCGGCATGAATGCGTTGTTGCGTGCCTGTGGTAAACCACGACATGCGATGTACGCCACCTTGTTTACGGTGATGATGAACATCTTGCTGGTCATTGCCTTCGTATGGGTGTTCCGCTGGGGTATCAGGGGCGCCGCCTTGGCCACCATCACCTCGCAGACGCTGGCGCTGTGCTGGCAGTTGTGGATATTCTCGGACCGCAAAGAACTGATACATCTAAAGCGTGGCATCTATGGTTTGAAAGGCAATCTGGTGAAGAATATCATCTCTATAGGCATCTCTCCTTTCTTGATGAATGCCACTTCGTGCATCATCGTGATTTTCATGAATCGCCAGTTTCTGTCTTACGGCGGCGATATGGCAGTAGGTGCATACGGCATTGCCAATACGTTTGGCATGTTCTTCTTCATGATTATCATGGGTATAAACCAGGGTATGCAGCCCATCGTGGGCTATAACTACGGAGCGAAGAACTTCGATCGAATGCTTCGCTGTCTTAACCTGGCTATCCTGTCGGCCACCGTCATCATGGTGGTGGGCTGGTTGATGGCCATCCTCTTCCCTTCAGAAATGGCTCGCATCTTTACGAAGGATGCTGTGCAGATAAGCCTGGCGGCAGATGGTATATTGATTAATATGCTGTTGTTCCCGCTGATTGGTTTTCAGGCTGTGACTACAAACTTCTTCCAATGCATAGGCCGAGTGAAGATATCTATCTTCCTCTCGCTGTCAAGACAGCTGACCATTCTCTTGCCATTGATCATCGTGTTCCCTATGATTTGGGGATTGAAGGGTCTTTGGGCGGCATTGCCAACGAGCGATGGACTGGCAGCGCTGATGGCTGCCTTTGTGATGTGGAAGTATATGCGCGAATTTAAAGTGGGTAAGGTATGAATGGCGAAGATAAATTGATCATCAACGTTGGACGACAGTTGGGCAGTGGAGGACGCATGGTGGCTCAGTTGTTGGCAAAGACTTTTGACGCACGCTTCTATGATAAGGAACTCCTGGAACTGGCAGCCAAGGAAAGTGGCTTCTCGGAAGAGTATTTCGAGCAGAACGATGAGTGTAAGGGCTTCTTCCGCTCGCTGTTCAACATTCGTGCTGTACATCTTCCCGATAGCGGATTCTACCAGAATGGCTTTTCGCAAGAGGCGCTGTTTAAAATCCAGAGTGATGCCATCCGTAAGGCGGCTGCCGAGGAGTCTTGTGTGTTCGTGGGACGATGTGCCGACTATGTGTTGCGCGACATGCCAGAATGTGTAAACATCTTTGTGACGGCACCTATTGACATTCGTATCGACCGTGTGGCAGAACGCCACCATTGTTCGCGCGATGAGGCCCAACATATTATAGAGAAGGGTGAACACGAACGTGCTACCTACTATAATTACTATACGGGCAAGCGCTGGGGCGCTGCTGAGAGTTATCATCTCTGCATTGATGCGTCGGTGCTGGGAATCGAAGAAACGGCCGATTACATCGCCCAGTTTATTAACGCTCGAAAGTAAAGTATAGCTTTACGGAGAGAAAAGCATTGGTTTGCGACCAGAATAGCATAGTTTTACTGCATGAAAAGGATAGGTTTAATCAGCGATACGCACAGCTATTGGGACGATAAGTACTTGCACTATTTCGAACAGTGTGACGAGATATGGCATGCTGGCGATATTGGCAGTGTGGAGGTGGCGGAGCGACTAGCTGCTTTCAGACCCCTACGTGCCGTTTGCGGCAACTGTGATGGGGGAGATCTCAGACTGATGTATCGCGAACTGAATCGCTTCAAGTGTGAGGATGTGGATGTGCTGATCAAGCACATTGGTGGCTATCCTGGCAACTATGATGCCTCTGTACGCGGAACGCTGTTTGCTAATCCGCCACAGTTGTTTGTCGCCGGACACTCGCATATACTGAAAGTGAAATACGATAAGACGTTGAATCTGTTGCACCTGAACCCAGGTGCAGCCGGACTTCAGGGATGGCACAAGGAGCGCACGCTGATGCGACTGACCATTGATGGTAGCACCTTCAAGGACTTAGAGGTCATCACACTGGCTGACCCTAGAAAGGAGAGTGGCTTATGATGGAATGGATAGTGGAGATAGCTGTTGACACAATAGTTGCGGCAGCACTTACGTTATTATGTTATATCATCGGACTGGATGAAACGTGGCAAGATGCTTCAAGAACGTTCTTCGTGGCATTCCTCGTGATGTTTCTCATGGGGACCTACAGAAAATATAAACAAGGAAAGGAGTAATTAAACACATGAATATGAAAACAATAGTAATAACCGGTGGTGCTGGCTTTATTGGAAGTCACGTTGTTCGCTTGTTTGTAAACAAGTACCCCGAGTACCACATCATTAATCTCGACAAACTGACCTATGCTGGTAATCTGGCTAATCTGAAGGATATTGAGAATAAGCCAAATTACGAGTTCGTGAAAATGGATATATGCGACTTCGACGCTTTCTATCAGTTGATGCAAGATAAGAAAGTGGACGGTATTATCCATCTGGCTGCAGAGAGTCATGTGGATCGCAGTATCAAGGATCCTTTTACGTTTGCAAAGACAAACGTGATGGGCACGCTATCGCTGCTTCAGGCTGCAAAACTGTACTGGGAATCGCTGCCGGAGAAATACGAGGGAAAGCGCTTCTATCATATCTCTACCGACGAGGTTTATGGTGCGCTGGAACTGACGCATCCCGAAGGCATCGAGCCTCCGTTCACCACCACGGCCTCAAGTGCAGAACATCATCTGGCGTATGGTGACAAGTTCTTCCTGGAGACAACAAAGTACAATCCACATTCTCCATACAGTGCATCGAAGGCTTCTAGCGACCATTTCGTACGTGCCTTCCATGACACCTACGGTATGCCTGTAGTGGTGACCAACTGCTCGAATAACTACGGTCCTTATCAGTTCCCTGAAAAGCTGATACCTCTTTTTATTAATAATATCCGTCATCGCAAACCGCTCCCTGTCTATGGTAAGGGCGAGAATGTGCGCGACTGGCTGTTCGTGGAAGATCATGCGCGAGCTATCGACTTGATTTTCCATAAAGGAAAGATTGCCGATACCTATAATATTGGTGGTTTCAACGAATGGAAGAATATCGATATTATTAAGGTGGTCATCAAGACGGTTGACCGCTTGCTGGGCAGAAAGGAAGGTGAGGATATGGATCTTATCACATTTGTCACCGACCGTGCTGGTCATGACTTGCGATATGCTATCGACTCGACGAAACTGCAGCGTGAACTGGGATGGGAACCAAGTCTGCAGTTTGAAGAGGGTATCGAAAAGACGGTACGCTGGTATCTTGATAATCAGGCGTGGCTCGACAACGTCACCTCTGGCGATTACCAGAATTACTATGATAATATGTATGCTGATAGGTAGGCTTCGCCTCTCGTTCAGCCGTCATCTTACTAGATATGGTAACTTCGAAATTTAATCTTCGCACATTGATCGGTGGTTTGGTTGGTGTTCTTCTGGGAATACTTGCCAGCAGTTGGTGTTCGGCGCTAGAGAAATCTATCTTCGTGCCAATGAGTCTTACTTTCGTCGCTATCGGACTTTTGATTTGTCTTGGCTATCTGTATTGGTTGCGACGCATCACGATATATCCGGATGGAATAGAGACGAGGAGTGTGCTGTTGCCTTTTAAACGAAGATTCTATTTCTTTACGGAGTTCGATTATTTGGAAACATCGCAGATACGAGGTGGTGAGGTGATGAGGCTTATACGTGGCGGTCACCGCGTTGTCAGCATTGCTTCTTCTCTTTATAGTAACTATGAGGAGCTGTGTGAGGCTATCAAGGTGAAACAGAAAGAGAAGTTCAGAGCGCGCGATAATGAGGAGGTCGTTTCGGAATTCAGAAAGTCTTACCTGTATGGAGGCTTGGGATTTGGACTTGTGGGATTCTTTTTCCCCTTGGGCTGCATCTTGGGTACAGGGAGTGGGGAAATGACAATCGGACAGGTGACATTCTCGTTGTTCTCGATATTGTTTATGGGGGGAATTGCTCTGGCATTTCTATACTCTTTTCAGCGTATCAGCGTGTGGCAAGGACAGATAGAGGTGAGCCGTTTGTTATGGCCATTCAAGACTAAGCATTACAAGATCTCTGATTTTGATGGCTGTTTTTATGTCACAATCATTAATGAAGGTGGACAGCTGGGAGAACAAACAGAAGAGGCACGCTGGCTGGTCAAGAACAAAAAAGTGATTCTTAATATTCAGGAAAGATTATACAAGAATTATGAGGCATTGAAATATGCCACACAAACAAATTACCTGGGAAAGCTGGAACTGACCCCTTTTCAGGCAATGAAATATGGATTAGGTAAAACGGTAAAGCTATGAAGAAAATACTATTGTTAGGCTCAGGAGAACTGGGTAAGGAGTTCGTGATTGCTGCAATGCGCGCAGGACAGTATGTGATTGCATGTGATCGTTATGACAATGCACCGGCTATGCAGGTGGCCGACGAGCGTGAAGTGTTTAATATGCTCGATGGCGATGCTCTGGAGGCTGTGGTAAAAAAACACCAACCCGATATTATCGTTCCTGAAATCGAGGCTATTCGTACAGAACGCTTATTCCAATTTGAGGAACAGGGCATCCAGGTGGTGCCTTCTGCTCGTGCAGTCAATTTCACAATGAACCGTCGTGCCATTCGTGATTTGGCTTCTAAAGAACTAGGTCTGCGAACGGCAAAGTATTTCTATGCTAAGACATTCGATGAGTTTAAGAAAGCTGCCGACGAAATTGGCTTTCCTTGCGTGGTTAAACCTCTGATGTCTTCGTCTGGGCACGGTCAGAGTTATGTGCATAATGATGATGAACTGGAACAGGCTTTCAAAGAGGCTATGGAAGGCTCGCGTGGTGATGTGAAGGAGGTTATCATCGAGGAGTTTATTGACTTCGACTCTGAGTTTACATTGCTGACGGTTACTCAGCAACATGGTTGGCCAACGCTGTTCTGTCCTCCAATTGGACACGTACAAAAGGCTGGCGACTATCGCGAGTCGTGGCAGCCATATAAGTTGTCGGACGAGGCTCTGAAACAGGCACAGACAATGGCCGACAAGGTGACAAAGGCTCTGACGGGTGCTGGCATCTGGGGCGTGGAGTTCTTCCTGACGAAGCAGGGGGAGGTTATCTTTAGCGAACTGTCACCCCGTCCACATGACACGGGTATGGTGACACTGGGACATACTACGAACCTGTCGGAATTTGAACTTCACTTCCGTGCGGTCATGGGACTGCCTATTGCGGGCATCCATCTAGAACATGCGGGCGCTTCTGCGGTAATTCTTTCACCAAAAGAGGCATCTGCTCCTGTTGATAAGTCTTTGCTGGACTACAATCTGACAGAGGCTCTGAAGGAGGATCGTACACGTATTCGTATCTTCGGAAAACCTGAGGCTCACAAGGGTCGCCGTATGGGCGTGGTATTGTGCTATGGCGAGGTTGATGAGGATGTTAATACACTTCGTGAGAAGGCAAAGCGTTTGGCTAAAACGGTGCTGGGAACTGATCCTTATACTAAATTCGAACATTAAAAAGTATGAAACGCGTAAGTATCATTAACCTGCCTAAAATCGTTGACCCAAGGGGAAACCTGACGGTGGCCGAGCAAATGAAGAATGTGCCGTTTGATATCGCCAGGGTTTACTGGACCTACGATATTCCTTCTGGAGAACGTCGTGGCGGACATGCACACCGGACTTGTGAGGAGGTAATCATTGCTGTCAGCGGTTCGTTTGACGTGGAGGTTTATGATGGTAATGTGCGCCAGACTTTTCATTTGAACCATCCTTATCAGGGACTTTACGTAGGAACTAACGTATGGCGCACACTTGAGGACTTCTCGAGTGGCGCCGTTTGCTTGGTCCTGGCTTCTGAATTGTTTGATGAGGATGAATATATCTATGACTATAAAGAGTTTGAACAGATAGTGAAATGATGTTCCGTATAGTACGATATGATGCTACTCATCATGACGAGTGGAATCGGTACGTAGAGAAGGCACGTAACGCTACTTTCCTTTTCTATCGCGAATACATGGATTATCATAGTGATCGTTTTAAGGATCACTCGTTGCTGTTCTACCAGGGAAATCACCTGCATTCTGTTCTCCCGGCTCATGAGGTCGGAGAGATTTTTTGTTCCCACAGGGGATTGACCTATGGTGGACTGCTGATGGACGAAGATGTGACAACGGCTGATGTGGTTCACTTATTCGAAGAATTGAACGACTATCTGCGACAAATGGGTTTTCAAATGGTTCTCTATCGTTCTATTCCATGGATTTATCATCGTCTTCCGTCTGAGGAAGATCTGTATGCTATGTTTTGGAAATGTGGCGCACGACTGCAACAACGCATGTCGGGAACTGTCATCAATCTCGATGCTCATCTTCGCTGGAGGAAGGATCATAGACGAAGACTGAAACAGGCTCAAATGGCAGATATACAGGTTAAAAGGGATGCCAGTTTGGCAGAGTTTTGGCCTGTTCTTAATAATAATCTTCAGAAAAAATTTCAGGCACAGTCTGTGCATACACTTGAAGAGATAGAACTGTTGAAGTCTCGCTTCCCAGACAGGATCATTCAATATAGTGCATATCATGATGACCAGATTGTGGGAGGTATTACCTTCTATGTGATGGGACATGTTCTGCATGGACAATATAGCGGGACAACCGATGAAGGTAAACGGCTTGGCGCTATGGAAGCCATCTATGAACAGGTGATGTATCATGACTTTCAATACATGAAATATCTCGATTTTGGTACATCTAATGAACAGGGTGGACTGGTCCTGAATGAGGGATTAATAGCGCATAAGGAAGGATATGGCGGACGTACTGTGATGTACGATACGTATGAATGGATACTTTAAAATTTTAAAATTATGGATTACGAAGAAATGAACTATCAATCACTGTCTTCAAGACAGCGTGAATGGGACTCATCATTGGCTTTCCCCGCACTGATGAGAAAAGTATATGTGTGGATGACTCTCGCATTGGTTATAACGGCGCTGGCTGCCTACGGGGTGGCTACTAGTCCGGTTATGCTGAATATTCTCTTTAATAACCCAGTGGTAATTTGGCTTCTTGTGGGAGCAGAACTGCTGTTGGTTATTGGACTTGGAGCTGGAATCAACAAAATGTCTCTTATGACAGCGACAATATTGTTCGTGGCTTATTCAATTCTGAATGGCTTGATGCTTTCTTCTATATTCCTTATGTATAACTTAGGAAGTATAGCGACGGTCTTTCTAATCACTGCAACAACCTTTGGAGCAATGTCTTTATATGGTTATGTCACACAGAAGGACTTGACTTCGTGGGGAAAAATTCTAATGATGGCGCTGATTGGACTCATTGTTGCTTCCATCGTGAATATATTTGTTGCAAGTCCAGGATTGACTTTGATAGCAAGTTATGTTGGCGTTCTGGTGTTTGTGGGGTTGACCGCTTATGATACTCAACGTATCAAACAGATGTTCTTGACAGCACCTGATGCTGGCGAACATATGCAGAAATATGCTCTTCTCGGTGCATTGAACTTGTATTTGGACTTTATAAATCTATTCTTGTACCTACTTCGCATTTTTGGGAAAAGAGAATAATATATCTATATATAATAATGTGTAAAGTTGTAGATTTGTCAATATACGAGAAAATCTGCAACTTTTTTATTAAAAAAAGAACGAAAATGTTTGGCGGTTCCAAAAAAAACCGTACCTTTGCATCCGCTTTCGCCTCACAACGAGGCGCAAAACAAGAAAGAGTTCTTTGAAAGATTTACATAGACAGAGAAGTAGTACAAGAAGCGAGTACTGATCCTTATGGAGCGGTACTTGGGTAACAGTAAACGAACCGTCAATACTATATTAATATAGGTTGATAGACTTGATACTTTTTGGATAGTCATTCTGAATCAGATAATGATTAAATATACAAGGCTCCTAGGAACGAGCGCAATGAAAGCTTGCT